>JBFKDQ010000105.1:0-3549 GCA_041619555.1 Oceanococcus sp. | reverse complement strand
GCCCTGCCACAGACACTGGGTCCGGCGCGCTTCGAACTCGGCGTCATCGCCGGGCGGCGCAGCATCAATCCACTTCTCTCCCTGCTGATCCCCGGGGAGGACGACGGCAAGGTGTCAACCCAACGCGCGCGTCTCGATGGCATGCGTGATTTCATCGTCCTGCCGGTCACCCACCCGCTGATGATGCGCAGCCGCCATGTGATCCGCCACACCATTCATTTCCTCCGCCATGGCCGTTTTATTGCACCGCCTGGCCTGCACCCAGACCATTGAACTGAGCCATGCACCCACACTTGATTGAAACTCCGAACACGCCCGCCATCGCGATCAGCGCGGTCCATGCCAGCGCCCTGCCCGCCCTGGCGAGCGAAGCTTCCGCCGTCCAGCGCAACTGGCTTGCCAGCTGCGGCTTTACGGCCGAACCCGGCAGCCATTGCCTGCTGCCCGACACCGCAGGCAGACTCGCCCGCGTGTTGGTTGGCGTGGCCGAAAGCATCGACCTGTGGGCATGCGCCGGCCTGTCCGATACCTTGCCCGCCGGCGCCTACCAACTGGATGAGAGCTGGCCTGCCGAACGCTTGCGTGACCTCAGCCTGGGCTGGCTGCTCGGCCAGTACCGTTTTCGCCGTTACCGGTCTGCAGGCGCCACAGCGCAGGCCCGGCTTGTGGCTGACCCGGGCTGCGACCTGGACTGGATCAAGGCCGTCGCCGCCGGCATCTTTCGCACCCGCGATCTGGTGAACACGCCGGCGGCCGACATGATGCCGCAGCACTTGGCGGAAAACATGAAGCAGTTGGCCGCAAGCCACAATGGCGAATTCTGCGAAATTGTCGGCACCGATCTGCTGCACCAGAACTATCCGGTGATCCATGCGGTGGGACGCGCCAGCGCTCATGCCCCACGTCTGCTAGATCTGCGCTGGGGCGAGCTCGATGCGCCCCGCCTGACCCTGGTGGGCAAGGGCGTGTGTTTCGATAGCGGCGGTCTGGATCTGAAACCGGCCAGCGGCATGCGCTTGATGAAGAAGGACATGGGGGGCGCCGCCCATGTGCTGGGACTGGCCGAAATGATCATGCGCAGCGGCCTGCCGGTGCGCCTGCGGGTGCTGGTGCCGGCGGTGGAAAATGCCGTCTCCGGGGATGCATTTCGCCCGGGGGATGTGCTGACCAGCCGCAGCGGCACGACGATTGAAATCGACAACACCGACGCCGAAGGTCGCCTGGTGCTTTGCGACGCCCTGAGCGAGGCAATCAGCGAAGAACCGGAATTGCTGATCGACATGGCTACGCTGACCGGCGCCGCCCGCGTGGCGCTCGGCCCGGATGTGCCGGCGATCTTCGCCAACCGACCCGCCACCGCCCAGGCCCTGCAGCAGTGCGCGGACACCAACAAGGACCCGCTCTGGCCGCTGCCCCTGCATACGCCCTACAAGCGCTGGCTGAAAAGCGATCTCGCCGATCTGGTGAACAGCGCATCCGGTGGCTACGGCGGCGCCATTACCGCCGCTTTGTTCCTGCAGGATTTCGTCGGCGATCAACGTGACTGGCTGCACATGGACGTGATGGCCTGGAACACCGAGCAACTCCCCGGCCGCCCCCGCGGTGGTGAGGCGATGGCGCTGCGGGCTTTCTTCAGCTACCTGCAGCAGCGCTTCGCCGCCTGACACCGCGTCCCTGCGCCAAGGTGCCGGCTGGCGCGCCACCTGATTTCCGCATCGCCGAAATCGGATCGTGCGCCGGCTTGACCTGCATCAATATCGCCATGCATGCCCCGGCCTAGCCTGCTCGCTCAGGGGAGATCTCCGGGTCCAAGCGACCCGGACTCCCGGCATCGATCAGGACAGGAACACGGCAATGAGCACTTCGATCGTCATCTTGGGCGCGGGCACCGGCGGCACCATCATGGCGAATCGCCTGCGCAAGCGCTTCGCCAGGGATGCGGTCCGCATCACCATCGTCGACGAGAACGACCTGCACATCTACCAGCCAGGGCTGCTGTTCGTGCCTTTCGGCATCTATCAGCCCGACGACATCGTCAGGCCGCGCGGCAAGCAATTGCACCAGGGCATCGAATACATCCAGAGCCGGGTCGAGTCGCTGGACGCTGAAAACAAGTCGGTCAGCCTTGGCAATGGCGCCACCCTACGCTACGACCTGCTGCTCATCGCCACCGGCGCGCGCCTGCTGTTCGAGGAAACCGAAGGTTTGACCGGTCCGGGCTGGCGTGAAAGCGTGTTCGACTTCTACACCCTGGAGGGCGCCAGCGCGCTGGCCGACAAACTCAGGAGCTTTGCCGGCGGCAAGGTTCTCGTCAACCTCACCGAACTGCCCATCAAGTGCCCGGTGGCGCCGCTGGAGTTTGCGTTCCTCGCCGACTGGTATTTCACCCAGCGAGGCATCCGCGATCAGGTCGATCTGAGCTTCGTCACCTCACTGGATGCGGTATTCACCAAGCCGGTGGCCGCCCGCCACCTCGGCCAGTTGATGACCGAGAAGAACATCCACGTGGTCACCGAGTTCAATACCGGCGAGGTGCGGGGCGCCGAGGGCAAACTGCGCAGTTGGGATGAACGTGAGCTGGATTTCGACCTGCTGGTCACCGTGCCCTTGCACGGCGGTCCGGCATTCGCCGCGGGCGCGCCCGGCCTGGCGGATGCTCTGGATTTCATCGCCGTGGACACCCACAGCATGCAGAGCAAAGCCTATCCGGACATCTTCGCGATCGGTGATGCCGCCAGCCTGCCGACCTCCAAGGCGGGTTCGGTCACCCACTTCGAGGCAGACATCCTCATCGACAACATCGGCGCACACCTGGCCGGAGAACCGCTGCGCGGGTCCTTCGATGGCCATACCAATTGCTTCGTGGAAACCGGCTTTCACAAGGCCCTGCTGATCGATTTCAACTATGAAACCGAGCCACTGCCCGGCCGTTTCCCCTTCGCCGGCGGACCGATGCCCTTGTTGAAAGAATCGCGCCTCAATCACCTGGGCAAGCTGATGTTCCAACCCATGTACTGGAACATGCTGCTGCCCGGCCACCACATGCCAGGCATCCCGACCGACATGCCCCGGTCAGGCAAACGCTTCCCGGAACCGGCCACGACAAACTGAGGAGAACCGCAACATGCCACAAACGCGCTATGCCGACACCCTGGTCGACATCAACGAGCAGGGCTTCTTCACCGAGCCCGGCCAATGGAAAGAAGAGATGGCGCCGGAGATTGCTGCCACGGTCGGGATCGAAACGCTCAGCCAGGAACACATGCAGCTGATCCGCTTTCAGCGCAAGCAGTTCGAGGAAAACGGCGACGGCCTCAATGTCCGCGCCCTGTCCAAGCTCTCGGGCGTCCCGGTCAAGCAGCTGTATGCCCTGTTCCCCAAGGGACCGGCCAAGCTGGCCTCGCTGATTGCCGGCATCCCCAAGCCACACGGCTGCATCTGACCCAGGAGATGAGCAATGAGTGACGGCATCAAAAAAGTATCCATCATCGTGTCGCGCGGTTCGCTCGAAGGCGCGTATCCGGCCCTGATCATGGCCAATGGCGCCCG
>JBFKDQ010000104.1:0-3747 GCA_041619555.1 Oceanococcus sp. | reverse complement strand
GCGGTGCCGACGATCAGGCCGATCAGGGTTGCGAAATCCATGGTGTTGGTGCCGGGGCGTCCTGCAGGTGTGGTTGCACTGCATCATCCGAGGCAAGTTGCGGACCATTGTCAGTTGCCGGCATTTCGCACCGGCTTGGAAATCGTGGCGCCGTCGGTTAATTTCGCGGGATGCGCAGTTCCGTCACCCTTGCCTCCGAGACCAGCCAGCGCCAGACCGTCAAAGGTTTGACCTATCCCTGGGGTTGCAATCAGGCGCCTGCCCCGGGCGCGCTGCAGCAGGTGGCAGACGGGGTCTGGTGGCTACACATGCCGCTGCCGTTCAGCCCGAACCGGATCAATCTGTGGCTGCTGGAGGATGGCGACGCCTGGACCGTCGTGGATACGGGCATGGGCGATGCGGCCTCACGCCAGGTCTGGGAGAGCCTGTTCGAAGGTGTCATGGGTGGCCGGCAGATCCGTCGGGTGATTGTCACTCACATGCATCCCGATCATGTCGGGCTGGCGGGCTGGCTGGCCGATCGCTTCGGCTGCGATTTGTGGATGTCGCGCACCGAGTTCCTGATGTGCCGGAATCTCGTCGCGGACACCGGCAATCCGGCGCCTCAGGTCGGGGTCGATTTCTATCGCGAGGCGGGCTACAGCGAGGACATGCTGGCGCGCTATCGTGCCCGCTTCGGCGAATTCGGTCGTCACATCGCCGAACTGCCGGCCCATTACCGTCGTGTGGCCGACGGCCAGACGATCCAGATCGATGGCCGTTACTGGCAGATCGTGGTCGGCATGGGCCATTCGCCGGAGCATGTCTGCCTCTATTGTCCGGCGCTGAAGCTGATGATTTCAGGTGATCAGGTGATTCCGCGCATCTCCTCGAACGTGAGCCTGTTCCCGACCGAGCCCGCGGGCGATCCGCTGAGCGAGTGGCTGGCCTCCTGTCACCGATTGCGCGAACTGATTCCCAACGACGTGCTGGTCTTGCCGGCGCATCAGGAGCCGTTCTACGGCCTGCACGCTCGTCTGACCCAACTCTTGCGCTCGCACGAACGGGCGCTGGAGCGCCTGTTCGATCATCTGTCCGAGCCGCGCCGTGCAGTGGACTGTTTTTCCGTGCTGTTCCGGCGCAGCATCGAGGGCCCGCACGTGATGCTGGCCACCGGTGAAACGCTGGCTCATCTGAACTGTCTGATCGGGCGGCGCATGATCAGCCGCCATCTCGATGAGGCCGGTGTCGCCTGGTATCGTCGCCAGCCTGATGCCGGGCATGATCCCGATGAGGATCTGGCCATCACCCCCACCTGAGCAGGAAGCTTTCCATGTCGCTGTCCCTGAATACGCCCTATATCTTCGAGCCCAGTGCCAATCTGGTCTGTGCCGGCCAGCCCGACCCCCAGGGTTTCCGTGAGGCCGCGGCGCAAGGTTTCACCGCCGTGGCCAACTTGCGCCCTGAGGAGGAGATGGAGTGGGACGAGGCGGCCCTGATGGCCGAACTGGGCATGGATTACCTGCATCTGCCAGTGGCGTCACCTGCGGATCTGAGTCGTGACAATGCCCGGCGTCTGAATCGCTGGATGGCGGGCCATGCCCAGCACAAGGTGCTGGTACACTGCGCCAGCAGCAATCGGGTTGGCGCACTGCTTGCGCTGGCGGCGTGGCTGGATGGCAGCACCCCCGAGGAGGCCATCGATCTGGGTCGCCGGGCGGGCCTGACCCGCCTGGAGCCTGTGGTGAGGGATCTGCTGTCGGAGTGGCATGACACTTAGTGGCGCCGGGTCCGATCGGGGCCGGGCGTGGCATTTTGGAGGCGAGGACGATGACAATTCAGGTCGGTGACAAGCTGCCGGATGTGGCCGTGCACATCATGGGTGCAAAAGGCCCCGAATCGGTGCAGAGCGCGGCGCTGCTGGGCCAGGGCAAGGTCGTGCTGTTCGCAGTGCCGGGGGCGTTCACGCCCGGCTGCTCGAACACCCACATGCCGGGTTTCGTGGTCCATGCCGATGACATCCTGGCCAAGGGGGTGGATCGCATCGCCTGCATGTCGGTCAATGATGCCTTCGTCATGCATGCCTGGGGTGAGAACCAGAATGCCTCCGCCATCACCATGGTGGCTGATGGCAATGCCGCGTTGACGCGGGCGCTGGGCCTGGAACTGGACGCCAGCGCTTTTGGCATGGGCACGCGCAGCCAGCGTTTCGCCATGATTATCGAGGACGGCACAATCAGTCACCTGGCGGTCGAGCCTGGTGGCGGCATCACCGTGTCCTCGGCCGAGAGCATCCTCGGCCAGCTCTGAGCCCCCTGCGGCCGGTCGACGCCGTGCGTTGACCAAGAATTCACCGGCGGGTGGGCATGCTGGAGCCTGATTCGCGGGTGCGACGCGCCCGAAGCGGGGCAGGAGGATCGTTTTGGCCGGATTTTTGCTGCACACTAGCGCCGATATCCAGGCATTCCGCGCGGCGGAACCACAGGCATTATGACGGCGATTCTCAGCTTCTGGGCCAAGGCCACCCCGAAGAGCGACTTCGAGCAGCGCATCTCGCCGCATATCGAGCCGCTGTTCCGCCTGGCCTGTCGGCTCACCAATGACCCCCTGGACGCCGAGGAACTGGTTCAGGAGGTGCTGGTCAAGCTGTACCCCCGCCGGCACGAGCTGGAGCAGATCGAACAGGTACGGCCCTGGGTCAGTCGGGTGCTGTATCGCATGTTCGTGGACAAGTGGCGCCGCCGGCGCCTGGAGCCGCTGAACGAGTCGGAACTGGGCGAGGATCAGGATCTGGATCGGGAGGGCGATCAGCTCAGTCCGGAAGACTACCTGCAGATGCGTACCGAAGTCAGTGATGTGCAGGAGGCCCTGGATCAGCTCAGCGAAGAGCACAGGACCCTGATCCTGATGCACGATGTCGAGGGCTACACGCTGGTGGAACTGGAGACCATTCTGGAGGTGCCGCTGGGCACCTTGAAGTCCCGGGTTCACAGGGCGCGCGCCCGTTTGAGAAAATTGCTCACGGCCCAGAAATCAGTGGAACCTTTTCCGGTGGAAAAGCGTGTCAGTCGGTGAGAGCAAGATGATCACGACGATGCACTGCGTAGAGATACAGAATTTGCTGCCGGAACTGATTCGTGGGGAGCTCAGCCCCGCGATCGACGGCTATGTGCAGTCGCATCTGTCCAGTTGCCGTGGCTGCGGCTCCGTTCAGGTGCGCGAGCAACATTTGCAGCGCAGCCTGCGGGATTTGCCGGTGCCGCCGATGCCGGAAGGGTTTCCTGCGCGCGCCCTGCGTCATGCGCGGGGCGTGGAGCAGGAGGCAACACGCCTGAGTAGGCTGCGGCGGATGGGCCGGGTCAGTGCCATAGCGGCGTCCGTCCTGATGGTCTGCGGCATTGCATTCATGCTGGGGCGCGGCAGCGCCGAAACTGAGGTTGCCGGGCAGGTGGCGGTCAGCGTCCCGCTGGGCGTGGCCCAGATGGTGGCCCTCAAGATCGATGCCCCCCATGACTTTGAGCATGTGGAGTTCGAAGTCCGCCTGCCGGACAACGTCGCCCTGGAAGATCAGCCCAATCTGCGCGAGTTCGCCTGGAGCGGGACCTTGCAGGCGGGTGTCAATGTGTTGAGTTTGCCCCTGGTGGGCATCAAGGAAGCTGGAGGGCAGCTCGTGGCGCGGGTCAAATACGGCTCCACGGAAAAATCCTTGCACATACCTCTGACGGTCTCCGTGCGGAGTTGAGGGATCAGTAAGATGAAAACAGTACT
>JBFKDQ010000103.1:0-3748 GCA_041619555.1 Oceanococcus sp. | reverse complement strand
GCCCGGTAGCCGCCGCCAGCTGTGCCCGCATGCAGGTCCAACGGCGCCGCTGGTGAAGGTGGCCGCGGCGCCGGTGGTCCTGGATTCCGATCGGGACGGGGTCATCAATGACATCGATCTGTGTCCTGGCACACCGCCCGGCACCCCGGTCAACGAGGTGGGTTGCCCGCCAAAGAAGCCGGTGGTGCTGCACGGGGTCAATTTCAAGCTGGATTCCGCCGAGCTGTTGCCCGAGTCCATGATCATCCTGGACAAGGCGGTCAAGACCCTGGTCGCGAATCCCAAGCTCGAGGTGGAGATCGCCGGCCACACCGATGCGACCGGCTCGGAGGCATACAACCTCAAGCTGTCCCAGCGCCGGGCCAGCACGGTGGTGATCTATCTCTCGCAGCAGGGCATCAGCAGCGACCGCCTGCGCGCCAGGGGTTACGGCGAGTCACGGCCGGTGACCACCAACAAGACCCCGGAAGGCCGGGCCGAGAACCGCCGGGTCGAATTCAATATCCTGAATTCGGAAAAATAGGGCGGAGGCGCAACCGGCTCAGATGTCCTGGCGTCTGACCGGTTCGCTTTCAAACGCGATGGCCAGATGGGCCTTGCCCACCACGATGCGGCCCTTGCAGCGCCCCTTGAACAGGCCGGCCTTGGCCAGGGCCTGGTACGGGTCAGGATAGCCGTCGAAGCCGCCATGCAGCTTCAGCGGCTCGTCGACCCCGTCAATCTCGATATGCAGATCATGCAGTTCGTCGTCCATGCCGCGCTCCTTGAGTATGACTCGCTGTCTGATTGTACGCCTGCTCAGGGCTTGAGCAGCACCTTGCCGAAATTGCGCCGTTCCTGGATGTAACGGTGGGCGGCCGCGGCTTCGGCAAAGCTGAAGCTGCGGTCGACGTGGGGCTTGATGGCGCCGTCCCGGTGGTATTGCAGCAGGGCCAGCATCCAGCGATTGACCATCTCGACCTCATCCCAGAGATGCCCCATGTTGACGCCGAAGACCGCCTTGTTCTCGTTCATCAGCGCCATGGGATTGAACTTCATCCAGGGCATGGCGCCGATGCTGCGGGCCACCGAAAGCAGGTTGCGCGAGGTGCCGGTGGCGGCGCTGGACATGCCGAACATGCCAAGCCGGCCGCTGGGCGCAAGCACATCAAAGCCCTGGGTAAAGGAGCGCCCGCCCACCGCGTCGAGAATCAGCTCCACTCCGCGACCGTCGGTCAGCTCCAGGGTTCTCTGGGCGAAGTTTTCGCTGCGGTAGTCGATGCACTCATCCACCCCCATGGCCTTGAGGCGTTCGTGCTTGCCGCTGGAGGCGGTGCCGATCACCCGCGCGCCGATGCGCTTGGCCAGCTGGGTGGCGGCAATGCCAACCCCGCCGCCCACGCTGTGGACCAGCACGGTTTCGTAGTCCTTCAGCGAACCCATGGCCTCGATCAGGGCGTAGGCGGTCAGATAGTTCACCGGCAGGGCGGCGCCTTCCTCCAGGCTCATGCCCGGGGGCAGCGGGTGGACCTGATTCTCCGGCAGGCAGACCACATCGCTGTAGCCGCCGAAGCGGCACATGGCCAGCACCTCGCGTCCCACCCAGTCCGGTGCGACGCCGTCGCCCACCGCATCCACCGTGCCGCTGACCTCGTAGCCGACCACAACCGGCATGGGCGGCAGATCAGGATAGATGCCCAGCCGGCCCATGATGTCGGCGAAATTGATCCCCGCATAGGCCACGCGGATGCGCAGCTGTCCGGGTGCGGGCGCCGGATCCGGCGCCTCGCGAAGCTCCAGCACTTCCGGTTCGCCCGCGCGCGGTATCCATATCTGCTTCATACCGGTCTCCTGTGTCGTTCGAGCGAGTGTAGGACAGGCGCCACCGGGACGCGACGTCGGGTGGCCGGGCTGTTCACGCCCGCTTCACATCCGCGGGAGCCGAATGGTGCGGCTGGGGAGCGGGCCGTACACGCCGCCCTGCGCATGGGCGGCAGGCCAAGCCTGCAGTATGCTGGCAGCGGTCCCAGTGTCGGGGCTGCATCAGCGTGGCCGTGGCCCAGCACAGCATGAGGCTGCCGATGAACAAGCAGAGTGCGGGGGAGTTGGACGCCAGTCTGCGCATCGCGCAGGCTACGGCCCTGATTGGCCGTTCACCCATGGCCATTGCCACCCTGGACGAACAGGCCCGCATCATTGAATGGAATGAAGCCGCCTGTGTGCTGCACGGTTACAGCGCCGAGGAGATTTGCGGCCGGCCCTATGCCGAACTGGTGCCCGTCGCTCTGCGGGGCGAATTCGCCACCCAACTGGGCAAGATCCGTCACCAGCGACAGGTGCCGCGCCGCCTCAGCCGGCGATTGCGGGCGGACGGCAGCGAGGTCGAAGTCCAGTTCTCCATTCATGGTCTGCACGGCGATGCGGCACGGGCGCCCTACTTCCTCACGGTGGCCGAGGACGTGTCCGAGCAGCAGGCCCTGCAGTCCGAACTGCGCCGACATGCCCTGCACACCCAGGCCATTGTCGAAACCGTGGTCGACGGGATCGTTTCCATCGATGCCGCCGGCATCATCACCGCGGTCAATCCCAGCATCGAGCACATGTTCGGTTACCGTGGCCATGAGCTGATCGGGCGCAATGTCAAAATCCTGATGCCCGAGCCCTACCATAGCCGGCACGATGGCTACATCGACAACTACTTGGGTACGGGCCAACGCAAGATCATCGGCATCGGTCGCGAAGTCGAGGCCGTGCGCAAGGATGGCAGCGTCTTTCCCATCGATCTGGCGGTATCCGAGCTCAGCGGCTCGGGTGAGCGCGGTTTCGTCGGCGTGATGCGTGACATCACCGAACGCAAGGAGGCGGCCCGGGCGTTGCAGGCCCTGAACCAGCAGCTGACCCTGAAGGTGGAGGAGCTGGCCCGGGCGCTGGAGCATCTGCGGTTGACCCAGGCCCAGCTGGTCGAGTCCGAAAAGCTGGCTTCGCTGGGCTCGCTGGTGGCCGGCGTGTCGCACGAGATCAACACCCCGATCGGGGTCTGCGTGACCGCCGCCTCCTATCTGTCCGGCAATGCCCGCGAACTGCGCGGCCTCTACGAGGAGGAAAAGCTGGATGCCCGCGGGCTGGAGAACTTTCTGGCTCAGATCGAAGAGGCCGGCGTGATCCTGGAGCGCAATCTGGGACGGGCGGCCGAACTGATCCGCAGTTTCAAGCAGGTGGCGGTGGATCGCTCCAGCAACCTGAAACGGCGTTTTCATCTGGCCGAGTTCATTGAGGAGTTGCTGTCCAGCCTGCGTCCACAACTGCGCCGCACCAGTATCGTCATCGAGGTGGACTGCGATCCTGAGATCGAGATGCATTCCATGCCAGGCGCCCTGTCACAGGTGCTGACCAATCTCCTGCAGAACGCCCAGATTCACGCTTTCGCTCCGGACCAGCCCGGTCATGTGCGGATATCCTGTCAGGTGCACGGCGAGCGTCTGCTGTTGCGCTTCAGCGACGATGGCCGTGGCATGTCGGATGACAACCTGAAAAAGATTTTTGACCCCTTCTTCACCACACGCCGTGGCGCCGGCGGGACCGGCCTGGGCCTGAGCGTCACCTACAACCTGGTCACCCAGGCCCTGGGCGGGCGCATTCAGGTCAGCAGCAAGCCGGGCGAGGGGACGCAATTCGAACTGGACCTGCCTCTGGAGGCCGACAGTGACGCGACGGATTAGGCAAAGCCGGCGCCTTGGCATAGGCTGGCGGATCAGGCTCTTACGCATGG
>JBFKDQ010000102.1:0-3931 GCA_041619555.1 Oceanococcus sp. | reverse complement strand
GGGCGGCGAACAGTTCCTTGCCTGTGCCGCGCTCGCCGATGATCAGCGCGGGCTTGTCCAGCGGCGCCAGACGGGATGCCGCCTCCACGGCCTCCAGAAAGGCTTCTGATTCACCCAGCAGTGGTGGCGGCTTCTGATGCATGGGTGAAAAATACCAAGCTTTGGTTATTATCACCACAGACGATGCGAATCATTCAGAGCACAGATCCTGCGATGGCATATAAAACAATGGCTTATGAGCCGTCACGGACCTGGCATGCGAATTGATACCAGGACATTGCCAACCAGTCCACAGGAGAGGGCAATGAACAAGACCACCGCCATCATCACTTTCAGCATCGCGATGCTGAGCGCAGGCGTCGCCGGTGCCGCGGGCGACGAGCAGACGCGCGATCGCATCCAGCATGAGCTGACCGCCAGCATTGCCGCGTCCGGCGTGCAGGCCATGCAGAACATTCGCCAGGCTCTGGAAGCCCAGCTGCCGCAGGACGTCGGTCATGCGCTGGCCGCGGAGATGGCGCGGGGTCTGTCCTTGAAGCCGCAGGTCGAACAGTTGCGTCTCGCCTATGATGCGCGCCCGGCTGCCGACCGAATCTGAGAACCTAAGGAGTCAATCATGGGTGTGTATTCGCGCCTTTCGGACATCGTCAATTCCAATCTTCATGCCCTGCTGGACAAGGCCGAAGATCCGGCCAAGCTGATCCGGCTCATCATCCAGGAAATGGAGGACACGCTGGTCGAGGTGCGCTCCACCTCGGTCAAGACCATCGCCCGGCGCAAGGAGATCGAGCGGGAGCTGCGTCAGCTGGCCTCCGGCATTGCCGAGTGGGAAGCCAAGGCGGAACTGGCGATCAGCCGGGATCGCGAAGATCTGGCGCGTGGCGCCCTGATGTACAAGGGCCAGCTGGTCGAGAAGCAGGAACTGCTGAAGGAAGAGCTGGAACTGGTCGCGGACCAGCTGAAGAAGCTGGACGGAGATGTGCGCCAGCTCAATGCCAAGCTCAAGGACGCCAAGGCGCGTCAGCGCAGCCTCGTCATGCGCAAGGACAATGCCGGAACCCGGCTCAAGGCCAAGCAGCAACTTGACGAATCCCGCCTGGATGAGGCCAAGTTACGCTTCGAGACCTTCGAGAAGCGCATCGAGGGCCTGGAAGCTCAGGTCGAAGCCCAGGAACTGGGTGGCGGCGATGATCTGGACCAGGCCTTCGCCGAGTTGCAGGCCAGCGATCAGGTGGAAGCCGAACTCGCTCAACTGCGCGACAAGGTCAGGGGCAAACAGAATTCACAGAACAGCGAATGATCGGAAATGACGGGGTTTGGGCATGGACTTGACCGAGCTGCTTTTCGTCCCGCTGGTCCTGTTTTTCGTCATCGTGATGCCACTGTGGATCATCTTCCACTACATCACGCTCTGGAAACGGGAACGGCGGGAGCAAGTCGCCCAGAAAGGCAGCCATGCCGACCTGCAAGAGCTGGCGGAGAAGCTGGAAGACCGGCTGGACGCCATTGAAAGCATCCTGGATGCCGATGCACCCGAATGGAGAAAACATTCATGAAACGCCTGCGTCATCTGTCTGAACTGTATCGCCTGCCCGACGACGGGATCGTCTGCGGCGTCTGCGCGGGCCTCGCCGCCTATTACGGCTGGCGCGTGCGCACGGTTCGATTTCTTGTCGCCCTGATGGCGCTGCTGGTCACCTGGCCCGTTGTGCTGGGCTATCTGGCCGCCTGCTTCCTGCTGCCGTCCCTGGATGAGGAGCAGGAGGCGCCAGCCGCGCCCAGGGCGCGTGCGGCACAGCCCGAGGCCGCATCATCGAAGCCGCCCTACAGCGGCCCACTGCGTGAGCGCTACGAAAAGATTGAAAGCCGGATGCGCCGGGTCGAGGCCTATCTGCACGGCCATGAGTATCAGCTGCGCACCGCCTTTCGCGATCTGGAGCGCGGATGAGTGATCTGGCGCCGCGCCCGGTCGCCGATACGGCGGTGTCGGAACAGATTTACAAGATCTTCCCGAATGATCTGAACTCGCAGGGCAATGTCTTCGGTGGCCTGATCATGGCCCAGATGGACCGTCTGGCCGTGGTCGTGGCCGAGCGGCACAGCCGCCGCCTGTGCGTCACCGTCGGCGTGGATGCTGTGCACTTCATCGCGCCCGCGACCAACGCCGATACCCTGGTGCTGCACGCGGCCTGCAACCGGGCCTGGAACAGCTCGATGGAGATCGGGGTCCGGGTTGAGGCGGAAATCTCCCATACCGGCGCGCGCCGCCACATCCTCTCGGCCTACCTGACCTTCATCGCTCTGAATGAGGAAGGTCGCCCCTGTCCGGTGCCGCCGATTCTCGCGCAATCGCGACGGGAAAAGCTGCGTTATGAAGCCGCGGCGCTGCGCCGTGAGCAGCGCCTGGACACCGCCCGGGATCTCAAGCGACTGGAAGGGGAACGATCCGATTGAGGATTCGTCTCAGTCGGCATTCGCCGCCTGACCCCTGACATGCTGGACACCCTGAGCTGGCCGTTGCTCTCCGTCTTCGTGCCCACTTTCTTCCTGACCTCGGTCTCCCCGGGCCTGTGCATGACTCTGGCGCTGTCGCTGGGCATGACGCTGGGGCTGCGCCGCAGCCTATGGATGATGGCAGGCGAATTGCTCGGGGTGGCGCTGGTTTCGGTGTCCGCGGTGCTGGGAGTGGCGGCTGTCATGCTTGCCTGGCCGGGGTTTTTCTCCGCGTTCAAGCTGGCCGGCGGGCTGTATCTGTGCTGGCTGGGCTGGCGCAACTGGCGAGCGCGGCCACAACTGGAGATGGGCACGTCAAGTGGCCTGCCGCTCACGCGGCGCGGGCTGGTCGCCCAGGGATTCATCACGGCGGCGGCGAATCCCAAGGGCTGGGCGTTCTGCGTCGCTCTGCTGCCGCCTTTCATCGACCCGGCGCGTTCTTTGTGGCCCCAACTGACCGTGCTGGTAGGACTGATCCTGCTGATCGAACTGAGCTGTCTGCTGCTGTACGCGCAGGGCGGCCGTGCCCTGCGCGGCTGGTTGACGCGCAGTGGCCACCTGAGCATGCTCAACCGGGTGACAGGGGCCTTGCTGCTGGGCGTGGGAGTCTGGTTGGCGCTGGGTTGAGGGGGCAGGAAAGGCTTTGCCCCGTGGCGCGGTCCTGTACGGCAATTCCAACGACAAGAGAGCCTGATGAACATCAAGCGCCTGGCGGTGCTGCTGACCCTGGCAGCCCTGGTGACCACCTTCTTCGCATTCGATCTTGGCCAGTATTTCAGCCTGGATTATTTCAAGTCCCAGCAGGCCGCGTTTGACGCGCAGTACGCGTCGGCGCCGTTGCAGACAGCGCTCATCTACCTGCTGATCTACATCCTCGTCACCGCCCTGTCCTTGCCGGGCGCCGCGATCATGACCCTGGCCGGGGGCGCCCTGTTCGGCCTTGGCGTGGGCCTGCTCCTGGTGTCCTTTGCCTCCACCATCGGCGCCACCCTGGCATTTCTCGTCTCACGCTTCCTGCTGCGGGACATGGTGCAGGGACGCTTCGGACGCAATCTGGCGGCAATCAACCGGGGAGTTGAGAAGGAGGGCGCCTTCTACCTGTTCGCCCTGCGCCTGGTGCCGGTTTTTCCGTTTTTCATGATCAATCTGCTGATGGGGCTCACCCCGATGCGGGTGCTGACGTTTTTCTTTGTCAGCCAGGTCGGTATGCTGCCCGGCACGCTGGTCTACGTGAATGCCGGCACCCAGCTGGGCCAGATCGACAGCCTGGGCGGGCTGCTGTCGCCCGCGCTGATCGGCTCATTCGTGCTGCTGGGGATATTTCCATTGATCGCCAAGAAGATTCTGGCCGGCGCGCAAGCGCAGAAGGTCTACCGCGGGCACCGCAAGCCGGGCAAGTTTGACCGCAACCTCATCGTGATCGGGGCGGGCTCGGCCG
>JBFKDQ010000101.1:0-4107 GCA_041619555.1 Oceanococcus sp. | reverse complement strand
GAAGGAAGCCCATGGTGATCAGGCCGTGGTGGTGCTGCTTACCCATGAAGTCAGCCTGGGGATCCTGAACCAGGCTGTGGAACAACTGGCGGACTGCAAGGTGGTGCAAGGCCCCATCATGCAGATGCGCCTGGAGCATTTGAGCGAATGAACAGAGTGATGAACGGCGGCAATTTGTATACCGGGCTGGTGGATCGCTATCGCAGCCGTCTGCCGATTGCGGCGGATGCCGAGGCGGTGTGCCTGGGCGAGGGCGCCACTCCGCTGATCCGTCTCCGCAACATCCCCTGCGACCTGGGTTTTGTCGGTGATCTCTACGTCAAGTACGAAGGCCTGAATCCCACCGGTTCATTCAAGGACCGCGGCATGACGGTGGCGGTGACCCAGGCCGTGGCCGATGGCAGCAAAGCGATCATCTGCGCCTCCACCGGCAACACCTCGGCCGCCGCAGCCGCCTATGCGGCTCGCGCCGGCATTACCGCCTTCGTGCTGATTCCGGAAGGCAAGATCGCGATGGGGAAATTCTCCCAGACCGCGATTCATGGTTGCAGCGTGATTCAGATTCGCGGCAATTTCGACGATGGCATGCAACTGGTCAAGGAAGTCGCGCAAAGCCTGCCCGTGACCGTGGTCAACTCGGTCAACCCCTATCGCTTGCAGGGGCAGAAAACCGCCGCATTCGAGATTGTGGAAGCCCTGGGTCAGGCGCCCGATTATCACTGTCTGCCGGTTGGCAACGCCGGCAATATTTCCGCCTACTGGCTGGGCTATCGTGAAATGGCTACGCCGCAGCCTGATGAAGCTCCGATCGCACCGCCGGAATTCTGCTACGAGCGCAGCGCGCTGACGGATCGGCGTCCGGTCATGTGCGGGTTTCAGGCGGCTGGCGCGGCGCCGTTCATTGCCGGCGCACCGGTGGCCCATCCGGAAACCGTGGCCACGGCGATCCGCATCGGCAATCCGCAGAGCTGGGCATTCGCCGAAACCGCGGTGCGGGAGTCCGGCGGCCATTTTGATGCCCTGGAAGATGCGGACATCCTGGCCGCCCAGAAACTGCTGGCGGAACGTGAAGGGATTTTTTGCGAGCCGGCGTCGGCCGCGTCGGTGGCCGGTGCGATGCGGGAAATCCGCAGTGGCCGAATTCGTTCCGGTAGCGTGGTGGTCTGTACCCTGACCGGGCACGGTCTGAAGGATCCGGACGTGGCGATCAAGCAGGCCACCGCGGAGCCGCTCACGGTGGATGCCAGCCGTGCCGCGGTCGAGGATGCGCTCAGTCGCTCACTCTAGATGACGGCCCGGCGGCGCAAAACTGCGCCCCACACGCGCTGATGGCGGGGTTGATGCGCCGGCGCCTGCGGCGGCGGCAGCCGCAGGCCGAGCCTCTGGCGCAGATCGCCGACCCGGTGCTGCGGCGAGTGCTTTCGCATCGCGGCCTGGCCCGCCACAATCTCGATTACCCCCTGGCCGATCTGCTGCCCTGGTGCGCCCTGCAGCAGATCGAGCCGGCCGCAGCCCTAGTGGTGGAAGCCATCCGCCAAGGGCAACGCATCCTCGTGGTGGGCGATTACGACGCCGATGGCGCGACCGGAACCGCCCTGGCGCTTGCGGTCTTGCGTGAACTGGGCGCGCGGCAGGTCGACTATCTGGTGCCGGATCGCGTGCGCCTGGGTTACGGCCTGTCCGCAGCGCTGGCCGAACTCGCGCTGCAGCGCTCGCCGGATCTGGTGCTGACGGTGGACAACGGCATCAGCAGCCTCGACGGCATCGCGCGGCTGAAGCAGGCGGGGATCAAGGTCGTTGTCACCGATCATCATTTGCCCGGCGAAGTCCTGCCCGCCGCCGATGCGATCGTGAATCCCAATCAGCCCGGCGAAACCTTCGCATCGCGCGCACTGGCCGGGGTCGGGGTGATGTTCTATCTGTTGCTGGCGGTGCGCCAGCAGCTCATCGATGCGGGTGTTTTTGCCGGGCGCGCCGTGCCAAACATGGCGCGGCATCTGGACCTGGTGGCCTTGGGTACGGTGGCCGATCTGGTGCCCCTGGATGCGAACAACCGGATTCTGGTTGAACAGGGTCTGCGCCGGATGCGGGCCGGACTGGCCCGCCCGGGCATCAAGGCTTTGATTGAGATTGCCGGACGGGTCCCGGCACAGCTCAAAGCCAGTGATCTCGGTTTTGCTCTGGGTCCACGCATCAATGCCGCCGGCAGGCTGGAGCATATGGATCGGGGCATCGCCTGTCTGCTTGCGGATACCATGGCGCAGGCGCGGCCGCTGGCCATTGAACTGGATGAGATCAACAAGAGCCGTCAGGCGCTGCAGACCGACTCGCAGGATCTGGCGATCGAAAAAATCGCCGCGGGCGCGGATTCCGCCGCTCCCGCTCTGTGCCTGAGCGATGTACGCTGGCACGAGGGCATAGTCGGTCTGGTGGCCTCACGTCTGAAGGAGCGTTTTCATCGTCCGGCGATCGCCTTCGCGCATTCCGGTGACGAGCTCAAGGGGTCCGCCCGCTCGATCCCCGGCTTTCATCTGCGGGATGCCCTGGCCCTACTGGATGCGCGGCATCCCGGTCTGATCGAGCGCTTCGGCGGGCATGCGATGGCGGCCGGTCTGACGATCAGACCCCATGCCCTGGGGCCGTTTCGGCGTGCTTTCCTGCAGTTGTGCGAGGAGCTGATCCGGCCGGAGTTGCTGGACCCACAATGGCTTTCCGATGGGGAGCTGCCCGCCGAGGCCTTCGCGCCAGCAACGATCGGCGCACTGCAGGCCGGCGGACCCTGGGGGCAGGCCTGGGAGGAACCGTTGTTCGACGGCCAATTCGAGGTGATCGAGCAGCGCATCGTTGGCGGCGCGCATCTGAAGCTGCGCCTACGACGTGACGGGCTGCGAGGGCCGTTGGACGCGATTGCGTTCGGAGTGGACGAATTGGTCGAGCCACGGCAGCAGCATCTGGTGTTTCAGCTGGATCTGAATGACTATCATTCACCGCCCCGTCCGCAGTTGATCGTGCGTGGTGGGGTTGCGCAGGACTGAACTCAGGGCGCCTGCCTGGCCTCGGACTAGGCCGTCGCGCCAGCATGCATCGGCGTGTTGCGGTTCTGATTCGCAGGATTTCAGGCGCGCGGCGTGTGCAGCACGATGCGGTCGCGATAATCAGGCACCTCGACCTGCCAGCCAAAGCGGTGCTCGATATGGCCGCGCAGCGCATCGGCCGCCTCCGGTTCGCCGTGAGTCACGAAGACCGTCCGTGGCGGCCGGGCCAGTTGCTCCAGCCAGCCGAGCATCTCCTGGTAGTCCGCATGCGCCGACAGATTGTGCAAGGCCACGATATCGGCTTTCACCGGAATGTCCTCGCCGAACATGCGGATGCTGCTGGCGCCGCCCATCAGGCGGGCGCCACGCGTGCCGCCGGCCTGGTAGCCGGTAAACAAGATGGTGTTGCGCGGGTCCGGCAGGCACTGACGCAGATGATGAACGACCCGGCCGCCGGTGGCCATGCCGCTGCCGGCAATGATCAATTTGGGACCGTTGCTGTCGTCCAGTGCCTTGGATTCCTCCACGCTGTCGATGAATTTGGCGGCATGGCACATGCGGTGGGTCGCTGTGTCGTCAAGGCGATGCTCATGGCGATGCTGGCTGTAGAGTCTGGTCACATCAATGGCCATCGGGCTGTTGAGGTAGACCGGCAATAAGTCCGGAATGCTGCCGCTGGCCTTGAGCAACTGGACCGCCTGCAGCAAGGCCTGGGTGCGGCCGACGGCGAATGCGGGGACGATGGTGCTGCCGCCACGGGCGGAGGTGCGTCGCAGCACCTCGCCCAGATCGGCGACCGGGTCGCTGACGCCATGCAGGCGGTCGCCATAGGTTGATTCGACCACCAGGTAGTCGACCGCTTCGATCGGGGCCGGGGGACGCATGATGAGGTCATTCGGCCGGCCGAGATCGCCGGTGAAGCCGATCGCACTGCGGCCATCGCTCAGACGCAGGCAGGCCGAGCCCAGAATATGCCCCGCCGGAGTGAATTTGGCCTCCAGGCCCTGGCCGACGGCGAAAGTGACGCCGAAGTCCATGGGTTCGAGCTGCTTCAGGGCGCGCCGGGCATCGG
>JBFKDQ010000100.1:0-4222 GCA_041619555.1 Oceanococcus sp. | reverse complement strand
TGCTGCCCCTGGCCCTGCTGACCTGGCGACAGCGCTCCAGCCGCAGCGCCCGCATCGCGCAGGCCTGGCGCGGCGCCCGTGACAAGGAGCGCCTGAAGACCGAAACCCTGGAAGCGATTGAGCGGCGCCTGGAGGGACTGGTCACGTCCGAACTGGCATTGCTGCAGACGATCCGCAACCTGCAACAGCAGATTTCCACGCTGCCGGAAAATGCCAGCGATCAGGTCGACCTCGAAGATATCCGCTCCGCCACCGCCTCGGCGATCCGCCAGCTGGTGGAACTGATGGAGGCCCAGGTGGACAGCGAAGGGGAATCGCGCCTCAGAGACGCGGCCAATCAGCTGACGGCCCGTCATGCGGACAGCGGCACGGCGATCGCCCGCCTCAAGGATGTGCTGATGGAGGACCAACCGCCGATCAGCGCATCGCAACCCCCGTCCGATGAGCCGCCTCTCGCCAGCCCACCGGCGTCAGAGCCGGACGGCGGCGCACCGCAGAGCATCGAACAGGCTCCGGTGCCGACCTTGCTGGACAAGTCACCGCCAGCCGAAGCGCCGCGCATTCACTGATTCGACCGATGCCGGTCTCGCGGCCGGCACCGACCGGCGTCGCTTTCAGTCGGTGAACTTCCGGAACGCGGCACCGATGTCAGCGGTCAGTTTGTCCAGCCGGCCGCGGCCCTCTTCGAAAGCCTCCTCGGCCGCGCCACGCAGCTCGCCCAGCTGCTTGCGCGCCTGCTCGACCTGGCTGTCCAGCTGTTTTTGCAGATCCAGCAGCCTCAGCTTGCCATCCGCACTCTGACCGCGAATGCGGGCCTTGAGCTGGTCCAGCTTGGCCAGCTGCTCATCCAGCTGGGCCTGCGCCTTCTCAATGTAGATATCCCGCTTGTTCATGTCGCACGCTCCTGATTCGGCTGAGCTCAAGCATAGCGCGACGGCGGAGCCTCTGGGGCCACGCTGACGGCACGGCCCCTCACCCGCCGCTGTCCGGCAGGGGAATGAATTCCTGGTCATCGCCCGGGATGGTCGGGAAGCGGCCCTGGGCCCAGTCGTCGCGGGCCTGGGCAATGCGCGCCCGACGGCTGGATACGAAGTTCCAGTTGATGTGACGCTCACCCAGGCTCTCGCCGCCAATCAGGGCGATGCGTGTCCGGGTGGTGGCTTCGATCTGCACCCGCGCATCCGCCGACAGCACAGCCATGGCGTACTGCGGTATCAGGCTGTCGCCGATCCGGAGTTCTCCAGAAGCCACGTACACCCCGCGCTGCGCCGCATCGGGCAAGATCAGGGACTGCCCGGCCGCCAGAGCGGCCTCCACATACAGGGTTTCGGCGAAACTGCGCACCGGCGAGCGCAAACCATAGGCCTCGCCCATCATCACCCGCAGCGCGACGCCATCCACTTCGGTGGCCGGCAGCTCGGCGGCAGGATAATGGTGAAAGGCCGGCTCGATCTCCTCGTCAGCCTCCGGCAGGGCCAGCCACAGCTGCAGCGCGTGCAGCCGCTGTGGCTGCGCCAGCACTTCAGGCCGCTGGCGCTCCGAGTGGACGATGCCGCGCCCGCAGACCATCAGATTCAGATCGCCCGGGCAGATCCGCTGCACGCTGCCCAGCGAGTCCCGGTGCAGCATCTCGCCCTCGAACAGATAGGTGACGGTGGCTAGGCCGATATGCGGATGCGGGCGCACGTTGATGCCCTGCCCGGCCGGAAAATCCGCCGGCCCCATGTGGTCGAAGAAGATCCAGGGCCCGATCATGCGCCGCTGCGGGTTCGGCAGGCTGCGACGCACCGAAAAGCCGCCCAGGTCCCTGGCCACGGGGTGGATCAGCATCTCCAGAGCGGAGCAGCCGGCCTGGATATCGCAGGGCCACTCGGATGCCTGACTCAGATTGCTCATGTTCCTGTCTCCGTGGAATGCCTGGACTGCGGCTCAACGCCTGGTGGCGGCGCCAGCCCCAGGGCGTTCAGCGTAGCGCGAAAATCGCCCTGCAACGGGGCCGAAAGGCGCAGGGCCTGCCCGCTGTCGGGGTGACGCAGATGCAACTCGGTCGCGGCCAGATACAGGCGGTGGTATCCACGCCAGTCGTGGAACAGGTGATTGTGATGACGGTCGCCGTGATTCACGTCACCGATGACCGGATGATTCAGATGGTTCAGATGGCGGCGGATCTGATGCTTGCGACCGGTTTCGGGCGCCAGCTCGAGCAAGGCGTAGCGCTGCTGCGGGTAACGCCCCAGCGGCCGGTCCAGCACGGCCTGGCCGAGGCAGGCGAATCGGGTCAGCGCCGACTTGCTGGTCGGCTCGCCCGTACGCGGCCCGTCCGCGCGTGGATCAGGCTGGTGCCGGAGTGCTCGGTCGATACAGCCCTGTGCCGGAGGCCAACCACGGACCAGCGCGAGATAACGCTTGGCAACCTCGCGCCGGGCGAACTGCCCGGCCAGCTGCCGGGCGCTGTCCGGATCGAGCGCGAAGATCAGCAGGCCGGAGGTGGCCTTGTCCAGCCGATGCACCGGGTAGACCCGCTGGCCCAGCGCATCACGCGCCAGCTGCAGGGCAAAGCGGGTTTCCCGGGTATCGATGGGCGAGCGGTGAACCAGCAGACCGGCCGGCTTGTGTATCGCGACCAAGCATGGGTCGCGATGCAGGATCGCAAATGACTCCAGCCAACAGCGCGTCTGCATCAGACCTGCGTTCGCAAGGCCAGGGCGAGCCGCCAGTCCGAACCGGACCGGCGGCGCTCAATGCCATTTTTCGAGGTCGATCGCGCAGGGAGCGGAATCAAGCGTCCCCTTCGGACAGCCCAAGCATGCGGACCACGGTGATCGACTTGTGAAAGCCTTTGATCTCGGGCGCGCCGACCTCCTCCACCTTCAGCGCTTCGCCGACGGCGTCGGCCAGTCGCAGGGACATCAGAATCTCCCCATGAGCCGCCATCGCGCAAAGCCGCGACGCCAGGTTGGTCACCGCTCCGATCGCCGCGTACTGCCAACGCCCCTCAAACCCGATTGCGCCTATCGTTGCATAACCGTTGGCCAGCCCCATGCCCAAGCCGAGATCATGCCCCATTCGCAGCCACCGCTCCCGCAGGGGCTCGAAGCCTTCGCGCATGGCAGATGCCGCCCGCACGGCAGAACTTTCCGGGCTGGAAATCTTGAGTGGCGCATTGAAGAAGATCGTCATGCTGTCACCGGCGAAGTGCTCCACCGTACCGCCGAAATCATCCACGATCTTGCCCATCTCGGTGTAGAACTCACCGAGTATGGCCACCACCTCCTCAGGATCGGCAGTCTCCGAGAATGCGGTGAAGCCCCTGAGATCAATCACGCAAACCGTGACTAGCCGCCGCTTCGGTTCCAGCAGACTGTCGGTGCCATCCTCGACGATGAGTTCCGCGACATTCTGCGGGAGGAACTTTTTCAGATCGCCCAGCCGTTCTAGGCGCTCCTTGTAGGTCGAGATATCAAAGATGATGCCCACCAGACCGACAGATCCGTCGGGCAGCTTGATGGGGAACTTCTTGGTCAGTGCGAAGAGTTCCTCGCCGATCTGTTCTTCGTTCAGGCTGGAGGCACCCGCGAAGACCTTTTCGTCCTCGCCCCAGAACACCTTGACCTGCTCTTCAGGGAACAGAATCCGGTCATCCTTGCCGAGGAAGTCCTCGCACTGGATCAGCTTCTTGAACGGCGCATTGCCGTAGATCCACTGATGTTCGCTGTTCTTGACGAAAATCGGATCGGGCAGTGAATCGAAAACTGCGCGCAGCATCAACACGTAGTCGTTGTTGTCATTGGGCAGATAGGCCATCGTGCTCCCCGGGTTCTAAATGCCAATGCCGTCCGGTCAGGCCGGACAGCCCCTCCCTGCCCGGATTGTACGCCCCCACGCCAAGGATGACCCGCTGTGCGGGTCACCACGACGGTTACTGGCCGGCGCGGGCGGCGGCGTCCGGGCTGAAGTCGCGCGGCGACATCGGCAGGTTCAAGCGCCACCAGTCGTCACCCCGCTCGTTGGTCAGATAGGTGGCTTCGTAGCTCTTTGAGGTCAGGTCGTGGTAGACCGACACCCCGCGATGAAAGGCGTGGGCTTCCTGCGAATAGAAATAGCCGACCATGCCCACCCGCCACAGCTTGTCCTGGCCATCGCAATTGTCACCCCAGACCGCCAGCCAGGTGTCCTCATCGGCGTAGATGACGCGGCGTTTGTAGATATGCCGCAAGCCCTC
>JBFKDQ010000099.1:0-4718 GCA_041619555.1 Oceanococcus sp. | reverse complement strand
TGCGCGGATGAGGGTTTAGTTCTCCGCCTCGAAAGCATGCGCGATTGGCGGCTTCTGCTCCAGGCCGCGGTCGATTTCGACCACCTGCTTTTCCTTCAGTTTGGGATTCAGACTGTCCACATCCTGATAGAACTGCTCGTACCACACGCGGTTCTGGTAGACCGGGCCGTCACCGTCGCAGAGCATGGGATTGTCGACCCGCACCTTGTTGTGCCAGATCTCGACATCCTGGCCGAAGGCGACATTGGTCAGATCGACATAGCCCTTGACCATCTCGGCGCACTGCTCGTCGGTCATGCCGGGGAATTTTTTCACCAGCACGCCGAAACGCAGTTCGAAGCTGTTGGCATCGATCGGGGTGTGGGAATTCATCAGGATGGATTCCACCGGCATGCCGCCCATTTCACCGAACATGTGGGTGATCTGATAGGCCGGGCCGTAGTAGGTCGCGATCGTGGTGAGGTAATTGCCCTTGCCGCCCAGGCGCTCGTTTTCGCCGACCATGATCTGGGTTGCTTTATGGCCTTCAAAAATATTGGTGAAATAGGCCACGTCGGTGGAATTGTGCACCGGGATGAAATGCGCCATGTCAGCGATATTATCGATCAGTTCGCGGCAATTGATATCGATCTTCCATTTCACCACCGACCAGTCGGCCCATTCATCCGAGTCCACCTGGGGCAGGACCGGGATGGCCTGTTCCTCGATCGGCGCACGCCCTTCGGGGTCGTTCCAGACGAACAGGAACTTGTTGGTTTCGCAGGTCGGCCAGGTCTTGATGCGGGCCTTGGGCGGCACGCGCTTGGCGTAGGGGATGCCGCCGCAGGAGCCATCGCCATTCCATTTCCAGGCGTGGAATTTGCAGACCAGCGAATTGCCCTGAACCTCGCCCAGGGACAGATCCGCCCCCATGTGCGGGCACCAGGCCTGCATGGCATTGAGCTCGCCGTCCTCGCCCATGAACACCACCATCCGGGTGCCGAAAATATCGATGCGATGGGGTTTGCCATCCTTGTAATCCGCCGCCAGGCCGAGGCAATGCCAGCCGCGCGCGAATCGTTCCGGCGGTGCTTTGGCCTGGATTTCATGCAGCGGGGTGATGGTCGATTGGGATTTGATTACGGCGGCCATGGCATCCTTCCTTGTGTCAGGGTTCCCAGTGTCCGGAGATTGCCGGGGATCGGCTTCATCCATTTGCATGAACCTGTTCCGGCCGGCGCCAGCGCCTGCGCGACACGGCTTCAGAAGCTGAAGTGCAGATCCAGGCCAAAGCTGCGCGGCTCGCCCCAGAGCACCGCCCGGTCGGCATGCGGCAGGTTGTCGATCGCGCTGATCTCATAGACTTCATCCAGCACATTGCGAACCCATAGCGCGGCGCTGAACAGGGTATTGCCGGACAGCGGCAGGCGGCTGGTGCCCAGGCGCAGATTGAGCAGTTGATAGGCACGCAGATCGACCGGCTTGCCGGCGTTGGCGCCGCCCTCGCGATCATGGGTGTACTGATAGCCCAGATTCAGGAGCAGTTCGCCCCAGTCCCGCCGCAGCACGGTGGCATCCAGATTCAGGGCCAGGGAATGCCGTGGCGCCGAGTTGAACTGCAGGCGGTCGGCGACATTGGCGCCGTTGACGTCGATCACCTCGGTGATGGCCGCATTCAGATAGGCATAACTGCCATCCACGCGCAGCTGTGAATTGACGATGTAGTTGGCGTCGGCTTCCAGGCCCCACATGCGCGCCCGGCCCGCATTGGTGGTTTTGGTGTCGACGATGGTGCCGGCGAGGATGAAATTGATCTGCATGTCCTCGTAGGCGGTGTAGAACACGTCGGCATTGACCCGCAGGCGGCGCTGCAGCCATTCGCTCTTGATGCCGAACTCCAGGGATTTCACCAGTTCCTTGTCGAAGCCATCGGCAAAGCCATAGCCATAGTCGTTGCCGTCCGAGGCCGGGCCGCTGTTGCCGTCGATCTGCGGGTCGCGGATATTGAAGCCGCCGCTTTTGTAGGCTTCGACATACTTGCCGTAGAGATTGATGTCTTCGGCGTAATCGTATTCGGTGATGAAAGAAATGGAATCATCGGCAAAGCTCAGGCGACCGGGAACCGCTTCGAAACGGTCGCCACCACCGACCGCAAGCTCGGTTGCGGCCCCTTCGCCATTGATCTGTTCTTCCACGTAGGAGGGGCTGAACTTGGTTTTACGGGCGAAGCGGCGATCTTCGGAGTGCCGGTAACCGAGGGTCAGATGCAGGCGTTCGCTCCAGATCTCCGGGGTCCAGGTGGCCTGACCGAACAAGGCGCCGGAGTCGTTCTCGGTTTCATTGAAGATGGTGGTGAAGGTCACCAGCCTCGGGGCGGCGGTGCGCGCCGGATCGTCCAGCAGCGGAAACTGGCCGGCGCCAGGGTTGAGGGTGGCGCTGAACTGATGCGAGATGGGCTGCCAGTCCTCCACCGCCGATTCGGTGAAATAGAACAGCCCGAGCACGTAATCGACGCGGCCATTGAAGGCACTGCCGAGGGCCTGCAGTTCATGTGACCACTGCTGCTGTCTGATCAGCGGAATGTTCAGCGGCGTCGGTGCGCCCTGTAGCGCTTCGGCGGCGGGGCCGTCATAGGCATGGGTGTCCAGCCGGTAGGCGGTGGAGCCGGCGCCGCCACCAAGATCCGTATAGAAAGCCTCGAACAGCTCGCGCCGGGCGATCTGATATTTCAGGTCGAACTCGCCGAAACCACGCTGCAGGGTGAGGGCATGGCCGTCGATGCGGGTGAGAGATTCCTCCAGCGGCGCGCCGGTGGCCATGCGGCGCAGGCGCTGCTCGCTGTAGAGGCTGTTGGCCTGGGCCTCGCGTTTGATCTGTTCGACCTGACCCTTGTCGCTTTCCGGTGTCAGTACGGCCTGATAGCTGTAGTTGTAAAAACCGATCTCGCTGCGATCAAAGGTGTAATCAAGGGTCCAGTTGGCGTCCGGCAGCCAGCGTAGATCCAGCCGGCTGGAGAGGCTGCGGCGATCGCCGTAGTCGCCGCCGGGACCGTCATTCTCGACGAAGCCGTCCTGGCGACCGCCGTGCAGCGCGAATTTGAGCGCCAGGGTGTCGCTCAGTGGCAGGTTGAGCGAACTGCGGGCAATGGCCTGATTGCGCGCACCCAGGCTGATCGACTGGCTGGCCTCGATGGCGTCCAGACTGGGGCGGCGGGTGATCAGATTGACCGCGCCGCCGGTGGTGTTGCGACCATACAGCGTGCCTTGCGGGCCGCGCAGGATCTCGATCCGTTCCAGATCGGCGATGTCAAAGGCATTGCCGGTGGAGCGGGCAATATACACGCCGTCGGCATAGACCCCGACCGCCGGGTCCTGGGTGATCTGCGAGTCGATGATGCCGATGCCGCGAATGTAGAAACGCAGGGTGGCGTTGCTGGTCGGGAATGGCTCGATCTGCAATGACGGCACCTTGGCGCCGAGATCGGCCATGCCGTGGATGCCGGCGACTTCCAGCTGTTCGGCATTGAAGGCGGCGAGCGAGATCGGCGTGTCCTGCAGAGATTGCGCCCGGCGCTGGGCGGTGACGACGATCTCCTCCAGCGCCCCTGCCGGTGCCGGCCGCAGCTTCTCCGGCCGGTCCTCGGGCAGAGTGATCACCGCGGTGGCGGGCTCATCCTCAGTCTCGGATTGTGTCTCTGCGCGGTCGCGATCCTGCGTCTTGGTGTTCGGCGCCTCCTCTTCGGTACCGAGCAATTCATCCAGATCGTAGTCCTGGGCCAGCCCGCTTCCCGTAGCCAGATTCAGGACCAGCACGGCGCAGGCAAGCCTCGCCTGGGTCGCCAGGTTCACACCCCGAATCCACCTGAGACATTGATCTGCTGCCCGGTGACATAGGCGGCTTTGGCGGAAGCCAGGAACACCGCGGCGTGGCCGATTTCTTCCGGCTTGCCCCAGCGCTTGAGGGCCAGGAGTTTCTGGGTTTCATCGATCCAGGCCTGATCGAATACCCCGCGCTGCAGCAGTTCCAGGAACATGCCGGCTTCAATCACGCCGATCAGCACCGAATTGGCGCGAATCTTGTGACCGCCTTCTTCCTTGGCGATGCCTTTCACCAGGGCTTCGTTGGCGGCCTTGGGTGCGACCGAAAGTCCGTCTTTCTGTGGCCACCACAGATGCCCTGCGGAACCCAGGTGGACGAAGGATCCACCGCCTTGGGCGCGCAGATGCGGCAGGCTGGCGGACACCACATTGAAAAAGCCGATGGTTTCGGTTTCGATCGAGCGGCGCCAGAGTTCCGGCGAGGTGTCGCCGAGAAAGACTTGCTCGACCACCGGGCCGGCACCAAATACGACGGTGTGAATCCGGCCATGCTCGCTGATCGCCGCTTCGATCGCCGTTCTGACCCGATCCGGATCGGTGACGTCGGTGGCGTGGGTGCTGGCGCGGCGTCCCAGTGCCCGGATGTCTGTCGCCACGGTTTCCGCCACATCCTGTTTGCTGCGATAGCACAGGGCGACATCAGTTCCGGCGCGGGCGAAACTTTTCGCCACTTCCTGGCCGATGCCGCCGCTGCCGCCAAAAACCAGGACCGCACCGTCCGGAAAATCCTGCATGCTCATAATCGCGTCTCCATGAATTTCTTGTTGCGGACATGGTGCAAGTCGGTCGGGCGGGCGGCTTCATCCGTTGGGATGAGCGCAGGTGTGGCAGGCTTGGGGAATCGGGCAGCGACCGTTCGGC
>JBFKDQ010000098.1:0-4962 GCA_041619555.1 Oceanococcus sp. | reverse complement strand
TGGTGCGGATGCCCATCGGCGCTTGCGGGGGCGGGGGGGGGCTCGGGCGTGGCAGCGCAAAGACGGTCCATCCCCTCTCGCGTATTCAGGGTTTGCGCTTGTGGAATGGGATTTTCTGGCGCAGGCGCGTGCTCAGCCGGCGCCGTCCATCGCGTATCATGCCCACGGCGCGACCACACGCCCCCATCCAACCTCACGATTGCAAACAAACAATGACAGCCCTGATCTGCGGTTCCTTTGCCTACGACAACATCATGGTCTTCAAGGGCCGCTTCGCCGATGAAATCCTGCCGGACAAGGTGCATATCCTGAATGTGGCCTTTCTGGTGCCGGAACTGCGGCGCGAGTTCGGCGGCTGCGCCGGCAATATTGCCTACAACCTGCAGATGCTCGGTGGGCAGGGTGTGGCGATGGGCACGGTGGGCGAAGATTTCGCACCCTATCTGCAGCGCCTGGAGCAACTGGGCATGGACACCAGCGGGATCCGGACGATTCAGGGGGCTTTCACCGCGCAGGCCTATATCGTCACCGATCTGGAGGACAACCAGATCACCGCGTTTCATCCCGGCGCCATGGATCAGGCGCATCAGCAGATCGTGCCCCGGGATCGCCACATCCGCCTCGGCATGGTCTCGCCGGACGGGCGTGATGGCATGCTGCAACACGCCGAACAATTTGCCGAGGCCGGCATTCCTTTCATCTTTGATCCCGGGCAGGGTCTGCCGATGTTCAATGGTGAGGAACTGCTGGCCTTCATCGACAAGGCCAGCTATGTGGCGGTGAACGATTACGAAAGTGGTTTGCTGGTGGATCGCACCGGCCTCGGTCTGGAGCAGCTGGCGCAACGCGTCGAAGCCCTGATCGTCACCCGTGGCGGCAAAGGCTCGCAGGTCCATGCCGGTGGCGAGCTGCTCGAGATTCCGGTGGTCGCTGCAGCCGGGCTGGTCGATCCCACCGGTTGCGGTGATGCCTACCGCGCCGGCCTGCTCTATGGCCTGCAGCAGGGCATGGACTGGGCCACCACGGCGCGGATCGCGAGCCTGTGCGGGTCCATCAAGATCGCTCACGCCGGCACCCAGAATCACCGTTTCAGCGAACAGGAATTTGCCGACCGTTTCAAGGCCGAGTTTGGCTACAGCTATTGATTCACCGTGATGCGCGAAAGGCCCGCGCAGACGGCGCGGAGAGTTCGAGAGTCCGTTATGGATGTCTTGCCCGCCAGCGGCTGGCAGATCAGCTTGTGCGCGTTGGCTGAAGTGCAAAAATGGCACTGAGCCTGGCGGGGCTGACGGCCGGAGCACTCGCCCTGTCCGGCGCAAGCGGCTTGCTCGGCATCCCCGATGCTGGCGTGCTGGCGCCGGGCGTTCTGGAATACCAGCGTTCCGCTCTGCAGCTGCCAGCCGGTGTTTCTACGATCAGCGCGATCCAGGCCGATCAGTGGCAATTCTCGCCGCTTTCCCGTCTGGAGCTGGGGGTGAAGCTCAGTTCATCGGCCATGCCGGGTCAGCGCGAGTCTCACATTGCGTCCTACCACGCCAAACTGCAGCTGTATCGGCATGCGCTTGCGCCAGATCGGGTCTTTCGCCTGGCTCTGGGCGCCCGTCAGACCGCTGCGGAAGCGAGCATTTTTCCTTCGGTTCGCTATCTCGTCGGCGATCTGGCCGCGCCAGGCTGGCGCCTGGTTGCCGGTTACGGCCATGGCCGCCCAGGTAGCCTGCGTGAGCGCAGCCTGGCTGGCGGTTTTGCCGGCCTTTCTTATGCGCCGCGACCCTGGCTGGATCTGCTGCTTGACCATGATGGCGCGGGTTTTAATGCGGGGCTGCGCCTCAAGGCGCATGCTGGCCGCACCAGTCTCTACGCCCAGGGCTACGTTCGCCGACAAGGCACCCGCACCAGTCTCGGGGCGGCGCTGGGTCTGCGCCTGATGCTGGGCCGGGATGAAAGGCTGGTGCCAAGGCTGGCAGGGCCATCAGCGTCGCCGCGTGCCAATGCATGGCCGCTGCGACGACATGAGTTCCTTGCCGAGCGTCGCGGTGCCGAAGCGGTGGCCGCCAGCTATGGCGCCGCGGTGCAATTGGCCGGGCAGGGCGTGTGCGCGGCGCCGATGCAGATCAGGGCGCAGGGCGTATCGCTGATGAACATGGCCTGTGATGCGCAGGGGCCGCATCTGCGCTGGCGCAGCGTGTGGGCAGACCGGGCGGATGGCGGTGGTGCAAGCTGGCTTGCGCCGTTGGATCTGCGCCTGGAACCCATCCTGAACTCTCGCGGGGCAACCGAGCAGGACCGGTTGGATGGCATGGCCGCCGCACGTTTTTCCGTCGCCTGGCAGGGCCCGCTGGGGCTGGGGGCCTATGGCGTCTGGCAGCAGGGCCTGATCGATGCCGATGACCAGCCGCATGCGGACGGCGCGTACGAGCACGCCCTGCAGTACACCGGCCACATCTGGCCGGGTGGATTCGTCCAGTTCAGCGCCGGTCGCAGCCATGCGCTGGGCGAGCCGGCGGATTTCGTGCAGGCCGATGCGCTGGTGCATCTGCTGCAGGGGCGGGTGGCGCTGGATTACAGCCAGACCCGCTGGCATGGCAATGAGGTCGCGCCGCGCCAATCGCAAAGGATCTGGCGCGCCTTTGTCTGGGCCGTGGCGCCGCGCTTTGCGCTGGCCTATAGCCGCGGCCAATTTCTCGTCGGCGGAGACGCTCAGCAGCTGGACCTGTACCGCTATTTCGGCCGCAGCAGGATTGGGCTATACTATAAAATTGCGCAGGATTTCGAGGTGATTGGGGTGCAGTTTTCGATCGCTTTGACGCCGTCCTATGCCTTTGGAAACCACGTGCTGAGAATGTCTGGCACGTCACATTTTTCACCGAGCCTGGAAACCCAGATCAAGCCCGGCCATCCGGCGGATTCCATCGTTCATGGCGCCGTGCAGCGGTTCGTGCCGCAGCGCAGCCTGATCGACGATGTGCTGGATCAATGGCGCTACAATCCGCATTATATCGGCCATCGCTAGCCCATGAAGACGCCTTCTCATCCCTTTATGTACAGAATTCTGATCGTTTCCATTTTCTCCCTGGTTCTCGGCGGTTGCGCCCTGGCGCCCGGCATGTACGCCGGTGGCCTGGATACCGGCACCACCATGGTGGCCAAGGATCCCAAAACCGGGCGTGGCATTCCGGTTTCGGTGATTCCGGTGACCCTGGCCGAGCTGGAGAAATTCAGCCCGCCGGTGCGCGAGGGCATGCCAATTGAGAACGCCGCAGGCCATGCCTATCGTCTGGGGCCGGGTGATGTGGTCAGCATCACCGTATGGGAGCATCCGGAACTCACCATCCCGCAAGGGGAGTTCCGTTCCGCCGAAGCCGCCGGTAATCAGGTGGACGAATGGGGTTTTCTCTACTACCCCTACTGCGGCGAAATCCATGTGGCCGAGATGACCCGGGTGCAGTTGCGCAAGGAACTGTCGCAATGCCTCGCCAAGGTGATCCGCCGGCCGCAGGTGGAAGTGCGCATCATCCAGTTCCGCAGCCAGCGGGTGGCCGTGGGCGGGGCGGTGAATCAACCGGGCATCGTGCCGGTTACCGATGTGCCGCTACGCGCCATGGATGCGATCCAGGCCAGCGGCGGCTTTGCCCCCGAAGCCAATGCCCGTTTCGTGAATGTGACGCGCAATGGCGAAATCTACAAGCTGGATCTCAAGGCTTATACCGAAACCGGCAACCAGGCCCACAACCCTTATCTGCAAGGGGGCGATACGGTGCATGTGAGTCATGGTGGCGAGCAGCACATCAATGTGCTCGGGGAATTCCTGCGGCCGCAGAACCTGCCGCTGGATGACAGCCTGCGTACCCTGGCCGATGCCATCGGCGCTGCCTCTGGCATCAATCCGAATGCCGCCGAAGCGGACCGCATCCTGGTGATGCGCAAGATCGGTGATGCCCGCACCGTGCTGTGGTTCAAGGCCGCCGACCCGCTGCAACTGGCCGCCGCCCAGGAACTGGAACTGCAATCCGGTGACGTGGTGTATGTCGATCAAACCGGCCTGAATCGCTGGAACAGGGTCATCAGCCTGATGCTGCCCTCCGCCCTCACCAGCATCGGCAATACCGCGGCCGTCAGCGCACGTCCATAACTCCAACCTCGCCAGAATACAAAACCAGACATGACTAGCATGGACGCAGGAACGGCGATGGCCGCTGTTCAGGATGATGAGATCGATATCGGCGAAATGATCGATATCCTGCTGGATGGTAAATGGCTGGTGCTTGCCATCACCGCCTTGTTCGCCGTAACCGGCGTGTCTACGGCCTTGCTGATGACACCGATTTTTCGGGCCGATGCGCTGGTGCAGATGGAGTCGGAGTCCGACAGCTTGACCGCCTTGTTTGGCGACATGGGCGACATGTTGGCCACCGCCAGCGAAGCCACCGCCGAGATCGAACTGATCAAAAGCCGGCTGGTACTCGGCCGCACCATCGAACAGCTGGGCCTGCATACAGTGGCCGAAGCGAAGTATTTCCCCATCGTCGGGCGGGGGCTGGTGCGAAAGGCCGAAGGCGGTTCTGGCCTTGCCAATGCATTGCTGGGATTCATCCCCGGCAGCTATGCCCATGGCGGCGAGCGTATCGTGGTGGGTCGTTTCAATGTGCCGGATTACTGGCTGAATGAAGGCTTCGAGGTGGAAGTGGGGCGCGAGCCCGGTGAGTTCCTGCTTTACGTGCCCGATGCCGATGAGCCGGAAAAGGGCGTGGTCGGTGAAACGCAGCGGTTTGCGGATCTGGGCGTCGAGATCCAGTTGCAGTCCTTGCTCGGTCGGCCAGGCCGGCGTTTCACTCTGGCCCGCATCGATCCGCTGGGGGCGGTGGCCAATCTGTCCGAGGATCTGAGCGTCTCGGAGAAAGGCAAGGACAGCGGCATCATCAGCATCAAATATGAGCATGCCGATCCCGAGGCGGCGCGCGACAT
>JBFKDQ010000097.1:0-4993 GCA_041619555.1 Oceanococcus sp. | reverse complement strand
GGGGGCGGGGCACCGTCGGATTCAACGTTTGTCCTGCGCTGGTTGCTGGACCACGCTGTGCGTGATGTCGGCATCGCGTTCATGTACGACCCGGAAGTGGTCAAGATTGCGTTTGCAGCCGGACAAGAGGCGCGACTGAAAGTCCGGTTGGGCGGCAAGACCAGTGAAGCTTCGGGTGATCCCGTTGATCTGACGGTGCGCGTTCATGCGCTGAGCCGGGATTATCAGCATGAATTTCCGCAGCAGGATGGGCCGGCCATTTTTGTTCCGGCGGGCGATGCAGCCGTCCTGGAATGCGCAGGCATTTATCTGGTTTGCAACAGTCACCGAACCCAGTGCTTTTCGGTGAAAGCCTTCTCTGACTTTGGCCTTGGGGATCTGAAAATCTATGTCCCGAAATCCACCAATCATTTCATGAGCGGTTTCGGGCAGATCGCCGCCAGGGTGTTTCACATGGCGGCGCCGGGTGCGATTCCACCGGTGATGCAGCAGATTCCTTATCAGCACTTTGATCCCCGGGGCTACTGGCCCTGGACAGAGGAGGTCAGCCCCGAATGAGCCAGATTCTGTTTGAACATGTCGCTGTCTTCGATGGTGAGTCAGAGCAAGTAGCTCCGGCGCAGCATGTGCTGATTGAAGGCAAGCGCATTCGAGAGCTGTCAGACACGCCCATCAAGGCGCCCGAGGCGCAGCGTATTGACGGTCGGGGCAAAACCCTGATGCCGGGACTCATTGACAACCATGTGCATGTTTATCTTCACAGCCACCAGCTCCTGCCGCCGCAGCCTCCGCTGCATTACAAGGCCCACTACGCCGCGCGCTATCTGCGCCACAGCCTGGACTGCGGGTTCACCAGCGTGCGTGATGTCGCCGGTGGCGATCATGCGCTGTCGCGGGCGCTCAACGATGGCCTGCTGGCGGGGCCCCGCCTGTTCTATGGCGGCCTGGCGCTGAGTCCGACCGGGGGGCATGGTGACTATCGCAATATCGATGACGAGCCGGACTGGGGTTGCTGCATCGGGCCGCACAATCACATCGCGATCATGGCGGATGGCGTGGATGCCTGCCTGCGCGCCACGCGTGAGGAACTGCGCAAGGGCGCGCATCACATCAAGATCGTGGTCTCGGGAGGTGTTGCGTCGCCGTCCGATCCGCTGGACAGCCTGCAGTATTCGGATGAAGAGATCAGGGCGATCGTGGGTGAGTGCGATCGCCACGGGAAGTATGTGGCCGCCCACGCGCATCCCGCGCATGCGGTCCGGCGCGCGGTGGATCTGGGGGTGCGCTCGATCGAACACGGCACGATGATGACCGACGAAGTCGCGGCGCACGTCGCCGCCCACGGTGCCTATGTCGTGCCGACCCTGTCGACGATGCAGGCCATGCTGGAAGACGGGCCGCAGCTCGGCATGTCTGCCGCATCCATGGAGAAGCTCAAGACCGTCTCCGAAGTGGCCATGGCTGGCCTGGAGTCCATGCGCCGCCATGCTGTGCAGGTGGGCCTGGGCACCGACTTGCTGGGGTCCCATCATGTCCGTCGTGATGATGAGTTGCGGATTCGTTCGGAAGTCTTCACGCCGCTGGAAATCTTGCGTTCGGCCACATCCATCAATGCCCGCATTCTGCAGCGCGAGGGCGAGCTGGGTTGCGTGCGCGAAGGTGCATTGGCCGATCTGCTGCTGGTAGAGGGCAATCCCCTGGACGATCTGAGCCTGCTGTTCAACCGTGGCCAATACATGAGCCACATCATGCTCAACGGCCGGCTGATCAAGGAACCCTCATGAGCACACTCAAGCCGGGCGTACAGGGTCTGGACCGCTATCAGATCCAGCTGGCAAGCGATTTCGATGCCCAAGCCGGTATGTTCGTTTACCAGCGCATCTGCTGTGACATCAAGACGGATACGACCATCAGCCGGCTGTGGCGCTGCGATGTCGAGGGTGGCCGACACCGGCCTTTGCAGCAAGGCGCGAGTCAGCAGAGTGGTGGCCGTCTGTCCCCGGATGGCCGTCAACTGGCCTGGATTGATACCGCCTCAGGCAATGCGCAGATCCATCTCATGGATCTGGCCAGCGGGCAGGGTGGCCAGATCAGTCGTCTCAATGCCGCACCCTCGTTGCTGAGCTGGTCGCCCTGTGGTAGCTATCTGGCCTTTGTCATGTCCGTTCCGCGGGCGGCTGCCGACTGGGTGCAGATGACGCAGGGCCAGCCGGGCTGTGATTGGGCGCCACCGCCCGAGGTGATCGACCGGCTTCCCTACAAGATGGATGGGGCGGGTTTTCTGCCCAATGCCGCCAGCCAGATCTTCGTGCTGGATCTGCAGTCCGGGCAGGCACGGCAGCTCACCGATCTGGCAGCCGGCATCAATGACGCCTTTACCGTGCAGGCGCCGGTCTGGGCACCCGACGGCCAGCAGATCCTGTTTCTGCATAACGGCAGCGACAAGCCCTGGCTGACGCCCCGCTGTATGAACGTCTGGTCGGTATCCGTTGACGATCAAAGCCTGATCCAGGTGACGGATTTCGTCGGCTCCTGTGCCGGGTTCGCGATCTCGCCTGATGCGGCCCATCTGGCTGTTTTGATGGCGCCGGACAACGAGGAATCCTGGACGCAGAATCAGCTCTGGCTCGTCGAGCGCAGCAGTGGGCGGCAGACCCGTCTGGCACAGGATCTCGATCGCTCCATCGGCGAATTTCTCGACAATGGCGGGCGGCCGCTGTGCTGGTCGCCAGATGGGAACGCGATCCTGGCCCTGTATGACGAATCTGGTCACACCGTCCTTGGCCGCTTTGAAACCGATGGTGGCTATGACGTCGTCGTGCGTGATCTGGCTCAGGGGTCCAGTGGCTATGGCCTGGGTGCCGGGTTTGCCGCCCTGGCTGAGGGAGCATTCATCTTCACCCGCGGTCGCGCCACCCATTGGCCGGAGATCTATCGGCAGGATGCACAGGGCCGGGCGCATGCGATCACGGCGATGAACCAGCAGCTGGCCTCACAGCGAACGCTGGCCCAGGTGCGTCACATGGAATTTCACAACCCCAAGGATGGGCAGGCACTGGAGGCTTGGCTGTATACGCCGCCACATTTTGATCCCACCTGTCGTTATTCGCTGATCCTGGAAATTCACGGCGGTCCGCACAACAACTTCGGTGATCGCTTCTGGCCCCGCAGTCAGCTCATGGCCGCGGCAGGATATTGCATTTTGCTGGTCAATCCGCGCGGCAGCACGAGCTATGGCCATGCCTTCACTCGAGGCATTGAGCATTGCTACCCCGGCCCTGACATCGACGACCTGCTCGCGGGTGTAGACGCCGCTTGTGCGCTGGCCTTCATTGATGCCGACAATCTTTTCGTGACCGGCATATCGGGTGGGGGGACTTTGACGACGGCGCTGGTTGCGGCCACGGATCGCTTTCGTGCGGCGGCGGCCCTGTGCCCATTCGTGGATTGGAATAGCCAGAGCCTGGCTGCGGATGTCGCGCCAATGTTCCGCTACATGATGCCCGGGCAGCCCTGGGAGGCGCCGGAGCACTACTGGAAGCATTCGACTCTCAGCCAGGTGGGCAAGGTTAATACGCCGGTCATGTTGCAGGCCGGTGAGCTCGATCATCGCACACCGTTCTCGCATGCCGAGCAGTACTACCAGGCGCTGAAGTTCCGCGACATCGATACCGTGCTGGTGCGCTTTGCCGGGGAGAGTCACGGTACTTCATCCAGGCCGAGCCACGGCCTGCAATCCATCGAACTGGTGCTGAGCTGGTTTGAACGTTATCGCCAGCCGGCGGAGGAACAATGAGTCAGAACACACTGCAGCTGCAGCCGCCCTATTTGCTGTTTCTGGGGGATGTGCGCGGTAAGGGCTTCGCCAAAACCGCCTTTGGCCTGGCTCACTGGTGCCCCGACTGGTGCGTGGGGCAGCTGCGTCTCACGGGCTGCGATGTGGACGTCGGTTTGCCCGACATGAATTTGCAGCAGGCCCGGGCTGCGGGCGTGAAGAGCGTGGTGGTGGGCGTCGCGGCGGCCGGTGGTCCGCTGCAGCCGCACTGGGTGGCAGAGCTTGCCGGGTTTGCTGCGGCGGGCATGGATGTCGTGTCTGGTCTGCACAATCGGCTGGAGGAATCGCCGGAATTGGTACGGGCTGCCGAAGCAGGCGGCGCGCAACTGATCAATGTGCGCGTGCCACCCGCGGATTTGCCCATTGCCAGTGGTGTGCGCCGCAGCGGCAAGCGGGTTCTCACGGTGGGAACCGATTGCGCGGTGGGCAAGAAATACACCGCGCTGGCCCTGCACCAGGCCTTGCAGGGCAGGGGCGTACCCAGCACTTTCAGGGCGACCGGGCAGACCGGCATCATGATCGCCGGCCAAGGCATCCCCATGGATGCGGTGAAGTCCGACTTTCTGTCCGGTGCGGCGGAAGTCCTGTCGCCGGATAATGCACCCGATCACTGGGACGTGATCGAGGGGCAGGGATCTTTGCATCAGCCGCGTTTTGCCGGCGTGAGTCTGGGGTTGTTGCACGGCTCCCAGCCGGATGCCGTGGTGCTGTGTCATGACGCCAGCCGCGAGGAGATCATGGGGCTGGAAGGCCTGTATCCCATGCCGGGCATTCAGCAGGCCATTGATACCGTGTTGGCGGCCGCCCGCCTGACCTCGCCGAACTGCCGGTGTGTGGGTGTCAGCGTCAACACCAGTGGATTGGCGGATGCAAAACGCGACAGCTACCTTACGGCCCTGAAAAGTCTGACCGGACTGCCGTGCGTGGATCCCCTGGTCACCGGCGTTGATGCCATGGTCGAGCGTTTGCTGACATGAGGCACCTGGCTATTCACAGTGAAAGCTGGGCGTGCGCAAGACCGTTTCGCATCAGCACGGGTGTCTCCTACAGTTTTGACAGCGTGGTCCTTGAGCTGGCCGAAGGTCCGTTCCTCGGGCGTGGCGCCGCGATGCCCGTGACCTATATGGGCGAAAGCCTGACAAGCGTTCGCAAGCAACT
>JBFKDQ010000096.1:0-5834 GCA_041619555.1 Oceanococcus sp. | reverse complement strand
GTGAGCGACCGGCGGCGTCTGGATGCCATACCGGGCATTACCGGCCTGTGGCAGGTGTCGGGCCGATCGGAAATTCCTTTCGACCAGCAGGTCGAGATGGATGTGGAGTACATTCATAGCGCCACCCTGTGGGAAAACATCAAGCTCCTGCTCAAGACCATCCCTGCCGTTCTGGGCGGTCGGGGGGCCTACTGATGTCAGAATCAAAGGCTACCGCTCTGGTGTTGGCGGACCGTCTCGGTCGCGAACTGGCTCCTTTGTTCCAGGAATGCGGCCCTGCATTGCTGCCGCTGGCGCAGAAGACCCCCCTGCATTACTGCCTGGATGATCTGGCGGAAGCCGGTGTACGCCATGTGGTCGTGGTGGTTTCGCACGCGGCCGAGCGGGTCCAGGATCTGCTCGCCGAGGGTGAACCCTGGGGCATGCGCGTGGAATGCGTGCTGTCCCGCGGTGAGGAGTCCCCCGTCGAACTGGTGCGCCGATTTTCCTCCCTGCTTGATGAACGCTTCTTCGCGGTCAGGGGCGACATGCTGCGCACCAGGATGATGAATGAATTCGCCGCTGCCTGTGCCGATGATGGCGCGCTCGTGGCGACTTTGGAGGGTCGTTCTCTCGGGATCGCGTACACCGACGGCGGGGTATCGGAAATGGCCGCCCTGGACTGGCCGGCACCCCATTGCGAGGGCGTGGAGATGCACGGGCACCGCTGCAGTTATCTGGAGTCCCTGCAGGATGTGCTGGACGCCAATCTGGATCTGGCGGGCGGGCGCTTTCTTGGGCTGGTTCCTGCCGGTCTGAAAAACCAGGAAGGTGTGATGATCGGGCGCCTGAGTCATCTCGATCCATCCAGTGTGGCTGAACCGCCTATCTCTCTGGGGGATCACAGCAGCGTCCACCGCAGCGTCCGTCTGTACGGTCCCGTGGTGATCGGAGAGAATTGTTTCATCGATAAAGACACGCAGATTCGTGACAGCGTGATCCTGCCCCACACCTATATCGGGGCCGGTCTGGATGTCAAAGACGCCATTGTTGGTGAAGGGTTGCTGGTCCAGCCACGCGATGCGCTGACCCTGCCGATCGACGATCCGCTTTGGGTGGCGCCCATGACGCCCCACCGCGGTGGCTCGAATGCCTCGCTCACCGATCGAGTACTTGCAGTCATGCTGCTTGTATTGTCCCTGCCCATGTGGCCGGTGGCAGCTCTGTTGGCGATGGGAGCCGGGTCGTCGGTCTGGAAACGGCGGGCGGTACTGGGCAACCGGCGCGACATGCGCGGGAAAAGGCGGCAGTTCAGCCTGCTGGAATTCGCCGTGACCCAGCCCTTGTTGCGGGGGCTGCCCGGTTTGCTGGCGGTTGCGGCCGGCGATCTGCGTCTGTTTGGCGCGCGGCCGGCGCCTCTGAATTACGCCGCGAATCTGCCCGTGCAATTCGAAGCGCCGCCGGCCGGTCTCATCCGCCCGTCTGCCCTGGAACTGGATGACGATGCGCCGGATGAAGAGATTGAATTGTTTGAAGTGTGTTTCGCGGCCGAGCGTTCCCTGCAGCGCGAACTGCGTTGCTGGTGGCTGGCCGTGCGTGCGTTGATCAGTCGGCGCGCGTGGCGCGCCCAGGCAGCCCCGGCTGAGCAGGGCTGATGCCGGCTTGGGGGAATCAAGAACTTCTAGTTTGCCTTTTCAACGGAGTTATCCATGGCAAGAGTGCTGGTCGTAGGCGGTGGTGGCTATATCGGTTCACACATGCTGGACATGCTGCTGTCCAGAGGTCTCGAGGTGACCGTGCTGGACAATTTCTCCACCGGTTATCGGGATGCACTGCATGGTGGGGATCTGGTCGAGGGCAGCCTGGGTGATGCAGCGCTGCTGGATCAGGTGTTCAGCACGCAGAACATCGATGCGGTGATGCATTTCGCCGCCTTCATCGAGGTGGGCGAATCGGTGCGCGAGCCCGGGAAGTATTACCTGAACAATCTGTCGCGGACCCAGGTCCTGCTCGAGGCCATGCGTCGCCACCAGGTGCAAAGCTTCATCTTTTCCTCGACCGCGGCGGTCTACGGCATGCCGCATCAGGTGCCGATCGCGGAAGATCATCCTCTGGATCCGATCAACCCCTACGGTCGCAGCAAGCTGGCGGTGGAATGGATGCTGCAGGATTACGCCACCGCGCACGGTCTGCGCTATGCGACGCTGCGTTATTTCAACGCGGCCGGTGCCGATCCTGCCACGAGGCTGGGTGAGCGACACGAACCGGAATCCCATCTGATTCCGCTGGTGCTGCAGGCCGCTTCCGGTCGGCGCGATGCGATCACCGTGTTCGGTCGCGACTACGACACGCCGGATGGCACCTGCATCCGTGATTACGTGCACGTTGTCGATCTGTGCGCGGCGCACGAACTGGCCCTGGAACAGCTTCTCAACGGTGGCTCGGGTGGGGTCTATAACCTTGGAAACGGACAGGGATTCTCGGTTCAGCAGGTCATCGACACCGTGCGACAGGTGACCGGCCGCGATTTCACCGTGCTGGATGGTCAGCGTCGGCCCGGTGATCCGGCGCGACTGGTGGCTGACAGTCAACGGGCGATTGAGGAACTGGGTTGGCGCCCGGCCTTCGCCGACCTGTCGACGATGGTGGAGCACGCCTGGCGCTGGGAATGCCGGCCGCGAGCCTGAGCGGCTCTGGTCGGCCGTTGCGATGACTGCAGGACATTCCTCCCGGCCTGAATTGCTGCGCCTGCTGGGTCTGCTTGGATCCAGTTTCGCGGTGCGCGGGATCGGGTTGGTATGCGGTTTCGCCATGCACGTGATCCTGTCGCGTGCGCTGGGGCCGGAAGGCGCCGGGCTGTTCTATCTGGCCCTGACGCTGATGATGGCCGGTGCGGCGATTGGCAAGTTTGGCATGGATACCGCCCTGATGCGCTTCGCCGGCAGTGCCGCCAAGGCGGGCGACATGGCCACGGTACGCGGCTTGTATCGTCAGGCCTGTCAGCTGTCGGGCCTGCTGTCTCTGGCGGTTGCCGCGCTGCTGTATGCCGCGTCCGGCTGGCTCGCGCAGACGGTCTTCGGCAACCCGGGCTTGCAGGCGCTGATTGCCACGCTGGCCCTGGCCGTGGTGCCGTTCAGTCTGATCTGGGTGCAGACCGGTGTGCTCAAGGCCGTGGATCGTGCGGTTGCCGCCACCTGGGTGGAATCCGCCCTGCTGCCCCTGCTGATGGCCGTTGCGGCCGGCAGCCTCGCGGCAACGGGGGCCCTGACGCCCTGGCTGGCTGCGGCCTGGTATCTGGGGCTCACCCTCGTGGTCTGCGTCTGTGGCGCGGTGATTTTTTTGGCCGGGCCACAGGCCCGCGGCACGAGAGCGTCCAGGCCCTGGTCGGAACTCATTCCGGCCGCATGGCCTCTGGCCCTGGTCGATGCGATGAATTTCCTGATGGCCTGGGCCATCATCCCGATTCTTGGCAGCGTGGCGCCGGAGTCGGAAGTGGGGATCTACAATGCGGCGCACCGGCTGACCATACAGCTGAGCATCGTCCTGGTCGTGTTTGGTGGCGTCATGGCGCCACGTTTTGCCGCCTGTCACGCGAAGGGGGATCTGGCCGGGTTGGAAGCGCTCGCTGCCCGCACCACCTTGCTGATGAGCCTGATTGCCCTGCCGGCCGGCTTGCTGTTCCTGTTCTGGCCCGGAGTGATCGCCCTGATTTTCGGGGCCGAGTTCGCGGCCGGGGGCACGATACTGCAGATCCTGGCCCTGGGGCAGCTGTACAACCTGCTCAGCGGGCCTGCCGGTTATGTGCTGGTCATGAGTGGGCACCCGCGCAGCATGCGCAACATCCTCGCCGGCAGCCTGCTGGTGACCCTGCCGCTGATCGCCGTGCTGGCGCGCAGCCACGGCGCGGAGGGCGCGGCGCTGGGGGTGTCGCTGGGCCTGGTCCTGCAGAACACATTGGCCCTGTGGGCGGTGCACCACCATCTGGGCATCATCGGACTGCCCGGGCTACGGCGTCTGGCCAAAGTTGCAGCGGAGAAACAGGTATGAGTTTGCGTCCCTTGTTCATCGGCGGTTGCGATCGCAGCGGCACCACCATGCTGGGCGATATACTCGGTGCCAGCTCCATTGCCTTTGCCACGCCTGAATCGCAGTGGATCCATCAGCTGGCGCCGCGTCTGCATCTGCAGGCCTTTGAAAGCCCCGATGAGGCACTGGACTGGCTGTGCGCTGAATTTCGCTTTTCGGTCTGGGATCTGGATCGTCAGCGTGATCTGGATGATCTGGAACTGGCGCTGGATGATGCGCGCGGCTGCGTTGAAGCGATCCTCAGGCGTTATCTGGAACGCAATCTTCCGCAGAAGGTCGATGCCGAGGTCTGGGTCGATCACACGCCGGACAATGTGCGCTACTACCCGCTGTTGCGGGCGATGTTCCCCGATGCCCGCTACGTCCATATCGTGCGGGATGGGCGTGCGGTGTATCAATCCATCCGCGATCTGGACTGGGGGCCCAACAATGCCTACAAGGCCACACGTTTCTGGTCGGAACGTCTGGAGCAGGCGATAGGCGTGGAGATGGCCGAAGGTTCGCGCTGCCTGCGGGTGCGTTATGAGGACCTGCTGCGCGACCCGGCCGGTGAGGTCCAGCGCATCTGTGCGTTCGCAGACCTGCCATATGATGAGCGGATGCTCAACGGTGGCGGGGTGATACTACCGGCCTTCACCCAGTCCCAGCACCAGCTGGTTGGCAAACCGCCGGATCCGAGCCGCCTGGATGCCTGGCGTCAGCGGCTGGCGGCCGCCGAGATCGAGGATTTCGAAGCCTGGCCGCCCAGCCGGATGTTCATGCAGAAATTCGGCTACGCACTGGATACGCCGGCACCGGTGCGGCGCGGCGGACTGCATTCCCTGTGGTGCTATCTGCAGGATTTCGTGCTGTATCTGCGTCATCGCCTGCAGCACAAGCGGATGGAGCAGGCCAAACTCGCCAGGGCGCAAGAGCGCAGTTGAGCAGGTGACCCTGAACGCGTCTCCAGCGCCCTCATGCCTGCAGGTCGATCCAGCCGCCGACCTTTTGACCTGCGGACAGGTCTTGTCCTGCCGGGACATGCGCGATGATCTGGGGGGGGGGCAGATTGCTGATCATGTGCGAGGCCTTGTGAGGCAGTGGTGACACCCGCAGGCCGGAGGCCTCGAAGTTCAGGCGCATGTGGACCAGACGATCACGTGCGGCAACAGAGCTGGTCAAACGCGCCGATTTATTGCGCGCCCTGGTCGAGCATGTGTTTGAAAACGGATTGCACGATCAATCGACAAACGCCCTGGCAGAGGCGTTGGGCACGTCAACGAGAATGCTCATTCATTATTTCGACACCTTGGACGACCTTCGGCTGGAATTCATGCAGAAGAGCGGCAATCGCTTTCGCAGCGAGATAACGAGCGTTTCACCCGAGAGCCTGCAAGAACCGAGCAGCTTTATTTCAACCCTGTTGGATCGGCAGGTGGAGATGGATCAGTCATAGATGTTGGGGGCGTTTTCGCTCCCAGAATGTCATCAGCGATAGTGACTAATCAAAAACCAATATCTTCAGGGTCGGTGCCAGGCATTCTTCTATCTCCGCCGTCGTGGCGCCGAAGGCGGCGATAACCCATCCTGCGTCTTGCAACCGGTTTTGCCGGCCAGCGATGAAGAGAAAGTCACGGAAGCGACAACAAGAAGGAGGGCTGCTGCCCCCCTTCTTATCCCCCGGTCTAGGGTGTACAGCAGGAACGCTAGGCCGCCTTTTTCAGTTTTTGCGGTTCATAGACAAAGCTGTCGAACCACTTGCGAAACTCGGCGAGTGCCTTGTCCGTCTC
>JBFKDQ010000095.1:0-5904 GCA_041619555.1 Oceanococcus sp. | reverse complement strand
TCAGGCTGCGGGTTAGTGCACGATGGGGCGCAGCACGTGCGCCGCGCATGGGCGGCCTTCGCGGGCCGTGCATTCTGGCCGCTGCGAGATCAGGTGGCAGGCGGCGCTGATCCAGCCCGTACTTCGGTCTTCTCGACGGGTGATTCGCCTTGGCCTCAGGTTTCGTCGCGGGGTTCCGGCGTCTGGGCAGACGGCGCGTCCGCCTTGCTGTCCACGATCCGTTCCAGCTGCCCCTGGGCAAAATACAGGCTGACCACACGACTGTGTGCCTTGCCTTCGCCGCTGCGGTAATAGCTCACGTAATCCCAGCGCTCGGGCTGGAACTCATCCGTAATCAATGGCGTGCCCAACAGATACTGCACCTGTTCCGGCGTCATGCCCGGGCTGACCTGAGCCAGTTTCTTTTCATCCAGGGCATTGCCCTGACTGGTCGCCAGCTTGAAAACCGGGGAGCAGGCGGAAAGTGCGAACAACAGGGGTATCAAAAGACGCATGAACGCTTCAATCTGTGGGAGAGCATGTAATAATAACGGATTATGCGGAGCAGGCTGCTGATTTGTTGGCGGACCGGATCGGGCCACGCCCTGATCCATGGTTCGTCGCGACAGATTGACGATGCCGATGGGAGAGGATTTGGAAACCAAGGATCTGCGCAAAGCAGGTTTGAAAGTCACGTTGCCGCGTCTCAAAATTCTGGAAATTTTCGAGTGCAATGCGGACAAGCATCTGAGCGCGGAGGACGTGTATCGTCACCTGCTGGAAGATGGTGAAGAGAAGATCGGACTGGCAACCGTCTATCGGGTGTTAACCCAGTTCGAAACCGCCGGTCTGGTGGCGCGCCATAATTTCGATGGCGGCCAGGCCGTGTTTGAACTCGATCAGGGCAAGCATCATGACCACATCGTGTGTACCCGCTGTGGTCGTGTGGTGGAATTCGTGGACCGTACGATCGAGGAGCGGCAGGCGACAATCGCCAAGGAAAACGGCTTCGAACTGACCGATCACAGTCTGGTGATGTATGGCAATTGCCTGCGTCCCGACTGCACCGGCAAGGATTAGTTGAGCGGCGCCTGCCCCAGGTTGAGCATTTCTTCGGCGTGAGAGCGGGTCTGCTCGGTGATTCGCAAGCCGCCCAGCATCCGTGCCAGTTCTTCGATGCGCGCGGTTTCGGTCAGTTGCGTCACCTGGGTTCGGGTTTGCGCCTTGTCGACAGATTTGCTCACGCCGAAGTGGGTGTCCGCCAATGCGGCAACCTGCGGCTGGTGGGTCACGCAGAAAACCTGGTAACGCCTGGCGAGTTCCTTGAGGCGCCGGCCCACAACTTCCGCGACCCCACCGCCGATGCCGACATCGACCTCATCGAACAGCAGAACCGGAACTGGGGATTGGTCGAGGCAAACCACCTGGATGGCAAGGCTGGTGCGGGCCAATTCACCACCTGAGGCCACCTTCGCCAGGGGCGCGGGGTGCTGCCCGGGGTTCATGCAGATGAGGAATTCGACGTTGTCCTGGCCATGCGCCTGCGCCGGAGCCCCGGCGCGGAAGTCGACCTCAATCTGAAAGGCCGCATGGGGCAGGCCGAGTGGACGCACGGTGGCCGTCATGGCCTGGGCAAGATCCAGCGCGGCCTTCTGCCGTTGCTTTGAGAGTTGCTCGCTTTGACTGGCATAGCGTTGCTGCAATTCCTCGCGGCGTTCGATCAAGGCGCTTTGGCTGTGCTGGGCATCCTGAAGTTGGTGCAACTCCTGTCGTAGTGACTGCCAGTGGGCGGCAAGCTGATCGGGCGTCACGCGGTGCTTGCGGGCGAGCGACTGATAGGCGTCCAGGCGCTGCGAAAGCTGCTGCAGGAGTTCGGGGTCCGGTTCGATGTCTGCCGCCAACGCCTCGCTGGCTTGAGCGGCTTCTTTCAGGCTGATTTGCGCCTGCTCGCAGATTTCCAGGGCCGATGCAAAACGGGGGTCGCTGGCGATGGCGGCCTGCAGGGCTGACTTGGCGGTCTGGACCTGGTCGTAGGCACTGGTCTGGCCCGAATAGAGGACTTCACTGACCTGGGCCGCCTGCCGCAACAGGCTGTCGGCCGAACTGAGGCGGCGGAAGTCGGTCTGCAACTGCTCGAATTCCTCATCGCCAGGCTGCAGCTCGTCAAGCTCCTGCAGTTGATACTGGAGCAAATCGAGGCGCTGGGAGGCATCCTGGCCGTGATCGCTGAGCGCCTGCAATTGTGAATCGATGGCCTTCAGCTCTTTGTAGAGCGCCGTGGTGGCGGCCACGTCCTGCTCCAGTCCGCCGTAGGCATCCAGCAGCCGCCGTTGCTCGCCAGGTTTGAGCAAAGATTGGTGGGCATGCTGCCCATGAATATCCACCAGATCTTCGGCAAGGCTGCGGAGCAGGCCCAGGGTGCTGGGGATGCCATTGATGTAGGCACGGCTCTGGCCATTGGCGCGAATCTGACGTCGGACCATGAGGTGCGCGGCATCGTCAGGATCGCTCAGGCCCTGCTCATCCAGCCATCTTTGCACGCCGGGCAGGGCCTGCAGATCAAAACTGGCCTGGATTTCGGCACGTGTTGCGCCGGCGCGAACCATCGAGCTGTCGGCGCGATCTCCCAGCACCAGGCCCAGGGCGTCAAACAGAATGGATTTTCCGGCGCCGGTTTCCCCGGACAGCACGGTAAAACCCGGCCGAAAATCGATCTCCAGGCCATTGATGATGGCGAAGTCCTGGATGTGCAGTGATAACAGGGTCTGGCTCATGAGCGTTTGCGGTTGCTGCCCCAATTCAGCTTGTTGCGAAGAATGCCGAAATAATCATAGTCGGAAGGATGAACGAGGCGAAGCCGATGTGGGCTGCGGGCAATGTGCAGGCAGCTGCCAGGCTCCAGGTCGAAATCGATCTGACCATCGCAGGTGAAAAATGCGGCGTTTTCTGCGGCTTCGGCGATCTGGATGCTCAGTCGTGAATCGGCATCCACGATTAATGGCCGATCACTCAGCGTGTGCGGGGATATCGGCACCAGGGCGATGGCCTCAAGCCCGGGATGCATCATGGGTCCGCCACTGGATAAGGCATAGGCGGTGGAACCGGTGGGCGTGCTGATGATGATGCCGTCGGCGCGGTGCTGGCTGATGAAGTTGCCGTCGGCATGCGTGGCGAAATCCAGCATGCGCACGAAACGCCGATGGCGGACCACGACATCATTGATGGCGATCTGCGGTTGATGCTCGTCATTGCCGCTCCAGGCTTCCAGAATCAGCCGTTCCTCGACCACGAAATCGCCGTCAAGAATGCGGTTCAGGGATGCCGTGATGTCGGCCGGTGCGATGTCGACCATGAAGCCCAGGCGTCCCAAATTGACACCCAGCAAAGGCACGCCGGATGCCGCCAGCGCACGCCCGGCTGCGAGCAGGGTGCCGTCCCCGCCCATCGCGATGACCAGATCACAACGCTCGCCCATGGACTCAAGCGGCAAACTGGTCTCGTCCACCTGCAGATACTGCGCGCTGGTGTCGCTCAGAATGACTTCGAGTTTGCGCGAATGCAGGTCGGAAAGCAGTTGAGCCGATACGGCCACGGCCGCACGGGCGTCGGTCTTCACCACGACGCCGATGGTATGGAATTGAGTCACGTCAGCCGGGTGCATGCTTGACAGGGCGGGCGACAAGCTTAGCCCATCGCCGAGGCCTCTGCGCGAGATCTTGTATTTGCCCAGATCGACCCCAATTTCTCGCTATGACCGACCAAAACTCAAGCAATCTGCAAGCTGAGGATCTGGGCGCGCGAGCCTGTCAGATCCTGAAACTGGTGGTCGAGCGCTACATACATGCCGGCCAGCCGGTTGGCTCACGAACCTTGTCCGAAAGCGGCTTGCTTGAAGTCAGCCCGGCTACCATCCGCAATACCTTGTCCGATCTGGAGCGCCTGGGTTTCCTCAGCGCGCCTCACACCTCGGCTGGACGTGTGCCGACTGCACTGGGGTATCGTTTCTTCGTGGATGCCCTGCTCAAGCCACAGTCGCCCCAACTGGGTGAACTCATCGCGCTCAAGCACCAGCTGCTGGCGCGACTGGCGGATGGCGAAGAGGCGGCGAGCAGCGCCTCGCAACTGCTGTCCCAGCTCAGCCAGATGGCGGCGGTGGTTTCCGTGCCACGGCAGAATGGCAGTCGTCTGCAGCAGATCGAATTCGTGCCACTGAGCGAACGTCGGGTTCTGGCCGTGCTGGTGGTTGATGGCAATCAGGTGCAGAACCGAATTTTCGAGCTGACCGAAGGGGTCAGCTCAGCGCAGTTGGCGCGGGCTGCCAGCGAGCTCAATGAAAGGTACGCCGGGCGAGAATTGCTGGCATTGCGTGATCTGCTCGACCAGGAGGTTTCCGATCGCTGGCGTAAACTGGATCGGGTGATGCGGCAGGTGGCCGAATTCGCGGAGCAGGTGGTCAACCCCAAACACAAGCTGGCGGTGGCGGGGCGAGGGCATTTGCTCGGCGCATCGGAACTGCTGGACCCCCAGTATCTCAAGTCCCTGTTCGATGCACTGGACCAGAAGCGCGACATGCTCCACCTGCTTGATCGGTGCCTGGATGCGACTGGCATCAAGATCTATATCGGCAGCGAGGCAGGGTACGACATTCTCGACAATTGCAGTCTGGTTGCGGCGCCATACCACGTTGAAGGAGAACTGGCCGGCGTGCTTGGCGTGATCGGGCCGCAGCGCATGAATTATGGGCGGATGATTCCGCTGGTCAGCGTGGCGGCACAGGCTTTGGGCGGGGTGCTGGGCAAGGGCGGCGAGGAAGATTGAAAATAGACTCTTGAATCCGCCGCCTTGAACCCCACTTAGGCCTTCGGCCATGTCGGTCAAAATTTGCAATGGAGTCAAAGCGTGCAGGACGAGTCCACGCCGAAAGAAGAAATCAAGGACGCCCAGGCGTCGCCCGAAGCCGACAGCCCGGCCGCCGGCGCGGAAGCGCCCGCCCCGGAGGAAGCGTCGCCGGACCTGATCATGGCGCAGCTTGCGGAAGCGCAGGCCAAAGCCACCGAGAACTGGGAGCGCTATCTGCGGGCGACCGCGGAACAGGACAATATCCGCAAACGCGCCGAGCGTGAAGTGGATGCGGCCCGGCGCTTCGCGCTGGAAAAATTCGCTCAGGACATGCTCGGTGTCCGGGACAGTCTTGAACTGGGCCTGAAGTCCGCGCAGGACGCGGGGGCCTCGGCAGCCCATGTCGAGGGCACCGAACTGACTCTGCGCATGCTCAATGATGTGATGCTCAAGCATGGCATTGCGGTGATTGATCCCAAGGGCGAGATCTTTGATCCGGTCAAGCATGAAGCCCTGAGTGCCGTGCCCAGCGCTGACGCTGCACCCAATACGGTGCTGGAAGTGATGCAGAAAGGCTACAGCCTGAATGATCGTGTGCTGCGGCCCGCGATGGTGGTGGTCGCCCGGTCGGCGTCTTGAAAAAGCCTGCCAAACCCTTATTTAGCAACTAACAATTTAATGCAAGCGCGGGCTTGAAGTTCGCGCCAGTACGGAGTCTTAAACATGGCAAGAACTATCGGCATCGATCTGGGCACCACCAATTCCTGTGTGGCCATCCTTGACGGCAATGACCCCAAGGTCATCGAGAACAGCGAAGGTGAGCGGACCACGCCTTCCGTGGTCGCCTATACCGAGGACGGTGAAGTTCTGGTCGGGCGCCCGGCCAAGCGCCAGGCGGTCACGAACCCGAAGAACACGCTGTTTGCGATCAAGCGCCTGATCGGCCGTCGCTTCGAGGACGATGTCGTGCAGAAGGACATCAAGATGGTGCCCTATGGCATTGTCAAGGCGGACAACGGTGATGCCTGGGTCTCCGCGCGGGACAAGAAAATGGCGCCGCCGGAGGTTTCGGCCCAGGTGCTGATG
>JBFKDQ010000094.1:0-6017 GCA_041619555.1 Oceanococcus sp. | reverse complement strand
CGGATGGTGAGGCCCGCATCGTCGACAATGACAGCGGGGAAGTGCTGATGGTCCAGCACGTGGAGAAGGGCGATATCTGGCGCATGTGTCAGGTCAAGGACGCGCCGATCCGCGACTGGGTCAAGCTGGCCGTCACCCGTGCCCGCGCATCGGGCATGCCGGCCGTGTTCTGGCTGGACCCGTATCGTCCGCACGAAAACGAACTGATCAAGAAGGTGGAAACCTACCTGCAGGATCACGACACCAGCGGCCTGGACATCCAGATCATGTCGCAGGTGCGCGCCATGCGTTACACCCTGGAACGCGTGGTCCGGGGCATGGATACCATCTCGGTGACCGGCAACATCCTGCGGGATTATCTGACCGACCTGTTCCCGATCCTGGAATTGGGCACCAGCGCCAAGATGCTGTCCATCGTGCCCCTGATGGCCGGTGGAGGCTTGTACGAGACCGGTGCTGGCGGCTCGGCGCCCAAGCATGTGCAGCAGCTGGTCGAGGAAAATCATCTGCGCTGGGATTCGCTGGGTGAGTTCCTGGCCCTGGCGGCCAGCCTGGATGATCTGGGCCTGAAGCGCGACAACCCGCGCATCCGCGTGCTGGCGAACTGCCTGGATGCCGCGACCGGCAAGCTGCTGGAAAACGGCAAGGGGCCCTCACGTCGCACCGGAGAGCTGGACAATCGCGGCAGCCAGTATTACCTGGCCCTGTACTGGGCGCAGGAGCTGGCCGCGCAGCAGGAGGACAGCGAGTTGCAGTCCCGTTTCTCACCCCTGGCTCAAGCCCTGGCCGACAACGAACGCCAGATTGTCCAGGAACTGACGCAAGTACAGGGCAAGGCGGTGGATATCGGGGGTTACTACCATCCGGATGATGCCAAACTGGCGGCGGTAATGCGTCCGAGCGAGACCCTCAATCGCTTGCTGGGCGAGGCGGTTCAGGCCGCCTGATCGCACGCTGATGCCAGGCGGGCGGCGACGGGTCGCCCGCCAAACGCGGCCGGGCATCGCGCGCGCAGTGCCCGGCCCTTCACGATATTTTGTCATGGTCTGTTTCAACCTCTGGCGAATCATCGCCACGGGCTGCAACCATGCCCAGCCAATCGAGACGCAAGACGACCCAAAGCCGTCATAGCGGCGGGTGGCTTATCGTCCGCATTCTGCTGCTGGCGCTGGTGTATTTCGCGGTCAGTCGCGCCAGTCTGAGCCTGGCGATTCCGCCGGGATACGCCACACCGGTCTGGCCCGGCGCCGGCATCGCGGCGGCGGCCATTCTGATGGGAGGATGGCGTTATTTGCCCGGAGTCTGGCTGGGCTCCCTGTTGACCAACCTCAGCGTGGGTCTGGCCGATCAGGCATTGTCCATGTCCCTGCTGTTCAGCCAGTTGCCTCTGCCGGCGATGATTGGCATCGGCGCAGCACTCGGGGCCGGTGTCGGCGCGGCGCTGGTGCGTCGCACGGTGGGTTACCCGGGCAGCTACGATAGTGGTGTCGCGGTCGGTCAGCTGCTTGGTCTGGCCGGACCGGTCGCCTGCCTCGTCTCTGCCTTGTGGGGCGGCTTCACCCTGAGTCGCTTTGGGGTCATCGAGCCCCATGACCTGGCCTTCACATTGTGGACCTGGTGGGTCGGAGACACGCTCGGGGTCCTGCTGTTCCTGCCGGCCAGCCTGTTGCTGTTCGGAAAGCCCAGGAGCCACTGGAACTATCGCATGGCCAGTGTCGGGCTGCCGCTGCTGGTCAGTTTCCTGATTGCGGTGATGATCCTGTATTCCGCCAACCGGGCCGAGGAGGCAAAGCTGCGCAGCAGCTTCGAGCTGGACAGTGCGCGGGTGGTCGACCACCTGCGCCAGTTCCGCAGCCAGACGGATTTCGCCGTACACCATCTGGCTTCACGGGTCGCCAATCTTCCCGACATGCGCTATGGCGAGTTCCTGGAGATCGCTCAGCCTGTGCTCCAGAGCCACCCGGAAATTGCCCTGGTGCAATGGTTGCCGAGAGTGGAGCGCTCGCAGCTCGCACAGTTCACCGAGCAAACCCGACGTGAGGAAATGCCGGATTATCTGATTTCGACAGAGGGCGATGCCGCGGAACTGGTTCCGGTGCTGTACCAGGCGCCCATTCAGGGACAGGAACTGCTCTTCGGACGGGATTTCGCCGCGCTGCCAAGGCAACGGGCCACCTTGCAGCGCGCCGCTGAGCGCGCCGCGCAGCGCGATTCGATCACTTACTCAGGAATCGTGCAAATGGCTTCGGGCGGCTTGGCTTTTTGCATGTTCGCGCCGGTGTATCCGACCCACTATCTCCCCGTGCATGGCGAAAGGGGCTCGCTGGGGCAGGTGAGGGGCTTCATCCACGCGGTTGTACCGGTCAGCGGGATGGTTCGGGAGCTCAAGGGGGAACTCGAAGATCGCCACCTCGGGTTGAAGATCTCGGATAACACCCTCCCCGAGCAGTCGGAAACCCTGTTCTCACTGGACATGAACGCGGCGCATCAAGGCATGCGGTACCAGAGCGATCTGGCCATGGGAGGTCGGCACTGGCGCGTTGACCTCCAGGCGGCGCCCGGCTTCGTCGTGCAACATCGCTCCGCCTCGGACTGGACCGTACTGGCCAGTGCTCTGGGCGTTTCGGGCCTGCTTGGGGCCTTTCTGCTGATTGTTACCGGTCGCATGTTCCGCATCGAGTCGGCGGTGAGTGCCCGCACGGCCACCCTGAACCAGGAAATCTTCGAACGTCAGCGGGTGGAAGAGGCGCTGCGCGCCAGCGAGTCCCGCTACCGCAACCTGGCCTATCACGATTCGCTGACCGGCCTGGCCAACCGGGAATTCTTCTCCCGCAAACTGGTCGAGGCCATCCAGGCCGCGATGCGCAGCCGGCGCAAGCTGGCGGTGCATTTTTTTGATCTGGATCACTTCAAGGACATCAATGACGCCAAGGGTCATCCGGTTGGCGACGAACTGCTGTGCCGCATAGCCGAACTGCTCAAGGGGCGGCTGCGTTCGGGGGATACCCTGGCGCGTCTGGGTGGCGATGAATTCGCCATCCTGCAGCCGCAGCTGCGCGGGCGAAGGCAGGCGTCGGACCTGGCCGAGCGGACTATCGCGGAACTGATCAAGCCGCTGACTGTCCAGGAGTACGAGGTGCGGACCTCCACCAGCGTGGGCATTGCCTTTTTCGATGGGGCGAAGACCTATGACAAGGCACCTGAGCGGCTCGCGGTGCACTTGATGGAACAGGCCGACATCGCACTGTACGAGGTCAAGGAGCGCCAGCGCGGCACCTATGCCTTCCATACGCGGGAGATGTCGGAAAAGCTGCACCGGAGCCTGGCCATCGGCCATGAGCTGAAGCGCGTACTGGACGTCAACAGTGATGAACTGTCGCTGGCATTTCAGCCCCAGGTGCGCTTCAGCGACGGCCGCATCTGTGCTTTCGAAGCGCTGCTGCGCTGGAATTCCCGCCTGCTGGGTCAGGTGAGTCCGGTGGACTTCGTGGCCATTGCCGAGGCGCGCGGCCTGATCAGTGATCTCGGGCGTTATACCCTGCGCCAGGTCTGCCGGGTCCTGGCGCTGACCGAGGCGCGGATGCCCGACGGACGACCTTTTCGCATTGCGGTGAACATATCGGTCACCCAGTTCACCGACCCCGCCTTCGTGGACGAAGTGATCGAGATCGTCAGTCGGGCTGGCGTGGACGCGGACCGTATCGAACTGGAAGTGACCGAGGCTGCCCTGGCCCGCAGTATTGATCAGGTCCAGCGCAACATGCGTCAGTTGCGCGATTTTGGCGTGAGCATCGCGATCGATGATTTCGGCACCGGGTATTCCTCCCTGCTGTACCTCAAGCGTATGCCGGTGCAGCGTCTCAAGGTGGCTCAGGAGTTCGTCCGTGACATGCTGGTCGATCCGGCAGACGCCGAGATTGTTCGCGCCACGATCCAGATCGCCAAGGCCATGGATCTGGAACTGATTGCCGAAGGGGTGGAGACGGAAGCCCATGCCCGCCACCTGCAGGGACTGGGCTGCGAACTGGCACAGGGTTACTACTTCTACCGTCCGCTGGATCAGTCCGCGATGCTGGAGCAGTGGGGTTTTCCTGCCCAGGCCCTGGCGGCCGCCTGAGCCTGCCTATCGCTGTCGCAAGGCCAGGAGGCTGCTGCCGATGACCAGGGCGGCGCCGAACAGGCTCAGCGCCTCCGGCCGCTCCTGCCAGATCAGCCAGCCCAGCAGGGCGGCAAAAACCACCACCAGATAGTTGAAAGGGGCGACCTGAGCGGCCGGGGCAAGGGAATAGGCGCGGGTCAGCGCCATCTGGCCGCCGGTGGCGAACAGGCCGGCCACGGCCATGAGAGCCAGAGCGACAGGTGAGGGGGCCTGCCAGAACCAGGGCAGGGGCAGCAGGGACGCGCCCAGGCCGAGCAGGGTGAAGTAGAACACGATCCGAACGGGCGGCTCGCTGCGGGACAGGCGTCGTATGGCGACGAAAGCCGCCGCCGCCAGCACTCCCGCCGCCAGTCCGATCCATCCCGCGGCGCCGACCGTCGCGTCGCCGGCCGGTTGCAGCAGCAGGCTCACGCCGATGAAACCAATCAGGATGACCGGCAGCAGAGCGATGCTGGGGCGCTCGCGCAGCCACAGCCAGGCGATCAACGGGACATACAGCGGCGTGGAATAGTTGAGCAACATGGCCTCCGCCAGCGGCATATGGGCGATGGCGTAGAAGAAGCAGTACATCGCCGACAGTCCTATGGCGCAGCGGGCCAGATGCATCCCGGGCCTCTGTGTGCGCAAGGAGACGGCGCCCTGGCGAAGCAGCCAGGGCGCCAAGGCGATCAGGCCAAAGACATTGCGCAGGAACACCACCATCGGGGTATTGAGGTCCAGCGCGGCCTGTTTGATCGCGGCGCCCATCAGGCTGAAAGACGCGGCAGCCATCAGGGCGAACAGTCCCGCCTGCCGAATCGGCGTGCTCAAGACCAGCCGCCGAATGGGCGGCTCATCAGCCTTCGGGCTTGTGAGCCGGGACTTGCCGTGTAGGATAGGCGCCTGACCGCAATACCGCGGGCAGGCACAGGCAAAGGGCCGGAGAAGATGACGGAGCGCAAGGCAGAGATCCTGCTGGTGGAAGACAACGCGGCAGATGTGAAGCTGGCGGAGGAAATCTTCAAGGAAGGCGGGCTGTCCTTCAACCTTCAGGTGGCGCGTGACGGCGAGCAAGCCATGGCGATGTTGCGTCGGGAGGGAGAGCACGCCGATTTGGTGATGCCGGATTTCGTGTTGCTCGATCTGAATCTGCCCCGCAAGGATGGCCGCGAAGTGCTCGCGGAAATCAAGGCCGATCCGGTGCTGAGACGTATTCCGGTCATGGTGCTGTCCACCTCCAATGCCCCTCGCGATGTGCTGACCTGCTACGAGCTGCAGGCTAATGCGTACATCTGCAAGCCCATCGACCTGGACGAATTCATCGAGCTGGTGGAATCGATCCGGGCCTTCTGGATGCGATTCGCCGAATTCCCGCCCAAGGCCTGAGATGGATCGACTGCTGCTGGCCCTGGCTGCCGTCTACGGTTTCAGCGGGGTGGCGATGGGGGCCTTTGCCGCCCATGCGCTCAAGGGCCGTCTGGATGATTACGCCATGGGCATCATGCAAACCGCAACGCAGTACCAACTGGTGCATGCGGTGGCCATGCTCGCGATCTGGCCCTTGCTGAGCGAATCTGCGGCCCTGCCACGCTGGTCATTGATCGCCTTCGCGCTGGGGGTGCTGCTGTTCAGCGGCAGTCTCTACGCGCTGGCCCTGAGCGGGGTGCGTGCCCTTGGCGCGATCACGCCACTGGGCGGCCTACTTCTGCTCGTCGGCTGGTGCCTGCTGCTGATTCACGCATTGCGCAACGCGCCAGCCTAGGAACCCGCGGGGACGCAGGGGCGCATCACGGCGCCCCCTGAGGCTATTCCTGCGGCGCCTGGCCGGCCAGATACAGCCAGGTGCTGAGCACCGTATCCGGATTCAGCGAGACGCTTT
>JBFKDQ010000093.1:0-7217 GCA_041619555.1 Oceanococcus sp. | reverse complement strand
TCCACGGACTGCAGGTCATCGTGCCGGGGCGTTGCATGCCGTAGCCCCAACGCCGCCCGATGTTCTTCTGCTCGATCAGATTGTCGAAGTCCAGCAGTTCCTGCTGAAACAGCTTCAGGTGCTTGTAGATCCGCTGGTCGTGCATGAAATTGCCGTCCGGATAGCGGCCGAGCGAGCGATACCATTCGTGCGGCAGATCCACGAAAAAGCGGGAAGCGCAGAAGGTCGCCAGAGCCACATTCACCGGCGGCATGATGTCGAACCAGTCCGTCTCGGTGTTCACTTCGTCGTTGCGGGGCACGCGATCTGACCAGTAGGCGATAGGCGCCAGCTTGATGCAGCCCAGGGTAGCTTCGAGCGCGTGATTGACTGACATCCAATAGATGATCCGGGTGACGAGATCGACCAGGCCTTCGAAGGAGCTGACCATCGAAGGGAAACCGGCCACCCGGCCGTTGATGGCCGTATCGCTGCAGAAGGCCCGCAGTTCATGGTCGCGCCGCACGTCTTCGTCGGAGCGATAGTAGTGGCTCAGGTAGCCCCGCGCCCATCTTTCGATGATGGGATACAGGCCGTCATCGTCATGGGTGGGGAAGTCCTCTATCGCGCTGAAGGGGTTCGGCCGACTGCGATCCAGCGGCGTGCTGTGCTCGACGAAATCGTAGTAGCCCGCGCGGTGGACGACTGCATCCAGGAAAGTCTGCCCGGTCCAGCCGGATATCTTGTCCGCCATGCCGGTGAGCAGGCCCTGGTCCGGCGGGCCGTAGCTGTTGCCATCCACCACCATCTGGGTGCCGGTGTCCCAGAAGATGCCGAAGTGATTGTTCCGGATCAGTGAAAGCAAATGAGGTTCGAGCAGCGCGCGCAGTGGATGAGATGAAGGAATGTTGCGGTAGAAGCTGATCGCAACCGGGGCGATGTAAACATGCATGGACAGGTGATCGACCACGCCGCTCATCGCGTACATGCTCATGAACAGAGTCTTGGCCATCTGCCAGGACCAGTAGTCGTCGGTCGGTGTGAGCACATCCGACAGCGGGCGTTGCGGATCCTGCTGATTCGAGTCCTTCCAGGCTGCCCGTTCCTCGGCAGTGGCCGGGGTGTCCTGGGTGCACTGGATCGCGATGAGCTTCAGTGGCCCGCCATTTTTCGGGACAGCAAACATCGCAATGGGGGTGTAGTAGCGTCCGCCGGCCGAGTTTTCCGCTGGCGGGCGAACATTGAACTGGTGGTATTCCTTGTAATCGACGATGAACACCCGACCTTCGGCCATGGCCTGATCCAGATTGTCATGCCGAAATTCACCGGTGCGGGTGAAGATCTCATTGTCGACCTTGAAGTTCGGCAAATGCTGCGTGTAGGGCGCCAGGCGGGGGAAAGGCGTCTGGTGTGCGACCTGGGTCCAGGCCACGACATCGTCCTCGCGAAAGTCCGCATCGAAAGCCTGCTTTGGATAGCGACGCGGCAGGGGCGGATAACAATCCAGCGTGTCGACATGGGCTGCGTCGGTAGCCGGGGCGAAACTAAGGATAGGGTCCAGCAGATTGACCCGAAAGAAGAAGGGCCCATCGCCATCGGTCACGTTTTCCGTGACCACCGAGAGCAAGCGGGTGATATTGTTCAGCACCTCGGTGTTGGTCGCCCACAGCGGCCAGTTGCGGTCGAAGTAGTAGAACAGCGGCTCATAGATGTCGATGCCGTCTTCGCCAGGATCGGAGTCATCGCGCCCGAACTGATCCTCCTGCGAGTAAAGCCGGCGTTCCTCTTCGGTGCCATGCAGAGCCCAGGTGGTATTGCGCACCACATCCCGCGAGCCGACATTGCCGTGCACCACGGCGCCTGGAATCAGATCGTAGTTGAACCAGTTGTCCGTCCTTGCGCGGGCCAGTTCCTCGTCGCGCAGGCGTTGCTGGTTATCCGAAGCGCGGTGATAAAGCCGCGGGAACGGATACACGGGCTGCTCGTTGTAGCCATAGCCCGTGCCCAGCTGATCCACCCGGTTCTGATCGTAGACCGGACCCGTTCCCACCGGAAACGGCACGATGTCCTGCTTGAATTTCGCACTCATGACTGGATGTCTCCTTTGCATCGACCGGCCGTTTCACCGGCTTCGCCTGACTGTTCTCCTGAGCGGTATTGTCAGCAGGCCTGACCCGGAGCAATAGGCCCGCAGACGCCGGCTTGGGGGCATTTCACGCCAATCGGACCGAGCCGCGGCGCAGCCACTGAAATCTCAGGAGGCCAGCAGCGCCCGAACCGCCTTCAGGCTGTCCTGCTGATCGGCCAGTTCCCGGTTGGCAAAAGCTTCGATGGCCTTTTCATGGGCATAGACGTAGGTGAAAAACGCCAGATCGTCGCCTTCCGCGTGGTTTTTCAGGCGGAGGAATTTTTCCTGGAAGGGCGCCGTGCCCGCCGCCAGCAACTTCATGGCGACCCGCCAGGGCATGAGCCCCAGCGCGATGCCTTCTGCCCGACCTTTCCATCGCCAGCCCGTCGGTTCCTTGAGCGCCTGACCACGATCCCGCATGTAAGTCAGGTAGCGCTCGAGAGTTTGTTCCTCGAGCGCTTTCAAGGCCAGCCATTTGTCCTTGCGTTCGGTTCGGCGGGAGAGTCGGGCGGCGCTGTCGAACAGTTCGATGCCGTAGACTTCGGACTCGTGTATCCGCTGCAGGTCGTCAGTGTACTGGGGGTAGTTCACGCGGCGGTCTCCTGCGTGTTTGGTTTGATCCGGCCCGGTTCATCTTGGGCTTCGATGTCGGCCAGCGCTTGCTCCAGCGCACGGTCGAAGTTCTGCGGGTCTTCAATGAAGGGCATGTGCCCGACATTCTCGAAGACCGTCACCCTGGCCTGCGGAATCCGGCTGGCCAGCAGCAGAGATTGTTTGGCCGGGACGACGGGATCATCGCTGCCGACGAACAGGTGGCAGGGCAGGGCGATGCGCTGCAGTTGATCCGCGATCTCCAGCCGGCTGATCCCATTGAACAGCGGGAACAGGGCGGCCGGATCCTGATCACGCGTATCCGCGGCCATCGCATCCAGCATGCGCTGGCTGAGCGGGTTGCGCCGGTAGGCCCGAGCATCCTTCGCCAGCAGGCTGGCAAAGATGCGTTGCGCCAGCGGAATCTGCTGGCCCAGAGCAAGATTGGCCTGGAACGGGATGCGAGCCCATCGGCCCAGGCCAGCCAGTTTGACCAGCAGGCCTTCCACCCCGCCCCAGCGCCCGCTGTGGAAGCCCGCAATGCTGACGATGCCCAGCACGTTCGGCGCCTGATGAATCGCCAGATTCAGGGCGCTGAAACCACCCGTCGAATGCCCCACCACGATCGCCTTGCGCCCTTTCAGCAAGTGCTGCAGGGCGTCATTCATCACATCGAAGAACCAGCGCTCATCAACCTGATCGGCGGTGAAATCCGCGGGCACGCTGGAGGGGTGATGAGCCGGCAGGCTCAACGCGTACCAGGCGCGATGTTCCCGAATGCGCTCCGGCACGCACTCACGCCAGAAATTCACCGAGGCCAGCACGCCGTGAATGAACACAAGGCACGGCTCATCATCCCGCGCCAGATGCTCATTGACGGCGAGACAGGCCAGGCGATGCCCCTGCGATTCGACGAATCCCTCTTTGACTTTCATGTCCGTGTTCCGATGACTGCTGTTCAAAGGTCAAGCTCCAGCCTGGATTTCGGCCTGGCCGAGCACAGAAGAATCCTGTTCTTGCCGGCGGGCGGCTGGATTTCCGGCGGGTATTCCACCTCTCCCGACTGCAGGGTCACTTCGCAGGCCTGACAGGCGCCATAACGGCAGCCGGAGGAGACTTCCAGGCCTTCGGCCTCCAAAAAGGACAAGAGATTGTCCTGTTGCGGATCCCACTCCAGCGTGCGCTGGCTCAGGCTGCAATGCAGCGGGTAACGCGTGGTGTCGCTGTGATCGACGCTCTGGCTCAGACCGAAACTCTCCATGCGAATCCTGTCCCTGGGCACACCCGCTGCCAGCAACTTCTGCAGCAGATCAGCGGTGAAGGACGGTTTGCCGCAAAGGTAGTAGAGGGCGTCCGAATCCGGCTTCAAGGAGACCAGCTGTTCCTGAATCTCCAGGCGACCGGCCTGGGCGAGGGCAGGCAAGGGGGCATGGCCCGGCTGGCTGACGAACACCTTGAAGCGGGCGTGGCGCAGCGTCGACTGTAGCCGCGCCAGCTCGTCGGCAAAGGCCAGGTCCTGCGGGCTGCGTATGCCGTGCAGCAAGCTCACCTGTCGGTCGGGATTCTCATTGGCGATGGCCTGCAGCATGGCCAGATAAGGCGTGATACCGATGCCGGAACTGATCAGCACCAGCGGCGTGCTGTCGCCGGGAATATCGGCGAACTGACCACCCGGTCCCTTCATCGCGAGGCTGTCGCCGACATTCAGCTCATCGTGCAGCCAGCTGGAGGCAAGACCTCCCCGGCGCGTCCCGTCGATTTCGACGGTCTCGCGTTTGACCGTGATCCGGTAATGCTTGCCGTCTCCCGCGCTGGACAGCGAGTAGGGCCGGAACAGCGGAGCGGAACCCGGCTGCGGAATCGCCAGCACCACATGCTGGCCCGGGACAAAGCGCGGCAGCGGCCGGTTTTGCGGGTCGGCGAAAACGAAGGAGACGATATCGGTCGCCTCGTCCCGGCGTTCCACCAGCCGCAGGCGCCGGAAGCCCCTGGGGTCCGCACTGATCGTCTTCTGCGCGGTGAGTCGGGCGCGCGTCTCCTGCCAGCTGAGCAGGTGGTTGGACGCCGCGATTGCACGCGCCTTGATGCCACGATTGAGCAACCCAAACCAGACGCTGACGCGCGACGGGGACCGTGGGACCAGTTCCACCCGGTCACCCACCTGGATTGTCGCCTCATTGCGCGGGCTGGCGTAGGCGCCCAGATGCTGATCGGCGTATCGCATCAGCGCCTGCGGAATCATCGGATCCTTGCTGATCCCCGGCTGGGCCGCCCCGGGCATGGAGCAGCGGATGGTCGGGTGATGGCAGCGAATGCGGGCGTCACCGATCTGCAGATCCATGCCGCTCCAGTCGTTCTCGACGATTCCGCTCAGATCCGCAGGGGTTTCGATCAGAAAGTTGGGGCGATACCGCTCCACCCGAAAGTCACCGTCCGGATAATGGCCCCGCATGGCATCCAGTGCGGCCGTGGTCATGAAGTGTATGGGATAGACGTCGTACAGGGCGCCGGGCGGCGTGGTGTAGCGGGATAGGGTGGCTAGGACCTGAACGGACCAGGCCGAGAAATCCGGATCGGGGTCATCCGGCTTCATGCCCAGGGCATAGCGAATCTCGCTGGGCGACATCGGCTTGCGCAGACGATGCGGCTTGCGATCCCTGGTCGCCGGGCGCGGGCACAGGCTGACGCGTTGCCCCAGATACATCGACAGGATGGCCGAGGCGTAGGGATCATCGGAGGCGATCACGCGCCCATCAGGAAACTCGATCTGTACCCGCGACTGTGCGGCAGGCCCGAAGCCATGAAGCGGCTCCTGCAGATAGCGCGCCTTTAGCATCATCAGTTTCGGATACTTGCGCCCGCCGACGAATTCGCCGCTGGTCTCGTCGCGCACCGCCCAGCAGCGATCGTCGGCAATGCCACGGGCTTCCATCCGCGCGCTGTCCACGCGCTCACCGAACATGGACTTCACCGGGAAGCGCCAGATTTCCTTGATGGTTCCGATGTGCATGGGCTCAGATGCCCGTGCGCTTGTCGCGAGTTTGATGCGCCCCGCTTGCGTCCCCTGGCAGCTCTGACGGGCTGTCGGAGGCTGCGCCGACCTTATCGGGCGAAAGGCTGGCCAAGGCGCAAGCTTCGAGTGTGACGTTCGGAGGCGGCATAGGATCGAGAATACTGATACTGGACGGTGTCAGTTTAGAATTGATACCATTCAGTGTCAATTCTGCTGCCAATAGGTGAAACATGGGGAAGACTGACACGGCGACGCCGTACAAGGTCACCCGAATCTATGACGGCAAGAGCGCCGAGGTCCGCCGTCAGGAGCGGCATCAGCTCCTGCTGGCGACCGGCATTCGCATGATCGCCCGGGACGGCTACGCTGCCGTCAGCCTGAATGCGATCTGCGCCGAAGCGGGTCTGACCAAGCGCTATTTCTACGAGTCGTTCGACAGCGTGGAAGGATTGCTCATTGCGGCCTATCACCAGATTGCCTCTGAGGTCGAACAACAGGTCATGCAGGGAATCAGCGCTGCCAAAACGCCGGCCGCCATGATTCAGGCCGGGTTTCGCGCCTTTTTCGAGTATCTCCAGGCCCATCCAGACCGTGCACGAGTATTCCTGGTGGAAGCCCTGAGCGTGCAATCCACCCGCGGCAGCCTGCTCGGTGGCGGTGGCGGGGAGGTGTCGCCATTTCTGCTGGCCACCACCCGGCAATTCGTGGACCACGACATCCTGCCCGAGCCGGTCCTCGCCGTCATGGCGCAGGGTGCGGTGGGCGCCGCCATCTTCGTCGGCCAGAACTGGATTGCCGCGAACTTTGAGCGGCCGATTGAGGAACTTGTCCAGGGTGTCAGCGAAATCTGCTTCGGGATCGGAGAGCGGCTCAACGTGCCCCTCAATGGCAGGCCGTAAACCCTATCCTTAGACCGCCGGAGTATTCCATGTACCGATTCCTCTATCTCGTGCTGGCCAGCGCCTTCGCGATCTGTTTCGGGCTGGTGGTCGTGCCCGCCCTGATCGCATCGCCAGACATCATCGGCGCGTTCGCGGCCGGCTTCGTCAATCCCTTTTCCTCCGGTTATGCCCTGGACGCCATCCTGTGCTGGTGCGTGCTGGCCGTCTGGGTCACGCAGGAAGCGCGTGAACGTGGGGTCCGCCACGGCTGGATCGCACTGGCGCTGGGGGTGGTGCCCGGCGTAGCCACCGGCTTTGCCCTCTATCTGCTCATGCGGGAACCGCAGTTGAAACGGCTTCCAGATCAGGCCCTTGCCTGAGACAATTCTCATCATGGATCCGCATGCCGAAACCACGGTGAAAGATAACAGCCGGCCCGCTGCCCAGGATGTCACGGATTGTGTCGTCATCGGCGCTGGCTTCTCGGGCCTGGCCGCCGCAGAGGCGCTGCTGCAGGCGGGCGCCAGCGTGACCCTGCTGGAGGCCCGCGACCGGGTTGGCGGTCGGGCGCGGACCGAAACCCACGGGGACAACTGGCTGGACTATGGCGGACAGTGGCTGGGGC
>JBFKDQ010000092.1:0-7245 GCA_041619555.1 Oceanococcus sp. | reverse complement strand
CCCGGCCGGGCACTGTTGCTCGTTGCTTGCTGCCTGGTGGGCGGCGTGGTCGTGCCCGATGCCCGGGCGCAAGGCCGCGAGGCACAGGAATCCCTCAATGCCGGTGTGGCGGCCTTCCGTGATGGTCAGCTGCGACGCGCTCGCGGCTTTTTTCTCGATGCCCTGAATGGCGGCCTGGAAAGCTCCCGTCTGTACTACAACCTCGGCGTGGTGCATTACCGACTGGGGGAATTCGAGGATGCCGAGCGGTATTTTCTGGAGGCGCTGAGCTATCCGGCCTCACGCCAGCTGGCGCAGTACAACCTGGCCCGCTGCGCCCAGAAGTTGCAGCGCCCCTATCAGGCCCTGGAGTGGTATGCGCGGGCTGCGCGTGGGCAGGACCTGCGGGTGGCCGAGCTGTCGCGACGTGCCAGCGATCTGCTGCGCGCCCGACGCCGCGAGGAGCGACGCCTGCTGGTGTCCCTGCGCGGCGGTTTCGATTCGGCGGTGGTGGGCCTGGTGGACCAGGTGACCAGCCTGCCGACCAACAACAGCGATCTGTTCAGCGAGCTCACCGCCCAGCTGCTGTGGCAGCATGACACGCCCTGGCTGGGGCCGGGGCAATGGGATCTGGCCGGCTTTGCCCTCAATTACGATGACCAGGAGCAGGTCAACGTGCAGTCGGTGCAGGCGGGCTGGAGCAGCCTGCGCGCCCAGCGGGGTCAGCGTCGCTGGGCCTTGCGGGTCCAGCTGGCCCACGAGTGGCTGGATGGGCAGCGCTACCAGTTGCGCCTGGGGCCCGAGCTGGAGTTCAGCCATGCCTGGCGAGGCCAGTTGCTGCGTCACGCCCTGGAAGTGGAATTCCTGCGCGGCCAGGAAGAAGTGGCACGGGGCATCGAGGGCCTGCGGGTGGACCTTGCCAGCGCGCTGCTCGGCAAGCAGTTCGGTGGTGTGGCCCTGGCCAGGATCGGCCTGCAGTTCAACGAGCGCGGGGCAAAAGAAAATTCGCCCACCCGCTACCTGGCGGAACTGTTCTGGCGCAGCCCGCAACTGGGGGCCTGGCAGGTCGGTCCGGGTTTGCAGTGGCGCCTGTCGGAATCCGCCGGCACCCGGGCCAGCGAACAACGCTGGCGCGCCGTGCTACGCCTGGACAGTCCGCTGGCCGGGCCGGCGGATGCCCGGATCGACCTGCAGTATGAAGAGAACGACTCGGACGACCCGCGCCTGCGCTATGCGCACTTTCGGGTCAGTCTGGGAATCAGCTGGGCGCTATAGACTCAGAGGCCGCCCACGCGACGTTCGGTAGGCAGGCGGGGCAGGTTGCCGGTCAGCGGATCGCCGCCGAGTTGGCCGTTGCGGCCCTGTTGTGCGGCGCGATCCAGCGCCATCACGTCGCAATCCGTGACGGCCAGGTCGCGGCCACTGCCGGTGCGCCCGGCGCTGGGGCTCATGGCCTCACAGCCCTGGGTCTCATCACGTTCCTGCTGGCTTTGCAGGCGATCCGACTCAAAAGCCTTGTTGTCACTGCTGCGCGCCTGGCTGGTCCCGGACTGGTGCGCACAGGCTCCCAGCAGAATGCTGGCGACGATGACGCTGAACGAAGCGGTCCTGGACATCGATTGATCTCCCTCGGTTAAGAATGTTGTGCCTGTTTGACGCATGGAGCGGGCAAACAGTTCCCTGTTCACATATTGCTCACATGGGCCGGCCTAGCCTGCCGTTGAACTGCGCCGCCGGAGTGCTTGTGAAAATCGTCATTGTCAGCCAGGATTCGCAGCAAAGGGAATGCATTCGCGCCTGCTGCGAGCAGGCCCTGCCCCTGGCAGAATGTGTGCAGCTGGGCAGCACCGCGGAATCGGAAATGCCGCTGATCCTGGGGCAGGCCGGTCTGATCCTCTGCGCAGATGATACGCAACTGCTCAAGGTGCTGGCCCTGGCGCCAGCTCGTGCCGTCATCGCGCTCGGCGAAGATGAATCTGCCGAGGCCAGGGTCCGTTCCATCCGCCTCGGGGCCGCCGAATATCTCGCGCTCGGGGAGCTGGCACCTGCGCTGCTCAGCCGGATCGCCCATTTCGTGCTGGAGGTGCGGCTGCTGTCGGAGCGCAACGGCTCCATGGCGAGTCGAGTGGACTATTTGTCCAGTCATGATTCGCTGACCGGGGCGCGTAACCGCTCCCAGTTCTTTGCCGATCTGGCCGACCAGTCCGAGCTGGCCATGGTGGACGACGAACATCTGGCCGTGTTGCTGATCAAGCTGGATGCCTTTCGCGCGGTCAATGACACCCTCGGCCAGCAGGCCGGGGACACGGTGCTGAAGATCATGGCTCAGCGCCTGCGCAACGTGCTGCGCGACGACGATGCCTTCTACCGGACCGATGGCAATCAGTTCGCCGTCCTGGTGCGGCATGCCGGAGATGAGGCCGGCGTTCGCCGGGCCGGTATGCGCTTTCTCGAAGCCCTCGGACGGCCGCTGAATGTGTATACCCAGAACATCGAATGCGCGGTCAGCATCGGCGCTTCCCGCTGGCCGGAAGATGCCGAGACCATTGATGCGCTGGTAACGGCAGCGGATGCCGCCTTGCGAGCGGCGCGGTCTGAGGGCGGTGGCCTGCGGCTGGCCGATGCGTCCATGATTCCGCCGAAGCTCAGCCAGCAGCCTGACTCCTCGCTGATACGCCACTGAAGCGCTGCGATGCCCGGGCTGCGGTGAGTGGTTCCGTCGAGCCCCGCGCCGCAGTGTTGCCTTGCGGAGCTTGCGGTCTTTTGCTGTCTGGAAGGGTAATAAGAATTACTAAGTTGCAGGTGGTATAGTAACGCGGCCAGTCTAGAGCTGGCTAAAAATAGGTAATCCAGATTACAAAGAGGTCAGCATGCAGCGTCCAGCCTGGGAACAGGAACTTGAGATTTTTCGCGATTCAGCCCGACAGTTCTTCCAGAAGGAGATCGGGCCACGGGCCGAAACCTGGCGGGAGGCGGGCATCGTTGACCGGGACGCCTTTCTCAAGGCCGGCGAGATGGGCTACCTGTGCATGTGGGCGGACGAAAAGTACGGTGGCCTGGGCCTGAAGGACTTTCGCTACGAGCAGATCTTGATCGAGGAGAATGCGGCACACGGTGATCCGGGCTATTTCATCACGCTGCACAGCCGGCTGGTCGCCCCGTATTTCGAGCACTTCGGCAACGACGAACAGAAGCAGCGTCTGCTGCCGGGTTTCATCAGTGGGGAGAAGATCCTCGGTATAGCCATGACCGAGCCGGACGCCGGTTCCGATCTGGCGGGCATGAAGACCCGGGCCGAGGACAAGGGGGACTACTGGCTGCTCAACGGCTCCAAGACCTACATTTCCAATGGCATCAATGGCGATGTGTTCATCGTGGCGGCGCGGACCAATCCGGAGGTTGCGCACGCGGTCAGCCTGTTCATCGTCGAGCGGGGCATGGAAGGCTTCGAGCGCGGACGCAACCTGAAGAAGATGGGCATGAAGTCGCAGGACACGGCCGAACTGTTCTTCCGCGACGTGGCGGTGCCCAAGGAAAACCTGCTCGGTCAGGCGCACGCCGGTTTCTATCACCTGATGCAGGGTCTGGCCGAGGAGCGCCTGATTGCGGCGGTCGGCAATCTGGCGGGCGCGCGCGAGGCCTTTCGGGTCACCCGCGAGTTTGTGCGCGAGCGCAAGGCCTTCGGCAAGCCGATTTCCAAGTTTCAGAACACCCGTTTCAAGCTGGCCGAGGTGGATGCGGAGATCGACATGGCCCAGGTCTATGTGGATCGCCTGGTCGAGGTGCACAATCAGGGCAAGCTCAGTCCGGTGGATGCCTCCCGGGCGAAGCTGCTGACCTCCGAACTGGCCGGTCGCATGGTCGATCTTGGCGTGCAGCTGCACGGCGGCGCCGGCTACATGGACGAATACCCCATCTGCCGCATGTATCAGGACGAGCGGATTCACCGCATCCTGGCCGGGACCTCCGAGATCATGAAGGAGATCATCGCCCGCGAGATTCTCGACTGAGGGCCGGGTGCCTGGCCGGTCGCTGCGTCGGCCGGTTCAGGAACCCGTCGGGCGGGAGCGAAACTCCGCCACCGATTCGGCGTAGCCCTTGACCGTGGTGCCGAAGGCCTTGTCCGTCCAGGCCAGAAAGCCGGCGTAGTTGCCCTTCACCTTGCTGTGGTGGAAATCGTGGTGCAGCGCGCTGTCTGACCAGGGTAGAAAGCGGGTGGGGGACCAGGGAAAGGCGTAGCCACAATGCCCCTCGGCCGCTTCCCACTGACGAAAGGCGGCCCACAGATAAAGCACCACCACGTGCGAGCCGAGCAGGATCGGACCGGCCCGGGCGATGGTGCCGGTCGCCACATACTCGAAGGGATGCATGTAGTTGCCGGTGATGGCCCAGGGCGTGTAGATGCGATGGTGCCAGCCGTGCACCCGCTTGAACCACCAGCGCCGATGCATCAGGCGGTGAAAGCCGTAGTAGAGCAGGTCGTCGAGGTAGATGAACAGCAGCACCGAGCCGGCGATGACCCAGGCGGATGGCAACTCGCCGGTGTGTACACCGCTGTGGCGCAGCAGCGGCCAGGACAGGATGACCGCGCCGAACATCCACAGATTGTTGACCAGCCAGCAGCGCACCGAGGGCCAGAACACGCCGGGACGGGCCTGCCGGCTCTGGATGCGGTAGCGGCGCGCCCAGGCCGGATCCGTGGCCGCGATCCAGGTCAGCGGTAGGGCGAAGAGCATGAAGGCGCCCATGCTGACCAGGATGCCCATGACCGGGAACCAGAGGAACAGGGGCTCCCGGTACCAGTCGATCACGCTGTCGATCATCTGCGGAAGCCCGGTCGTTGGCGGTTCAGCCTTCCAGCTGATCCAGGTAGCGTTCGGCGTCCAGCGCCGCCATGCAGCCTGCGCCGGCCGAGGTGATGGCCTGACGATAGACGTGGTCCATGACGTCGCCGGCGGCGAAGACACCCGGCACCGAGGTGGCGGTGGCATCGCCTTCCAGGCCGCTCTTCACCTTGATGTAGCCGCCGTTCATGTCCAGCTGGCCCTCGAAGATGCCGGTGTTGGGCGAGTGGCCGATGGCGATGAAGACGCCGTGGACATCCAGCTCGCGGGTGTCGCCACCGCGGTTGTCGCGGATGCGCGCACCGGTCACGCCCATGTCGTCGCCGAGCACTTCGTCCAGCTCGTTGAAGACATGCAGGGTGACCTTGCCTTCCTCGACCCGCGCCATCAGCTTGTCGATCAGGATCTTCTCCGCCCGGAACTGGTCGCGGCGGTGCACCAGATCCACATGGGAGGCGATGTTGGCCAGATACAGGGCCTCTTCCACGGCGGTATTCCCGCCGCCGATCACGGCCACCGGCTTGTTGCGGTAGAAGAAGCCATCGCAGGTGGCGCAGGCGGAGACACCCTTGCCCTTGAAAGCCTCTTCGGATTCCAGACCCAGATAGCGGGCGGAGGCACCGGTGGCGATGATCAGGGCATCGCAACTGTAGCTGCCGGAATCGCCCTGCAGCCGGATCGGCCGGGCGCTCAGGTCCGTCTCGTTGATGTGATCGAAAATAATATTCGTATCAAAGCGTTCCGCATGCTTCTGCATGCGAACCATGAGATCAGGACCCTGCAGACCCTCGACGTCGCCCGGCCAGTTGTCCACATCGGTGGTGGTGGTCAGCTGGCCACCCTGTTCCAGGCCGGTGATCAGGGCCGGTTTCAGATTGGCCCGGGCCGCATAGACCGCGGCGGTATAGCCGGCGGGGCCGGAGCCAAGAATGATCAGTCGGTGGTGCTGCACGTCGCTCATGAACTGTCCTGTCGCGCGGTGAAAAAAGGCGGCGATGCACCGCGCATCGCCGCCGATATGGCCAGCAGTATTACAGCTGTTCGGCGTTGGCGGCCAGGTACTCGGCCACACCTTCGCTGGTCGGCTTCATGCCGGACTGGCCTTTCTGCCAGCCGGCCGGACAGACCTCGCCGTGCTGCTCGGTGAACTGCAGGGCGTCGACCAGACGCAGCATTTCGTCCACTTCACGGCCCAGCGGCAAGTTGTTCACGACCTGATGCTGCACCACGCCGTCACGGTCGATCAGGAAGGAGGCGCGCATGGCGACGCCGGCTTCCGGATGGGCGATGCCGTAGCTGGTGACGATCTCGTGGTTGACGTCGGCCACCAGCGGGAACTTGACCGGGCCGATGCCGCCCTTGTCCACCGCGGTGTTGCGCCAGGCGTAATGGCTGAACTGCGAGTCGATGGAGACGCCGATCACCTGCACGCCGCGCTCTTCGAAAGCGGCCAGCCGGCGATCGTGGGCGATGATTTCGGACGGGCAGACGAAGGTGAAATCCAGCGGGTAAAAGAACAGGACAACATATTTGCCCTTGTAATCCGACAGCTTGAACTCTTCGACGATGCTGCCATCGCCGAGGACGGCGGCAGCTTTGAAATCGGGGGCAGGGCGTCCGACTAGTACGCTCATTCGCTTGACTCCTGTGGGTCTTTCGATGGGTGATATGGGGCTGATCCGGGATCAGCGGCGGGCCAGTGTAAGGGTCGCAGGGCCATAGCTCAAGTCAATAATCTGTATTGTAAAAATAGAGAAAAATAATTGATCATTTCGCCCTGATTGCGGCCCAATTGAGCACGGCGGCGACAGGCCGCTTACACTGAAACGAATCGCTGACTGTCCGAATCCATGGCTGAAAGAAAATCTCTGCTGCGTCGCGTGTTCTCCGCGATCGGCACCGCCTTCGACTTCCTCCGCCGGCTGGTGTTCCTGCTGTTTCTGCTGTTTCTGGCCGGCACCCTGTATCTGGCCTGGCAAGGCGGTCCACCGATCAAGGTGGATGACGGCGTCGCCATGGTCATTGTGCCGCTGGGGCAGATCGTCGACCAGGATGATGCCGACCCGCGTGAGCGGGTGGCCGAGCAGTTGCTGGGCGAGGAGCCGACCACCACGGTGCTCAATGACATGCTCGATGCCATCGACGCCGCGGCTCAGGACAGCCGGATCAAGCTGCTGTTCCTGAAGCTCGATACCGGCTTCGTTTCCGGGCAGGCGCAGCTGGAAGAGCTGGCTGCGGCGATCTCCCGCTTCAAGGCCAGCGGCAAGCCGGTCCATGCCTGGGCGCCGGACATGGGGCAGAGCGAGTATTTCCTCGCCGCTCAGGCTGATCGCATCTACATCGATCCCATGGGCATGGTGTTCTTTCCCGGCTTCGAGAATTACCCGCTGTATTTCAGCGAGGCCCTGGACAAGCTGGGCGT
>JBFKDQ010000091.1:0-7280 GCA_041619555.1 Oceanococcus sp. | reverse complement strand
GGGTTGATGTTGGGGTTCGCTTGGGGGGTTGATGTTGGGGTTCGCTTGGGGGGTTGATGTTGGGGTTCGCTTGGGGGGTTGATGTTGGGGTTCGCTTTGCTCACCCCAACCTACGAACTACGAACCCCAACACACCCACAACGCCCCCCAAAACCCGGGTCCCCCTCCCCCGGCCAAAAACCTACACCGGCGCAACGCCGCCTACCCCAAGCTCCAATTCAAACCAACCCGCGCCCCTCCAGCCACGCCTCCACGTGCTGACGCAACTCACCGAGCTGGCCGTGGAAAAAATGGCCGGCGCCCGGCATCGTGACCCAATGCGGCTGATTGCTCATCTGCCCGGCGCGCTCCTGGGTTTGCGGCATCGGCACCACATCATCGGCATCACCATGAACCAGCAGCCAGGGGCACAGGGGCTCGGGCACTGCGGCCTTGCCGGCGTACACCAGGGGCGGGGCGATCGTCACCAGACCGGCGAGATCCGGGGTTTGCGCGGCCACTTTAAGCGCCATGTAGGCGCCGAAGGAAAACCCCATCAGCACGGCCGGCAGATCGGGGTATTGGCTCCGCAACTCGGCCAGCAGAAATGCCGTGTCCTGCGCCTCGCCGATGCCATGGTCATGCGCCCCCTCGCTTTGACCCACGCCGCGGAACTGAAAGCGCAGCGCCACCAGATTCTGGCTCAGCGCGGCACGGGACAGGGCATAGACCACCTTGTTGTCCATCGTGCCCTGAAACAGCGGGTGCGGATGACACAGCAAGGCGACACCGTGCGGCGATCCGGCCGGTGTGTCCAGTCGATACTCCAGCGCGCCGGCGGGCCCGGCCAGCAGGCCGCGCTGGGACTTGCCTGGCTCAGCTGGCAGCAGCGGGCTGTGGTTCACGCTTGTCCTCCTTGGCGGACTTGGCTTTGGCCGCCTTGTTGCTCGGCGGCGCGTAGTAGATGACGATGTCTCCGGGCTGCGGCCGGATCGGACTGAGCGGCGCGTGGAAGGTCATGCCGCCGCCACGGATCATGCCGATCGGAATCGCATCGCCGGAAATATCGGCAAGAAAGGTTTCCCAGGAATAATTTTCGGTGATGCGCGTCTTGCTGAAACTCCAGCCCTGAAAATGCCTTCGCCAGAGTTCCTCGTACTGGGAATTGGTGGAAAACGCCATGATGCCGGTCAGCGGCTTGGCCACGGTGCGCCGCTTGTGCGATTCCTCGGCCGCATACATCGGCAGCTGGAACACCTTTTCGCGACTCAGCTCGCTCGCATAGTGACGGCAGACCAGGGCGTTGTAGGCATCATTGCTGGTCGCGGCGAGCAGGCAGTTGACGCTGGCCAGCTCCATGCCCTGCTGCATTTCTTCCGACAGGATCTCGCCGTACTGCACCGGAATGCCGGCCAGACGGGCTTCCCGCAACCGGTGCCAGGATTTATCGACCAGCAGGATATTGCCGCCGACCTCCTGCTTGATCGCCTGCGCCAGCGCGGTGGTCCAGGGCGAGCCGCCCACGATCAGTACGGTATTGGCCGACACCGTGAGCCCGAGGCGACGCGCCAGCCAGGAAATGGTGAAGCCATGCCCCAGCACGGTGGCGAACACCAGCGCGAACACCAGCGGCGACAGCAGGGCGCCATCTTCGAATCCCGCCGCCACCAGATCGGGGCCAAACACGCCGGCCACCGCTGCCGCGACGATCCCGCGCGGGGCGATCCAGGCGACCAGGAGCCTCTCGGACCAGCGCATGTCGGTCCAGAAGGTGGCGATCAGCACCGCGGCCGGCCGCACCACGAACATCAGCGCAAGGATCAGGGCCACCGCATGCCAGTCCAGATCATTGATGATGGCCGGGTCGATGTCGGCGGTCAGCAGAACGAAAACGGCGGACACCAGCATCAAGGTGATGTACTCCTTGAAACGACGCATCTCCTCCATGCTCGGCAGATCCATGTTGCCCATCGCCAGGCCCATGATCGTGACCGCCAGCAGGCCCGCCTCATGCTGCATGTGATTGGCCAGCACATACACCACCAGCACCGTGGCCAGGGTCATCGGCGCCTTGAGATATTCCGGAATCATGCCGTTCTGAAAGCCGCGCCCCAGCAGCCAGGCCGCCGCACCGCCCAGCCCGATGCCGGCAAACAGCGCGCGCCACAGACCACCCAGGATCCAGCCCAGGCCGCCCTGATCGCTGAGCACGAAAACCTGGAAGATCAGCACCGCGGCCAGCGCACCGATCGGGTCATTGATGATCCCTTCCCATTTCAGATAGGAGGCCGTGCGCCGGTTCAGGCGCGCCTGGCGCAACAGCGGCATGATCACCGTGGGGCCGGTCACGACGATAATCGCGCCGAAGACCATCGCCACTGGCAGGGACAGGCCGCCCACCCAGTAGGCCGCCAGCGAGCCAAGGCCAAAACTCAGCACCGCCGCCACCGTGATGAGGCGCTTGACCCCGGAGGCCGCCGATGACAGCTCATGCCAGTGCAGATTCAGCCCGCCCTCGAACAGGATGATCGCAACGCACAGGGACACCACCGGGCGGAAGGTGTCTCCCAGCACCATCGAGGGATTCACCCACTGCATGATCGGCCCGACCAGCAGCCCGGCGGCGGCAAACAGCACGATCGCGGGCAGACGCAGGCGCCAGGCCAGCCACTGGGCCATCACGCCCAGGCCAACGGTGAGGACAACTAGATCAGCAACGGGCATGGCGGATTCTCATCAGGTGGATTCGGCAGACTCAGTAGTTCGACCAGTTGCGCGGCCGCGGCCGCAAGTACGGCAGGATCAGCCCCAGCAGCAGGCCGCAGAACAGCAGGCCCGCGCCCAGCATCAATTGATTGCGACGATTGCGCAGCATGTCCAGCTCCTCGCCCATGCGCAGATTTTTTTCCCGCAGTTCGGCGAGCTGCGCGTTCAGGGCGGCGGTTTCCGCCGCCGCCGGAGGCGCATCCTGCACTGGCGGAACATCCGTGGCCAACTGCACCTGCAACTCGTCGGCCAGCGTCTGCAAACGCTGGTTCTCCGCGCGCAGCGCCGTCAGCTCCTGCGCCTGCAGGCGCAGATCCTCGATCTCCTGCTGCGCCTGGGCCAGCAGATCCCGCGCCACCGGCTCATCCTGCACGAAACGCGCCAACACCCAGCCTTCGTTGCCCTTGGGCGTGAGGATTTTCACATAGCCCGGCACCCGCTCCAGCACTTCCAGGCGATCACCACTTTTCACCGCGGCAATGATCCTGTCACGCGGGCCGGCGCCATCGCGCACATTGATGGGCAGCAGATCCGAAACCACGACGGTTTCGGCCAGCGCCGCATTCGTCAACAGCATCGCCATCACCACAAAACAGATTCGAGGAAGCTTGGAATTCATTGGAGATCATGTCATGGCTCCGGCACCAGGCCGGAAATTAAAGAAATACCGCTCGCGGACACCTCCCCCAAGACCCCCAGCGCACCGCGGCAGCTTACCGTCGCCGGCCCCGGCTCGCCAGCACCAGCGCTACAGCAGCCCTCGTTATACTGCGTGCCGCAGCGCCACAGGGCGGCTGCATAAGCCCACCTCGCCACTTCAAAGGTTTCACCCACGCATGCCCGCACTGACCGACATCGGGGCCAATCTCTGCCACGACAGCTTCGATCATGACCGCCCCGCCACCCTGGCCCGTGCCCGTGAGGCGGGCGTCGCCACCATCGTCGTCACCGGCAGTTGTCTGGCCAGCGCCCGACAGGCCGCGCAGATGGCCGGCCAACACGAAGGCGTGGAACTCTATGCCACCGCCGGCCTGCACCCCCACCACGCCAGCGACTGGAACCCGCAGATGGCCACCGCCTTTGCCGAGCTCAGCCGGCAGCCGCGGGTGGTGTCGCTAGGGGAGTGCGGCCTGGATTACCACCGTAATTTCTCGCCGCGCGAGGCGCAGTTGCAGGCTTTCGAAGCGCAGCTGGACCTGGCGATCAAATGTGAGAAGCCCCTGTTCCTGCACCAGCGCGATGCGCATGAGGATTTCCTCACACTGCTGAAGCCGCGACTGGCGGAGCTTTGCGGCGTGGTGGTGCACTGCTTCACCGGCACGGCAGCCGAACTGGACGACTACATCGCGCTGGATCTGTATGTGGGCATCACCGGCTGGATCTGCGATGAGCGCCGCGGCGCCCACCTGCTGGACTGCGTGCACGAGATTCCGGATGAGCGCCTGCTGATCGAAACCGATGCGCCCTACCTGCTGCCCCGCAGCCTGAAGCCACGCCCCAAGACCCGTCGCAATGAGCCCATGCATCTGCCGGAAGTGGCGCGGATGATCGCCGAGGTGCGGGGGCAATCCGAAACGCAGATTGCCCACCTGACCAGCGCGAATGCCGCGCGGTTATTTCGATTGCCAAAGCCACAAGGGTGATCCATGCGCAGGCGAACCCACGGCTCTGGCTGGCAGAACTTGGGAAAATGACCGACAATGAAGGCCATTCTCTTGAAGCCGAATGCCCGTTTGGCAAGCTCAGGCCGCACCTATGGAATAGGCAACTTGTATTCTGCATCCGCTGAGCCTCCCTGGATGGGGGATTGCAGACATACACTGAAGAGTTCTGCCCATTGAGTGGTTGGTATCATCTTGCAGATGGAACTTAGAACAGATCATCGCTCCTGATGATCTCTTAATACTTAAGCCCTTTAGTCTTATATGAAAATCTTGGTCACAGGTGGCGCCGGATTCATCGGCTCAGCCGTCATCCGACATATTCTCAACCGCACAGCGCATCAGGTCGTCAACCTGGACAAGCTGACCTACGCAGCCAGCCTGGAAGCCCTGCCCGGCGCGGAGGAATCCGGCCGCTACGTGCTGGAGCATCAGGACATCTGCAATCGGCCTGCAGTGGAAGACATTCTGGCCCGGCACGAGCCCGATGCGATCATGCACCTGGCGGCCGAATCACATGTCGACCGCTCCATCGATGGCCCGGCCGAGTTCGTCAAGACCAATATCCTGGGCACGTTCGAACTCCTGCAAGCGGCGCTCGGCTATTTTGAAAACCTGCCGCAAGAACGCCAGGACGGATTTCGCTTCCACCACATCTCCACCGATGAGGTTTACGGCTCGCTGGGCGAGCAGGGCCTGTTCACCGAAACCACGCCCTACGCCCCCAACTCCCCCTACTCCGCCAGCAAGGCGGCCTCGGATCATCTGGTGCGGGCCTGGCTGCACACCTACGGGCTGCCGTCCGTCACCACCAACTGCTCCAATAATTACGGGCCTTATCAATTCCCGGAAAAACTGATTCCGCTGATGATTCTCAACGGCCTGGCGGGCAAAGCCCTGCCGGTGTATGGCGGCGGCGAAAACATCCGCGACTGGCTGTATGTGGAAGATCATGCCGATGCCCTGATGACCGTGCTGGAGCGCGGGGAGATCGGACAGGAATACAACATCGGCGGCCACAACGAGAAGAAGAACATCGACGTGGTGCATGCCATCTGTGACCTGCTGGATGAGATGCTGCCTGCGAACAGCGCCCGCCGCGGCCTGATCGAGCACGTGCAAGACCGTCCCGGCCACGATCACCGCTATGCCATCGACGCCAGCAAGATCCAGCGCGAACTCGGCTGGAAGCCGAAAGAAGACTTTGCCTCCGGTCTGGCCAAGACGGTGCGCTGGTATCTGGACAATACGCCGTGGGTCGAGGTGATCCGCGAGCGTACCGGGCATGCACAACAGCGACTCGGGCTGCGGGGAGCTCCGGCATGAAAGGCATCATCCTGGCCGGCGGCACCGGCAGCCGCCTGTACCCCTCCACCATGGCGGTCTCCAAGCAGCTGATCCCGGTGTATGACAAGCCGATGATCTACTACCCCCTCACCACCCTGATGCTCGCCGGCATCAAGGATTTCCTGCTCATCTCCACCCCGCAGGACACCCCGCGCTTCGAGCAGATCCTGGGTGACGGGCAGCAATGGGGAATCAAGATCCAGTACAAGGTCCAGCCCAGCCCCGACGGCCTGGCCCAGGCCTTCCTGCTCGGCGAGGAATTCATCGCAGGGGATCGCTGTGCTCTGGTCCTCGGCGACAACATTTTTTTCGGCCATGAACTGGCGGAGTCCCTGCAGAAAGTGGCGGCCAGAGAAAGCGGCGCCACGGTTTTTGCGTACCAGGTGAGTGACCCGGAGCGTTATGGCGTGGTGGAATTCGATCGCGACCGGCGCGCGATCTCGATCGAGGAAAAGCCGGCAAAGCCGAAGTCACAGTACGCTTTGACCGGGCTGTATTTCTACGATCAGCAGGTGGTCGAACTGGCGAAACAGGTGAAACCCTCAAAGCGGGGCGAACTGGAAATCACCGATCTGAACCAGCTGTATCTCGAGCGACGCGCCCTCAATGTTGAACTCATGGGCCGTGGCACGGCCTGGCTGGATACCGGCACCCACGATTCCCTGATGGAAGCCGGCCTGTTCATCCAGACCCTGGAAAAACGCCAGGGCCTGAAGATCGCCAGCCCGGAAGAGGTCGCCTTTCGTCGGGGCCTGATAAATGCGGCACAACTAAGAGCACTGGCCCAACCACTGAACAAAAGCGGCTATGGATTGTACCTTGAGAAACTGGCAGACGAAGGAAAAAATTACGCATGAAAGCCACGCCCTTAGCCCTGCCTGAAGTCGTCTTGCTGGAACCCCGAGTCTTTGCAGATCACCGTGGTTACTTCTTCGAAGCCTACAACCAGGACAAATTCAAACAAGCGACCGGCTGCAGCAAGAACTTCGTGCAGGACAATCAGTCCAGTTCCAGCCAGGGGGTGCTGCGGGGCCTGCACTATCAGATCGGTGATCATCCGCAAGACAAGCTAGTCCGGGTACTGGAAGGCGAAATTTTTGATGTCGCGGTCGACATCCGGCGCTCATCGCCCACCTTCGGACAATGGGTTGGCGCATATCTTTCCGCAGAGAATCATCACCAGCTCTGGGTGCCCGAGGGCTTTGCCCACGGATTCATCGTCACCTCGCCCAGCGCCGTGGTGTTTTACAAGGTCACCGACCGCTGGGATGCAGCCGGGGAACGCGCCATTCGCTGGAATGATCCTGAGCTGAAGATCGACTGGCCCTGTGAGGGCGAACCCATTCTCGCGGAAAAGGATGCGGCAGCCCCCTTGCTGGATTCCGCCGAAGTTTTCGCATGAAGATCCTCATCACCGGCGCAAACGGCCAGCTCGGCCAGGCCCTGCAGGAACGAGCGAACAAGGAAGAAGCGTGCGCCTTCGGCTCGGATACACTGGATATTACAAAGGCGGACCAGGTGGACGCC
>JBFKDQ010000090.1:0-7293 GCA_041619555.1 Oceanococcus sp. | reverse complement strand
ATGCGCTGGGCACCCTCTGCGTAATCGACCGCCAAAGCCGCAAGCTCGACCCCCAGCAGCGGATCGCGCTGGAAATTCTGGCACGTCAGGTCATGCAGCAGTTGGAGTTGCGTAGGGCGCTGCAGCTGGCGGCCGGCGAAGCGGCCCTGCGCCGCGATGCGCAAGATCGACTGACGGATTTGAACCGCTCGCTGGAGGATCAGGTGCGTGACCGATCCCGTGTCCTTCAGGCCACCCTGGACCGGCTTCGCGATGCGGAAATCCAGATCCACACCCTATTCGAAAACGCTGCGGTGGGACTGGCGGCCATCGACAACGCCACCCAATTGCAGCGTTGCAATCGCGCCTTTCTGGAGATCGTTGGGGCCGATGCCGAATTCTGTCGCAACCGCCGCGTCGCGGACCTGGTCAACGAAGACGATGCTGCGGAACTGAGCACCGGGCTCATGGATGCCCTGGACTCGACGACTAGTGGCTGGTTGAGGGAATTCCGTTTGCGCGACGCCATTGAGGATGCCCGCTGGGTCCGCTTTGGGCTCGTACCGGTACTGGGCGGCAAGGATCTGAACATGCGTGGCATCGTGGTCGCGCAAAACGCCAGCCCTGCCAAGCTGGCCGAACTGGAGCGTGACCGTTTTTTCGAGCTGTCCGCAGACATGTTCGTGATTGCCGGTCACGATGGGCTGATCCACCGCATCAATCCGGCCTGCGAGCAGGTGCTGGGCCTCCAGCCCGGCCAGCTGCTCGGCGCGCGCCTGACCGATCTGGTGGATCCGGCGGATCAGGGTAAAGCCGAAGCGGCGCTCAGCGCGATGCGCCGCGGTGCGGTGCGGGGCGCGCTCTATATTGATCTGCGCATGCGCGACGCCAAGGAGCGCTGGCGCATCATTCGATGGAGTGCGGTGAGCTGGCGCGAAGGCGACCGGGTGATCGCGGTAGGCCGCGATGTGACCGAAGTGGTCGAGGCGGAAAGTGCACTGCATGCACTGGCCAGCCGACTGCAATCGATTCGGGAGCAGGAACGCACCCGCATTTCACGGGAAATCCATGACGATCTCGGCCAGCGTCTGACGGCATTGAAGATGGACCTGGACATGCTCGGCCGCGACCTGAGCGAGGGTCACCCTGCCGACAAGGCTGAGGCGCTGAGACAGGACATGCAGTCGATCACGAATCTCGTGGACACCACCATGGACGCCGTCCGCCGGATCGCTCAGGAACTGCGCCCAGATGTCCTTGATGCCCTGGGACTCGCCCCCGCCATTGAATGGCTGATGCAGGATCTTGAAGCCCGCACCGGCCTGCGTGGCGAATTGCAGGCTCCCCGGAAGATGCCACGCCTGACGGATGATCAGACCACAGCGGTGTTTCGAATCGTGCAGGAATCGCTGACGAATGTGGTGCGCCATGCACAGGCGAGCCGAGTCAGCATTCGCATCGAAGCCCCCGACGACCATCTCCGCATCTGTGTGGAGGACGACGGGCAGGGATTCGACCGCCGGCCCGAGGACGATGCGAACCTGTCCCTGGGCATGCTCGGCATGCGCGAAAGGGCGGCCAGCATCGGGGCAAGCCTGCGCTTTCTCAGCAAGCCCGGCCGCGGCGTCCGGGTGGAACTGGATCTGCAGACAGCTCAGCGCCGGGGAGAACGACCGTGATCAAAATTCTGGTTGCGGATGATCACGAACTGATCCGGGAAGGACTGCGCAAGGTATTTCATCGTGAGCCTGATCTGCATCTGGTCGACGCCGTCTGCGACGGAGCGGAAGCGGTCGCCGCGGTGCGCAAGCACGACATCGATGTGGCAGTGCTCGATTTCAACATGCCGGGCCGCAGCGGGGTCGACGTCATTGGACAGTTGCTGGCGGTAAAGCCGGGCCTGCCCGTCCTGATTCTCAGTTTCATGCCGGAACGCGATGTTGCATTGCGGGTATTTCGCGCCGGCGGCGTCGGCTTCGTCTCGAAGCGGGACGCCTCCGAAGAAATCGTGACGGCGGTGCGACAGGCGGCTGCAGGCCGCCGTTATGTCAGCCCGGTCGTGGCGGAACAGCTGGCATCCGCGGCGGCCACCCCGGACCAGCCAGGTCTGCTGCATGACCAATTGTCCGAGCGCGAGCTGCAGGTGCTCAGGCTGATCGCGGCCGGAGACAGTACCCGATCGATGGCTCAGAAACTGTCCTTGAGTGTCAACACGATTGCGACCTACCGGCGCAGAATTCGGGAAAAGCTGGGATTGAAGACCGACGCAGAAGCCGTTCGCTATGTCCTGGAACATGGCCTGAGCAGCTGATTGTCACGAATTTCGTGACACCCCTCTCACAATCTCGGTGATGCACCGACGGTGAAGTCCGCGATATCCGCCTGAGCTTGTGCTGCGTATCGTTCTGCGGCATGAATTCCCCAGTCGCCCTCGCTCCGCTCCACGTCCTCGTCGCTGACGGCTCCCCGATGATTGCCGAGCGCCTGAATCGCATGCTGCAGACGCTTCCCGGCCTCGCAACCAGCGCACCGGTGTGGAACGCCGTCACATTGCGCGAGCGCCTTGAAACGTCAAGCTTCGACGTCCTGATCCTGGATATGTTCCTGCCGGGCGGCGCCGCGCCGGAGTTGCTGTCCCAACTGCCCCTGTCGCGCACATGCACGGTGATCGTGCTGGGCCCGGCGGACTGCGAGCCACTGTTCCGGCATGAGCGGACAGGCACCTCAATCCATTTTTTCCACAAGTGCCGCGAGATACCGCGGGCACTTGATCTGCTGCGCCAGCTTTCGGGCAGCACCCAGGCCACCAGCGGAGTGAACCGATGATCCCTCAGACCCAGATGACGAAGGACATGCCCTGCCGCCCGATCATGGGAGCGAAAACATCATTGCGTGTGATGCTCATTGATGACGACGCCTTCCAGCGCACGGTCATCGGCCGCACGCTGAGCAAGACCCTGTCAATGGACGTGGTCGAGGCTTCTGACGGTCGACAGGCGCTGGATCTGATCGCCGATGACCCGACCGGCTTCGATCTGATTGTCTGTGACCTGGACATGCCGGTGATGGACGGACTGGCATTTATCCGGCACCTGGGCCCAATTGCCGGGCGGGCTCGCCTGCTCCTGCTCAGCGGTTGTGACACCAGCTTGCTGGGATCTGCCTTGGCCATGTGTCGGGCCTACGGAGTGGAACCCCTGGGCGCCCTGCAAAAGCCGGTCTCGGCCCTGGCGCTGGCCCCTCTCCTGGAGCAACTCGAACCCAAGCAGTCCAACGCGCCGGCCTCACGCCCCCAGCGCCCGAAACCGGAACTGGATGAAATTCTCGCTGCCGCGCGCAAGAACGAGTTCGAAGCGCATTTCCAGCCGAAGGCCTGCGCCAGCAGCGGGCGCATTGTCTCAGCCGAAGCGCTGGCGCGATGGCGCCATCCGCGTTTCGGGGTGCTACCTCCCTATCCCTATTTCATCGGCCAGCTGGAACGCAGCGGCAACATCGACGAGATCACCGATGTCATGCTGCGGCAGGCAGCCGGAGCCTGCCGTGAGTGGCAGGAACACGGCCAGGATCTGAGCGTTTCGGTCAACCTGTCCCAGCGCCTGCTACAGGAGGATCTGGGTCTGGCGGAGCGCATCAGCGAGATCGCCGACCATGCCGGTCTGCACCCTTCGCGACTGATCCTCGAAGTCACCGAAACGGCGGCCGCGACCGATATCGGCCCGATTCTCGAGAATCTGGCGCGCCTGAGAATGCGTGGGTTCGAGCTGTCAATCGACGATTTTGGCACAGGCTATTCCAGCCTGGAGCAGCTCTCGCGGGTCGCGTTCACCGAACTCAAAATCGACCGCAGCTTCGTCTGTCAGATGCTGGCCCGCTCCGACTCTCGCACCATCATCGCCTCCAGCATCGACATGGCGCGCAGTCTGGGCATCCGCACCGTGGCCGAAGGCGTGGAATCAGAGGCGGAATGGGCGCTGCTCAAGCAGCTGGGCTGCGATGAAATTCAGGGGCACCTCATGGGCAGACCCATGCCGGCCAAGGAATTCCTGCACTTCGTCAGGGATAGCAACCGATGAGCTGGGACCCACGCCATCCCGAACTGATGCCCCGCGGGCTGCGAGCGCACCTGCAGGCGGGCCTGCTGGTGACCCTGGCCTACGCCCTGGCGGCCTATCTCACCGTCCAGTATCTGCCGGCGACCCATCATGCCATCGCCATCTGGCCCGCCGCCGGCGTCGCCATCGCCGGGCTCATGGCCTACGGTCCCCGCCTCTGGACAGCGGTCTTTCTCGGCCACTTCCTTTTTCTGCTGAGCCTGGACTTTAGATCGGGCCTTCATCCGCCGGCGCTTTACTGGAATCTGGTCACAGCGACCGGACCGGCCCTGCAAGCCCTGGTCATCGCCCAGGTCATCAACCCGCTGCGCCCCGATACTCTGTCCGGTCGGGTTCCCCGGATGCTTCGCATGGCCCTTTGCGGGGTGCTCGGCACCACCATTGCGGCCACCCTCTCCATCATCTTGATCCAGCTGCGCCAAGACGCGCCGAGCAGTCACCTCTTTTCCATCTGGCTGACCCACTGGGTTGGCGATGCCATCGGCGTGCTGCTTTTTGCGCCAACCTGTTTCCTGGTTACCGCACCGGGACGGGTGCGCTGGAAGGGCCTGCGCACCCAGATTGCCGCGCCCCTACTGGCTGCCGCGGCCCTGATCGCAACCGGCATCATCTGGTTTCAGCACATCGAGCGCGCCCGGGTCCTGGACCAGACCGCGCATCAGGCCGAACTGAAGATCGATCTGGCCCTGCACGAAATTCGCACACGCCTGGATACGGCGCGTCAGGTGGCTCACTTCATTCAGGCCAATGAGCATGTCACGGCCGCAGAATTTGCCCGCTTCGCCCAAGGCGCTGAGGACGCGGACAGACAGGCGGACATGGTGCTCTGGCTGAATAATCCGCGCTCAGGTGAACCGGCCGTCGTTGCCTCTGCCGGAGTCAGGGCTATGGCCCCCGGAGAAGGCACCGAACTCCTCGCCAGCATCGAAGCCGGCGCCCTCAATGCCACCCTGCAGGGCGTCCGGCAAACCGGAACCAGCATGCTGTCGCCGCCCCTGGCCATTGCCGGCCAGCCGCCGGCGGTCGCTCTTGTCCATCCCGTGTTCTCTGCTCTCGCGCCCGCCAGTCCGAACACTCCCCGCCAGCAGGGACGCGGCCAGTCTGGCTTTGTGGTGGCCATGGTCGATCTGGACGAGGCCATGGCCGGTCTGCATCGCGCCGCTGCCGACAAGGGCTTTGCCGCCACAGCCCGGGATGGGAGCGTGCCGCTAGTCGACATCGGCTTGCGGGATTCCGCATTTACCGAGCCGGCCTGGCAGCACAGCTTCGAGATGCACGGCAGGCAGTGGACCTGGGCGGCCTTCCCCGCCGCTGACAAATGGCATGCCGGCGGCAGTTCGACCACACGAATCTATCTGATCGGCGCCCTTGTTGGCAGCGTGCTGTTCGTCCTGTTCGTGATGGCCAGCGCCAGCCAGAAGCTGGCCATTGAAACCGAGGTTGTCGCAAAGACGGCCCAGCTTGTCGAGCATAAGCGCAAGCTGGACACCGCAATGGACCTCGCGCAATTGATCCACTGGGAGCTGGAACCGGCCCAGGACCGGCTGCATGTGGACGATGGCCTGTTCCGCATGCTCGGGACCACGGCCGATGCGGGCGGCGGCTACTGCCAATCAGCCCGCGCCTGGGTTCGTCGCTATGTGCACCCCGAAGACATGCTGCGCGTGCAACATGGATTCAGGCGCATGGGCAAGGACCTGGCCAACGGCGCCCAGCAGAGCACTGAATTCCGACTGCAACGCCCGGATGGCTCGACCTGCCACGTCATCGTTCGTTACGACCTGGTCCGTGATGGCGATGGCCAAGTCGGACGCATTCTGGGGACAACGCAGGACATCACCGCGCTCAAGACGGCGCAGAACAAGCTGACCGAGAGCCTGCATTACAACCAGAGCATCGTGGACAGCAGCCAAGACTGTCTGAAGATCATCAGCCGGGACGGCAGGATTCTCGACATGCACGAGAATGGCCGCAGGCTGATGCACATCCAGGCGATTGCCGACATTGTAGACAAACCCTGGAAGTCATTCTGGCATCGCCCGGAGGATCAGCAGGCCCTGACCAAGGCGGTTGCCATTGCCGCGGCCGGGGGCACCGGGCATTTCACCGGCTGCGCCAGGACCATGATCGGCATCGAGAAATGGTGGGATGTCATGGTCACCCCGATTGCGGATGCCGACGGTCGGATCAGCCGTCTGCTCGCAGTTTCACGTGATATCACCGACGAACGCGAAGCGCGCCTGGCCATCGAAAGGCTTAATGCGGAACTGGAAAACAAGGTGCGTCAGCGCACGGCGGCGCTGCAGCTCAGCGAGGAACGCTACCGCGAACTGTTCGAAAGCAGCCCCACGGCCATGTGGACATTCGACGAGGACACGCTGGCCTTCAAGTCCGTGAATGAAGCGGCCCTGCGGCAGTATGGCTACAGCCGCGAGGAATTCCTGCGCATGACCCTGGCGGATATCCGTCCTCCTCAAGACATGCCACGCGTGACCAGCAGCCTCGCGGTGGACGACCGCGGCCTGGTCAAGCTGAGCAACATCCGTCACCGGCGCAAGGACGGCAGCCTGATCTTTGTGGATATCACTTCCAACAGCCTGGGCCAGGATGGGAGCCGCTTGCGGGTGGTGGTCGCCATGGACGTATCGGAACGCCATGCGGCCGAACGCAACCTGAAACGCTATGCCCAAAAATTGAGCCAGGCCAATGCCACCGTGGAGCAGGAACGCGCCAACCTGGCCGCCCGTGTCGAACAGCGCACGGCGCAGCTGCGAAAGGCCAATGCCGAACTGGCCCAGGCCAAAACCGACGCCGAGGAGGCCTCACGGACCAAAAGTGCCTTTCTGGCCACCATGAGCCACGAGATTCGCACGCCCATGAATGGGATCATCGGGATGGTGGAGGTCCTGGCACACGAGAGCCTGCCGGACCATCAGGCCACCGCTCTGCGCACTATCCGCGAATCCGCCTTCTCGCTGCTGACGATCATCGATGACATCCTGGATTTTTCGAAGATCGAAGCCGGGCGAATCGAACTGGAGCGGCGGGAACATGGCCTGAGCGACCTGGTGGAGAGTGTTTGCGATGCGCTGAGCAGCGTGGCCGAACGCAAGGATGTAACCCTGGATCTGAATCTGGATCCGAGCCTGCCTGACCGTATCTGGACCGACCCCACGCGACTACGCCAGATTCTGAACAACCT
>JBFKDQ010000089.1:0-7367 GCA_041619555.1 Oceanococcus sp. | reverse complement strand
CGGCGAACATCAACAATGAGCCTGGAATCAGCATGCCGATCAGGAACAGGCCTTCGACCGCCGCGGCGACGGCGAGCAACCAGACAGCCAGGATGGGATGCAGCTGGATCCACTCCAGCGTGTGCAGCAACCAGGGGGGGGGCGCCGAGGGCGGCCTCAGTCGCCATGAGCCGCTTAGGCTCCCAGCTGTGCCAGCGATTGCCTGGCGGCTTCCAGGGTCTGCTCGATCTCCTGCTCGCCATGGGCGAGGGAAAGGAAACCCGCCTCATAGGCCGAGGGCGCAAGGTAGATGCCGTGTTGCAGCATCTGATGGAAGAAGCGCTGGAACAGGGGAAGATCACCCTGCTGCACCTCGCTCAGGTTCTGCGGGCAGCGGTCGCGGCCGAGGAAAAATCCGAACATGCCGCCGACGGCATTGGTGGCACAGGGAATGCCTGCGGCCTGCGCGGCGGCGCGCAAGCCATCCATCAGCTGATTGCAGCGCCGGTCAAGTTCGGCGTGCGGCTGGTTCTGGCGCAGATATTTCAGGGTCGCCAGGCCGGCCTGCATGGCCAGCGGATTGCCCGACAGCGTGCCGGCCTGGTACACCGGGCCAACCGGTGCCAGGGCATCCATGTATTCCTTCCTGCCGCCCAGGGCGCCAACCGGCAAGCCGCCGCCAATGATCTTGCCCAGCGTGCTCAGGTCGGGCTGGATGGCGTACAGGGATTGCGCTCCGCCCAGAGCGACGCGAAAGCCGGTCATCACTTCATCCAGGATCAGCAGGCTGCCATGGGCATCGCAGAGCCGGCGCAGGGCCGGCAGGAAAGCGGCTTGTGGCAGGATGCAATTCATGTTGCCGGCGATGGGCTCGACGATGATGGCGGCGATGTCGGTGCCCCGCTCGGCGAACAGCGCTTCGGCCGCCGCAACATCGTTGTAGGGCAGCGTCAGGGTATGGCGGGCCAGATCGGCGGGTACGCCGGGAGAACTGGGTACGCCCAGCGTCAGGGCGCCGGAGCCGGCATTGACCAGCAGGCTGTCGGCATGGCCGTGATAGCAGCCGTCGAACTTGACGATGGCGTCCCGGCCGGTGACGCCGCGCGCCAGGCGCAAGGCCGTCATCGTGGCCTCGGTGCCGGAGTTGACCATGCGCACGCTGTCCATGCCGGGCAGGAGTTCGCAGACCAGTTCCGCCATTTCCGCCTCGATGGCGGTTGGTGCGCCGAAGCTGACCCCGGATCGGAGTTGGCGTTGCAGGGCGTCAATGACGGCGGGATGAGAGTGGCCAAGAATCATCGGTCCCCAGGAGCCGACATAGTCGACGTAGCGCTGACCGTCTTCATCGGTGATGTAGGCACCCGCGGCTTCGCGGATGAAGCGCGGACTGCCGCCGACGCCGGCAAAGGCGCGCACGGGGGAATTGACGCCGCCCGGAATGTGGCGCTGGGCGCGGGCAAATAACTGCTCGGATTGGCTCATGGCTACCAGGATCTAGAATTCACTGCATATTGTCGCAAGTTTCCGTGCCGCTGCGGCAGGATCTTGCGTGCCGAGGATGCCTCCCGCCACGCAAATCAGCTGGGCGCCGGCCTGCAGAACCAGATGGGCATTGCCGGCGTCGATGCCGCCGATCGCACAGACCGGTCGATTCAGGGCGGTTCGCGCCGCGCCGAGCGTGTCCAGGCGGGCGGCGCTGGCCTGGGGTTTGGTGCGCGAGGGAAACAGGCGTCCAAAAGAAATGTAGTCCGCGCCGGCTTCGACCGCGGCGTGGGCCTGCCGGAGATCGTCATAGCAGGAAGCGCCGATCAGCGCGCCTGCGCCGAGGCGCTGGCGCGCTTGCTGCAGCAGCTCATCCTCGCGGCCCAGATGAACGCCTGCCGCACCGATGGCCAGCGCCAGATCGATGTCATCGTTGATCAGCAGCGGAATGGACCGTGCCGTGCACCAGGCCAGCAACTGGCGTGCATGCGCCAGCCGCACCGGGGGCGATACGGACTTGGCGCGGTACTGCACCAGGCGGACGTCGTGGCGAAGAACATCCGGTAGCACTTCGGGCCAGTCCGCGAAGGGACGGACCGACTCGTCGGCCAGCAGGTAAAGGCCTTGCAGCTCAGGGGTATTCATCGCTCGAGCGGTGCCTGGGGCAGGTGAATGCCATCTTCGAATCGCCAGGCCGAGTCCAGCCAGCGCGGAACTTCCCGCAGACCGAATCCGCAGGCCGCCTGCAGATCCAGGCCGGCGGCCAGGGCGCAGGTGATGGCGCTGGCCAGCAGGCAGCCGCTGCCACGATAGCGGCCGGGGCGCAGCGGCGTGGTAAAGCGGGTTTCCAGGCCGCCACGCAGCAGGCGATGGTGGATCAGGGGGGCGCCTGTTGCCTGGGCGGCGTCGCTGGCGGTGACCAAGATGGCGCAGGGCAGGGCGCGCCTGTCAGACCGCATCGCCTCGGGAAACAGGTCCAGGGCCTCGTGCTGATTGGGCGTCACCAGCTGCACCTGGGGGGCCAGCCGGCGCATGATGTCCACCGTGCTCAGGGCCGTACCACTGCTGCTCAACAGGACCGGATCGAGCACCACCGGAATGGTCGCGGGCAGATCCTGCAGGCGCTGGCTCAGCCAGCGGGCCTGAGCCGCGCTGGCGATGGCGCCCAGCTTGATGGCGTGAACCGGCATGTCTTGGAAAACCGCGGCCCATTGCCGCTCCAGGATTCCGGTCGACATCGCCTGGCTGGCCTCCAGGCGGGTTCGACCCTGCGTCGTTGTGGTGCTGATCAAGCAGCTGGCATGAGCGCCCAGATGGCTCACCATGCGGAGGTCGGCGAGTACGCCGGCGCCGCCGCTGGGGTCCAGTCCGCCGACGCAGAGGATGTTCTTGCCACTCAGGTCCCCGCGCAGGATGTCGATGCACCGAAAATGCTCATCGACGGGCGTCAAAGGGATTTTGTTATGCACAAATCGGGTTTTCCTGGAAGCATGTCACTGGCGCCTTGTCAAGTGGCTGTCCGGGCCTGGGCTCTTGATGTAAGTGTATGTTTGTCAATGACTATTACTGAATGTTTACGGCGTGAGCAAAGCCGGAGAAAGGTCCATTTCATGCCGTTTTTCGGGCTTGTTCCGAGCTTAATCCACAAACTTATCCACAGGCGCTGTGCATGAATTCGAATTCACCTTTGAGCGCGGGGACTTAGCTGCATGAACTGAGAATTTACTCGCAATTCTTTCGGTCAATCGGGCAGGATGAACTTCTGCGGGTGACGTGGTGTGCAGTCGGCCAGGAATTCACGCAATTGTTCGATGTACTGCGCGAAATCTTCGGAGGCCTGCAGGCCGGGCCCGAAGCCGACGGTTTTGCGGCGGTAGTCCATGTAGCCGCTGACAATTGGCACATCGGCCTCCAGCGCAATGCGATGAAAACCGGTCTTCCAGCGTGCGGTGCGTTTGCGTGTGCCTTCTGGCGCGATCACCAGGGCCAGGCTGTCACGTTGCCGGTAAGTTTCCACCACGCTGGAGACGAAATCCCTGGCTTGCGCGCGATTCACGGAGACGCCTCCAGCCCAGCGCAGCAGTCCCCCCCAGGGGCCCTTGAACAGGGTGTGTTTGCCGACCCAGCGAAGATCCAGGCCTGCCGCCAGCATTGCGATGAACAGGATGACACCATCCCAGTTCGAGGTATGCGGTGCCGCCACGACCATGATTTTGGCGGCATTTGGCGGACTGCCGACGACGCGCCAGCCCATCAGGCGTAGGATGAACTTGCCGAGGCCGCGAGAAAACGCATTGCCGCGACGGGGGAATAAAGGGCCGAACTCGGCTTCGATGACTGGCCTGATTGCCATGGGGATGCTCGGACAAAGAACCGGATGATCGCCGCTTGGCATTTAATGGTCAAACGCGAAGGACAATTGTATAGCCGCAAAGTCGTCGGCCGGGCGTGCCGCGCACAAAAAAGCCCCGGCCGTGGCCGGGGCTTCTGGCAAGAGGTCGTCGGATCAGTTGTTGATGCGCAACTCCACCCGGCGGTTGCGTTCGCGACCTTCCTTGGTCTCGTTGGTATCGACCGGCTCGGATTCCCCGTAGCCAACCGCTTTCATCCGCTCGCTGGCAACCCCTTTCGCCACCAGATAGCGTCGCACCGATTCCGCCCGTTTCTGCGACAGGTTCTGGTTGTACAGATCGCTGCCGATGCTGTCGGTGTGGCCGGCGATTTCGACCAGCATTTCCGGATAGCGCTCCATCACCTTGCTCACGTCATCCAGAATCGTCTTCGCATCCGGACGCAGGCGGTCCGATGCGGTTTCGAAGGTCACGCCATGCAGTGCCACGACATTGCCCAGCGGGCAGCCATTGCCGTCGACTCGCACCCCTTCTTCGGTGTTCGGGCACTGGTCCCGTCCATCCACGATGCCGTCGTTGTCCGCATCGCTGAGGCCGCCTTCGCCCTGGATTTCGACGACCTTGACCTTCTCGATGATTTTTTCAACCACTTTCGGCTTGCCGTAGAGAGGAATTTCCAGACCGATGCCGGCCTTGTAGTCGTCGTAGCCGGTCTGGAATGAATCAAACAGGTACCGGACTTCGGCGCGCAGCTTCATGCCGTAGCGATTCAGCGGGGCGGACACCAGGCCCAGGCCGGCGTTGCCATAAGCATCGTAGTCGTCGCCGCTGTCTGGAAAGACGTCGTTGTAGACCACGCCGCCACCCAGCAGCACGAACGGGGTGAATTTTTCACGGCTGCCCAGGCCATAGACCAGATCCACCCCCAGGCCCTGGCGATAGAAGTCGGTTCCGTTGCCGGAGTCGGTTTCCAGGAAGTCCGCAAACACGGTCAGTTCCAGGCCGAAACCGGTGGCCAGCTGCTGGCCGAAGATGATCTGCAAGCCGCCGCCCTCGTCGATGTTGCTGCTGCTGGCGCCGCCGGTCGCTGCCGTAACCCAGTCGTTGCGGCCCTCATCGTATTTCGAATAGCTGCCGAGCAATGAGAAGTAGGTGCTGCTGTCCGCACTGTCCTCTGCCATTGCCGAAGTGCAGAACGACACTGCCAGCACTGCGGCTGCAATGGATCCGTGTTTGCCCATGTGGAGTTGCTCCCGATGCAAGATTTTTGAGTGTTAGCTGATTGTGATTCGCATGGCAATCGGTGCGTACACTGCCCTGCCATAATCCCCGACCCGTATCATAGTACGTCCGTGCCGGCGGGCGTTCAAATCGTCCGCAGCGGTCGTCGTCGGCCGCTGTTGGTGGTGGCAAAAATGGGGGCTGGTCCGGTGGTGCCTTTCGAGGCAGACTGGCGTCTCCGCCGCCACCTGGAGAGTGAGATCATGTCGAATCGCAGCCTGGGTCTGGATGAGCCGCTCTACGCCTATTTACTGGAGATCGGGGTGCGGGAGGCGGAAGTTTTGCGTTGCTTGCGCGAAGAGACCGCAAAACTGCCCGAGGCGCAGATGCAGATCGCGCCGGAGCAAGGGCAGTTCCTGCAGTGGCTGGTCCGGTTGGCAGGCTTCTCTCGCGGCCTTGAGATCGGCGTGTTCACCGGCTACAGCAGTCTGTGTCTGGCCCGTGGCCTGCCCGCCGCAGGACAGTTGCTGGCCTGTGATATCAGTGCCGAATGGACCGCGATTGCACGTCGCTACTGGCAGGAGGCCGGGGTTCACGAGCGCATCGATCTGCGTCTGGCGCCAGCCCAGGAGACACTTGACGGCCTGCTCGCGGCTGGCGAGGCCGGTCGCTTTGATTTCGCCTTTATCGATGCCGACAAGGAAAACTATCTTGGCTACTACGAGTCCTGTCTGCAGCTGGTGCGGCCGGGCGGCCTGCTGATGATCGATAACACCTTGTGGTCGGGCCGGCCTCTGGATGCAGCGGACCAGCATCCGTCCACGGTGGCGATTCGCGCATTCAATCGTCACCTGCAGGCCGATGAGCGGGTCGACCTGAGCGTCCTGCCCCTGGCCGACGGCCTGACGCTGGCGCGCAAGCTTTAGAGACGCTCCGACCGATTCTCCCTGGGCGGGCGCCCGATGCGGCCGCCCGCCGGGTGAAGGCTTACCAGATCTTGACGCGCGATTCTTCGGGGCGGTACAGGGCATCGCCCGGCTTGACCGCGAAGGCCTCGTAGAATGACGGGAGATTCGCCACGATGCCATTGCAGCGATACTCGCCCGGCGAATGCGGGTCGGTCTTCAGACGATTGATCAAGGCTTCTTCGCGGTACAGCCGGCGCCAGACCTGAGCCCAGCCGATGAACAGGCGTTGCATGCCGGTATAGCCGTCCAGTACCGGAGCGGGCTTGTCCTGCAACGACAGGGAATACGCCTTGGCGGCGATGGACAGGCCGCCAAGGTCACCAATGTTCTCGCCGATCGTGAGTTCGCCATTGACATGGTAGCCGGGCAGCGGCGAATAATCGTTGTACTGCGCGATCAGCAGGCCGGTGCGTTGTTCGAAGCGGGCGCGATCCTCGTCGGTCCACCAGTTGTTGAGGCGACCTTCACCGTCGTAGCGACTGCCCTGATCGTCGAATCCATGGCCGATTTCGTGTCCGATGACGGCTCCGATACCGCCATAGTTGACCGCATCATCTGCCTGAAGATTGAAGAACGGGGCCTGCAAGATGGCTGCCGGAAAGACGATTTCATTCGCCGTCGGGCTGTAGTAGGCATTCACAGTCTGCGGAGTCATGTGCCATTCGCTGGGATCGATGGGCTGGCCCAGCTTGGCGAGGGCCTCGTGATGGGCGAAGGTGTTGGCGCGGCGGATGTTGCCGACCAGGTCGCCAGCTTCAATGTGCAGGGCGGTGTAGTCTTTCCACTTGTCCGGATAGCCGATTTTTGGCGTGAAGCGCTGCAGCTTGTCCAAAGCCGCGAGTTTGGTGTCCGGACTCATCCAGTCCAGTTCGGTGATGCTCCGGCGATAGGCTTCGATCAGATTCGCGACCATGGTCTGCATGCGCTGTTTGGCTTCCGCCGGGAAGTGATGTTTGACGTACATCTGGCCCAGGGCTTCGCCCAGATGATCTTCCACGGCGGCAACGCCACGCTTCCAGCGCGGTTTGTTGCTGGCAATGCCGTACAGGGTCTTGCCATGGAAGGCGAAGTGCTCATCGACAAAGTCCTGGCCGAGATAGGGGGCATAGGTGTCGAGCAGCTTGAGACGAAAATACTCGCGCCAGGTGTCGATCGGCGTGTTGTTGATGATCGGCCCCAGGCTTTGCAGATAGCTCGGCTGGCTCACCACCACCGCATCGATGGAATGGACTCCGAGGGTTTGCAGGTACTGCGCGAGGTCAAGACCGGGCGTCAGCGTGTTGATGTCATTCAGGGCATAGCGGTTGTAGGTTTTTTCGGCATCCCGGCTGGCCACCTTGGTCCAGTGCTGCTTTGCCAGGGCGGT
>JBFKDQ010000088.1:0-7696 GCA_041619555.1 Oceanococcus sp. | reverse complement strand
GTGTACAGGGAGATACAGCGGGGCATGTCCTTGAGCATGCCCACTGGCGAGCCGAACCCGGCTGCGTGGTAATCGCAGCCATGACCGTGCAGCTGGGTGTCGCGATAGGCCAGTTGGGTCGGGCCCTGGGTGCCGATGTAGGTGACATTGCCGACGGCATCCCGCTGCAGCCGCGTGAAGCGTCCGCTGACCTGCACGCCGCTGCTGTACTGGGCGGTGCACACCGTGCCGCTGTCGATCGCCACCTGCACCGACTCTGCGCCACCGCGCATGAAGCACATGGACTGGGCGAATTCTTCCAGCACCTGGCTCATGTGCCGGCAACTGCGGGTGACGAAGAGCTGGGGCTGTTCGCGGGTGATGTCGTAGGGGCAGTCGACGACGTCGACGGTCAGCGGCAGCTTCTTCACCCGATCGTCATCAAGGCAGTTGACGCTTTCGCCCAGCGAGGACAGCAGGCCTGCGCCGAAAATGCGGTAATCATCCGGCTCGCCCACCAGACCGTACTCGACCGTCCACCAGTGCAGGCGGGACAGCCGGCTGGCTTCGGAATCGCGGGTGTTTGCGGCCAGCGCCTGTTCCAGCGCCTGTTCGGCCGCCGTCACCTCTGCGGCCGAGTGGCCAGGCTGTTCCTTGACGATGGACAGGTGACGGATGGCCTCGTAAACCGCCATATCCTCCTGATTGGCGATGGCCTTCATGCCGATTTCACCGAAGCGCTGCAGGAATTCGGAATAGTCGATGTCCACGATGAAGGGCGCATGGCCAGCGGATTCGTGGACGATATCCGGCGCCGGTGTGTAAAGGATGTGATCCACACTGCGCATGTCCAGCGCGATGACCAGCACCCTCAGGGCCTGGAACTCCATGAAAATGGCAGGCGGGATGAAGCCGTCGACCACCACGGCGCGCCAGTCGAGATCGGCCAGCGCGGCGTTCATGTCGTCCATGGACGGAATCCGTTCGAGGCTGATGCCGGTTTTCTCCAGGCCCTCGCGATAGACCGGATGGGCGGTGTCCTTCAGCCGGGCGGCCAGCTGGCGCATGGTGTAGCGCCAGACCGCGTGGTCACGCGGGGTGTACTGCGCATAGTCCTGGACGCGGGCAAAGGCCTGCAGGTGTTTCGGCAGGCTGGCGATGAGTTCGGCCTGGCTTTGCACGGTGTCTGCCTCCTGAAGCTATTCAGTAGTGCATAGTACCTCAGAACGCACTGGCTGGCAGCCAGCTTCACTCCTTTGTTGGGGCGGCGGCTTCGGCACTGTCCTGCGGGTCGAACAGCTCGTTCTGCTGGGTGCCGGGTTCGACGTCGCGAAAGTTGCCCAGCCCCACACCCGCAAGCCGATAGCGCGTCTGTGGTGGCTGTTCCACCCGCTGCATCAGCTCCAGCGCGAGGCTGCGCAGTTCCTCCACGCTGCGCGGGGACTGTGCCGGCGTGCGGCTGCGGGTCAGAATGCGAAAGTCCGAGGTCTTGAGCTTCAGCACCACGGTGCGCGGTTCTCGCCGGGTCTTGTGACGGGCCTGCCAGACCTTGTCCGCCAGGCGCTCGATGAGCGGCCCCAGCGCCTCCAGCGGCTGATCCTCCCGCAGGGTGTCTTCGGCCGAGATCGACTGAACCGGTCGATGGGGTTCTACCTGGCCGTGATCAATGCCACGGGCTCGGCGGTAGAGCATCCGCCCCATGCTGCCGAAAGCGGCTTCCAGGGCTGGCAGATCATGTTCACGCAACTGTCCCACCGTCAGTACACCAAAGTCCTGCAGGCGCTGCTGCATGACCCTGCCGACACCGGGAATCTTGCGCACCGGCAGGGGCGCCAGAAAGCTTTCGACCTGATGCGGCTTGATCACGAACAGGCCATCGGGCTTGCGCCAGTCCGAGGCAATCTTGGCCAGAAACTTGTTGGGCGCGACCCCGGCCGAAGCGGTCAGCTGCAGTTCCTCACGGATGCTGTGGCGAATCGCCTCCGCCACTGCCGTGGCACTGGGCAGGTTCTGCTTGTTGCGGGTCACATCCAGATACGCCTCATCCAGGGACAGCGGCTCGATGAGGTCGGTATGCCGGGCGAAGATGCCGCGCACCGCACGGGACACTGCGCGGTAGCGCGGAAAGTCCGGCGGCACGAAGATCGCCCGGGGACAGAGACGCTGTGCGCGCAGGGCCGGCATGGCGCTGTGGATGCCGAAGCGGCGCGCTTCATAGGAGGCAGCGCAGACCACCGAGCGTGGCCCCTGCCATGCCACCACGAGGGGCTGGCCACGCAGAGCCGGGTCGTCACGCTGCTCGACCGACGCATAGAAGGCGTCCATGTCCACATGGACGATCTTGCGAGCGGAGCTGGGGGCGGTCGGCGCGTTCACCGGCCCAGTTTAGGGCAACAGCATGCCTCGCCACATGTAGAAGAACACGGCGCCCAGGCCCGCTGAAATCGGCACAGTAATCAGCCAGGCAGCGACGATCTTGAGGAAGATCTGGCGCTTGACCAGCTTGCGCCGGAACAGCCTGCGCAGGCGCTTGGCCTCTTCCCGGGTGAGTTCGCCGCTCCGGCCCATCTTCTTGAGTTCGCCCAGCACCAGCTGCTTTTCGTCCGGCGAGGCATCGTAGAACTGATGCAGTCGGTGCTCGAGTTCGAAGTGGCCGTCGCTACCGTGCGCGCGCAGGACATCCTCAATCGCCAGACTGAGTCGATTGTCCAGGTACTCGCGCAGAAAACCCACGCCAAAGACGGCGCCGAGCGCCACATGGGTGGAGCTCACCGGCAGGCCGAGCTGGCTGGCAATGATGACGGTGATCGCAGCGGACAGCGCGATACAGAAGGCACGGGCCCGATCCAGTTCGGTGATTTCCGAGCCCACGGTGCGGATCAGGCGCGGTCCGAACAGCGCCAGGCCGATGGAGATGCCGACGGCACCGATCAGCATGATCCACAGCGGGATGGCTACCTTGCCGGCAGCCGCCTTGTGCACCATGGCATCGTAGATCCCGGCCAGCGGGCCGATGGCGTTGGCGACATCGTTCGCGCCATGCGCAAAACTCAGCAGCGCAGCGGCAAAGATCAGCGGAATCGTGAACAGCAGATTCACGTCCGCCCGCTCGGCCGCCAAATCCTTCAGCTTGCGCCGGATGCGTGGCCGGATCAGGGCAAAGGTGGCAGCGGCGGCGGCGGCGCCGATCAGGCAGGCCTGCAGGAAGCTCAGCTTGACCAGATGCTTGAGGCCCTTGAGCGCCAGATAGGTGCCGAAGGCGAAGGCCATCAGGGCAATCATGGCCGGGACCACCTTGGCGGCTGCCCCCAGGATGTCCGACTGGAAAAACACCCGATGCTGCAGGACCCAGAGCAAGCCGGCGGCGATGACCCCGCCAACCACCGGAGAAATGACCCAGCTGGAGGCGATGGCGCCCATGCTCTCCCAGTTGACTGCATCCCAGCCCTGAGCGGCAATCCCGGCGCCCATGACCCCGCCCACGATGGAATGGGTGGTCGACACCGGGGCGCCCAGCGCGGTGGCGACGTTGAGCCAGATGGCACCGCCCAGCAGGGCGGCCATCATCACCCAGATGTAAACCTGATCACTGTCGATAGCTTCGGCGTCGATGATGCCCTTTTTGACCGTCTACACCACATCGCCGCCGGCTATGATGGCGCCGCTCGCTTCGAAGATGGCGGCAATGGCGATCGCCGCCCCCAGGCTGAGGGCAAAGGAGCCCACCGCCGGTCCCACATTGTTCGCCACATCGTTGGCGCCGATGTTGAGCGCCATGTAGCCGCCAATGACGGCGGCCGCCATCAACAGGTGGATCTGCGGCATGTCCTCGAAATAATGCTGCACGCCGAGGGCGACAAACAGGAGAAACATGCCGGCTAGAGCCGGTTTGACAAGGCTTGGCATGGAATAATCGAATCGGCAAGGGGCGAGCGCCGGTCGGCCCGCCGTGGAATGAGGTTCTCGTCACGCGCCCGTTCCCCCCGGTGCGCGCAGGCCAAGATTACAGTTTTGTGACAGTCACTGAAACCGACAGGCCCGCAGCGGGCAGAGGAAATCTGGGCATGAATGTGCAAGCGCTGGAGCATGAGATCTGGTGTGTGGACACGGACTTCCGGGCGCCCGGCACGGCGGCCTGCTATCTGCTGCGCGGCGGTGACGAATATGCCCTGGTGGAGTGCGGCACCGGTCTGTCAGTCGAGTCGATCCTGCGCTCTCTGGCACAGCTCGGGGTGGAGCGGGATGCGGTCCGTCTGATCGTCCCGACCCATGTGCATCTCGATCATGCGGGTGGCGCCGGCGGCCTGCTGGCCGCGCTGCCCAATGCCACTCTGTACGCCCATCCGCGGGGCTTGCCCCATCTGCGCGATCCGAGCCGTCTGCTGGCCGGTGCCCGCGCGGTTTATGGCGAGGAGGCCTTCCGGCGTGAAAACGGGGAGATTCTGCCGGCGGACCCGGCGCGCAGTGCCGAGGCGCCGGATGGCCTGCGCCTGAGTCTGGGCGGGCGCGAACTGCAACTGATCGATGCCCCGGGCCATGCCCGTCACCATCTGGTGGTCTGGGATGCGCGGAGCCGTGGCTTCTTCACCGGTGATGCGTTCGGCCTGGCCTATCCCCAATTGATCGCGGGAGGGCGCCCCTTCATAGTGCCCACCACGACGCCCGTGCAGTTCGACCCGCAGGCCTGGATGGGCACGCTGGATCGCATGCTCCAGTTTGCGCCGCAGCGCATGTATCTCACGCACTATGGGCCTGTGACCGAAGTGCAGGCGCTGGCGGATGAACTGCGCGAGCGGATCCTTGAGCACGCCGCAGTGGGTGAGGACATGGGCGCGCGGGCTGAAGCCGAGCTGGCGGAGCGGCTCGCCATGACGCTGCTGGGCGCTTACCGGCGCCAGGGGGGAGAGTTGCCGGACAGCGCCTTTCACGACGTGCTGGACATGGATCTCAAGCTGAACGCCCAGGGCCTGCGTGTCTGGCAGCAGCGGTGAGCCGGCCGCTACACTGTGATGGCATGTAACACTGGCCTGCCGGATGATCCGCAGGGGCAGGAGCCAATAACAAGGGAGCCAGGGTGGAGAAGAAACTGAATGCGACCGACGCCTTTTTCCTGCAGGTGGAAAAGCCGGAATCACCCATGCACATTGCCAATCTGGTGCGGCTGAAGCTGCCCAGGGGCAAGGGGCAGGGCGAGATCCTCCGGCTGGTCGAGCAGATGCGGCAACACCCGGTCAGCCAGGCGCCCTTCAATTACCGACTCGCCAGGAAGGCGCTGTCAGGCTTGTCGCCGGCCTGGACCACTGAATCGGATATCGACATCGACTATCACGTGAGGCACTCGGCCCTGCCGCAGCCCGGCGGTGAACGTGAACTGGCGGTGCTGATCTCCCGGCTGCACAGCATCCCGCTGGACCGCAGCCGGCCTCTGTGGGAATGCCACGTGATCGAAGGCTTCGCCGATGGCAGCTTCGCGCTGTACGTCAAAATGCATCACGCCCTGATCGACGGTGTGGCCGGCGCGCGCATGCTGCAGCGAACCATGAGCACCCAACCGCACAAGGGCGAGATCACCCCCTTCTGGGCCCTGCCGCCCGAGCCCCGGACACCGCGTGAGGCCGAGGCGGAGTCACCGGTGAAGCTGTTCCTCAAGGAGTTCGGTTTGCAGCTGGGGAGCCTGCCCAAGGTCACCGGCTCTCTGGCCAAGCTGTTCCGCGCCGGAGCGAACAAGGACTTGCCGGGCCTGGTGGCGCCCTACACGGCGCCGGACTGCGTACTCAATGGCCCGATTGGTCAGCAACGCCGGGTCAGCACCCAGCAATTCTCACTGGCCGAGATCAAGGCCGTGGCCAAGGCCAGCGGCGGCACCTTGAACGACGTGGTGATGGCAATCTGTGCCGGCGCCCTGCGCAGTTACCTCAGCGAGTTGGGGGAACTGCCACGCGAGCCCCTGATCGCCCAGGTGCCGGTCAGCATCCGTCCGGAAGGCGACGCAGATGGGGGCAATGCGATCAGCAGCCTGCTGGCCAGCCTGGCCACCCACAGCAGCGATCCGGCGGAACGCTTCGCGCTGATCCAGGCCTCGATGCGCGACGGCAAGACCCTGTTGGGCCGCATGAGCAAGACCGAGCTGGCGAACTATTCGGCCCTGCTGATGGCGCCATTCGCGGTGGGTCAGATGATCGGCATCGGCAATCGCCAGCGCCGGCCCATGTACAACATCGTCCTGTCCAATGTGCCTGGCCCGCGGGAACGGCTTTACATGGGCGAGGCCGAGATTGTCAGCTCACAGCCGGTATCGCTGGTGTTTCAGGGTCAGGCCCTGAACATCACGATCTTCAGCTACGCCGAAACCCTGAATATCGTTTACACCGCCTGCCGTCGATCCCTGCCGCATGTGCAGCATCTGGTCGCCTATGCCGAGGACGCCTTCGAGGAACTCAAGCAGACATTCGCGGCCTGAAGGCGGCGCCGGATCAGCTGCCGGCGTCGTCGATTCCGGCCATGCCCTGGATGTTGTAGCCGGCATCCACATACAGCATCTCGCCGGTAATGCCCGACGCCAGGTCGGAGCAGAGGAATGCCGCGGCATTGCCGACTTCCTCCGGCGTGACATTGCGGCGCAGCGGTGAGGCCTGCTCGGCGCTGGACAGCATGCCCCGAAAACCCTTGATCCCGGCTGCGGCGAGCGTCTTGATCGGGCCGGCGGAAATCCCGTTGCAGCGGATGTTGCGCGCGCCCAGTTCGGCCGCGATGAAGCGCACATTGGCTTCCAGGCTCGCCTTGGCGGGCCCCATCACGTTGTACATCGGCACGGCCCGCACGGCTCCCAGATAGCTCAGCGTGAGCAGGGCGCCGCCTTCCCGAATTTGCCCGCGCAGGGCCTTGGCCAGCGCGGCGAAACTGTAGGCACTGATGTCATGCGCGATCTGGTAGCCCTCGCGGCTCACCGCATCCAGATAGCTGCCCTGCAGTTGATCACGCGGGGCAAAGCCGATCGAATGCACCAGGATGTCGAAGCCGTCCGCCCAGGTCGCGGCCAGGCTGTCGGCCAGCGCGGCAATGGAATCGTCCCGGGCCACATCACAGGGAAAGATGCCGGCGGCATTGGTCTGTTCGGCACAGGCCTGGACCCGCGACAGCAGTTTGTCGCCCTGATAGGTAAACACCAGCTCCGCACCTTCTCGGTGCATGGCGCGGGCGATGCCGCTGGCGATCGAGCGCTCGCTGGCCACGCCGGTGATGAGAGCGCGCTTGCCGGTCAGGAATCCCATGTTCGTTCTCGTTGTGCAAAAAGGGGCGGCGGCAGCTTAGTCCAATCGCAGCCGGGCTGTCATGCCAGGGGACTATGGGGGCTTGTCAGGAGTTACTCCGGCGGTCGGAAGCCGCGGTATTTGGGCACCTTGGGCTTCCAGCCCTGCTCACGGAACAGTTCCAGCAGACCCTCGTTGCCGACCAGGTGCATGGCGCCGACCACCACCAGGATATTGCCCTTCCTCTTGCGAAATTCGGCAATGGCCGGAATCCATTCGCGGTTGCGATCCGCGACCAGGCGCTGATAGAGCGAAGGGGTCTGTTCCTTCATCTCACGCGCCAGGGTTTCCAGCAGCCCCAGATTCGCATTGTTGTAGATGTCCAGGATGCGAGAGATCTGGGCGCGCGAATCCTGCAGGTCGGTGAGGGCACTGCGCAGGAAGTTCTCGTTCTGCTCGGGGCTGAG
>JBFKDQ010000087.1:0-8987 GCA_041619555.1 Oceanococcus sp. | reverse complement strand
GCCGGACGTTTGCCGGGGTCACCGGGGACTTCGCGGACCAGTCGCGGGACCAGGTAGCCCGGCAAGATGGCATTCAAGCCCTGCATGATGCCATGTGCAGCAGAGTCTGCAAGCGCAAAATGCGCGGCGCCGCTGACCGGGTCCAGCAGGTGCAGGTAGTAGGGCAGGACGCCACACTCGAACAGTCGGCGACTGAGGCGGGCCTGAATCCCGATTTCATCGTTGATGCCGGCCAGCAGGACCGCCTGATTCAGCAGCAGCGCTCCGCTGCGTCGCAGGCGCATCAGGGCCTGATCGACGCTGTCGTCCAGTTCATTCGGGTGATTGCTGTGGATCACCACCAGCGTTCGCAGGCGGCTGCCTTGCAGCTGTGCGGCCAGATCGGCGGTGACGCGCTCCGGCAGCACCACCGGTTGGCGGGTGTGTATGCGCAAAGTATGCAGGTGCGTAATGCTGTCGAGCTGCCGGATCAGCTGGCCCAGTCGCTCATCGCTCAGGCTCAGGGGATCGCCGCCGGACAGAATGATTTCGCCGATGCTGGTGTCGTCGCGCAGCGCCTGCAGGGCCGGCCCCCAGTTCTGCCGGGCCGCGTGCGCATCGGCATACGGAAACGCGCGGCGGAAACAGTAGCGACAGTGGACCGCGCAGGCGCCGGTGGTGATCAGCAGGGCGCGCCCGGCGTATTTCTGGATCAGTCCGGGGCTGGCCTGGGCGCCGGCTTCTGCCAGGGGGTCGCTGACGAAGCCGGGTACCGCCTCGTTTTCGCGACGCCGCGGCAGCACCTGCAGCAGCAGGGGGTCGCGTGGATTGCCGCGTTCCATGCGGCGGGCGAAGCCGCGTGGCACCAGCATGCGGAAGCCATCTTCCGGTCGCTCAAGCCAGTCCAGTGATTGGGGGGCGATGTCGAGATCGCGCAGCAGTTCGGCGGGACTGCGATAGGCCTCGCGCAAACTCTGTTGCCAGTCGATGATGGGAGGGTGCATCGGTTATGATTGCTCGTTTATTTTCTCAAAAATGTAGTGGTTCATGAGCACCTACTCGACAAATCAATTCAAGAGCGGCCTCAAGATCATGCTGGACGGTGACCCGTTCGCGATCGTGGAGAACGAATTCGTCAAGCCCGGCAAGGGCCAGGCTTTCAATCGGGTCAAGGTCCGGAATCTCAAAAACGGCCGCGTGGTGGAACGGACTTTCAAGTCGGGTGATTCGGTGGAAGCCGCCGATGTGGTCGAGGTGGACTTGCAGTATCTCTACAACGACGGTGAATTCTGGCACTTCATGGAGCCGAATACCTACGAGCAGTATACGGCGGATCAGAATGCGGTCGCCGAAGCCAGCAAGTGGATTCGTGAAGAAGATGTCTGCACGGTGACCCTGTACAACGGCTCGCCGCTGAGTGTGGATGCGCCCAATTTTGTCGAACTGGAAGTGACCGAGACCGATCCTGGCGTGCGTGGCGACACGTCCGGCGGCGGCGGCAAGCCGGCGACGCTGGAAACCGGGGCGGTGGTGCGGGTGCCCCTGTTCATCAATGTTGGCGACAAGCTGAAAGTGGACACGCGCAGTGGTGAGTACGTTTCCCGCGCATGAATGAAGCGAGCCGGCGAGACTGGCAGCCTGCTGCCAGTCTGGCGGCCCTGGAATTCAGGGCCGCAATGCTGGCGGAGATCAGGGCCTTCTTTGCCGCGCGACAGTGCCTGGAGGTGAATACACCGGTCCTGGCTGCGGCCGCGGCCACCGACCCCCAGATCGAAAGCTTTGCGCTGGATGAACAGGGGCGTCGCTGGTGGCTGCAGAGCTCGCCGGAATTCCACATGAAGCGTCTGTTGGCGGCAGGCAGCGGCGCGATCTATCAGATCGGGCCGGCCTTTCGGCGGGAAGAGCAGGGCCGCTGGCACAATCCTGAATTCTTTCTGCTGGAATGGTATCGCCCTGGTTTTGACCATCACCAGCTGATGGATGAGGTCGAGGCCCTGTGGAAAACCCTGGCCGGCACCGCGTCGCCGCCGGAGCTGCCGCGCCATCGATACGCGGACCTGCTGCAGGCCCGTCTGGGGCTGGACTGTCTGACGGTCGAGCTCGAGGTTCTGCGCGCGGCGTTGCAAGGGGAGCTCGGTGAGCTGCCTGGCAATCTGGATCGCAATGCCCTGCTCGATGCTGCAATGGGGCTGCTGGTCGGGCCGGAACTTGGCCTTGAGGCGCCCTGTTTCGTTTACGACTACCCCGCCAGTCAGGCCGCCCTGGCGCAGGTCAGGGAGGATGGCTGGGCGAGCCGTTTCGAGCTCTACTGGCGGGGTATCGAACTGGCCAATGGCTTTCATGAACTGGCCGACGCCAAGGAGCAGCGGCGCCGTTTCGAGGCCGATCTGAGTTCTCGCGCCAGCCATGGATTGGCTTCGGTCGCGCTGGACGAAGCCTTGCTGCAGGCGCTGGATGCCGGCCTGCCGCCATGTGCCGGCGTCGCCTTGGGCGTCGACCGGCTGGCCGCCCTGTTGATGGGAGCCGCCGGGATCGCGCCTCTGATCGCGTTCCCGGCGGACCGCGCATGAGAAACACTTGCCGTTTGAACCCGGACCGGCCGGCGCTGTGCCCCGGTCCTCGTCCGTTTTAAGGAGTCGCCTTGATCGCCTTGATCGCCAGCTGTCTGGCCCTTGCAGCCGGTCCCTTGATTTACAGCCGTGCCGCGCCGCACAGTTTTTTCGGTCGCGCCCTCGATGGTTTCGTATTCGTCGCGATTGCTGGCCTGGTGGTGCTGGAGATCCTGCCTGAAGTGATCCGCAATGCGGGTGCCTGGGCCCTGCTGGCCGGTGCGTTGGGCCTGTGGGGGCCGGGCTGGATCGAACGTTCCTTCCATCGCGCAGCCCACCGCATGCACATGCTGACGGTGATGCTCAGTGCCATCGGCCTGGTGGTGCATACGGTGTTCGACGGCGCCGCCCTGACCGAAGGCGCCTCACCGGCTCTGGGACTGGCCATCGTCATCCATCGGGTGCCGGTCAGCCTGGCGGTGTGGTGGCTGCTGCGACCGGTCTGGGGGCCGGTGTTGCCGCTGCTGATGCTGGCGGCGATGGCGGGCGGCACCGTGGCCGGCTATCTGCTGGGCGGTGGCTTGCACGTGCATGAGGCCGAGGCCGGCTTCGCGATGCTGCAGGCCATGGTGGCCGGCTCGATTCTGCATGTGGTGTTCAACCGGCCGCATCTGGATCCCAGTCTGGCACCGGAAAAACCGCATTCGGATGTGGCCGACGGGCTCGGCAGCCTGCTCGGTTTGCTGGTTTTTCTGCTCATGCTGGGCAGCGAGATCCTGATCGGGCATGCGCCCACCGATGGCCTGCAGCGCTTGCTGGATCTGTCCCTGGCGGCGGCGCCGGCGCTGCTGCTGGCCTATCTGGCCGGAGGCCTGATCGCCGCCTTCATGCCGGAATCTTCGATCAACTGGATGCAGCGCGGTGGCCATCTGTCTCAGGCCCTGCGCGGCATGACCGTGGGGCTGCCGCTGCCGGTCTGCAGCTGTGGTGTCGTGCCCCTGTATCAGAGTCTGATCCGTCGTGGCGCACCGCCATCCGCCGCGCTGGCTTTTCTGATCGCCACGCCGGAAATCGGTCTGGATGCCATTTTGGTGTCCATTCCCCTGCTCGGTCTGGACATGACGATTGCGCGCGTGGTGGCAGCGGCCGTGGTCGCCTTGCTGGTGGGCTGGCTGATCGGGCGCTGGATGCAGGTCAGGGCGCATGAAACGGCTTGTTGCGGGCATGAGCAGGGGGTGGTTTTCGCGGGCGAGCCCGGCGCGCGTCTGCGGGCCGGTCTGCGGTATGGCTTTGGTGATCTGGTCGATTCCACCGCGCCCTGGATCCTGTTCGGACTGCTCGTTGCCGCGGCCGCGCAGCCGGTGCTGGAGCATCCCGTGCTGCAGACGATGTCGCCTGATCTGCAGGTCCTCATCTTTGCCTTGCTGGGCTTGCCGCTGTATGTCTGCGCCACCGGGTCCACGCCGATCGTTGCGGTGATGTTGCTGGCTGGCATCGCGCCGGGGGCGGCGCTGGCGTTTCTGCTCACCGGTCCGGCGACCAATCCGGCGACCTTCGGCGTGCTGGCGCGACTGCATGGCGCCCGGATCGCGGCTGCCTTCGGCCTGGCGACCGGGGGCTTGGCCATTTTCAGCGGTCTGTTGCTGAATCGCCTGGCGCCTTCGCTGCAGCTCAGCAGTGCCGATTTGCATGCCTTTCCGCCGCAGCTGAGCTGGGCGGCGCTGGCCGGTTTGTGTCTGCTGGTGCTGGCTTCGGTGGCGCGTCGGGGTGCTCGACGCTTTCTCGCCGAGATCCAGCTCGGCCAGGCCTCGCACCAGCACTGATGGCGCAGGTCCGTCTGCTGACCGACGCCTGTGGCCGCCAGCTGTGGGCGCCGCTGGCGCCACGCCGGGTGATCTCCCTGTGTCCCTCCCTGACCGAGACTTTGCTGGCCCTGGGTTTGGGTGAGGCCCTGGTCGGCCGCACCCGTTATTGCATCCATCCCCGGGACGAGCTGCAGGATGTTGCCACGGTCGGCGGTACCAAGCAGCTGGACCAGACGGCAATCGCCGGGCTGGCTCCTGACCTGATCATCGCCGAACAGGAAGAAAACCGGCGCGAAGATGTGGATGTCCTGGCGACCCGTTGGCCGGTGTTCGTGTGCCGAATCCGCAGCCTGGCCGATGCGCATCGTGCAATCGCCCAGCTTGCCGATCTGATCGGACGGCCGTTGCAGGGGGAACGGCTGGAGCAGGCGATCGCCGCCGCCTGGTCGGAGCTTCCGTCACCGGCCCACCCGTTGCCGGTGGTGTATCTGATCTGGCGCAAGCCCTGGATGGCCGCAGGGCGTGACACCTATATCGATGCGGTGCTGAGCCGCCTGGGGCTGCACAATTTGGCGGCTGATCTGCCCGGGCGCTATCCGCAGCTGCGGCCTGAAGATCTGGCGGAAATGGCGCCACAACTGTGCCTGCTCAGTTCCGAGCCGTATCCGTTCAAGGCGACGCATGGCCGTGAACTGAGCGCATGGTGGCCACAGGCACGAATGCAGCAGGTGGATGGGGAGATGTTCAGCTGGTATGGCTCGCGCATGTTGCCGGCGGCCGCTTACCTGCGGGATTTGCTGGCGCGCTGGCAGGCCTGAACCGGGCCGCGGTCGGGCACAAAAAAGCCCGGAGAACCGGGCTTTTTGTCAATTGGCGAGGGCCGGCAGCGCTAGTTCTCGGAGCGGTAGTAGTCCATCAGGATCTGGGCGACTTCCGGGCGGGAGAATTCCGCCGGCGGGGCAATGCCCTGGCCCAGCATCTCGCGCACTTTGGTGCCGGAAAGCAAGACGAAATCCTCCTTGCTGTGATCCGGGGCATCACGCATCATCACCACCTTGTTCAGCTTTTTCGACCAGGCCGTGTGATCGGCGCGGTAGATCTGGATGTCCAGGGCGCCGGCCGGAACCTTTTCATCGAAAATGGTCTGCGCATCAAAGGCGCCGTAGTAGTCGCCGACACCGGCATGGTCGCGGCCGACGATCAGATAGGCGCAGCCGGCATTCTGGCGGAACACGGCGTGCAGCACTGCTTCGCGCGGGCCGGCGTACAGCATGTCGAAACCGTAGCCGGTGATCATCACCGTGTTCGGCGGGAAGTAGCACTCCACCATCTTGCGGATGCAGGCATCCCGCACCGGGGCGGGAATGTCGCCGGGCTTGAGCTTGCCCAGCAGCATGTGGATCAGGATGCCATCGGTGCCGAGTTCCTCCTGCGCCATGCGGCAGAGTTCCTCATGGGCGCGGTGCATGGGATTGCGGGTCTGGAAGGCGACGACCTTGTCCCAGCCGCGCTCGGCGAATTCATTGCGGATTTCCACCGCGGTGCGGAAGGTGTCAGGGAAATCGGTCTGGAAATAGCTGAAATTCAGCACTTCGATGGGGCCGGCGATCAGGTGACGGCCGAGACTGCGGAAGGTGGCCACGCCGGGATGAGCCGGGTCATCGGTGGCATAAACCTCACGCACCACGGTGTCGATGTCCTCATCGCCGAGCGTTTCGATGGACTCGATGGTCTGGATCGCGATCACCGGGTGCCCTTCGACATTCGGGTCGCGTAACGCGATCCGGCGAGCATCGCCGATGGCGCTGATGTCATTGCTCAAATTGACCACTGGCACCGGCCAGAACAGACCATCGACGGTCTGCAGTTGCGTGGCCACCTGCAGCATGTCGGCGCGGTTCATGAAGCCGGAAAGGGGGTTGAAGTAGCCCGCGCCGAGCATCACGGCATTGGCCGCGGCCGCCGAATTCAGCAGCAGGGCGGGCAGGCTGGCCGCTTCCTTGCTCAGTGCCTCGTGACGGTTCGTGTCGTAGACGAAACGGGGGTTCAGGCTTGCAGAGCCGTGGGGTTTGATCATCCGTGCTTCCAGTGTCTTGGGGTAAAAAAACAGGTGCGAAATTTAGCGAATCCCTGGGCTTGCGTCGAATCTGGGGCGCGCGCAGCCAGTGCAGCCATGCCAGGGATCGCAGGGAACAGCCTAGGCCTTGCCCTCGAACAGCACTTCGGAGGCCAGCAGATCCTGGATGCCCTGCTTCAGGGCGGCCGGGGCCTGATCGGCGGGCAGTTCCTTGCGCGCCAGGGCCTCGGTGAGCGCATCGAGTCCCAGGGCATGCATCTCCTGCCAGGCGTGGCGGAAGGACACCCAGTCAGCCAGGAGTTCCTCCTGCAGCAAAGCCAGCTTGTTGCGGGTATGCAGCGCCTTGATCGAGCGGTTGCGCGGGAACCAGGCATCGACTTCCAGATCCCCGAGATCGACAAAAGCGTCACGATGACGGCGTTCGGTTTCCAGGAGTTGCAGCAGCCTGCGGCCGAAGTCCTGAACGCCCTTGTAGTGCGCCGGGCTGCGGTTCTGCAGGATCGCGCGGGCGATTTCCGGCGCGCTGAGCTTGGCCAGGGTTTCCGCCAGGTTCAACGTGGAGCGGGCCTTGCTCAGTTCCGAGGCGCCACTGACGCTATCGATGTCCAGCGCCAGTGCGGTGAACAGTTCGTTCTCCGAGCGGAACCGCTGCCATTTTGCATAGCCGCGGTTGAGGCTGCGGTGGGCGTCGATGCGCTGGTGCAACTGACTCACCTGAACGCGCTGATCCTCGGTCAGCGAGGGCAGCATGGCCAGCGCCTTCTCGATCGCGGCGGCAAAACCGGCCAGGCCGGTCTGGGCGTCCAGCAGTGGGCCGTCAGGCCCGGCCAGAGGGTGATCTTCGGCGGCGATCGCCTGGATCGCCCGGACCTGCTCCCAGGTCCGCGTGAGCGGGACGGCATGATGACGCGTCATCTGCCGGATGGAATCGGCCAGTTCCCTCGACATGCTGGTGATACAGTCGCCCAGTGCCACGCGTGGACCGAAGCCGGCGCCATATTCGCGCCGAATCGCAATGTACCAGGCACGGATGCTGGCGGCAGCATGCAGGTCGGTGTCGGCGCCCTGAAAGATTGGCCCCAGAGCCTCACGCAGTTCCTGGTTGTCCAGCAGGGCCTGGCGCGCTGAAAGATAGCGGATCAGGTCCGGCAGCTTCTCAGTCAGTGTATTCAGGCTGACGTTGGGCGTGGCGGCCAGTTCCGCCAGCGCGTTTCTGGCGTTGCGCCACTCCCGGCTGACCATGCCGAGGTTGGCGGTGCGCAGCAGGGTGGCCTGCAGTTCCCGCACCGCATCCAGCGGGGGAACATGATCGAGCAGAAAAACCGGCTCCAGTGCGCTGCGCGCCGGCTCCAGGCTCTCCACCGCGTCGCGCAGCTGTTTCAAGGCATCTTCGAAGGCTTCGGAGTCGACGCAAGGATCGCGCAGGCGCCAGTACTTGCTGGGAAGTAAGGCGATGAGTTCCTGCAGTTTGACGATTTCGGCCAGGCCGCCGGCGCTAAGGCTGAAAAAGGCCTCGCCGGTCGAGCCGAAGGCTTCGCGCAAGCAGGTGAAGACCGGTTCCGCGGCCTTGAGCTGAGTGAGCAGATCCTTGCAGGGGCGCAGGGTGTCGATGACGTCGATGATGCGAAGCTCGGGTTTCAGGTGCTGGCTCAGCAGCAGGCCGGCCTTCACGTGACGGTGGGCGGCATCCAGATCCATCAGTTCCCACGGCAGGACATGGCCTTCGAGCTGTTTTTCCAGCGCCAGGAGTTCCTCGAACTTGTCCAGCCAGGTCTGCGCCTGGCCCAGTCGCTCGCCCTTCAGGCCGCCCAGGTATTCCCAGATTTCCTTGCCATCGAGTGCTGGCAGTTGTGCCAGTTCCCGGGCCAACTCATTAAGCTGATTCATCTCCAGCAGGGTGATGGCGGGGGTCTTGTTGCTGTTGGCGAAACCGAACAGGCAGCGACCCAGTTCCACCAGCGATTTCTGCCAGAGTTCCAGAGCCGCCGGCAGGTAGCCGATATTGATCGGATCTTCCTCCGCCTTGCGAACCCCGTACCAGGGATGGAAGTCCAGGTCGCCGCCGCCCGGAATCTGCTTCTCGACAGCGGCCAGGCTGGCGATGAACTGCTGCAGGCAGCTCTCCATCAACTGCATCTTGTCCCGGGTCAGTTCGCCGGCTTTGAGACCCTGTGGCTGGAAATACACCGGGCCACCGAGAAAATCGTCGGCCGGGCGATTGCCGATCGGGCTGTGCGGTGGCGTTTCGGCCTCCGGCTGGGAATTTTGCGTGCGTCTGTCCATCAAGCGTTCTCGCGTCGGGGCATGGCTCAGGTCGGGCCACAGGCTCGCTCATCCCTGATCGATGCCTGGTGGGGTCATGGCGATGCCAGGCGCTTGGGTGTCTCCGTTGCTGCTCTGTGCACTGTGAAGCATTCGTATTGGCGGAGATGCTGGGCCCGGGCGCGCAGGCCCGCCGAGAATCCTCCCCGCGTCATTCTAATCAAGCCGGCGCGCATTGCCCATCAACGCATGGCCACTTGCTGCGGACAGTTGAGATAGCTCGACTGACTCAGGTAGTCCGGGTCAGGGTAATAG
>JBFKDQ010000086.1:0-9061 GCA_041619555.1 Oceanococcus sp. | reverse complement strand
CCCCGCCCCGCCCACTTGCCGAACAAATCCATGAACGCCAGCCGCCCGCTACGCAAATTGCCCAGAACCGCGATCCGCAGCACGATCAATCTGCGCGATCGCCTGTTTCGTGCCCAGAGCCTGAATCAGGCCGGCCGCACGCCCTTCGAGGTGATCTACCGCGACGACATCCTGCAACTGCGTTATTACCCCGCCGCACCGCAGGGTCGAGGATCGGCCAGCACGCCGCGCCCCGCCGAAAAAAGAACGCCCCTGCTCATCGTGCCGCCATTGGCGGTCAACATGCTGATCTACGACCTGTTCGAGCAGCGCAGCCTGGTGCGTGATCTACGCGATCACGGATTTGCACTCTACCTGCTGGACTGGGGCCGGCCGGGCCGGCGACACGATCAATGGCATCTGGATGACTACATCCGCCGCCTGCTCCCGGCCGCGGTGGCGCAGGTCCGTGCCCACAGCAAGCAGGACGATCTGTCCCTGCACGGCTGGAGCCTGGGCGCCGTCATGGCCAGCAGCTACGCCGCGCTGGATCCGCAGATCCGCAACCTGGTCCTGCTGGGACCGCCGTGTGACTACCATGCCCAGGGCGGCGTGAACTGGCAGAACCGCCTGTTCTCCCGCCAGATGAGGCGCCTGCAGGCCCTCACCGGCTTTCGTCCCCATGCCACGCGCAAACGCTGGTGGCGCGCGCCCGGCTGGGCCAACAGCATGGCCTTCAAGCTCGCAAGCCCGGCCGGCACGATCCGGGGCTATGCCGAGCTGCTCGGCCGCCTGCACGATCGTGACTATGTCAGCGGTCATGCAACCCATGGTGCCTTTCTCGATGACATGGTGGCCTATCCCGGCGGCGTGATGCAGGACATCGCCCAGTACCTGCTCACGGACAACATCCTGGCCCGCGGCGAATTGCCGCTGCGCGAGTGTGATGCGCGTCTGCAACAGGTCCAGGCCAATCTGTTGATTCTGGCCGGGACGCAGGATCCCATCGTGCCGGTCGCCTCCAGCCGCCGGCTGCTGGATCTGGTCGGCAGCGTGGACAAGCAGCTCATCGAAGTGCCGGGCGGTCACATGAGCATCGTCAGCGGCAGCCGCGCCCCGCAAGCCGTCTGGCCGGTGATGCGCCAATGGCTGGAGGCACGCAGCGACTGAGATGCGCCAACGCCCGTGCCGGGGCGCCAACCGGACTGCCGCAGCGATGAACGCCATCCGCATGGGCTAAACTTGCGCGCCCGGAATTCCCGGCGCCCACCTGCCGCCCCTGTATGCCCCTACTGCAACTCAAAAACCTGTCGCTGCACATCGGCCACCGCGCCCTGCTTGACCAGATCAATCTGAGCATCGAGCCCGGCGAGCGCCTGTGCCTGCTCGGCCGCAACGGCGAGGGCAAATCCACCCTGCTGCGCATTCTCAATGACGAGATCGACGCGGACAGCGGCGAGCAGCAGCGCGACTCCGCGCTGAAAATCGCCCAGCTGCCGCAGGAAGTCCCACAGGGCACCGCCGGTTTGGTATTCGATGTGGTCGCCCAGGGCCTGGGTGAGCTGGGCGCGGTGCTGGCCGAATACCACCATTTGCTGGTCGAGAATCCCGAGGCCCTGGATCGGATGGGCGAGCTGCAGAGCCGCATCGACGCCCAGGACGGCTGGAATCTCGATTCGCGTGTCGCCAGCGTGCTGACCCGCCTCAATCTGGACCCCGCTGCGGAATTCGCCGCCCTGTCCGGCGGCCTGAAGCGGCGCGTGCTGCTGGCCCAGGCCCTGGTCCACGAACCCGACCTGCTGCTGCTCGATGAACCGACCAACCATCTCGACGTGGACAGCATTGCCTGGCTGGAAGATTTTCTTCTGGACTGGAACGGGACCCTGCTGTTCATCACCCATGACCGCGCTTTTCTGCGCCGGCTGGCCACCCGCATCATCGAGCTCGATCGCGGCCAGCTCAGCAGCTGGCCGGGCGACTACGAAACCTATCTGCGCCGCAAGCAGGAAGCGCTGGATGCCGAAGCCACTGCCCGTGCCCAGTTCGACAAGAAGCTTGCGGCCGAGGAAGTCTGGATCCGTCAGGGCATCCAGGCGCGACGGACCCGCAACGAAGGTCGGGTGCGTGCCCTGCTGAAACTGCGCGAGGAATACAGCCAGCGTCGTGAACGCGTAGGCAGCGCCAAGATCGTGGTGCAGGAAGCCGCACGCTCGGGCAAGCTGGTGAGCCAGGTGGAACACCTGAACTTCGCTTGGGCCGGCCAGACCATCGTGCGGGATTTTTCCACCACGATCCTGCGTGGCGACCGCATTGGCATCATCGGTCCAAATGGCGTCGGCAAAACGACGCTGCTGAAACTCCTGCTCGGCCAACTCGCACCCGACAGCGGTACGGTGGAGCTGGGCACCAAACTGGACATTGCGGTGTTCGATCAGCTGCGTGGGGCCCTGGACGAGAACAAATCGGCGGTTGAAAACGTCAGCCCCGGCCAGGAGTTCATCGAAATCAACGGGGCGCGCAAGCATGTCCTGGGCTACCTGCAGGAATTTCTGTTCACGCCGGAACGCGCCCGCGGCCCGGTGCGGGTGCTGTCCGGCGGCGAGCGCAGCCGCCTGCTGCTGGCACGCCTGTTCACCCAGCCCTGCAACCTGCTGGTGCTCGACGAACCCACCAATGATCTGGATCTGGAAACCCTTGACCTGCTTGAGGAGCGTCTGCTGGAGTTCCAGGGCACCTTGTTTCTGGTCAGCCATGACCGTGAATTCCTCAACCGCGTAGTCACGCGCAGCTTCGTTTTCGAAGGCCAGGGGCGCATTGGCGACTATGTCGGCGGCTATGACGACTGGTTGCGCCAACGCCCGCAAGGCACGGTCCCGCCCGCCCCGGCACGCAAGCCCAAACCCAAGCCAGCGACCTCAGCCGCCAAGCCCCGTCCCAGCCCGCCAAGCCTCAGCGCCGCCGAACGCAAGGAGCTGGCCGGCCTGCCGGCCAGGCTGGAAGAACTGGAGGCAAAACAGGCGACGCTCGGCACTGAACTGGCCGATCCAGCGATCTACAGCGAGGCGCCCGAGCGCGCCGCCCGCGTGCAGAAAGCGCTCAAGCAGATCGATGCGGACCTAGCCGCCGCTTACGCCCGCTGGGAAGAACTGGAAGAGCGCTGAGCGCACGCCGCGGCTCCCTCTGCCGTTTGGCCGTCCAACGGCGGGATACTCAGGGCATGGGCCTGCGGGCGCCCCAAGGCTCTGCCGGCAAAATCAAGGACCGCAAATCCCTGATGGTGCGAACGCCAGCAAGCCGATTTTTCCGGTCAGCGCATGTTGGCCAGACCCGGCTGCCCTCTTCAGCCGCCTGTCAAGCCGCCGTACTGGCACGCTGACCAGCCAGCCAGTCTTCCAGGCGAGCGGCAGGCAGCGCCGGACTGAACCAGTAGCCCTGCCCACTGGTGCTTCCACGCCGCCGCAGATAGTCCGCCTGCTCCGCATGCTCGACACACTCGGTCACCACGCCAAGCTGCAAGCTGCGACCAATCTCGATGATGCCGTTAAGCAAGGAACTGGCATCCTTGTCCTGCGGCACATCTTTCAAGAAGGATCCGTCAATCTTCAGGATGTTCACCGGCAGGGCGCGCAAGTAGTGCGGTGAGGCATAGCCAACACCGAAATCGTCCACTGCAATGGACAGGCCTTGGCTGCGCAGTCGGTCCAGCATGGCCTTGGCCACATCCATGTTTTCCAGCAGCGCGCCTTCCGTGATTTCCAGGGTCAGCGCGCGACCGGGCACGCGATGACGCTGCATGCTCGCGAGAATGTAGTCGTCGATCTGGCCCAGCCGCATCTGGGCGGCGGACAGATTGAAGGAGATCTTTGGCACCGCGACGCCACGCCGTCGCCAGTCCGCCATCTGCGCGCACACGGTATCAATCGTCCACTCGGTGAAAGGGCGCAGCAAATCACCGGATTCTGCCACCGGAATGAAGTGATCCGGCGGCACGGTGCTGCCATCCTGGCGTTGCCAGCGTGCCAGCGCTTCGACGCCAAGCAACGGCATCCCGGCCATCGCCACAATCGGCTGATAGTGAAAACTCAGCTCACCGCGATCCATCGCGCCATGCAGTTCGCGACTGAGTTCCAGCACGCGACTGGCCTGCTGCTGCATCTCCGGCTGATAGATCTTGAGAAATCCGCGGGCATTTTTCTTCGCCCAGTGCAGGGCCGTATCGCTGGCGTACAGCAGTTCCTCGGCGCCACCGGCATGATCCGGGAAGAGCGCACAGCCCATGCTGGCGGACACCGCGAATCCGTGCCCGAGCTCCAGTGGCGCGGACAGCGCCGCGAGCAAGGCCTCACACTCCTGAACGAGCGCATCCAGGCCTCGCGCCCCGGCAGCCAGACGGGTGACCCAGGAAAATAGATCCGGGCCGGTGCGTGCGAGTGTGTCCACCGCAAGCGCTGGCAGGCGCTTGCGCAGGCGCTCGGCCACCTCGCTCAGCGCAATGTCACCGACCTTGGGTCCCAGCGCGTTGTTGAGCTCGCTGAAATGATCGAGCCCCATCGTCACCAGCGCCCGGCGCTCTCCCGTCACCGTGGCACGATGCAGCAACTCGAGCAGGTCATCGTGGAACTTGCTGCGATTGGGCAGGCGCGTGAGCTCATCGAACTGCGCCCGATGCAGCGACAGACGCTGGGCCGACAGCGCCAGTTCATTGGCACGGTCGCGCTCCAGTTCCGCCCGCTTGCGATCGGTGATGTCCTGGCACACGCCGGTCAGCCGGATCAGTTCGCCCAGGTCGTTCAGCACCGGAAATGCCCAGGTGTGCAGGTAACGGATTTCGCCGCTGCTGTGAATGATCCGCTCGTCGTGAGAATAGGGTTTTTGCTGGTTGAAGGCCTCGTTGGTCGCATCCATGACGCGCTGCCGGTCTTCCGGGTGCACCTTTTCCAGATAGCCCTCGTAGGTGGGCAGATAGGATTCCGGGGTCTCGCCATAGATCCGGTACAACTCCGGGCTCCAGACCGCCACCGGCTGGGTGATGTCCCAGTCCCAGACGCCCAGATGCGCCACGCCCTGGGTGTCGACCAACATCGATTCGCTGCGTCGCAGGCGGTCCTCCTCGCGCTTGCGAGCGCTGACCTCGACGCCGTGAACCCCAAAGCCGCACAATTCGCCAGCTTGCCAGACGCCCTGAACCTCCAGCGCAAACCAATGACGCACCCCGTCGGAGCCCAGGCGCGACACTTCGATCTGCATGGCTTCGCGGGTCTCCACCGCCCTCGCCAGGGCCTGTTCGATCTCAGTGCTGGATTCAAAGTCGAAATGCGCCGCGAGTGTTTCTTGCGAAGGCACCTCAGCACGCCGATTGGAAGCCATGACCATGCCGTCGGCATCGAGCCTGGCGATCACGCCCGGAGCCGTGCCAAACCATTCAAGCAACCCGGCATGATCCAGCAGGCCCGCCTCGCGGGCCATTCGCTGCTTTGCCACCTGCTCGTTCATCGCCTACCTGTTTGCCAGCTTAAACCTCTGCAGCCTAGCCCCAATAATGTGAAGTTGATGCAAAGTCGGGCGCGCCACACAGATCCGGCACCAGGCTGACGCGCGCGCCAACGCATGGTCGCGGCCAGGCAGAATCTGCCCTCGGATACGCCGCGATCACCGGGCGCAGTGTGCTTTACCGCCGCGTATGTCAATCTGCCCACCTCAAGCTCATGGCAAAGGACATGGCATGCAGTGGATGCCGATCTGGTTTGGCCTTGCCGGCCTGCTCGCCGCCGGCTGGATGCACTGGCTGGTTCTGCGACACCCGCCAGGCACTGCAGACATCATTCGACTGGGCGAGCGCATCCATCACGGCGCGATGGTCTTCATGCGGCAGGAGTACCGCCTGCTGCTGATCTTCACCCTGATCGTCGCCCTGCTGCTGCATTTCAGCCTGGGTTGGCGCGTCGCCGTCGCCTGTCTCACCGGGGCGGGCTGCTCCGCCCTGGCCGGATGGCTGGGCATGTACACCGCCACCCGGGCCAATGCACGCACCACCGCTGCCGCGCAAGACGCAGGTGCGCCAGTCGCTCTGCGGGTGGCTTTCCAGGGCGGCGCGGTGATGGGCCTGGCCGTCGCCGCCCTCGGACTGCTTGGCCTGGGCGCGCTGTTCCTCTTGTTCGCCGAGCACGACCCCGCTCAGCTCCAGGGTTTTGGCCTGGGCGCTTCCAGCGTCGCGCTGTTTTCGCGGGTCGGCGGCGGCATCTTCACCAAGAGCGCCGATGTCGCCGCCGACCTCGTCGGCAAGGTCGAACAGGACATCCCGGAAGACGATCCGCGCAACCCGGCGGTGATTGCCGACAATGTGGGCGACAATGTCGGCGACGTGGTCGGCATGGGCTCGGACATGTTCGAGTCCTATTGCGGCGCCATCATTGCCAGCATCACGCTGGCGGCCAGCCTGCCGATCGTCGCCCTGCAGGCGATCGGTCCGCGAGCGCCCCTGATCCTGCTCCCACTTCTCCTGCCCTGTCTGGGGCTGCTCAGCTCGCTGATCGGCATGGCCACGGTGGCGCTGCTGAACCGCTACAACCCGGAACTCGCACTGCGCAGCGGCATGCTGACGGCGGCGGCCCTGTTCATCGGCCTGGCCTGGCCCTTGATTGCCGGCCTGGGCATCGCCCCGGAGGTCTGGATCGCGGTCCTGTTCGGCACCCTTGGCGGCGTCCTGATCGGGCTGGCCACCGAGTATTCCACCGCCGGCCCACCGGTGCGCCGGATTGCCGAGGCCGGCCGCACCGGCCCGGCGACCTTGATCATCACCGGGCTGTCAGTGGGCATGTACTCGGTCGCGCTGCCGCTGATCGCCATGACCGCGATCATCCTGATCGCAAACCAGCTCGCCGGCCTGTACGGCATCGGTCTGGCTGCGGTTGGTCTGCTGGCCACCGTCGCCATGATCATGGCCGTCGATGCCTTCGGGCCGATTGCCGACAATGCCGGCGGGATTGCGGAAATGGCCGGCCTGGGCGATGACACCCGCCGCATCACCGATGCGCTGGATGCAACCGGCAACACCACCGCGGCCATCGGCAAGGGCTTCGCAATCGGCGCAGCCGCCCTGAGTTCGGTCGCCCTGATCAGCGCCTATGTGCAGGCCGTGCGCCTGCAGCAACCGGAATTCAGTCTGGACCTTGCCAATCCCGAGGTGCTGGGCGGCATCTTTCTCGGCGGCATCGTTCCGGTGGTGATTGCCGGTCTGTGCCTGACCGCGGTCGGCGAAGCTGCAGCCGAAATCATGCGTGAGATCCGCCGTCAGTTCGAGGACATTGAGGGCCTGCTCGCAGGCCGCGCCGAACCCGATACCGACCGCTGCATCGCCATCGCCTCACGCGCCGCGCTGCGCCACATGGTTCTGCCCGTTGCCCTGAGCCTGCTCACCCCCGCACTGATCGGTCTGTTCATCGGTCCGGCCGCGCTGGGCGGCATGCTCGCAGGCGCCCTGCTCGGCTGCGTGCTGCTCGCCCTGTTGATGTCGAATGCCGGCGGCGCCTGGGACAATGCCAAAAAATATGTGGAAGCCGGTCATCTCGGCGGCAAAGGCTCGGATGTGCACAAGGCCAGTGTGGTGGGCGACACGGTGGGCGACCCATTCAAGGACACCGCCGGTCCGGCGATGAATATCCTGATCAAGCTGATGGCCATCGTCAGCCTGGTGCTGGCGCCCCTGCTGGTCTGAATGGACAGCGGCAAGGCCGCAGTGCGACGGAAAGAACGGGAACAAACCCCGGCGACCCAGCCGGCGACGCGATGAACTGCCACCTGGAATCTGTTCCCGCAACCTATCCGTCCGGCGTCCTGCGCACGCCGGTCAGCGAATCTCCACCGCCTGCTTCTGCGGTTTCTCCGGCGCTTTGCGTGGGATGTGGACCTTGAGCACACCATCGCGCGACTCCGCCCTGATCGCCGCCGTATCCGCATCCTCGGGCAAAGCAAACTCGCGGCTGAACTCGCCATAGAAACGCTCGATGCGGTGCAGCTTCGCCTCCTTGGTTTCTTCTTCCACCCGCCGTTCACCACTCAGGCGCAGCACGCCGTTTTCGACATGGACGTTCATGTCCTTCTTTTCCACGCCAGGCAACTCCGCGCTGATCAGATATTCCTTGTCCGATTCGGTGATATCCACACTGGGCGACCACTCCGCCGGCACCAGGGCGCCGCTACCGCCTTCAGGCCGGCGCGCGATCGAGCGGTTGTAACGATCAAAGATGGCATCGAGTTCCCGAAAGGGATTCCAGTTCGTCCTGTGCATGTCTGTGTCCTCCTTGCTTGTTTGCAGCCGGCTTGCAGACCGGATGCCGGCCTCAGATCCAGAATAGCAAGCCGCCCAGGCCTTAGGCCTGATCCAGATCAGGATTCAGGCCACACACGGTCCGCCCTGCGGGACTTGATCGAGATCACAATTTCTTGTCGATCTGCCTGCCAGCATCGGCGCCTTCCGAATATTCATGGGGCCGCCATGACCGATTTTCAAAATTTGCAGAGCGAACTGCAACGACAGCGCGGCGCCCTGCTGCAGCGACTGGATGCGATTCGCGGCGATTTCGCCCAGGGCCGCAGCGCGGATTCCGAGGACCAGGCGCAGGAACGCGAGAACGACGAAGCGCTCAGCGCCATCGAAAGCGAAACCGAGCGGGAACTGGCCCTGATCGATCGCAGCCTGAGCAAACTGGCGCGCGGCCATTACGGCTTCTGCGAAAACTGCGGCAAGGAAATCTCACCGCAACGCATGAGCGCCCTGCCCTATGCCACCCATTGCATCCATTGCGCCCAAGGAGAACACCATGCACATTGACCAGCACGCCCTGGTACTCGAGTTCCCGGAACTCAAACAGCGCATTCACGAACTGAAAATGCAGGATCGGCATTTTGCCAAACAGTTCGACGCTTATCACGACCTCGATCATGCCATCGTCCGCTTCGAGGACGGGGTGGAACATTGTTCCGATGAAGAACTGGAAACCATGAAGAAACGTCGTCTGCAACTCAAGGATGCCCTCTACGGCCGCCTGCTCCAGGCTGCCTGATCACCACCGCTTCGGGGGGG
>JBFKDQ010000085.1:0-9073 GCA_041619555.1 Oceanococcus sp. | reverse complement strand
ATAACGCCGGTCGAAACGATCTGCCGCCTCCACTGCCCCCAGGCTCCACCCCAGGAGCGCAACGTAGCCTCTGTCGGGATTCTTTTTCATGCACTCTCCTGCTTGGTTCAAGTTAGCCCGTCCACCCTAACATGGCATCGCGGCGACCATGTCCGGAGGTTTGGCAGAGGCGCCAGGGTGTGAAAGGATGGGCAACCCGAGCGCCGCCCTACCCGACCGGGACCAGGGCCACGCGAACCAAGACAAGGAGCTACCGCGCATGAAAGTCGTCACCCTCAAGGAACTGGAAGGGACCGAGCGTGAAGTCAAGAGCCCCGCTGGCTGGACCAGCGTGCGCTTTCTGCTGAAGAAAGACGGCATGGGATTCTCGTTTCACGAAACGACCTTTCCGCCGGGCCTGGAATTCGACATGTGGTACAAGAACCACCTGGAAGCCGTCTACTGCTATCAGGGACTTGGCGAACTGATCAATCGTGACACCGGCGAGCGCTTCCGGATCGAGCCTGGCACCCTCTACGCACTGGATAAGCATGACCGCCACACCCTGAAGGCCATTGAGGAACTGAAACTCGTCTGCGCCTTCAATCCGCCGGTGACCGGCAATGAAATCCATGACGCCGACGGCGCCTACCTGGTCGACGACTCGGCGGACTGAAGGCCGGCGCCGCTACCCCCCTGGCGTGATCGGGGCACACCGGGATCCATGGACTGCGTGCGCCTGAACTGTCGGGCCGATTCCGTCTGACACCCAACGATGGCCGGCGCCTCCTGAATCAGCGCATCGTCACTGAGCGCGTGGACCATGAACAGGGCGAAATCGATGCGGCGAGTTCGATTGCTGGCGAGGATGGAATCGCCCACATGGCGGCTCCAGACCGGCAGACCCTGGCTCTCACCTTCTTCCAGATCGCTGCCACGGACAAGCGTCCAGCGCCGGTCACTGGCCATGATCCGCCGACAGGCTTCGACTTGATCATCGAGGTCAGCGACGCGCAGCAGTCGGGCCAGGTATCCGAAGCTAGCGACCAAGGCGAGAAAACCACGCGAATACCGGTCCCGCTCGTCGCGGCGGATATGCCAGCCGCAGGAGAACACCAGGCGCGCATCCGCCTTGGCGTAGTCCAGCACGGCTTGCGCCGTGCCGGACGAATAGCTTTGCACCCCCCAGGGCACCAGCACCGTGAGCACCCCGTCACATGCGGCAACCGCGCGACGGATTACCGCGCGATCATCGGTATGGCCGGGTACGATTTCGATCCGTTCGCGCAGAGAATCCAGCTTGCTCACGCTCTGCGCACGACACACCGCAACCACCTTGTATCCCCGGTTCAGGCAATGCTGGACCATGTATTGCCCGAGCTTGCCCGAGGCTCCAATGATGCAGACTTTCATTGCATTCACTCCCTGGTTTCTTGCCCGGCGGATGATTTTAGTGGCATGGCGATGGGACGAAGCGGCGCAGCATCGGCGCCACGCAGTTTCAACGGCCCGGCGACGAACGCAAATTCGTAAACCGCATCGCGCGCAAGGTCCTCCAGCCATGCCAGCTCGATGATCGGAGCGCCCTGCTGGGCCAGCAGATAGGTATGCACCGGCACATAATCGGATTCCAGTTCAGAAGGAAAAGCTTCGAAACTGAGGTTGTCGGCGCCGACCAGCATCGCGCCGCGCTCTTCGACCAAAAACCGTGCGGCTTCCAGCCCAAGCCCTGGCGGATTGGCCATGAAAGCGGCCGTGTCCTCGTACAGATGCATGCGGCCGGTACGGATCAGGGCCACATCGCCTCGACGCAGTTCGATCTGTTGCCGCTTGAGGGCCTCGACCAGATCGGCCCGACTGACCCTGTAGCCATCGGCCAGCATCTCCAGTCCCTTGCTCGCGGCAACGTCGATCAGGACTCCTCGGGCAATGATCGGCGGCATGGTCTCGACCCCGGCCACCTGCCAGCCACGATCTCCAAGGTGGTCACGCGCACTGAATCCATTGTAGATCTCGCCGTTCAGGCCGAAGTGAGCCAGCCCGTCAATGTGCGTGCCCATATGGGTGTACATGGAGATGGCGGCGCCGGTATAGCTGACGTGCTCGTTCATGCGTGCACCGGTATTGAGCGGGTCATCGACAAGGGTTCCGTGTGGCGTATGCGTCATCCAGATTCGGTAGTGCGGATCGCCGGCGGCCTGCCAGCTGGGCATGCCGATGAAGTACTCGACCGACAAATCGTAAATCTTGCCCCCCTTGATGCGCGCAAGAACATCGCGGCGCGATGCCTCGGTCATCAGGTTCAGGCGCCCGATTTCATCCTGGGGGCCCCAGGGGCTGCTCGCCACCCGGCGCGTTTCCTCAGCCGCCGCGACGGGCCAGCCAATGATCAGCGCGGCAGAAATCAAGAAGAGCTTTGCAAACATGGGATTCTCCTGTGGTGAAAGGTGAAGCCACAATACTCATCAGTTAAGCTTTGATAATCGCCGATATTTGAAAGATTCTATTTCTGGATCTTCACTAATCATTCAGACATGGACGATCTCAACGACATCGCAGTCTTTGTCGCCGTGGTGGACGCCGGCAGCTTTACCCGCGCGGCCGAACGCCTGAACCTCTCCCGCCCCGTGGTGAGCAAGTACGTCTCGCGCCTGGAAGAGCATCTGGGCGTACGCTTGCTCAACCGGACCACGCGGCGCCTGAGCCTGACAGAGGCGGGACGCATCTTTCACGCGCGTAGCCGCCGCGGCCTGGACGACATTGCTGAAGCTCAGGCGGAAATTTCTCGTCTGCAGGCACATCCACGCGGCGTGCTGCGGATCAATGTGCCGATGTCCTTCGGCATCCTGCATATCGCGCCACTGCTGCCGGCGTTCATGCAGCAATACCCGGACATCACGATCGAGATGGATCTCAACGACCGCAAACTGGATGTCATTGACGAAGGTTTTGATGTGTCCGTGCGGATTGGCGAGTTGCCGGATTCATCCTTGATTGCACGCCGCCTGGCGCCCTGTCACCACGTCATTGTCGCCGCACCCGCCTATCTCGAGGCTCGCGGCACCCCGCGCAAGCCCGAGGAACTGCGCGCTCATGATCTTCTCAGCTACAGCCTGCAGCAATCCGCCCAGAACTGGCATTTTACAAGCCCGGCCGGCCAGCCCATCCAGGTGCCTGCCGACGTCCGCCTGCAGGTCAACAACAGCCTGGCCCTGCGTGAGGCTTTGCTCGGCGGCCTGGGCATCGCCCGGACACCCACATTTCTGGTCGGCGATGATCTGCGCAAGGGCCGCTTGACCCGCCTGCTCGGCGACCATCAAGCCCTGGAGGTCTCCATTTTCGTGGTCTATCCGCAGCGACGTCATCTGTCCCCCAAGGTTCGCGCCTTTGCCGAATTCCTGGCACACAGAATTCAGGATCCACCGTACTGGGATTGAGTCGTCAACCCGATCTGTAAAGAAATGGCAACAATGTGTTCATGACAAGCCAGATTATCTTTTATCCCTGACTTTATAAGCTCCTCCCACACTTTCACGAGGAGCAAGTCATGCCCAACAATCTGCCTCGCCGCTCAGCGCCCGAGGACACGAAGCGGCAATCCACCTACCCGATCGAGCCCCTGTTCCTGCAGCGCTGGTCGCCGCGTGCCTTCCACGCCCGCCCGATGCCGCTGACCGACCTGCATACCCTACTGGAAGCCGCCCGCTGGGCGCCGTCCGCACACAATCTCCAACCCTGGCACTTCATCGTCTCGCGCCGCGGCGACGCTCACTGGCAACACCATCTCGAGTTGCTTCACCCTTTCAACGCGGCTTGGGCCAGCCAGGCCTCGGCCTTGCTGTTCCTGGTCAGCCAGGCCATCACCTCCGCGCACGGTGACGAGCCGCCGCAACCCTCACGCACCCACAGTTTCGACGCCGGCGCGGCCTGGGCACAGCTGGCCTTGCAGGCCACCGCACTGGGTTATCAGGCACATGCCATGGCCGGCATCGACTTCGACCGGGCGCCACAGGCGCTCGGCATTCCCGACACCCATCGCCTGGAAATCGCCGTGGCCATCGGACGTCAGGCGCCCGCCGATCAACTGCCCCCGGCCCTGCGCAGAAGGGAACTGCCCAGCGTGCGCCGCCCGCTTGAAGAGATGGTCAGCACGGGCGTGTTTAACTCGCCGCAAGCCGGATCGCAGGGCGAACCCGCATGAGCAGGCCGACCACTCCGGACAGCAGCCACTGGCTGCTGGCACCCAACAGCCTGCTGCTGATCAGCGGCACCCTGATCGGGCTCAAATTCCCGCTCGGCAAGCTGGCCGCCGAAGCGGGGGTTTCCCCTCTGATCTGGGCCGGCCTGATCTCTTTGGGCGTGATCTTGCTGCTCCTGCCAGTCCAGTTGGCGACGCGGAGCCTGAGGCTGCCATCCGCCCAGGTCATGCGCTACACGATGGTGTCGGCCACGATCTCCTTCGTGGCGCCCAATCTTCTGCTGTTTACGGTGATCCCGCAGGTCGGGGCCGGACATACCGGCCTGATGTTTGCGCTATCGCCGGTTTTCACCCTACTTCTGGCCTCGATGCTGGGGATGCGTACGCCAGGTTGGCTGGGACGGGCCGGGATCGCGATTGGTCTGCTCGGAGCCGCGCTTGTCAGCCTGTCCCGGGGCTCCGAACTGGAGGGCCCGGACTTGCGCTGGCTGCTGGCCGCCGCCGCCATTCCGGTCGCGCTGGCCGCTGGCAATGTCTACCGCAGTCGCTACTGGCCACTTGGCGTGCCACCCAATACGCTCGCATTCTGGGCTCATACGTTTTCCGGGAGTCTATTCCTGCTGATGGTCCTGGTCTCACGCGGCAGATTGCCGATCGAAGAGATCAGGCCGGTGGCCGGCATCGTGCTGGTGCAGATGCTGATCTCGGGTCTGAATTTCCCGTTTTTCTATCGCCTGCAGCGGGACGGCGGCCCGGTATTGCTGAGCCAGATCGGTTATGTGGCCGCAGCCGTCAGCCTGATCGCCGCGACCCTGGTTTTGGGCGAACGCTACAGCCTGATGACCTGGCTTGGCGCCGGCGTCATCGCCATCGGCATCCTCGCCACCATCGTCGCGCAAACCATGGCCACGGCCGCAACCGTGCACACGCGGAGCGTGAAATGAACGTCCCGGCACGCCTTGCCGTGGTCTATCACAGTGCCACCGGCACCACGGCGACTCTGGCCGAGGCCGTGCGCCAGGGTGCGAACAGCATCGAAGGAGTGGAGACATTCTGTGTGAACATCACCGGCCAGGACATCCATTTCGGCCGCTACGGCAACGACCATGCACTGGCCAGCCTTGGCCAGGCCGACGCGCTGATTTTTGGCTCCCCCACCTTCATGGGCTGCGTGTCCGCCCAGTTCAAAGCCTTCGCGGACGCCACCAGCGAACTCTGGGCGCAGCAGCACTGGGCCGGCAAGCTGGCCGCCGGATTCACCATCGGCACCAATCTGAGCGGCGACCAGCTCAGCACCATCCAGTACCTGAACCTCTTCGCCAACCAGCACGGCATGCTCTGGGTCAGCCTGAATTTGCCGGGCGGACAAGATCCAGCTGGCCGAAATCGTCTGGGCGCCCAAAGCGGCCTGATCGCACATACGTCCGATGGACATGTGCACGCAGCCGATCTTGCCACGGCTCAATTCCTCGGCAAACGTGTGGCCGGCCTCGCCGTGCACATGGTGGGTTCTACGGGCCAGCAGCAGGTATCCGGATCACCTGCATGACCCTCACAGGCGATGGCTACACCCGTTCAGCTTTTCTGTGGAAGCGGGGGCGCCCGAACGTCGAGATCATCCACATCCGCAACAGGTCTGCGCCAGCGCAGCCCGGTCACCGTGCATCCTGCAGCGAGAATCATCAACGCGCCGATGATCTGTCGCGACCCGATCGCCTCGTCCAGGAAGACAAAGCTCGTGCCCATCGCGATGGGCACGTAAAGGTAATAGATCAAGCCGGTGTAAATGGCCGGCAGTTCGGTCGTCACTTTCACCCATAAACCGTGGGCGATGACCGTGCAGAGCAGCCCCAGCACCGCAAGACGTTCCCACTCCGTCGGCAGTTCCTGCCAATTGGCCATCGGCAGGAACGGCAGCAGAAAGAGCAGCGCGAAGAAGAATTGCCCCCAGGTCCTCTGCAGGGTGCCGATATGGCGGGCACGCTGATGCAGCAGCGGCAGCATCGCATACAGCAGCGCGCTCCCACACCCGATCAGCACACCGAGCGTGACCTCGCTGCCCAGACTCAGGGACGGGGCAATCACCAGACAGCCGGCAAAACAAATCACAAGGGCAAGGCATTCAAAGGGCGTCAGGCGCTCGCCATTGAACCACCAGGCCAGCAATAGATACTGCAGGCTGAAAGTCGAGATCGCGGTTGCCGCCAGACCGGCGGTCGCCCATTTGATGCTGACGAAGTACGTGAGCCAGTGAATGGCGAAAACCAGACCGATCAGCGCAAGCCGGCCCCAGTCTCTGGCGCCAAGCCCCCACACCGGGCGCCGCCACAGCATGATGGGCATGATAAAGAGAACCGCAATACCGAGCCGGGAAATCGCGATCAGGATTTCGTTCGCCGCCGAGGACTTGATCAGCACCGGCACCAAAGACATGCTCAGCACGGCGGCCAGCGCCAGAACGATGAGGCCCAGCGGTCTCATCGACGAACCGGCTGAGCCACGCGGCGCATCTTCGCGCCGAGCAGACCATGTGGATGCTTTTTATGCCCGACAGCTTGCGGTCGTGGTCGCGTTTTCATCGATCTGATTTCTGCGCAGACTTCGATTCGATACGGTAAGCGGCCAGGCGCTCGTAGTACGGTCGGGCGGCATCCGCCAGGCGGCGCGCGGCGGCATCCAGCACCGGCGGCCTGGCTTCCGGCGCCGCGAATCCGGTGGAATGCTCGACCGAGGCATACCAGTGCGCCGCCCAGACGCCATCACTGTGACGCAATCCGGGCGACCAGCGCAGCATGTTTTCGTCCCAGCCAAGACCAAGCGCCTCGCACAACAGTGGCATGGCCGTCGCCGGGTCATGCAGGATCGTCGCGGCATCGATGACCGGCGGCGCATGACCGAGCTGGTCCACCAGTCGATCGAACAGCTCCACCTGCTGAACGAATCCCAGATCTTCCAGACCAGCCCGAGGCCAGGCCGCGAGAAAGCTCGCCGCGACACGCTCGGGCTCGCGAATCAAAAAGCAATTGCGCAGCCGCATCGCCCAGTCCCAGGAAAATTCCGCCAACATATGCTGAGCCATGTGCTTCTGATAGACCACTCCGGCTTCGCCCACACACTGACAGTGCTGCGCCACCACGCGCCAGTCCTGTGACTGACTCGCCACCACCTCATCACGCATCGGATGCGCCTTGCCGCTTGCCGCCAGATAGGCCGCGTAAAAGGGCTCATCAATGACCGCGGAAACGTCCTTGCGGCTGCCGAAACTGCGCATCAGCGCCGTCGACAGATTACGCGGGCCAGACCACATCGCGATCCGCAAAACCTCATCCATGTCAGGCCAAGTCCATGCGCAGCGGATCATTCTGCCAAATCACCGTCCTCATTTCCTCTGCGACGCCAATCATGCGGCGGTGAAGATCAGGCTAACGATTCTACGCGGCCCGCGATTCCCGGGCGTCAGCTCCGCATCCTTTCGAAGCCGATCAACCTGCGTATTCCGACCCAAGCCGGCCACCCTGCAGGTGCAAGGCATCAGACCGAGGCAGATTGCCTTGTCGGTGGATGTCTTCGGAACCACGGCAGGCGTCTGCCAGATGCGCTTCGACAACGTCGGAGTTCAGTGGCCGGCCAGCCCCACTTCGCAACGATGCGGCCCTGCTCAACAGGTCACTAGGTCAATCCCATACGGCTGCAAAAGGCTCCGATGCCCAGCCGCTGGGGTAGCGCGCCTCGGGCAGTGGATAGCCTCCGACAACGACATCGCCTTGACCATCCTGGTAGTTCAGCCAGGAGACGGTCTTGGTGCCTTCGCCCAGCCCCGGCTGGCTGTAGTCGCACACGCCGTCGGCGAACAGGCTCTCAAGCTGCGTCCACTGATCTTCGGTGAGCGGCACCGGCCCATAGTCATCGTCACGTGAAAAGGGCTTGAGCTGACAATCGTAGTTGGTCGCGAAATGATCCGCTCCGGCGACCGTCCTTGGCGTTCCAAAGGCGTAGGGCGTACGCAGCAGCTCCACACAGATGTCATCCGCCACTTTGTGGCCCAGTCCATCGCTGCATTGGTCATGGATATCGGCGGGTTTGTTGGCAATAATTCGCTCGCTCAGCGGGCGGTCAGTGGCATCCGATTCGACCGCTGTCAGCCAACGATCCATCGCAAAAAAACTCTGCTCAAAATAGAAGGGGTCGCCAAAAATCACGACTGGCCCTCCCCACATCACATGATTGTCATGATGGCCGAATTCGCGGTCAATGCGCCAGCGCGTCCACCAGGCATGAACGGTGTCATGGGCGTACCCAGGGTCAGGACCGAAGAAATTGATGATGGCGACCGAGTCCAGATTATTCGTGACATTGGTTGCGCCGCCGCGAAAGCTCGCAGCGATAGCGCCATCTGACGACCGGGAGCGCTCGGCCTGGGGCAGCATATCGAAATCAAAACCACCGATCTTGAGGTTCAGGTCGACAAATTGTCCCGGTGTAATTTGGCCCGTCTGCAGCAACTGCAAACCGTATTGAATACCCTTGTTGCCGGCTGGAACCTTGGTGACTTCTATCAGCTGACCACCACTTTTTGCCGGAACCAACTCGGTACCCCAGATGTGCTTGTACCACTCGATGGCACCACAACGTACGCCTTCGGGGTTGTTCGTGGGATGGTAGGTCGCATCCCCGGCGCAATTCCCACTGGTCGTGACGGCCGGCTTAAATAGCCCATCGTCCCCATTCACCGCATTGGCGTGACTGATATGCCCTTCAACCAGCCCGAACTGATGGGGCGACCAGACAACCCCTTCCCCCCATCGCTCGGGGAACTCGAAATACTGGCGCAGCAAGTGGTTATCAAAAAACTGCACCGCCGGCGATATGCTGTCAGGGTAGGCACACGTGGTGAGT
>JBFKDQ010000084.1:0-9584 GCA_041619555.1 Oceanococcus sp. | reverse complement strand
TTTGTTCGGCAAGTGGGCGGGGCGGGGGCGGGGGCGGGCGATGGCACGACGTTTGGATCAGGCCGGATTGCGGCGAGACCCTTCCAGGAACAGGCGCAGCCGCTCGGCGCTGATGCGCGGGATCTCGACGTGCGGCATATGGCCAATGCCATCCCAGATGGTGATCTGGGAGGCCGGCAGGGCGGACCAGCTCTGGCTGGTGCTGAAATGAATCAGACGATCCTCGCGACCCCAGAGGATCAGGGTCGGCACCTGAATTTCGCCAAGATGGGCGTCCAATGGCTCGCTGTTCATCAGGTCGCGCATGATGTGTTCAAGCGCATCACGGCGGGCGATATAGGCCTCGGCCTGGGCATCCAGCACGAACGCCGGCGCCCAGGGCGGCTGCGCCATGGTCATTGGATAAAAGCGTTTGAAATCCTCCCGTGTGTGCATGCTGAAAGGGTCTTCCCCGCGCGCCAGCATGCGGTCGCGGTCGCTGGCCTGCGGCGATTGCACACCGGCGGCATCGATCAGGGTCGCGGTGAGGCTGTACTCGGGATAGGCCCAGACAAAATGGGCGGCGATGAATCCGCCCATGGAATTGCCGACCAGATGGGCATCCACCACGCCCAACTGGTCCATCATCTGCTTGATCCGCCGCGCCTGCGCCGCAATGCCGAAGTCCCACCGGGTCTGATAGCCGGTGTCACCGTGACCGGCCAGATCCGGGATCAGGACGTGATAGTCGTCGACCAGATGGCGTGCAAAACGCAGCCAGTGTTCGTTTTCCGCGCTGTAACCATGGATCAGGATCACGGTCTCGGCATCGGCCGCGCCGCCTTCGTAAACCGCCAGTGTCATCTCGCCAATCTCCACCTGTATCGGATGCAGGCCGTAGAGCCGGGCTTCGATCGCCATTGTCAGCCGGTAGCTGAGCGCACCGATTTTCGGATAGGTCCAGGCCGCCCAGGCGGCGGTAAGCAGGAGGAGGATTAGAAGGATCTGGCTTGAGCGTTTCAACAATGGTTTCATTCTTTTGTGGTCAGACAGGCCGACGCGCGATGCTGCACAGGAGTCGGCGCATGGGATGAAGGGTGGTGCGACCCGATCGGGCAATCGAGGCCGCGAATTGTCGCATGGGCAAGCCGGTGACGGGACCCCGCTTGCGCCCGCCGACAGCCCTCGGTGTTAGGCCGGGATCAAGGGCTGTGATAAAACAGCCGCCTTGCCCGCAGATGCGAAAGTTCAGCATGAAGACCATGATCGAGCCTTTCCGGATCAAGTCCGTCGAGCCCATCCGGATGAGCACCGAAGCCGAGCGCAAACGGCTGATCCGGGCCGCGCACAATAATCTTTTTGGTCTGCATTCCGATGATGTCCTGATCGATCTGCTCACCGATTCCGGCACCTCGGCGATGAGCGCGCGACAGTGGGGCGGCATCATGCAGGGCGATGAGAGCTATGCCGGCTCGCCCTCCTATCTGCGCTTTGAAGCGGCGGTCCGCAAACTGATGCCTTTCGAGCACATCATTCCAACCCATCAGGGGCGGGCTGCAGAACGCATCCTGTTCCAGTTGCTGGCGAAACCGGGCGCCATCATTCCCAATAACACCCATTTCGATACCACCCGCGCCAATATCGAAGTCGGGGGCGCAGAGGCCCGGGATCTGGTGATCGCGCAGGGCCTGGAGCCCGCCACCCGGCATCCCTTCAAGGGCAATATGGATCTTGAGCGTCTGGAGGCGCTGCTCGTGGCCGAGGCGGAGCGGATTCCACTGGTGATGCTCACCGTGACGAATAATTCCGGCGGTGGGCAGCCGGTTTCAATGGCCAACATCCGCGCCACCGCAGCCCTGTGCCGGCGCTTCGGCAAGCCGCTGTTGCTGGACGCCTGCCGGTTTGCCGAGAACGCCTATTTCATCAAGCTACGCGAGGCCGGCTATGGCGACAAACCGGTGACCGAAATCGTGCGCGAGATGTTCTCCCATGCCGATGGCATGACCATGAGCGCAAAAAAAGATGCGCTGGTGAATATCGGCGGCTGGCTGGCCGTCAATGACGATGCGCTGGCGGCGCAGGCACGCAATCTGCTGATTCTGACCGAAGGTTTTCCGACCTATGGCGGCCTGGCCGGGCGTGATCTGGAGGCCATCGCCATCGGGCTTGAGGAAATCGTGGACGAGGACTATCTGGCCTATCGCCATGCTTCGGTCAGCTATCTGGGCCACGCCCTGAGCGAGATCGGCATTCCGATCATCCAGCCGGTCGGTGGTCATGCGGTCTATATCGATGCGGCCGCGCTGCTGCCGCAGATTCCGCCGCTGCAGTATCCGGGCCAGGCCCTCGCTCTGCGCCTGTACGAGATCGGTGGCATCCGCAGCTGTGAAATCGGTTCGGTCATGTTCGGACGCCATCCGGATGGTAACGAGTCGGCGGCGCGCATGGAACTGGTGCGTCTGGCGATCCCCCGCCGGGTGTATACCCAGAGTCATATCGATTACGTGATCGAGTGCTTTGAGCACCTGTATGCGCAGCGCAAGAGCCTGGGGGGATTGAGAATCAGCTGGGAGCCCGAGAGCCTGCGGCACTTCACCGCCCATTTCGAAAGCCTGGACACGGTCTGAACCGGGGCGCGGAGGAAGCGGATGGCCGCGATGAAACCGGACGAGGCCTGCGCCTGTGGGTCGGGCCGATCCTACCGGCAGTGCTGTGGGATCCTGCACGGCGGTGGGGTGGCCGCCGATGCGCAGGCGTTGATGCGCTCACGGTATTGCGCCTATGTGCTGCGGCTTTGGGATTATCTGCTGGCGACCTGGCATCCGCGCACTCGACCGGCGGAACTTGGCGACCCGCAGGCGGCGCAGACCCGCTGGCTGGGTCTTGCGATCAAGCGCCACGAGCGCATCGATGCGGATCATGCCGTGGTCGAGTTCGTGGCGCGTTTTCGCCTTGGCGGTGCGCCGGCCGTACGCATGCGCGAGACCAGTCATTTCGTGCGTGAAGACGGGCGCTGGTATTACCTGGACGGCGAGCTTGACGGGGCGCAGGTGGGCGAGCGCAAGCGCTCCGGCAAGCGGCGCTGAATTCGTCGCGCCGTGAAGGGAATGCCCGGTCGGCGTCGGGGCCTGCGTTCTAGTCGGCGGTGTGCGTCCGCAGTCCCTGACGCAGGTCCTGTTCAAGTCGCTCCGGGCTGCGCTCTGCGGCCGCGCCGCGCCCGCCGCCACCGGCCGTTTCCAGCACCAGACGGCAGTCGGTCGGAACCTGTTCCCGGCCCATCCCGGTCAGGGAGCGTCCGTCCTGCAGATACAGCCGGGTCGGTGCGCCGGGCTCGCCGCCCTCACGGCCGCGCGCCGGGTGGTGCATGCGATCGAACATTTTCGAGACGATGAAGGCTTCGCCTCGGGCATGGGCGAATTCGATGATCTGGCCGAGGCCACCGCGGAACTGACCGGCGCCACCGGAGTCCGGACGCAATTCCTTGCGCCAGATCAGCAGCGGTGCGCTCGCTTCAATGATTTCCACCGGGGTGCTGCGGACGCCGGAGGGGAATGCGGTGCACGACAGACCGTCGGCCTCAGGCCGGGCGCCGGTGCCGCCGGTAAAAAACGCATTGATCACAAATGGCGGATCACTGCTGTCGCGAACGACACCGGCGCCGCCCATGAATACGGGGCCGAACAGGCAGGATGCGCCTTCGGCCGGTACCGCGCCCCCGAGCGGCTGGGCGAGGGCGCCAAGCACCACGTCCGGTAGCATCTGGCCGACGACGTGACGTGCTGAAACGGCGGCTGGTCGCGGGGCGTTGAGAATGCTGCCGGGCGGCGCGCTGATGCGGATCCGTTCCAGCGAGCCGGCATTGTTGGGAATCTCGTTGCCGATGATGCAGCGCACGCCAAAGGCGGCATAGGCCTGGCAGTAGCTCAGTGGCACATTGATGCCGTGTGGGCAGGTCGGTGAACTGCCGGCAAAATCGATGTCGATGCCCTCGTGATGAATTCTCAAACTGCAGTGCAGATCGACCGGGGTCTCATAGCCGTCAATCCGCATGTGCGATTGCCAGCAGCCGGTTGGCAGGCGCCTGATGTCTTCGAGCATCGCGGCGCGGGAGCTGTCGATGATCATCTGCGCGGTGGCGTCGAGATTCTCCAGTCCGAATTCCGCCATGCTCGCCAGCAGGCTGTCCACGCCGGCCTGGTTGCAGGCTGCCAGCGAATACAGATCGCCTTCGGCCGCAGCGGGGTCCCGCACATTGGCGCGCAAGATCGCAAACAGACTGCGATCAGGCTCACCGGCGCGGAACAGATGGCCGATCGGAATGTTCAGACCTTCCTCGTAGACCTGCCGCCCCTCGGCGCCGAAGCCCAGGCCACCGACATCGGCAATATGGGAGGTCGAGGCGAACAGTGCGATGGCCTCGCCATCTCGGAAGGCGGGGGTGACCACGGTGAAATCATTCAGATGACCGGTGCCGTGCCAGGGGTCGTTGGTGACCAGCACGTCGCCTGGCTGCAGGCTGGCGAGCGGGACATGCTGGAGGAAGACCGGCACGCTTGCGGCCATCGCGTTGACATGCCCCGGGGTGCCAGTGACCGCCTGCGCAAGCATTCTGCCGCGCGTGTCGAACACGCCGCAGGACAGGTCGCCGGCCTCGCGCACGGTGGTGGAGAAGGCGGTGCGAATCAGGGTTTGCGCCTGTTCCTCGACCACCGCCAGCAGGCGGTCCCAGAGCATTTGCTGCTCGATCCTGCGCCAGGCCTGGCTGGTCATTGGTCGGCCTCGTCGTCGCGTTCCAGGATGATGGAGCCGTCGGCATCCAGGCGCGCCCGCCAGGTTTGGCCGAGCACCGTGGTGGTTTGCGCTTCGCTGATCAGAGCCGGGCCGGCGATGCGATCGCCGGGCTGCAACTCCGCGCGCTGATAGATCGGCACCATTCGGCGCTCACCGGTGTCGCAGAGCAACAGGCTCTGTTGCTGCGCCGGCGACGGCAGACATCGCTCGCCGAGCGTGCCGCGCGAGACCGTCTGATCGGGCGCCAGGCTGGCAAGGTTCAGGGTCCAGCTCATGATCTCGATCTCCACACCGCTGATCGGCCGGCTGTACAGGCGGGTGTACTCCGCCTCGAACAGCCGGCGCAGGACCTCGCGATCCGGATGCTGATGGAAATCCTGCGGCAGGTCCAGTGCGAGTTCATGGCCCTGTCCCCGGTATCGCATATAAGCCTGACAGCGCATGTTCAGCTCTGCTTTCGGCGCGGCCTGGCGCACCACCGCGAGGGCTTCGGCCTGCATCTGTTCGAACAGTTCTTGCAGATTGTCCAGCTCCAGGCCGGAAAGGGTTTGCGGGCGGCTGCGGACCACCTCGAAGGCGATGGGGGCGAGCAGGAATCCCAGGGCCGAGCCTACGCCGGCATGCGCCGGGATGATGATTCTTCGCACGCCCAGTTTTTCCGCCAGTCTGGTGGCGTGCAGGGGCGCCGCGCCGCCGAAGGCGATCATGTCGCGTTCGGCCAGTGCGAGGCCAAATTCGGCCGCATGGGCGCGGGCGGCGGCCGCCATTGTTTCATCCACCACTTCGCTGACCGCCAGGGCCGCGGCATCGGCATCCAGTGTCAGAGGGCGGGCCACATGCTGCAGCAGCGCCGCCTGGCTGGCGGCCTGGTCCAGCCTCAGCGCGCCGTTGGCAAAGGCGGCGGTGACAATGCGTCCAAGTTGCAGGTCCGCATCGGTCACCGCCGGCCGGTCACCGCCGCGACCGTAGGCGGCCGGCCCAGGCTCGGAGCCCGCGCTTTGCGGTCCGACCTGCAAGCGCCCGAGCTTGTCCACCCGCGCCAGGGAGCCGCCGCCGGCGCCGATTTCCACCATTTCGATGACCGGAATCCGGATGGGCAGGCCGCTGCCCTTCTTGAAGCGATAGCGCCGATCGACTTCGAAGCTGCGTGAATGCAGGGCCTGGAAGTCATCGATCAGGCACAGCTTGGCGGTGGTGCCGCCCATGTCGAAGGACAGCAGGTGCCTGCGTCGGTCCCGGCGGGCGAGATCCTGCGCCAGGATCGCGCCGCCCGCGGGGCCGGATTCGACCAGCCGGATCGGGAAACGCCGTGCCGTCTCCAGCGTGGTCAGACCGCCGCCAGAGGTCATGAGCAGCAATGGACAGGTCAGTCCGCGACCCGCCAGTTGCGTGGCGAGCCTGCCGAGATAGGTGGCCATGAGGGGTTGGACGTAGGCATTGGCGCAGGCGGTGGACAGGCGTTCGTACTCGCGGATTTCCGGGCAGACTTCCGAGGCCAGGGTGAGAGCGAGATCGGGTCGCAGGCGGTGCAGGTGTTCGGCGCTGCGTTGCTCGTGTTCGGGGTTGGCGTAGGCGTGCAGGTAGCCAATGGCGACGCTTCTGACCTCCGCGGCGTCAAGCGCCGGCAGGCAGGCCTCGATTGCCTTGAGGTCCAGCGGCAGCAGGATGCGACCATGCACATCCATGCGCTCGGGGATCGGCAGGCGCAGATCGCGGGGCACCAGCGGCGCCGGCCGTTGCATGTTGATGTCGTACTGCTCGAAACGATCTTCGTGTGCCAATTCAAGGACATCACGATGGCCGGCGGTGGTCAGCAGTGCGGTGTTGGCGCCGCGGCGCTCGATCAGGGCATTGGTGGCCAGGGTCGTGCCGTGGATGATGAGATCGATGGCGCCGGCTGGCAGTCCGCTGTCTTGCAGGAGAGATTCAATCCCGGCCAGCACCGCTTCATGCGGGGCCTGATGAGTCGTCAGCAACTTGCTGCTGAGGACCTTCCCATCCGGAGCGGCGAGCACGACATCGGTGAAGGTGCCGCCGATATCGACGGCCAATTTGGCGGAAGAGCGCATGCGTCAGGCCATGATTGGGATGAAACGCCTCATTCTGCCCGCCTTCGGCGAAATCTGCTGTGATGAAGCCCGTGGCCGTGTGAACTGATGTCGCTGACCCAGGACCAACCGGCACCTGCCCAGGTGCGCAGGTGCCGGTCCTGCTTCAGTCTAGAACGGCAACTTGGGTGCGACTGGCAAACGGATGGGGACAATCTGGCCACGCACTTCGCCGCCGGGGTTGGTTGGCGTATGGGCATTGAAATAGGCCTGATCCGTTTCCATCGCGGTGATGATGGCGTCGTATTCGGCGGACGTGCCGAAATCGCTGCGCTGGAATGAGCCCTTGGTCAAAAAGCCGACGACCGTGCCGGAACCACCTGGATTGTTGTACAGGGTAACCAGAACGCCGCCATTGCTGTCTGCATCCGCGTTGTGAATATGTGCGGCGGTGATATCCGTGATATTGATGCAGCGAATCTGGTAGGTGATCTTGTCAACACTGAATTTTCGGAAGCTGGCAATACAGCTCGGGATCGGGCTGCCGACGGTCGGGGCGTGGCTCTCCTGGCTGGGACTAGCCGCCGCGATATAGGCGTTTGGGGTGGTGGCCCAGCCCAAAGCTGGCGCCAGCAGCAATGCGGACAATGCGAGAATTGAGGTTTTCTTCATGATTGGACTCCGATGGTTGGCATGCGGACAAGCACCGCAGGGCTATCGTACGCCTTTGCAGACCACGTGCCGCGCCCGGCCCTCCGGCGTCGCTCAGTCCGGCTGCAGACGTTCCACGTCCACCCGCACTTTCAGGCTGGATTTGCCACCGCCGCCGAAAATCACGCCATTGAGCGGAATTACGTCATCGTAGTCACGTCCCCAGGCGGTGATGATGTGCTGATCCTGGGGCACCTGATCATTGGTCGGATCGATGTCGAGCCAGCCGTGGTCGCCGCACCAGACACCGACCCAGGCGTGTGAGGCATCGGCGCCGACCAGCCGTGCCTGGCCAGGCGGCGGCAGGGTTTCGATATAGCCGCTGACATAGCGCGCGGCGAGGCCGCGCTGGCGCAGGCAGGCGATCATCAGGTGGGCGAAATCCTGGCACACACCCGCGCGCTTGCTGAGCACTTCAGAAACCGGCGTGGCAACCGTGGTGGCCTTCTGATTGAAACGGAATTCGGTGTGAATGAAGGTGGACAGTTCCCGGATCAGGGCGCCAATCGGCCGTCCGGGCACGAACAGTGGGGCGGTCAGCGCAGCCAGTTCTGCCGGAATTGCGACCATGGAGGAGGGAATTCTGAACATGTTCAGCTGTCGGCTGGTGGCATCGTCCATGCGGGCCAGGCGTCCGGCCAGCAGATCCCAGGCTTCCGTGGCCATCGGATCCAGCGGTGCCGGCGGCGTCACTTCCACTTCATGGGTGACAAAAATGCGCGCATCCCGGTGGGGCGTAGCAATCTCGAAATACAGGACCTGATTGCCGAAATGATCGAGGTGCTGGCGCGCATGGGCAGGGCCGGGACGCACCCGCAGGCTGCGGCGCAGGCAGGTCTGCTGCGGTGCCTCGCGCAGCAGCATGCGCATCTGGTTGTGCGCCAGATCCACCGCTTCGGCGTAATGGTAGTGGGTGTAGTGCCGTAGTCGATAACGCATCAGGCCACCTGAATGAGCTGGGTCTGGCGCAGTGGCCGGTAGGGCTGGAAGCTGCGGTCAAGCTGCTCGCCCAGGGCCCGCAGCCACTGATCCATGTTTTGCAGTTCCTCGAGCAGATGGCTTGCATTCGGCTCGAACAGGCTGGCCACGTCCAGGGTGCCCAACTGGCTGAGCCGGGCATTGAGCTGGGCATGCACCTCGCTCTGCCGGCCGGGCCAGGGCAGGCTGCGCAACAGGCGTTCCAGCAACATCAGCTGATAGCGGACGGATTGCGGATGGCGGTCGGAAACAAGCAGGTTGCGGGCCAGACTCTCACCGATGGCTTCATCGGCCTGGGCGCGGTCGCCGCTGGCCGACAGGCTCAGATCCAGCAACAGGGTGGCACTGGCCTCAAGCGCCGCCATGCCCTCGCTGCTGAACGCGCGCAGCAGGCCGACGGTGTGCAGGCTCTGCTCCAGCGCCATGCCGACCTCAATGGTGGCGCGCAGCGTGTCTTCGGTGAGGGATTGCCAGATCAGCCCGCGCACCGCCAGCAACAGGCTGTGGCTTTGCAGCAGCGTCGCGCGTAGGGCCTGCGCGTTCAGTCCCTGCAACTGAAGCGACTGCAGCTGTTCCAGCAGACGGTAGAGATCCGGGGTCAAGACCTCGCGCAGGGCATCGGCGGCATGGGCCAGTGCGTCGATGTCGTGACGCAGTCCGCCCGGTGCGCTGCTGCCGCTGATGCGCAGCAGTTCGGCCATCGGCGCGGCCCGGTTGGCGGCGCCTTCGGGACCAAGAAAGCCCGGATACAGCGTGGTCTGGCGGCTCAGGGCCTGCAGCAGGTTCTGCGTGTTCGGCGCCTGCGGCCAGTCCTCGTGGATCAGGGTATGCGCCTGCAGCAGCAGACGGGCAAGGAACTCGGCGCGGGCGCCATAGCGGCCGAGCCAGAACAGCTTTTCGTTCAAATGCGGATGCGGGATGCGGCGGTCCTGATGCAGACGGGGCAGGAACTGGGGCAGGGTCTGGGCGTAGCGTTGCTGTTCCGAGGCCAGTACCCAGATGTCCTTGTTGCTGCCGCCCAGTTGATTGCTGAACCGCCAGCTGTCCGGCTTGCGGCCGGCGCGGGCCAGGCCGCCG
>JBFKDQ010000083.1:0-9628 GCA_041619555.1 Oceanococcus sp. | reverse complement strand
TGGCGCTACTTCAAGGATCGCGTTGCCACCTAAGGTGTCAGCATTGGAGGCCTGGGCGTCTTTTTCTCCCTCGTGCTGATTTTCTTTTACCTGCTCTGGGTTGTCCTGCCTCTGTTCGCCTCGGCACAAATCGAGACGCAGGCCGAATTTCAGGTTCCAGGAGAGGCGGCGGCGGAAAGCCTGCTGTACAGCATCGAAGAGCAGGCCGAACTGGGCTTGCGGATCAGCTCGGATGGCCAGCTCAGCGTGTTTGAAATGGCGGATGGCCGCTTGCGTCAGCAACTGGCACTTGACGACTCCGGACTCAGCGCGGCAACTCAGGTGAGTGAGTCGCAGGGTCTGATCGGTGTACTCGGACGAAGCGGGCAGGTGCAGATCCTCAAGCACGCCTACCGGCTCGAGTACCCCGAGGGCGGGGAACGACTCATCAGTGCGAAATTGAGCTTTCCCTATCCGGATGCTCAGCTGGACATGGGGCTAGGTTCCGCACTGGCGCTGCGCGAGGATGATGACCGCATGACGATCGCGGTGGCGCAACAGCGCCGCATTCGTCTCAAGCGCCTGGAAAAATCCTCCTCTTTCTTCAGCGACAGCGTGACTCTGGAGGAGCTAGCGGACCTGGAACTGGTGCTGCCCCAGGAGATAGATACCCTGCTGATGGATCCACTGCAGGAATGGCTTTACGCGTTCAACAGCGAAACCGCGGAGCTGTATTTTTACGATATTCGCGCGCTGCCGGCCAGTCGTCTGGTGCAGACCGTGGCGCTGGCGCCGCCAGGTCATTCACTGCAGGCGGTGAATCTGCTTGCCGGTGGCATCTCCCTGGTTGTCGCCAGTTCCGATGCAAGCATCAGCCAGTGGTTTCCCTTGCGTGATGAGCGCGGCGGCTACAGCCTGCAGAAGGTCCGGCAGTTCGATGCGCCCGGCGATGCGCCGGTGACCCGTTTGATCAGCGAGCAGCGGCGACGCGGTTTCATGGCGGTGGATGCACAGGGTTGGGTGGGTCTGTACTACGCCACTTCCGAACGCGAGATTCTGCAGCGTCGCCTTGGCGAGCAAAGCTGGCGTATCGGCGCGGTCGCGCCCAGGGCCAATACTTTGCTGCTGGAGGATGCAGCGGGCCGGGTCCGTAGCGTGCGGATCGACAATGAACATCCGGAGGTCTCCTGGAAAGCGCTCTGGGGCAAGATCTGGTATGAAAGCTATCAGGAGCCGGAACACACCTGGCAGTCCTCATCCGCCAGTGGCGATTTCGAGCCGAAGTTCAGCCTTGCGCCTCTGGCGTTCGGGACCCTCAAGGCGGCCTTCTACGCGATGCTGTTCGCGGTGCCCTTGGCCATTGCCGGTGCAATCTACACCGCGTATTTCATGTCGTCCGGCATGCGCCAACTGGTCAAGCCTACGGTCGAGGTGATGGAGGCTCTGCCCACCGTCATTCTGGGGTTTCTCGCGGGACTTTGGCTCGCGCCCTTCATCGAGAACTATCTGCCCGGCGTTTTCCTGCTGATTCTGCTACTGCCCTTGACCATGCCGCTGACCGGATGGTTGTGGACACTGCTGCCTGATCGCTTGCGTCATCGGGTGCCGCCCGGCACGCAACCGGCCCTGCTGGTTCTGCCGATTGGCCTGGCCACGCTGCTCGCATTGGGTTTGTCAAAGCCCATCGAAGCGGTGTTCTTCGGCGGCAGCCTGCCGGTCTGGCTGGATAACGAATGGGGCATCACCTATGACCAGCGCAACTCTCTGGTTGTGGGCCTGGCCATGGGTTTTGCTGTCATTCCGACCATTTTTTCGATTGCCGAAGATGCGGTGTTCAGCGTCCCCAAACAATTGACCCAGGGCTCTCTCGCACTGGGCGCAACGCCCTGGCAGACCCTGGTTCGGGTGGTCCTGCCAACCGCCAGCCCAGGCATTTTTTCCGCCTTGATGATCGGTCTCGGTCGCGCTGTGGGCGAGACCATGATCGTCCTGATGGCCACCGGCAATACCCCGATCATGGACATGAACATCTTTGAGGGCTTCCGCACCCTGTCGGCGAATATCGCCGTCGAGATGCCGGAATCCGAGGTGGGCAGCACGCACTTCCGCATCCTTTTCCTCGCGGGCCTCGTTCTGTTCCTGTTCACCTTTGTGTTCAATACCCTGGCCGAGGTGATCCGCCAGCGTCTGCGGATGAAATACAGCAACTTATGAACAGTCCAGAGCAGATTCAATCCGCGGAAGATCGCAGCTTCCGGCACTGGTATCGATCAGGTGATCCGTGGATCTGGATGACCGGTGGCGCGGTAGCCATCTGCGTCATGCTGGTGATCGGATTGCTGGGCCTGATCGCGGTGCGCGGCCTGGCGCATTTCTGGCCGGCCGATGTGGTTCAGGCCAGCTATCAGGTGCCTGGCCAGGCACCAATGCCGGTGCTGGGCGAAATCGGCCGCAGCGAGGAAGTTGGCACCGCAAGGCTGAAATCAGCCGGGCTGCCGGTCAGCGATCAGCAATCCGTCTACCAGCGCAGTCTCATCAAGGTCGGCAATCGCGACCTGTATGGCAGCGACTTTCGCTACATCATCGAGAACTGGCTGCAGGATCGTCAGCACCCGGAAGATGTCACCGTGCTCGAACGCCTGGAATGGGGCAACCTGTATGGCTGGGTGATCGCGGTCAAGCAGGAAGGTCAGATCGTTGCGCAGGACGAGGCGGCCTGGCCCGCGCTGCGCGAGAGACTGGCCAGGGCGACGGATCTGCACGCGCAGATCGCGGCAATCGAGAAGGGGCGGATTGGCGCGATCAACTATGCTCTGGAACAGCTGCGCCTGGAACAACGGCGGCTGGAACTGGCCGGCAAGCTGAATGCGGAAGCGCAGGCCGGGATCGACCAACGCAGCGCTGCCCTGAAGGCGGACTATCGCGCGCTGGAAGCCGATCTGCTTGAGCTTTACACCGAACTGCGCCGCGACAGCGTGGTGGTGCGGACCATGACCGGCGAAGAAGTTGAACTGCCGCTGGCGAAGACCGTCCGTGCCTTCCGGCCCAATGCCATGGGGCCTGTCGGCAAGCTGCGGCATTACTTCAGCAAGATCTGGGAATTCGTCGCCGAAGATCCGCGGGAAGCCAATACTGAAGGCGGCATCTTTCCGGCAATCTTCGGCACCGTGATGATGGTGCTGCTGATGTCGGTGTTCGTGACCCCCTTTGGCGTGGTGGCGGCGCTCTACCTGCGTGAGTACGCCAAACAGGGCCTGTTGACGCGCACGATCCGGATTGCGGTCAATAATCTCGCCGGCGTGCCATCCATTGTGTACGGTGTCTTCGGTCTCGGGTTTTTCGTTTATTTCCTTGGTGGTTCCATCGATGCGCTGTTCTATCCCGAGGCTTTGCCGTCGCCGACCTTTGGCACCGGAGGCATCCTCTGGGCGTCATTGACTCTGGCGATTCTGACTTTGCCCGTGGTGATCGTGGCCACTGAAGAAGGGCTGGCCCGCATTCCACGCAGCCTGCGCGAGGCCAGCATGGCCTTGGGCGCGACCAAGGCCGAAACCCTATGGCGTGTGGTCCTGCCGATGGCCAGCCCGGCGATGATGACCGGCTTGATCCTGGCGGTTGCGCGAGCCGCTGGCGAGGTTGCGCCGTTGATGCTGGTCGGCGTGGTCAAACTGGCGCCGTCCCTGCCGCTGGACGGCAACATGCCGTTCTTTCATCTTGACCGCAAGTTCATGCACCTGGGCTTTCACATCTACGACGTGGGTTTTCAGAGTCCCAACGTGGAGGCTGCGCGTCCACTGGTGTACGCCACGGCCTTGCTGCTGGTGCTGGTCATTATTCTGCTCAACCTGTTCGCGGTGCGCGTTCGCAATCGCCTGCGCGAAAAATACCGGGCCCTGGAACACTAAGGGGCTGCCAGGAAAACTCCTATGCCAAACAATACTGCCAAGAATCACGCCATCGACATGAGCGCTCTGGACCGTGGACGCAATGAAAATTCCCTGCAGGACGAAAAAATTTCTCTTGAGGTCAGGGATCTGGATCTGTACTACGGAGAGAAGCGGGCGCTGAACAAGATCAGCATGCAAATTGCCGACAAGCGCGTCACCGCCTTCATCGGACCCAGTGGCTGTGGCAAGTCGACCTTGCTGCGCTGTTTCAATCGCATGAATGACCTGGTCGACGGGGTGCGCATCGACGGCCAGATCAATCTGGATGGCAAGAACATCTACGACCGCGACATCGATGTCGCCCGTCTGCGCCGCCGCATCGGCATGGTGTTCCAGAAGCCCAATCCCTTTCCCAAGAGCATTTACGAGAACGTGGCGTACGGTTTGCGGCTGGCGGGCATCCACAAGAAACGGGTGCTGGACGACACCGTCGAGTGGGCCTTGCGTGGCGCCGCCCTATGGGATGAGGTCAAAGATCGCCTGCACGAGAACGCGCTGGGCATGTCCGGCGGTCAGCAGCAGCGTCTGGTGATCGCCCGAGCCATTGCGGTCAAGCCGGAGGTCTTGCTGCTGGATGAGCCTGCCTCGGCCCTGGATCCGATTTCGACCTTGAAGATCGAAGAACTGATCAACGATCTGAAAAACGATTACACCATCGTGATCGTCACCCACAACATGCAACAGGCCGCGCGGGTCTCGGATTACACGGCTTTCATGTATCTGGGCGACCTGATCGAGTTCGACAACACGGACATTCTGTTCACCAACCCCGCTGAAAAACAGACCGAAGATTACATTACCGGGCGTTACGGCTAGCTGGAGACTGCACCATGACGGCTTCAAATCCCAAGCGTTTCAACAAGCATATTTCCGCCCAGTTCAATGAAGAGCTCGAGGACGTGCGGCAGAAAGTTCTGACCATGGGCGGCATGGTGGAACATCAGGTTCGCCAGGCCGTGTTGGCCCTGATCGAGGTGGATGCAAACAAGGCCAAGGACATCATTGCCGATGATCACAAAGTCAACGGCATGGAAGTGCTGATCGATGAGGAGTGCAGCCGCATCCTGGCCCGGCGCCAGCCCGCGGCGAGCGATCTGCGTCTGATCGTTGCGGTGATCAAGACCATCACCGATCTGGAACGCATCGGCGATGAAGCCGAGCGCATCGCCCGAATGGCCGTGGATCTGGCCAAGCTGGATTCGCCACGCAGCCCGCAGTTCGAAATTGAAAGTCTGAGTCAGAACGTGCAGAGCATGTTGCACGATGTACTGGATGCCTTTGCACGCATGGATGCGGATGCCGCGCTGCAGGCAGCTCACCTTGATGCCAAGGTCGATCGCGACTACGAGGCCATCCTGCGCCAGTGCATGACCTTCATGATCGAGGATCCGCGTTCCATCAGCCGGGTGTTCGACATCGTCTGGTCGATTCGCGCGCTGGAACGCATTGGCGATCATGCCCGCAACATCGCCGAATACGTTATCTACTTCATGCATGGCAAGGACGTGCGGCATATTTCGCTGGAGGAGATGGAAAGGGAAGTCCGACCGATGGGACGCCGCAAGGACGATTGAGCCAGCGGGGTTGTACCCCTTGCCGCGAGCGGGACGATGGCCTGCTAGAATGCGCGCCCGATGCCTAATTTCCGCTCATTTTTCCTGAAACTGCTGGTATTGCTGCTGTGCCTTGGGCTGCTGGCGCTGAGCGGCTACACCCTGGTCTTGGATCAGCAGATTCGCAGCCGTTTTGCCGGCGCCCGCTGGGCATTGCCGGCGCAGATTTATGCCGCCCCGCTGGAACTCTACCCCGGTCTGGCCCTGACCCGGCACCAATTGGTCGAAGAACTGGAACGCCTGGGCTATCGGCGCCATCCACAGAATACCCTGCGTCAGGGCCAGTATTACGAGCGCGGCGAAGAACTGGGGATTGCGATCCGACCCTTCAATTTTGCCGATGGTCCGCAGGCCGGCACCACGGTCAGGCTGCGATTCGAGCAGGGGCAGATTCGCAGTCTGAGCGAAACCGCCAGCGGACAGGCCCTGGCCCTTCAACGTCTGGATCCCTTGCTGATCGGCAGCATCTATCCGCAGCACGGGGAAGACCGGGTGCTGGTCAAGCTGGACCAGGTGCCGGAGTTGCTGCCGCGGGGCCTGATCCAGACCGAAGATCAGCGCTTTCATGCGCACTTCGGCCTGGATCCGCGCTCGATCCTGCGGGCGGCCGTGGTCAATCTCCAGGCCGGGCGCCTGGTCCAGGGCGGCAGCACCTTGACCCAGCAGCTGGCAAAGAATTTCTTCCTCCACAATCAACGCAAATTCAGTCGCAAATTCAGCGAAGCGATTCTCGCCTTACTGCTTGAATGGCATTATGAAAAAGAAGAAATTCTCGAGGCCTATCTGAATGAAGTGTATCTGGGCCAGGACGGCGAACGCGCAATCCATGGTTTTGGTCTGGGCAGCGAGTTTTTCTTCCGCAAACCTTTGCAGGAGCTCAGTACGGCGGAGATTGCCACCTTAGTCGGTATGGTCAAGGGGCCCTCGTACTACAATCCGCGACGTTTTCCCCAGCGCGCCGAAGAGCGCCGCAATGTCGTCTTGGCGCAATGGCTGGATGCGGGTTTGATCGATGCCGGGGCCTACAGTCTCGCGCTGAAGCAGGGCGTCAGTCCGGCGACAGGGCGCGAGCAGGGCAACCGCCAATATCCCGCCTTCGTCGAGCAAGTGCATCGAGAACTGCGCCGGGACTACCCGAACGACGTGCTGACGGCGGAAGGCCTGCGCATCTTTACCAGTTTGGTGCCACGGATTCAGGCTGCGGCGGAAGGCTCGGCGGCGCAGGGGCTGTCCCGCATCGAGGCGGAGCGGGGCCTCTCCGGTCTGCAAACCGCAATTGTGGTGGCCTCCGTATCCGATGGTTCGATCGTGGCTTTGCTCGGTGACCGGGAGGCAGGCAGGGATGGTTTCAATCGCGCGCTGGATGCACGTCGCCCGGTGGGCTCGACGATCAAGCCGGTGGTCTACCTGACGGCCTTGCAGAACGCCCGGCGCTATCAGCTCACCAGCCTGCTGTCCGATGCTCCGGTGCGTTTGCAGATGGCCAATGGCAGTCTTTGGGAGCCGCAGAATTACGATGGCATCTCCCATGGCCAGGTGCCCTTGTTCCAGGCGCTGGCGCATTCCTACAATCTGGCGACGGTCAATCTGGGCATGGCCTTGGGGGTGGAGCAGGTGATCGAAACCCTGCGCCGCCTGGGCGTGGAAGAGCATGTTGCACCCTTGCCCTCCTTGCTGCTGGGGGCCTGGGACCGCAGCCCGCTGCAGCTGGCGCAGATCTACGCCGCGCTGGCCAGCGGCGGCTATGCAAACCGCCTCACCAGTATCCGGGCAGTGCAGACCCGCGATGGCGCGCTGGTGAAGCGCTATCCTCTGGAGCTCAGTGAGCCGCTGCCGGCAGCGGCGGTCCAGCTGCTGGTCTGGGCACTGGAGCAGGCGACCCAGCAGGGCACTGGCCGAGGGGTCTATCGCAGCTTGGACGCCGATCAACGCATTGCCGGCAAGACCGGAACCTCGGATGAGTTGCGCGACGCCTGGTTTGCCGGTTTTGGCGCCAATTATCTGGGTGTTGTCTGGGTCGGACAGGATGACAACAGCAGCACCCAGCTGACCGGTGCCAGTGGTGCGCTGCCGATCTGGGCGCAGTTGATGCGCCAGGCCGGCCTGCAGGGGCTGCAGGGTCGGGCCGATGAGAATGTGGAATGGGTGCGGGTCGATCTGGATTCCTATCTGCCGGCGCCAACCGGTTGTCGGAGGGTCTTGCGGATTCCTTTCGTCGCAGGCACTGTGCCGGCACAAATCGCGGACTGCGCGAAAAGCTCACCCTGGGATCGACTGATGGACATCTGGCGCTGATGACGAAACAAAATTCATTGACGCCCCGTAACCTTCTGTTCGGGGCCGGCCTGTTGCTGCTTGGTGGCTGTGCCACTGTGCCGTCCGCGGCGCCGATCTGGCCTTATCCAGAGCCGCCACAGCAGGAGTACGGGCAGACTTCGGGGCCGGCGGCAGGGCCTGACGAAAGCCCACAGCGGACTGAAGACGTGGTGTACGCGCCGCCGCCGGGCACGTCGCCTCCCAGCCAGATGGCCGTGAAATCAAATCATCCCGCGGTGCAGGCCTTGATTGATCAGTCCGAAGGGGAACGTGCGATCGGCGATCTGGACCGGGCGGCCGCGACCCTGGAGCGCGCCATCCGAATCGCCAGCAACGACCCGGTCCCGTGGCTGAAACTGGCCGAACTGCGTTTCGAACTTGGCAATCTGATTCAGGCTGAAAATCTAGCCCGACGCAGTCTGAGTTTTGCCGCCAGCGGGCCCAGTGCCAGGCTGGCCTGGCGCCTGATTGCCGACATCAAGGCCCTGCAGGGCGATGCGGTTGCCGCCAGACAGGCCCGCGAGAAAGCGGAGCAGATCTAGACATGCCCGAGCGCTGGCGGCGATCGTGCGCGGCCCGAAGGCGGGGGCCAGCCGCAACGCGCCGTGCCGGTCAGTCTGAGCCGGAGCAGTGACCGAGGATTCCACGGTGATTCAATGGTCCGCACAATTCGGACGCCCTGTGTGGCCGGCAGTGATCGGCAAATTTGCGGCTGGATGAGCCGGATAGTGGAGAGAAGGTTTGTACGAATTGAGTGAAGCCCTGGGCGCCACCGGCCCGCTGGCCGACATGTTGCCCGGATTCCAGTCGCGCGCGGGTCAGCTGGAACTTGCCGAGCAGGTCGAACAGGCGCTGGCGGACGAGGCCCTGCTGGTAGCCGAAGCCGGAACCGGGATCGGCAAGACCTTTGCCTATCTGGTGCCGGCCTTGCTGTCCGGCCAGCGGGTGCTGATTTCCACCGGCACGCGTCACTTGCAGGATCAGCTCTTCCACTCCGACATTCCCCGCTTGAAGCAGGCGCTGGGGCTGTCGGCGCGGGCGGAGCTGCTCAAGGGGCGCAGCAACTATCTTTGTCGGCTGCGCCAATTGCAGGCGCAGCCGCGCGATGACCGGGAAGCGCGCAGCCTGCGCAGCATCGAGCTCTGGGCGACGCAGACCCAATCCGGCGATCTTGCCGAGCTAAGCGATCTGCGTGATCAGGATCCGCTGCGTGGGCGCATCACGTCTACCGCGGAGAACTGCCTTGGGTCGCAATGTCAGGAATACGAAAACTGCTTTGTCGCCCGCGCCCGCAGTCGGGCACAGGATGCGCAACTGGTGGTGGTCAATCACCATCTGCTTTGTGCTGACCTGGCCTTGAAAGAAGATGGATTCGGCGAGCTGCTGCCAGAGATGGAAGCATTGATCATCGATGAGGCGCATCAGTTTCCCGATATTTTGGCGCAGTTTTTCGGCTTTGGCGTGTCCGCCCGGCAATGCCGGGATCTGGGCAAGGACATCATGGATGCCGCCGATCTGTTCGGTGATGTACCACAGCTCAAGGACGCGGCGGGCGTGCTGGCGGAAGGGGTACAGGCCTTGCTGGGCTGTTTCCCTTTCAGCCGTCAACGGCTGGACATGAGCGATGTGCTCGGCGATCAGGCCTTCATGCAGACCATCGATGACCTGATCGCCGCCCTGGAAAGTCTGGACAAGTTGCTGGAGGATCAGGCCGGCCGGGGGCCTGAAATGGCCAATGTCTGGCGCCGCAGCGGCATGCTGCTGGGGCGGCTG
>JBFKDQ010000082.1:0-9811 GCA_041619555.1 Oceanococcus sp. | reverse complement strand
CCAGGCTTCGCGATGAACCCAGGACCTCGCAGCAAACTCTTTCGACCACGCACGCCGGCCCAACTCGACGCCTGCCGCAAGCTCGTCTGGCAAGAATTGCGCCAGCCCTGGGGCCAGCCACCCGACGCCGTCGACGACGCAGAAGAAAGATGCACCGATCACCTCGCGGCCAGGCTTGAAGATGGCCGCATCGTCGCGTACGGACGCCTGCTGCAGATCGGACCCGGGCTGGGCCAGATCCGCTCCATGGTCGTTGCGCCGGGCTTTCGTGGCCACGGTTTGGGCCGGACCATCCTGCAGAATCTGGAAAGCCTGGCGCGCGGCCGTGGCATCGGGGAAATCCGCATTCACGCCCGCGAATCCGCTTTCAGCTTCTATGCCGGCCAGGACTACATCGGCGGCGCATCCGGCACCCTGCTGTTTGGCGAAATTCCCCACCGCTGGCTGCACAAATTCCAGGACTGCCATGTTTTTCGGGCTTACGGCCTCCAATGCCAGCCGGCGAATCGCGATGATGGCGCGGAGGTGGCCGACCTGGTCTTCGAGGTTCTGGCGGCCTACGGCATGCAGCCTGAAACCGATGGCATCGATCGGGATCTGCTGGACCTGGAAAGTTTTTATCGCGAAGGCTTTTTCGACCTCCTGCGCGATGATCAGGGTCGCCTGCAGGGCACGGTTGCCGTCTTGCGATTGTCCGCTGGGCGCGGCGAACTCCGACGCATGTATCTGCGCCACGAGGTCCGGGGCAAGGGTCTGGGCCGGGCCTGTCTCGGCCATGCGCTGGCCTGGTCGCGCGAGACCGGCGTGCACACGTTGGAACTGGAAACTGCCACTCGCCTGCACGAAGCCCGCGCGCTCTACCAGTGGGCAGGCTTCGAAGCCATGCCCGCAGGCCACTGTGAGGCCAGACGCTGCGATTTACGCCTGCAACTGCACCTGACCCCCCGCGCCACACCGGTCCACGATTGAGCCGCGAACATGTGAACTGCATCACAGCAGGCGGCGAGAGATGGCGCTATGCTGAATCACGGCGTCCGCAGAACCGGGCAAACTTCAGAATTGCCGCGCTTTGCATGCCAATCTGCCGGCCACCCCAGCACCGGGCTCATGGCAGACCGCCACCGCAATCCAGGAGGAATGAATGTCGACACCAGCACCCACACTCAAGGCCATCGGCCTTCTGACCGCAGCCTGCCTGCTCGCCGCTTGCGGCGGCAGCGACGATCCGCCCAGAACCGAAGCGGAACGCATCGCGGCAGCGAAGAGCATGACGCAGGAGGCGCGCAGCCTGATCCGCAATGCCGAAGAGCTGGCGGACCCGGCGCAACTGGCCGCAGATGATTACGGCATGCTGATCGAAGCCATGGACAGCGGCGGTTCTGGCGCGGGCGGCAAGAGCCACCTGCAGACCGGGCTGGACGAATTCGGCAGCGCACTTGAATTTGCCGGCAATTTTTATGATGAACGCAAGACCGCTGGCGAACCCGGCGAGTATGAGAGCGTCTACAACAACATCAAGGCGACGGTCACGATCGGCGCTGCCAATCAGAATGACCGCGTGGTGCTCAAAGGGCCACTCACGGCGGGCGGCAGCGTAGACCTGAACATCGATTATCCCGCCAATGCGGCCGACGATACCCGTCAGAGCCTGAGCGGCAACCTCAACGGCAACCTGAATATCGAGAACGACGGCAGCCACACCGACCCTGACCTGCTGCTGAGCTTCAACACCGTGCGTCTGACCCTCAACAAACGCAGCGCTGAAGCCCTCGGCGCCGAGCCCGACGAGTCCGCGATCGACAGCGTCAAGCTCGAAGGCAGCATGAGCCTGCAGCTCTCCGCCAACGATGGCAGCGGCCGGGAAGTGACCTACAGCGCCTCGCACACCATGGAGGTCGTGCGTTGCAACAGCTGCAACAGCCAGAATGAGAGCGTGTTCAATCCCTCACGCGTGGACCTGAGCCTCGGCGTGTCCACCGGTGGCGGCGAAGAAGTGGGCAGTACGATCAGCTACGCGCTGAGCAATGCCCGCAGTTTCGACAACACCGCTGAAGTGAGCTCGACCAACTTTCCCGCCGCCAGCCTGAGCTTCGGCGGCCTGCTGAACCTGCCCGAACATGGCCGTGTGGCCGGCAGCATCACGCTGAGTTCAAACGGTTTCGATGATGTGGCACAGGCACCAAACGGCTCGATCGAGCTGCGCTTCAGCCTGGATCAAAACGAGTTCGTCATCACGCTGCGCCGCCAGACGGGTGGCTCCCCAAGCATGAGCATCGCCCACGGCGGCGTGGTCCTGGAATTGCGCCAGAGCGAAGGCCAGTACGACGGTGAAATCCTGGTCGATGGCGAAAAGGTTGCCGATATCGACACCGGCGCTGGCGACACGATCATCATTCGCTACATTGATAACAGCATTGAGTCGCTGGGCTGAATACAGGCTCAAGCACACCACCGGCCGGCCCTTGAGGGCCGGCCTTTTTTTCGTCCTGCTCGGCTCTGTGCCGGGCCACGCTTCGGCGCTCGCGTATGAAAGCACCAGTTGGCTGCATGCAGAACCCCAGCCCTGGTCGGACTACTTCGGTGACTGGCAATCCGCGCTGGATGAGGGCTCCGATGGCGTCGCGCGCAGCGTGCACCGGCTCAGCAATCCCGCGATCGCCCCCAACTGGCGCCTCGGCATCGAGTTCGAGCGGCAAATGACGGTCTCGGCGAACCGCGATGCGGCCCTGATTTACTGGACGATCAAACAGGACCGGGATCTACCGGTCGGCAGCTACCATCCCCGTCTCCAGCTCCGCGAAATTGAGACCCAGTCCCTCTACCTGCAGGCCCGCTGGCAGTTCGCAAACTGGCGGATCAGCCCACGCCTGCGCCTGAGTCGCGCCCGCCGCCTGCTTGATGGTCGCATCGGGGGCGAACTGATCCAGACGTCTGAGCACAGCGATCTGGACTGGGGCATCACGATGACTTATCACCAGGACCCATTGTTCGGCCGACCAGCGCAGGCCAATTGGGGCCATGGCCCCGGCCTTGATGTACGGCTGCAGTGGCAGAACCACCAGGGCCTGTCAGCCGATCTCGACATCGAACACGCTCTGAGCCTGGTGTATTTTCACCGGGCACAATGGACGCGGGCCCGATTGCGCGCCGAACTGGATCGCCTCGGCCGTCTTGACAGCGAAGACACCAGCCCACTGATCAGCGGTCAGGAAGGGCGGGGCCCCCATTGGCAGCAGTTACCGGCTCACATCCGCCTCCATGTGGAACAAGCCATCGGCCGGACCCATCTGCTGCTGCGCTGGCAGCATTTTGCCGGCGCCCATCAGGCTCAGATCGGGCTACGCCTGGGCCTGAGACAAGCGTCCATGGGCCTGGCTTTCGACCCCTGGCGTGGCCACCTGAGCCTGCTGGCCGCCTGGTCGCGGTTCGAAGTCGAATTGAGCAGCGATCACTGGCAACAGGATCGAGCATCGCACACCCTGCTCAAGCTCCGCGTGCTCGGCCTGGAACCGACACACTGACGGCCAGCGCATCATCGCGTGCCACGGCCGCAATGGCCGGGTCTCGCGATGCTGTTTTCAAAGCGACTTGATTCGGCGCCGCCCGAAACCGGCATCCGACTTCTGCAGATTGCGCTTCAGGGCGATTCTCTGATTTTCACCCACCAGCAAGCGACGCTGCCAGCGGCGTTCCAGCGCCAGGGCCTCGGCGGCCGGCGCCAGCCAGCTCTGCTGCAACAAACCTTTGGCGGCAGCAACAGCATCCGGTGAGCGTTCACCGATGCGGGCGAGCAACTCACGCGCCGCCAGTTCAGGATCCTCGGCCACCCCGCTGACCAGATTCCAACTCAGGGCCTGCTCGCCGGAAAAGACTTCCGCCGTCATGATCAGACGTTTGGCCAGATCCATCGGAATTAATTCGCGCAGGGTCACCATACCGCTCATGTCCGGAATCAGGCCCCATTTGATCTCCATCACCGAGAATTCCGCGTCCGACCGACAGAAGCGGAAATCGGCCCCCAGCGCCAGTTGCATGCCACCGCCAAAACAATGGCCATGGATCGCCGCCGCGACCGGCACCGCAAGACTGCGCCAGCCGATGCAGGCCTGCTGAAACAAATTGGCCTCGCGACTGCCGGGCTGCACGAAAGCCTGCACAATGCGGGCGGGCGTGGCCCCGAATGAGGCGAAATCCAGACCGGCGCAGAAGGACTGGCCATGGCCTCGAATCACCACACCGCGCAGATCTGCCTCGGCCTTCAGTTGCTTCTGCACCTCGACCCAGGCCTTGAGCATGGGCCAGTCGATGGCATTGCGCTTGTGCGGACGGTTCAGGCTGACCGTGGCAATGCCCTGTTCCAGTTCCAGATCGATTCTTTCGCCCACAGCGGATTCCTTGTTCCTAGTCAACGGCGCGGCGGCCGTTCAGTGCATGTGACAGCGTTCCGCCATCCACGTATTCCAGTTCACCGCCCACCGGCACGCCGTGGGCGATGCGCGTCACGCGAACGCCGCCGGCCTTGGCCAGTTCGGCGATATAGTGCGCGGTGGCCTCGCCTTCCACGGTGGGGTTGGTGGCGACGATCACCTCGCGCAATTCCGCATCGGCCAGGCGCTCGGCCAGGCGCGGCAAGCCCAGTTCTTCCGGCCCGATTCCATCCAGCGGCGAAAGGTGACCCAGCAGAACGAAATAGCGACCGCGATACTCCGTGTTCTGCTCCAGTGCAACCACGTCAGCCGGACTTTCGACAACGCACAGTTGCGATGGCTCGCGCTTGGATGAGGCACAGATGGGACACAGGGGGCCGGCACTGAACATGCGGCAGTCCTGACAATGCCGGATCTCGCTCAATGCCTGTCCGATCGCAGCCGACAGCGCGCGGGCACCGTCAACATCGCGTTGCAGCAGATGAAAGGCCATGCGCTGCGCCGTCTTCTGACCAACACCCGGCAGGCAGCGCAATGCGCCAATCAGGCTCTCCAGCGGTGGCGGATAGATCACAGACCGAAAGGCAGATTCATGCCCGGGGGCAGGTTCAGGCCGCCTCCCAACTCCGCCATCTTTTCCTTCTGCACACGCTCCAGCTTGTGGCTGGCGTCGGTAATCGCCGCCGCGATCAGATCTTCCAGCAGGTCTTTTTCATCCTTGAACAGCTCCGGGTCAATTTCCACCCGGCGGCCTTCATGCTTGCCGTTCAAAGTCACCTTGACCATGCCAGCGCCCGCCTCACCGACGACCTCAAGCTTTGCCACTTCGGCTTGCATGGCCTGCATTTTTTCCTGCATCTGCTGCGCCTGGCGCATCAGATTACCTAAAGCCCCTTTCATGGCCTGTCCTCTTGAATTCTGGCCTGTTCAGCCTGGGTATTAATTGATTGACTGCGTCTCGCCGGCCTCGCCGCCAACCCGCAGCGTACCTGGCTGCATCTTGGCATCGAAAAGCTTCATCATCCGGACCACGCCGGGCTGGGCCAGAAACTGCTCTTCCGGTGTCCGGCCCGGGATGGCCTGATCGGACTCCGACTCCGCCTGCTGCACGCTCAGTCGCAGCCGGAAATCCTTGCCAAACAAGGTCTGCAAGGCTTCCCGCAAACGCTTTTCCACGATCGGCGTGCACAGGGCGGAACAGTCCGGCCCGATCGCCAGCTCCAGTTCTTCCTCCGACTGCGCCGCAATCTGACCGGATTCCGCCACCAGTGCGCTGACGCCGGACAGATCCAGCCGGTCCAGAATCTCCGCCCAGGCCGCCTCGCCCGGCTGCAATGCCGGCGCCGCCGCGTCGGCCGTCACGGCCGGCGCCGCGACCGGATGGGCGACGGAAGCAGGCGCAGCGCCAGGCGCGGCGGCCGCACGCGCAGGTGGCAAGGAACCCCGCCCCGGCGCGGGGCTGCCAGCCATGCTTTCCGGCAGGAAGGCCAGCGTCCGCAACACCGTCATCTCGAATCCGCAGCGCGGATCAGGCGCCCAATCAATATCCCTGCGCGCATTCAGGGCGATCTGATAGAACACTTGCAAATCTTCCGCACTGAAACGTTCAGCCAGCGGGGCAAGATCGGTCTGCTCAAGCTCATCCCAAACCTCGGGCAGACGCTGTCCGACCGCAAGCCGTTGCCACAGCCGGCACATTTCATCCAGCACCTCGATGAAATCGAGGCCTTGAGCTTCAATCGCATCGATCGCCTGCCAGGCCGATGCGGCGTCCTGGTCGGCGATGGCCGCCACCAGTGACAGCAGATCCCGGCGCTCGATGCTGCCCAGCATTTGCGCCACCGCAGCCCCCTGGACCTGGCCGGCGCCGAAGGCAATGGCCTGATCCAGCAGGCTCAGGCCATCGCGCAGACTGCCGTCGGCCGCCCGGGCCAGACGCCGCAGGCCGTCGTCATCGAATTCGATTTTCTCCTGGCCAAGGATGAAACGCATGCGTCCGGCGATGTCATCCGGCGCAATTCTTTGCAGATGAAACTGCAGGCAACGCGACAGGATGGTGATCGGCAGTTTCTGCGGATCGGTGGTCGCGAACAGGAACTGCACATGGCCCGGCGGCTCTTCAAGGGTCTTCAGCAACGCATTGAATGAGCTCTTGCTCAACATGTGCACTTCGTCGATGAGATACACCTTGCAGCGTCCACGGGCCGGCGCGTAGGGCACGTTTTCCAGCAGTTCACGGGTATCGTCAACTTTGGTACGCGATGCGGCGTCGACCTCGATCAGATCGACAAATCGGCCCTGTTCGATTTCCTGGCATGCACTGCACGCCCCGCAGGGCGTGGCGGTGATGCCGGTTTCGCAGTTGAGGCAGCTGGCAATGATCCGCGCCAGGGTGGTCTTGCCTACCCCGCGGGTGCCGGAAAAAAGCAGCGCCGGATGCAAACGACCCTGGGACAGCGCATTTTCCAGCGCCGTACGCACATGGGTCTGACCAACCAGCTCGGAGAAATTGCGCGGACGCCAGGTGCGCGCGAGGGACTGATAACTCATATCCGCATCTTAGCAGCAGCGCGTAATGGGTGGTGGCCCGCACCAGCCACATCCCGGCGCCCAGACCGTCTGCTACCGTTGCTCCCTTCCGGGCCTGGCGGGGTTTACAGGAGTCTGCCGCGAGAGGACCGGCACGGTCCACCATAGAGCGTCGAACGGCGCTTACCGTCCAACGGCGCGGGATTGTAACAGGTTCCGTTTCATTCGCACGGCAAATGCGATTAGCATGCCCTCATCACAGTCTGAACCGAACCAGGGGAATCATGCGCAACACCATTCTCATCACCGGCGCGAGCGCGGGCCTGGGCCGCGGCATGGCCACGGAATTCGCAGCCATGGGCCGCCAGCTTGCCTTGTGCGCACGCCGCATCGACGAGCTGGAGGCCCTGCGGGCGGAACTGCTGGCCACCAACCCCACACTGAAGATTTCGATTGCCGCGCTGGACGTGAATGAGCACGACCAGGTGTTTGCCGTTTTCCGCCAATTCGCCGAAGAACTAGGCGGCCTGGATCGTGTCATCGTCAACGCCGGCATCGGCAAGGGCGTGCGCATCGGCACCGGCGGCTTCAAGGCCAATCTGCAGACCGCACAGACCAATTTCTGTGCCGCCCTCGCGCAATGCGAGGCCGCCGTGGAAATCTTTCGCCAGCAGAACAGCGGGCATTTGGTCACCGTCTCCTCCGTCAGCGCGTTTCGCGGCTTCGGCGGCAGTTTGACCACCTACGCCGCAAGCAAGGCGGCTCTCGCCAATTTGAGCGAGGGCATTCGCATGGATCTGCTGCGCACACCGATCAAAGTGACCACGCTTTTTCCCGGCTACATCCTCACCGACATCAATAAGGACATTGCCAAGGCCCCGTTCCGGGTCGACGCCAAGACCGGTTGCCGGGCCATGGTCAAGGCCATCGAGTCCGAGCCCGCCGAAGCCTGCGTGCCGGGCTGGCCATGGACGGCGGTCAGAACCGTGATGCGGAATGCCCCGCTGAAAACCCTGGCAAAAATGACATGAATCAGACGCCGGATGCTTTCCTGCTGCTCCTCACCGCCGCGTGCTTCGGACTCGGACTGGCCCTGGCACGCTGGCAGCAACGGCGCAAGCTGAGGCGGCGGCTGCTGAACCTGATCGACGCTGAACTTGAGCTGAGCATCAGAAGCGAACTGCTCAAGACGGTTGGCCAGCAGCCTGCCAGGGACCGCGCGCCCAAGGCATGAGCCAGCTCCTGGACCGGCGCACCCGCACCGAGCTGTATCGTCGCCAGCTGGAAAGCGGATTTTCCAGGCTGCGCTTCAGCCCGGCAATCGAACCCGATTTCATCGCCAGCCATGCCCAGCGGCGGATGAATTTCACCCGCATCGGCCTGCTGCTGGCGGCAAGCTTCTACGCCGCCTTTCTGCTGCTCAAGCTGGGGGTGAGTTCAGGCGCCTACCTGTTCGCCACGACCCTGATTCGCAGCTTCATCATCCTCATCACCCTGACCACGGCCTGGATGGTTGGACGATTGCCCAGGCACGGCTTGCAGGTCCTGATGATGGCCAACTACCTCCTGTTCACCACCTGCCTGCTCGCCATCGAAGTCCTGTCCCTGCGTTACGGCGAAACCCGCCACTACGAGGGCATGATTTTCGTCATTTTTCACTGTGCGCTGTTCAGCGGCATGCTGTTTCGCCATTGCCTTTTCACCATCGTCGCGATGTTCAGCCTGTATGCCGTGCTCGGCGCGCTGTTCGGCCTGCCGATGAATGAACTGCCCTATCAGACCTTCTTCCTGCTGCTCGGCGGCATCATGGCTTGTGTCAGCCTGTACCTGGCGGAATACGCCGAACGCGACAGCTTCCTGCGCCGCCACCTGATGGCCGCGACGGCAAATTTCGATGACCTGACCGGCTTGAGCACACGCGCCGCCTTCGACCGTTATCTCAAATCGCATCTGCGGCGGATGGCGGCGGACGAGCCGGAACCGCAGGCTCTGGTCCTGCTGGATCTGGATTATTTCAAACAACTCAATGACAGTCGCGGCCACGACACCGGCGACAAATGTCTGAAACTGGTGGCCGATATCCTCAGGAGCGGGCTGCCGGGCGATGACCGGGCAATCGCCCGCTGGGGAGGCGATGAACTCATCGCGGTCGTCGCTGCCGCCGACGGCGACGCCCTGCATCAGCAACTGGAAAGAATTCGTCTGAACGTTCTGGCGCTGCAGATGAGCAATCCCGGCTCACCCCTGAACTGCCTGAGCGTGAGCATCGGCGTCTTGCACATCAATCCGGAGCAAAGGTTGCCGGAAAACCTGCTGTTCCGGCAGGTCGATGCCGCCCTGTACGAGGCCAAGAAAAATGGCCGCAACCAGCTGGTCACGCGCAAAGCGCATGCGGTATCCGAGGTGATCGCCGATCCGGCGCCGATCACCGAATCAGCCTGATGCCGCGCACCGGGCTTCGCCCCAGTAGTTGTAGGTCATGGGCCGAGGTCCGGGCAGGTACATGCTTTCCAGTTGCTCGATGGTCCAGCCCGCCTGGCAGAGCAGATCCGGAATGGGCCGATTCAGATGGCAACCGCCTGCCAACGAGCCCCAGCAGGGATCCAGGCGATCCTGCCAGCGCCGCACCGGCTCATCCGGCGCGCGTCCGTGCTCGCAGAACAGCAAACGCCCGCCGGGCTTGAGCACCCGGGCCATTTCGCGCAAAGCCTGCACAGGTTCGACGATGGTGCACAGGGTGTAGGTGCACACCACGGTGTCAAAACTGGCATCCTCCATCGGAATCTGTTCCGCCTTGAGACCCATGAGTCGCACGTCCAGGCCGCTCTGGCGCATGCGCTTCTCCGCCAGTCGGT
>JBFKDQ010000081.1:0-10069 GCA_041619555.1 Oceanococcus sp. | reverse complement strand
GTGAACGAAGGCGGCATGTACCACTACGGGCTGATTCCAGACCTGGTTGAGGAGATCCGCATCGAGGGCGGACAGGCCGCGCTGGATACCTTCTACAACTCGGCGGAAACATTCCTGCAGCTGTGGGAGCAGACGCTGGAGGCATCCATAGACGCCCGCACCAAACCCACCCCGGATGCGCTGCCCATTCCCTGAGGCAGCGCCAATGAAATCAAGAAGGACCACTCCGGCAACCGTTCGCTCTGCCGCTTGAATCCAGCTCAGCGCCACGAATCACGCGCCCGCCACGGCGGGCCGGTGCTTACCATCGGCCTGCTGATGCCGGGTCCAAGCCTTGCGCATGGCTTCGGCGCGGCCTACAACCTGCCCGTGCCCCTGGCCCTGTACAACTGGGGCGCAGCCATCACCCTGGTGTTGTCTTTCGTGCTTCTGGGCCTGCTGTGGTCCGGAGCGCCTGGGCATGCAAGGCCGGTCGGCCGGGACATCAGCAAGAATCGCCTGCTTCGCCTGTTCCGACCACTCATGCCGTTGCTGCGAGGCCTGAGCCTGCTGCTTCTGCTGCTGTGTATCGCCACCGGCTTTTTTGGCAGCCCTGACCCGTTGCGCAATTTCAGTCCGATCTTTTTCTGGATCATCTTTTTGCTGGTCTTCAGCTACCTGATCGCCCTGACCGGCGACGCCTGGGCCGCACTCAACCCATTCGATAGCCTGAGCCGACTCCTGGAACGACTGCGAGCTGGCAGCACGAACGGCCTGCTGCGCTATCCACGCGCACTGGGCGACTGGCCGGCTCTGGCGCTTTATCTCGGTTTCATCTGGTTCGAGCTGTTCAGCCATCGAACCCCCAGAACCCTGGCCGCTTTCCTTCTCGCCTATACCCTGTTGAACCTCATCGGGGTCATTCTGATCGGCCGCCGCCACTGGTTTCGCCACTGCGAGTTCTTTTCCGTGTTCTTCCGCCTGATCGCCCTGATGGGCCCGATCGACTACCGGCGTACGGACGCCGGCACACGCCATCTGCGCATTCGCCCCCCCCTGGCCGGTCTCATCCAGGAAAGGCCGGAACAGCTTTCGACCGTGGTGTTCGTGCTGGCGATGATCGCCACCACGGCCATGGATGGCCTGCAGGCCACGCAATGGTGGGTGGGACTGTTCTGGCGGGACCCGGCCGGCATTTTCACCGCCCTGGCCGGGGCCAGCCCGATGCGCATGATGCAGACCCTGATGCCGGTTTACATCGCCTGGGAGAGCTTCTGGCTGTTCGTTTCGCCTTTCCTCTATTTCCTCGCCTATGGGCTGGCGCTGTGGTTCAGCAAAATCCTGACCCGAAGCTCCCGGCCACTGCTGCAGCTGGCGCTGGATTTCAGCTACAGCCTGTTGCCGATCGCTCTGGTCTACAACATCACCCACTACTGGACATTGATCACCAGCCACGGCCTGAAAATCTTGAGTCTGATTTCGGATCCGTTCGGCTGGCGCTGGGATCTGTTCGGCACCGCGATGAAATTTCGCGCCCCCATCCTCCCGGACATGGGCCTGGTCTGGCACTCCCAGGTGGGCCTGATCCTCATCGGGCATGTTCTGAGCGTCTGGATCGCCCATCGCATTGCCATGCGGATCTGGCCATCGCGTGCGCAGGCCATGCTCAGCCAGGTCCCCCTGCTCCTGCTCATGGTGGGCTTCACCGTCTTCGGATTATGGATTCTGGCGCAGCCATTGACGGCGGTGTTGCCGCGCTGAAAGTTCGGCGACTCCACCTAAAGCGCAGAATGCTTCATCGCGAAGCTGTCACAGGCCCTTGCATCGGCGCCCTCGAAACCACGCTTGAACCAGCGCATGCGCTGCTCGCTGGAACCATGTGAGAATGTGCGGGTATCGGTGTGCCCCAGGGCATCATCGCCGATGGCATGCGCGGCCGTAAGCGCTTCGGCCAGGTCTTCATCGGTAATGCTCAGGCTGGCCTGGGCCGCGCGCCCCCAGACGCCGGCCAGACAATCGGCCTGCAATTCAACCCGCACCGACACCTGATTCTTGGTTTCACCGCGCACCGAGAGCCGGGAGGAACCGATCAGGTTCTGCACATGATGACCCACCTCATGCGCAATCACATAGGCCTGGGCAAAGTCCCCGGGCGCCTTGAGCCGTTTTTCCATTACGCCATAGAAATCCGGATCGATGTACAGCCGCTGATCAGCCGGGCAATAGAAAGGCCCCATGGCCGAACTGGCATGACCACAACCACCGGTGCTGACCGCGCGTGAAAAAACCACAAGCGTGGGCTCGACATAGCCAGCCACCGCCTGGCCATAATCCGGCAACTGTCCAGCCTGGAACTTCTTGGCCCAGACGGCTTCGGTCGAGGCCAGCACCACACGGGAGAAGTCACAGGCAGTGCGGTGGCCAGCCGACAGCTCACACGCACTTTTCGTCGACGAGGACGTGGTCGCGACGCCACCGGTCAACTGAGCTAACAGCATTTGCTGCGCCGACTGCGGCAGAAACAGGTACAGACCACCGCCCAGCACGGCCAGCACCAGACTCCCCTTGAGCCCCAGTCGCCTGATGATCGTGGACAGCAGGGTGAGCGGCAGCCCGCCGCCACGCCGGCGACCGGCCCGTCCTACACCGCGATCCTCAAAATTGTCTGACTTTCTATGACCGCGCGTGTCCATGCTGCCTCCTGAATACATCAAGACCTCAATCCTGATCTTACTTGACCGGCCGCAAGACGCAGCATGATAGGCAATATTTTTCGCATCCACGCTCTGGCAAAACAGCGCTCGTGCAAACTCGGCAAGCGCAGGCAAGGCGGCCTGTCTCCGGGGATTAATCATGCCGTGGCCTGTGATGCCGACAGTCCGGCTCAGGTCAATCGATCGCCAGATTGGATTCGGCCATGCCGTGGCGCTGTCTGCGGACCCGCCATGAGCACCGCCGCCCCATCGAAACTCAGGGTGCGATGCGGCGCTTGATGGCCTTGGCCATGGGCTGGGGCATGTGATTGAAGGCCTTGAGAAGATGCGGCAAGGCCTTGAGCTTCAAGCCCTTGAAGGCGCTGGGCACCACCGCTTCGATCAGATGGGGTCCGGGCTCGGCCAGGGCGTGCTGCAGGGCATCGATGAAGGCCTCACAGGTCTCGGCGCGAACCGAAGGCACCCCCATGCTCTGACCAAGCTGCACAAAATCCAGATTCGGCCCGGCCAGATCAAGCTGGGACCTGGCCACGCTGCCCGCTTTCTCCGCCCCGACACGCTGCAATTCCACATTGAGAATCGCGTAGGAGCGATTGTTGAACAGGATCGTCGTAACATTGGCCGCCTCGCGCGCCATGCTCCACAAGGCCTGGTTGGTGTACATCGCCGAGCCATCACCGCACAGGGCGATCACCGGACGCTCGGGACAGGCGATCGCTGCGCCTAGCGCCACCGGCAGGCCCTGACCGATGGCTCCGCCCGTCAGCGTCAAAACATCATGACGGGGCGCACCGGCGGTCTGTGCCGGCAGCATGACGCCGGAGGTCTGTGCTTCGTCCGAGATGATGGCGTTTTCGGGCAGCAGCGCGCCAATCGCCTGGCAAACCTTTTCGCTGGTCAGTGCCCCCCTGGGCAGTTCAGGCCGGGCGGCGGGCTGCACGACAGGCTCGCAATGACCGGCGTCCAGGGCATCGGCCAGCGCCTGCAGGCTGGCCAGGGCATCCTGCTGCGGCGTGGCCAGTTCGTGCAGGGTGCAGCCTTGCGGCACCAGATCGCTTTTCTTGTCCGGATACGCGAAAAAGGACACCGGCCGCTTGCTGTCGACCAGAATCAGATGCTCGACATCGGCCAGTTGCACCGTCGCCATCTCGCTGAAATAGGCAATGCGTTCCACCTGAGGCAGACCCGCGCCGCGCTCGATCCGGGCCGGGAATACCTCCGCATGCAGCTTGGCCCCGGTAGCCGCGGCGATGCGCCCAGCCGCCAGCAGCGCCGGTTCACGCAACGCACGCCCACCCAGTAGCAGGGCAGATTTGCCCTTACCGCGCAGCGCAGCGGCAATCGCCTGCACGGTTTCGGCCGACGCCGCCGACGGCACTCTGGGCGCTCGCGGCGGCGCCGGCCGCGCGCCGGCGCCCCAGGACACGTCAGCCGGCAGGATCAAAGTGGCCACCTCACCCGGCGTGTCCCTGGCCACCGCGATCGCCTCGGCCGCATCCTGACTCAGCGCTTCGGTACTTTTGGAGGTGCGCACCCACTTCGACACATTGCGCGCGACGGTTTCGATGTCGGATTGCAATTGGGCGTCGTACTGCGTGTGATAGCTGGCATGATCGCCCACGATATTCAGCAGCGGCGTACGCCCTTTGCGGGCGTTGTGCAGATTGGCCAGGCCGTTCCCCAGCCCGCAGCCCAGGTGCAGCAAGGTTGCGGCCGGGCGATCGGCCATGCGCGCATAGCCATCGGCGGCACCGGTCGCAACCCCTTCGAACAGCGTGAGCACGGCGCGCATCTCGGGCGCTGAATCCAGTGCCGCCACGAAGTGCATCTCCGAGGTCCCGGGGTTGCTGAAAACCGCATCAATCCCGGAATCCAACAAGGTCCGTAATAGCGCTTGGGCGCCGTTCATCGAATTCATAATTCTCTCCCCCCGCATCGCTGCGTGATTTTTGCGCTGCGCCCAAGCCCCTGGTCTCACAGGCTGCTTGAAAAGCCATCCAGGCCTTTCCAAGTTTGCCTGACCGAAAACCCGGCTTCACGGTTGCTCACAAGTTCGCCGTAAAGCAGATCTTCGACCGTCTGCTAGGCGGCAGCGATTGCTCGCGCCGCCGCCTGGGCATTCAGGATGCCGCCCGACAGGCAATGGCCTTCCAGCGAACGCAGACCGGTGATGCCACCACCACCAAATCCCGCCGCCTCACCGACCGCATACAGGCCGCTGATCTTGTGCCCCTTCGCATCCAGCACCTGACTGTCGAGATCGGTCTGCATGCCGCCCAGCGTTTTGCGGGTGATCAGGTGCAGGCGCACCGCCAGGAGCGGACCGGCCGCCGGATCGAGCACGCGCTGGAAATTGCAGGTGCGGACCCGATCGCCGCTCCAGCTTCTGAGCTGAGCGATCCGGCGCAATTGATCATCATCGCGAAACGCTTTTCCCCGCGCGATTACATCGTCATAGCGATGCAGCTCTGCGGCCAGAACCTCGGGCCGGACATCCTGGGTTCCGGTCAACGCATTCATGCCTTGAGCCAGTTCCTCAACGGATCCGGCCACGACAAAATCCTCACAGTTCTGGGTCATCTCCTGATACAGCCAGCGGTCGCCCGTCAGCACGCCCCACAGGAATTTCATCCACTTGCGATCGCGGATTGCCGGATTGTGCTCACCTCCGGATACCGCCAGTTCCTTGAGGGCGATCTTCCGGTTCAGCACCTGCCAGGTATAGGGCCGCTCTTGTCGAACAACACGCTCGCACAGATCGCGGGTATCAAAACCGGTCATCAGGGGCTGAGGACCGATGCGCCGGCCCTGATAGTCCATCCACAGCGCCGAACGGCAGGGAATCAGACTCAGGCCCTCGTTCTCATAGTGCGGGCGCGGATGCCGCACCCCGGCAGCATAATTCCAGTGCTGATCCAGATGCGTGACCTGCCCGCCCAGGCCGGCTACAGCCTCGTGCAGCACGCCGTCGTTATTGGGATGACAGCCATTGAACATCACGCTGGGTGCGGCCGGCCAGCCGACCGGCCAGTGCTTGCGCACCATGTCGAGGTTGCCGGTTATCCCGCCACAGGCGAGGACCACCTGCCCGGCCTGCACCCGGAAGTCCTGAGCACCGGCTTCGTTTACCCCGCGACAGCCGGTCACCTCGCCGGCGTGGGATTCCAGTTGCTGCACGCGGTATCCGAATCGCAGATCCAGCGCCTTGCGGTGCGGATGCGCGCGCAGCGCGGCAATCAGTTGCTGCGTCATGTACTGCGCACAGCCCCAGAGCACGTGATAGCGCGGCAAGGAATTTCCCGGTGTGTGCAAACCCTTCTCCGGCCACTGTGCGGCAGGAAAAAAACCGACGCGGTAACGCTTCAGCCACTCGTACACATCGGGAATGCAACGGGCGATGTAATGCTCGGCCCAACGCCGTGGCCAGATCTCGCCGGGACCGAACTCGGCCGCCCGCAACCAGTCCGCAAGGGCCAGATCGGCAGTGTCATGAATACGATTCAGCCTCTGAATCGGGCTGTCCACCAGCCAGACCCCGCCGAAAGCGCGCAGGGCAAGCCCGCCGAAGGTCCCTGCCTCACCGGCATCCAGCAGCAGGACCTTGCCGCCCCGCTCGAGCAACTCCAGCGCGGTGACGATGCCCGCCAGGCCGGCACCAACCACCACCGTATCGGTCTTGATGTCCCGCTCTGCGCCTGTGTTCATCTGTCATTGCCCCCGGCCCGCCGGTGTTGGAATTTTCGAATCAAAGCCGGGCGGTCTTGCCCCTGGCACTGGCGGCACAGCCCGCTCACGCTTCGCTGCAGGCCTGCGACGGCCTGAATCGCAAGGTCCTGCGGTCGGGAACAGCAGCGGCAACGCGACATGGACGACAGAACAACATGGGATGCCCGATTCAATGCGATGCCTGCAGCTTACGACGCGATGGCCAGGCTGGCGTGACCTTTATCAAACCGACTGCCGCCCGGCATTTTGCGCCGTGCACGGGCAGACTAGAGCGTGACACTGGCCAGCGCGCCGGCCGCCCGCTTGAGCTTGTCGAAATCCAGAATTTCCACCATACGATCATCGACCCGGACCATGCCCTGCGCCTGCAGCCGGGCGATCATCCGACTTAAGGTGCCATTGGCGACCCGCAGATGCCGGGCAATCTCGATGCGTGACATCGGCAGCAGGAAGCGCTCGTTCAGTTCACCGCGTTGCGGCAGCCGCAGCGCGATGCGGAGCAGAAAACCCGCCAGCCGCTGATCCGCTGTGTTGTCCACACCGTGGGCATACTGGCCTAACAGATTCTTGCTGAACAATCTGAGCCAGCCCTGCATCAGATCCGGGTGGCGCGAGGCCAGGCTCAACAGGGCCTGATACGGAAAGATACAGACCTTGGCCATGGTCACGGTCACCACATCGGCCGTGTGGATCCCGGAATAAATGGCATCCAGGCCGATCAATTCGCTGGGCAGGTGGAAATCGATGATTTGCTCGTTGCCCTCTTCATCTACACGCACACTTTTCAGGCAACCTGCGCGAACCGCATAGATGGCCTGCAAACGATCGCCGGAATGCACCAGAGATTGACCGGCCTCCAGCGCTCGGCTCAAATACCTGATCTTGTTCAGCGCGGCTGCCTGCGCCGGTGCCAGGTCCAGCGGCAGACAATACTGGCCGATCGGGCATTGATCACAACCATGCGTTGAGACCCAGTTGGCATCCTGCAGAACGGCTTCCGCTATCTTGTCCTGTCGCGTCGACATCGCGCCCCCAAATAAAGAACAGTTCGAATCCCAGCCGGCTGTGGCCGCGAGAGACCTGATACCGACCAGCCCGATGTTACGAGCTTGATGAATGTCATCCCTTGACCAGGATCAAGTCCGGCTCGCCGTCCTTTACGTATTCTGTGCCGCTTACTTTGGGCAGACCCGCACCGCCCCGTCCGTATGAGCGCTGCCGTGCTCTTTGCCTCAGCGGCTCAAGATTTTCCTAATGCAGGCCTCTTGGCCTTTGACGGAATCTGGCTCCTGCGCAGCCAGGCATCGGGTTGAGCGGCTCGCCCAGACCACGGCATGTTCACCAGGCGCATTGCACCATGACACCAAAATCGATGATGAAACGTCTCTGTCCGCTGATGTTGTGCAGCGCAGCGCCCGCGAGTGCCTCGCCCCTGTTTGCACCCGATGCGCTGCCCGACCTGACATTCCATTGGGTCGGACTGACCGCACTGGTGATCTTCTCGCTCGCCTACGTGCTGGTGGTCCTCGAGGAATGGCTGCACCTGCGCAAGTCCATTCCCGTGCTGCTCGCAGCCGGCCTGATCTGGACGATGATCGGCGTGATCTACGCCCAGTCCGGCGACACCCACACCGTCGGCGAGACCGTACGGCACAGCCTGCTCGAATTCGCCGAGCTGTTCCTGTTCCTGCTCGTGGCCATGACCTTCATCAACACCTTGAACGAGCGTGGGGTCTTCGATGCACTGCGCGGCCGGCTGGTGTCGCATGGCTACTCGCTGCGCACCCTGTACTGGCTGACCGGCCTGATCGCCTTCTTCCTGTCGCCGGTGGCGGATAACATGACCACCGCGCTGGTCATGGCCTCGGTGGCCATTGCCGTCGGCAAAGGCTACCCGGGCTTCGTCGTGGTGTCCTGCATCAATATCGTGGTCGCCGCCAATGCCGGCGGCGCCTGGAGCCCTTTCGGCGACATCACGACCCTGATGGTCTGGCAGAAAGGGGTGTTTCCGGCGCAGGAATTCCTCGCCCTGTTCCTGCCATCCCTGGTCAGCTGGCTGATCCCGGCCTTTTTGATGTCATTCAGCGTGCCGGCGGCCCGCCCCGAAGCCCTGGCCGTGCAACCCAGGATTCAGTTTGGCGGCAAGGTCGTCATCGGGATGTTCCTCGGCACCATCCTGCTCACGGTCACCCTGCATACCTGGCTGCATCTGCCGCCGGTGCTCGGCATGATGGGTGGCCTGGGAGCACTGATGCTGGTGAGCTACGGGCTCAACCGCACGCCGAAGGGACGCCAGGCCCGGGCGATCTCGCACCAGATGCTGGATCAGGGCGGGATCAGCGATGTCAGCGGCAGCGACCCCCATGAACAGACGCCACGGCGACTCAACACTTTCAACCAGGTTGCGCGCTCCGAATGGGACACCCTCCTGTTCTTTTACGGCATCATCATGTGCGTCGGCGCGCTGGGCACCATCGGCTACCTGGCTCTGGGCTCGAGCCTGATGTACGGCCAGCTCGGACCGACAGCGGCCAATATCCTGGTCGGCGTATTCTCCGCAGTAATCGACAATATCCCGGTGATGTTTGCGGTGCTCACCATGTTCCCCGACATGAACGACGGCCAATGGCTGCTCGTCACCCTGACTGCCGGCATCGGTGGCTCGCTGCTGTCCATCGGCTCGGCGGCCGGCGTGGCGGTGATGGGTTCGGCCCGCGGCGTTTACACGTTCTTCGCCCACCTGCGCTGGACCTGGGCAATCGCGCTCGGCTATGCAGCCGGAATCGCGCTGCACTTTTTCATCAACGCGCGGTATTTCGGCGTCAGCCCATAAAACCAACGATGACGAGGCCTGCACCACGGATGAGGCGTTCGGGTGCAGGCTCAGCCGCCATTCAGGGCGCCGAACTGCCTACGGCGACAAGATCACGACACCGCAATTCGACGCCCTGGCCGAACAGGCCTGCGCTTCGGAAAATTTCTCGCCACCGCATCCTGCTCCTGGGCATCTGGCCTGACCGCCGCCTTGCCAGGTGGTAGTGATCTGCCGGACCACATGGCGTAGGGCGCTGCCAACGACTTTTCGGCTCTACCTGCTGCGCGCCTCGGCCAGTTGCTGGACCTGCTCGCGCTGATTCGGAGTCAGGACCTCACGGCCACCGTCGACCTGGCGCGGCAATCCGTCATTCAGGCTGGATTGCCGGCATCCGTCAACAAGCCACAGACCCCAGCCGATGGCAGGGCCCAGAGTAGTGGCTGGCCGCGATTCGCGCGGCATTTCCAATTCCCCATGTGCAGTTCTGACCTGCCCAGCATTTTCTCGGCAAGCGATACGACTTGACCTGCCGCAGACCTACCCACAGCAGTTCTGCATGGAACGATTCAGTACATCAATACTGCCCGTCCGCTTCGATTGACAAATCCGTGAACTGTGCGGGCAGGCCCTGCAGATCCATGCTCTCCGGCGTCGCCGCAAAGCCCCCATCTCCGGCGTGGTATTGGGTCACGAAATCATCACTTGCAACCGCAAGGCCCTCCTGCCACAAGGCATCCAGTTCCAGCGACATCTCGGTCTGCCAGTCCGCAAGCTTTGCCTCGCTGGTGTAATCTCGCGGCCCGGCAGCATCCGCCAGCACAGCAAGCTGCGCCTG
>JBFKDQ010000080.1:0-10352 GCA_041619555.1 Oceanococcus sp. | reverse complement strand
GAAGCCAAGGCCCGCCGGGCGAAGAAAGAGATGGTCGAGGCCAACTTGCGCCTGGTTATCTCGATCGCCAAGAAGTACACCAACCGCGGCCTGCAATTCCTCGACCTGATCCAGGAAGGCAACATCGGCCTGATGAAAGCGGTGGACAAGTTCGAATACCGCCGCGGCTACAAGTTCTCCACCTATGCCACCTGGTGGATTCGCCAGGCCATCACCCGCTCCATCGCCGATCAGGCCCGCACCATCCGGATCCCGGTGCACATGATCGAAACGATCAACAAGCTCAATCGCATCTCCCGCCAGATGCTGCAGGAAATGGGGCGCGAACCCACCCCTGAAGAACTGGCCGAAAGAATGGAGATGCCGGAGGACAAGGTCCGCAAGGTGATGAAAATCGCCAAGGAACCGATCTCCATGGAAACCCCGATCGGCGATGACGAAGATTCGCATCTGGGCGACTTCATCGAAGATGGCAACGCGGTCGCACCACAGGACTCCGCCACCGTCGAGTCCCTGCAGGAAACCACGCACGACATCCTCGCCACGCTCACGCCGCGCGAGGCCAAGGTGCTGCGCATGCGCTTCGGCATCGAACTGAACACGGATCACACGCTGGAAGAAGTCGGCAAGCAGTTCGACGTCACCCGCGAACGCATCCGTCAGATCGAAGCCAAAGCCCTGCGCAAGCTGCGCCATCCCAGCCGCGCCCAGCATCTGCGCAGTTTCCTCGACGAAAGCTGAACCCCGAGGCGCCGGGCAAGCCGGCGCCTCTTGCCCGCAGGCGTGGCAAAATACCGGGGCAGGTCGGCAAAATCAGAACCCAGCCGGCGCGGCGCGCAGACGCCCTCTGCAGATCATTCGCAACAGCGGGCCTATAGCTCAATTGGTTAGAGCAGCGGACTCATAATCCGTTGGTTCCAGGTTCAAGTCCTGGTGGGCCCACCATTTCAATCAATAACTTGGGTACTTGTGCATGGGACCATATTCTGGCCGATTGGTCCTGGTGCGAAAATCTCTCAGCAGTACCGAGGCAAGCGCCTCTTTTCCTGAGCTCTAGCCAAGGAAGTCCCGATCCAGACGCCTCGAAGGTCAGTCCACGCCACCGCTCGCGATACGCTTGGCTTCGTCGGTGCATAGATAATCAGCTCTCGGCCGTACCCCGACCCGCCACCGGTCCAGCCGATCGGCATCCCAGCAGCATTGAACCGTGACATCGGCGTCAATCAGACCATTGCTGTGGGCTTCGCAGGCTCCTTTCATCCAGGCCTTGATGGTGTTTCTGGACAAACTCGTCCGACGTGCGATCTCGCTGATCGACAGGCCATCACGCATCTTCATTCTGCGCACTTCCGCGTACATTGCCATGGTGTGCACCTCTTCTCCCCGCCGGCAAAAGCAAGGCCGGTTAGGTCAAAACACCCCGGTCAATTTTCGCTGCGAATAACCGCGTTTTTCTGGTCAATTTTCAACGCGCGGCAACACCCGCTTCCGCTCGCGCCGGCTTCCGCCACTGCAGCCGCTCTGCCACGGCGGCTCCTGCCGCGAGATCAAGGCACTGTGCATCGACCTGATCCAGCGCTTCCGCGGAATCCACCGCCAGGGCCATGGCCAGTGCGGACCGGGCATGCGCAGCATCGGCAAATTCATGCAGGATCGCCTCGCTGGGCCCGGGCACCCGGCCAGGCGCCAGTTGTTTTGACGGTAGCAGGCGCAGCTGCTGAAAGGGAATTTCTCCTGCCGCTAACGCGGTCCTGAAACTGAGCATCTCGGTGTCCAGGGCGATCTGAAAGCCCATCACCCGCAACCGGGCGATCACCTCCAGGGTGGCCGCCGGCTGGCGCGCCACGTCGTCCTGCCGGACTTCAAAGACGATCTGCTCCGGCTCCAGCCAGTGGCTGGAGATGCACTTGCGGGCCAGGTCGGGAAAGGAGCGGTCCTCGAGCACCGCCGCGTCCAGCGCGAAGGACATCCACAGCTCCGGGTCGCAGTCGTCCCAGGACAGGTGCAGCCTGCCGGCACTGGCGAGGGTCGCCAGCATCAGTTCCCGCTGCAGACCAAATTGCCGCGCGACGGTCACGATGCCGGTACTGGCCTGGACCTCGCCACCCCAGCTTGACGCCACATCGAGACCGCCGAGCTGTCCATCGCCCAGGCGCATGATGGGGCTCGGCTCGCAGGAACTTTCACCTTCCTGCAGCCAGGCCAGAAAGCCTTCACGGCCTCCGGGAATGGCCTGCTCACCTGCCTGTGCATAGCGCATCCGCAGGTCAGTGATCAGGGGTTCGAGCGTGGCCAGGGACACGGGCTTTTCGATGGCCCCCAGAATGTCCAGGCCACGCAGCTTTGCCGCGTGAAAGGCGATGCTCAATGTCGCCTCGTCCAGGCCGCTGACGATCAGCACCGCCAGCTTGCGGTGTCGCGGCACGGCCGACATCAAAGCGACCCCGTCAACGTCCGGCATGCGCAGATCACAGACCAGCAGGTTGATCGTGGGATCGCGCTCCAGCGCCTCCAGCCCCGATCGCCCGCTGTCCACCGGCTGCACACGCTCGACCTTGAGATTGTCCAGCAGGGTGCAGATCAGCAGCCGACTGGCCGAATCGTCATCGACCACCAGTGCCCGGATGGGGGAAGACATCTCAGGACTCCCCTGACCCGAGCGCTTTCATGGACCGCTCGATCAAGGCCTGAGAAAGAAGACGCGGTCCCGCGTTGGCAACAGCTGCTTGCATGAGGCCTCCCACCGGCCCGACAGATTTCGCCGTTGCCGCCTACTCTAGCAGGAGCGGGAAAGGAGGGTGTGCAGAATTCTGTGTAACCGGCTTGTGGATGACGCCTGAGGGATTCTGTCCCCGAAGCGGATCGTAAACTGGGTGAGCGCGGCCTTCCAATCTCGGATCGGCATGGCCCACTTCTTGGCGATATTATGCAGAGCCAAGTAGAAGAGCTTCAGCAGCGCCTCGTGCCTGGGAAATGAGCCCCGGTTCTTGGTGATCTTGCGCAGGCTCATGTTGACCGACTCGATGGCTTCGGGAAAGCCCTTCAGACCATCGACGCAAGCGACGAAAATAACCTGCACGCCGCGATTGCGTAGCTCGTTGACCACCTGCAGCCAGAATTTGGCATCCTCGGTCTGGGAGATCCACAGCCCCAGGATATCTTTCTCCCCCTGCCATGTTGATGCCCAGGGCGATATACACAGCCTTGACCCGAACAGCCCCGTCTCGGACCTTGGCGTGAATGCAATCGAGGTAGACGATGGAATAAACCTCATCCAGCGGGCGGGCCTGCCAGGCCTTAACCTCATCGACCACAGCCTCCGTGACCGATGAAATCAGGCTGGGCGAAACTTCCGCGCCGTACATCTCGAGCAGGTGGGCCTGAATCTCCCGCACGGTCATTCCCCGGGCGTACAGGGAGAGAATCTTGTTGTCGAAGCCGGACCAACGGGTCTGGTGCTTCTCGACGATCTGTGGATCGAAGCTGCCCTGTCGGTCGCGCGGCACCTGGATGGGCATCTGAGCGAATTCGCCCTTGAGCGTCTTCTTGGGTTTGGGCATGGTGCCTCCGGTTCAATGCGACAGTGTCGCGAATGGAACCGGTTACACAAGATTTAGAACACCCTCTCATCTGGTCGGGCCGCTTTGTCGATGACCCCTGGTTTGCCTGCCACGAGATGAGGCATGCCGAATTCCTGCCGAAGCTCATGGACATCAAGAACAAGTTTGATAAGCGGACGTTGCCTGAGGTCGTCGAGCAGGCCGTGCGATTCCTGATCCGTTGGCTGGCCTTTCACATCATCGATAGCGACAAGCGCATGGCCCTGGTCGTGGACGGCCTCAAATCAGGTGCGTCGTTGGTCGATGCGAAGATCGAGGCGGACAGAAAGATGCCGGGCTCCATGAGGAGCCTGATCGAAACCGTGCTGAAGATGGATGACGTGCTGGCGAACAGAACCATGGATCTGATTCGGGAAAGAAACGCGAGGACGAAAGCCGAGCAGGCACTGCGCGATACCAACCGGCAGCTGCAAACTGCGCTTGATGAAATCAGGACCTTGAAAGGCATTATCCCGATGTGGGGGATACGAATTGATGGCGGAGGGCGAGTTGCTTGTGATCTGTGGCTGATCGGCGTCGCCAGAATCCAAATATCACTTGTTGATCCGGTTGGGTTCAGCGTTTTCATTCAAAATGATCGCAGGGCAAGCTACGCCGTTTCGATCCAGCGTCGAACGCCAGCACCAGCGGGCATTTATTCCGGTCAGGCGCGGCGATGTGCAAGGTGGTCTGGACAGGGTTCGACGCAGCAGCGGCGCTCTCCGCAACTGTCGCTATCGGGCGGAAAACCTGCCTCCAATTCGCCTATTGTTGCGGGTCGCTACCTTCCTGAGGCAGTACATCCAGCATCTGCATGCCGGGTGGCAGAGATCGATCCACCCGCTCTGCGGCCCGGTCGGCCGCATCCGGTCGGTCGCCAAAACTGGCGCCCTGGGTCGTGGCGGCGCCATGACCTGCTCGCAGGCCACGGTAGCTGAAGCTCTGGTCGAGCCGGCCCAGGCTGCGCGCCACATCGGCCGCTTCGGCATTCACGGCGGGTTCCGCACGGGCGACGGTCGCGAGCGCGGCCATCAAGACCGCACCGGCTATCGGGCGCCAGTGGGTAAAGCGGGCGGTTATCTGTCGTCGGATCAACATACGATCATCAGAGCCAGATCGTCATGAAGAAAATGTAAAGGCTTCATGGCTGGACCCCTTCGCCATCGGGTGGGGTGGAAATCCAGCTGTCGCCCCCGAGATCGATGGGCAGGTTCACGCTGAAGGGCGCCACGAAACGGTCCAGGGTATTGGCGGCCGGATCATCCGGGTCTGACACGGGCTCGGCCGCCAGCGTCTGCAGGGTGCCCCAATCCGTGCTTGAGGAGGTGCTCGTGCCGGTCGTCACCGACGCTTCCGCGACGCAGCTGAACTCGGTATCCGGCCGCTGCGCACCCAGGTCATTCAGCAGGAACGTCAGCTGACCGTTCGGCAGGCCCGCATTCAGCAATTCGTTGACCAGGGTCAGATAAGCCGCGGTTTCCAGTGCGCCCTGTTCCAGCAATATGGCGCCCGCAGGACAGCAGATATCCATGCCGCTGATCGTGCTGAGCACCACCTCCCCGAGAAACTTGGTGTAGTTGCCAGAGGGTTCCGTGATGCTTTCCAGCAGCGCAAGATAGCCGTTCGCCTGATCCAGGATTTCGGTTTCCAGACCGGCCAGAATCGACTGCTGGGAAACGCCGGTGCTGCAGTCGACCGGCGCCATGACCGGCTGGGTGATGCAGTCGCAGGTTTCCGGCATGTTGGCGTCACAGGGCGTGAGCGGATCGCTGCAGTAACCACCGGCCACCGGTTCTGCACTCGCGACACGGCTTTCGCAGGGGCTGCCCGCCACCACCTTCTGCGAGAGGTAGCGGGACTGGATATCCGCCGCTGCAATCGGGCAGGCCAGTGCGGTGGATCGATACAGACGGCCGCGAATGCCGTCGGGGGAGGCGCCGATGGCGTAATTCGGACCGCCCTGCAGGGCATGCAGGTAACTGACGGCGCCGGTGGCAGGCCGGCCGCTCAGGCCGGTATGGTCGGCCGCCTCGTCGCTGGTCGCCTTGATGCAGGGCGTGCCGGTGCAGTCGGGACCATCGTAGTAGACGGCCTCGCGGCTGGTGAAACGGTCGTCGCGCACGCCGATCAGAGCGCGGTAGTTGCGGTGTGCCGGATCCGGGGCGAGCGGGGGTACGCTGCGATCGATATAGGGCAGCAAGGGGGCCTGGTGTTCGTCAAAGCCCAGGGCTCGGCCCAGGGCCACGCCATTGGCGTCATACACGGTGACCGTCTGCGATTCCTGGTTGGCCCAACGCTTGATCAGGGCGTCGCGGATCGCGGCCAGGCCGGCCAGCGAGCCGATCAGCAGGATCGTGGTCACCAGGATCAGCTCAATGGTGATAATGAAGCCGCCCTGGCGACGGGCTGCAGGATGGCGCATCAGAACAGGTCTCCGATCATGTTCAGTACATCAGACAACTGGATGACGGCGGGAAACAGCACCAGCACCAGGAACACCGGAAAGCAGATCAGCAGCATGGGCAACATCGCCTCCATCGAGCGGCGCTGGATCTGTTCGGTGACCAGTTGAAGCTGTCGGGTTTTCAACAGGTCAGCCTGTGCCTGCAGCGTATCGGTGATGGGCGCACCGGCGGTCAGGCCCACATGAATAATGGCCGCAAGGCGTCGCAGCGCTTCCACGCCGGTACGTTCCGCCAGCAGGGTGAAGGCTTCGTCGCGATCTCGCCCGGCCTCGATCTCCCGGCCGAGCAAGGCCACTTCGTCGGCCAGGGGATGGCCTGCCGGCAATCCGTGGGATGCGGCCTGACGGAAGGCGTGGGTCAGGGGCATGCCGCTGCGCAGGTAGACGACGATCAGGCTGATCAGAAAGCTCAAGGAAGAACCGATCTCGGCGCGCCGCCGCCGCCGGCGCGCCAGCAACCACAGATCGGTGGCAGAGAATCCCAGGGCTGCCGATATCGCCAGCCCCCATCCGGGTGCCTGGCCGAGCAGGAGTTCCAGCAGGAGCAGAGGCGCAAGCATGCCGAGCAGCAGTTTCGAGAGCCAGTAGATCAACTGCTGAGCTTCCGGGTTCAGTCCGCACTGGCGGATCAGGTTCGCCGGATAGATCCTCGGCCTTCTTTGCGGCGGACCGGGATCGAGGGCGGATGTCTGGGGGCCGCCCAGACGGCTGGTTTCCACCAGGAACAGGAGCAGGACAAACAGCAGCAGAAGCGGCAACGCAATCAGGTCGATCCACCAGTCGCTCATCACAGGCTGATCCTCAGTACCCGGCGCAGCCAGAGGAATCCGGTGGCCTGCAGAAACACGGCGCCCAGCAGCATGCCGGGGCCACGTGGGTGCTGGAACAGCAGATCGAGCCATTCCGGCTGGCGCCACAGAAACAGCGGGATCAACAGATAAGGCAGCAGTCCCGCAAACAGTCCGGCATATCGGGCGCCGGACAGCTGGCTTTCCACCTGAAGGCGCAGCTTGACCCGTTCGCGGAGCAGGTCGGTGACGGCCGTGAGCAGCGCCGCGAAATCGCCACCCGAATGCCATTTGGCGATCAGGGCCTGGCTGAACAGGCGTACACCTTCACTGCGGTAACGCAGACGCAGTCGCTCCAATGCCTGCTCGATGGGCAGGCCGAGCTCGAGCCGCCGGCTGATCTCGAGGAGTTCCTGGCGTGGGCGCCCGCGCGCAGAATGGGCGGCCGCCTTGAGCGCCTGGCGAGCGGTCAGGCCGCCCTTCAGGGCGGCAATCATCAGATCCATGCTGTCGATCAGGCGGTCTTCAAAGCGCCTGGCACGGCGCGCGACCGCGTCGCTCAGCAACATCAACAACAACAGCACCAGTCCTGCGCTGGCGGCGCTGGCCAGGCCCAATCCGGCGGGGATGAATTCCAGGATCAGCATCAGCACCAGACCGAACATCAGCATCAGTCCGAGCACGAAGCTCCAGGGCTGCAACGGGAGTCCCAGGCGAATAAGAAAGCCGGCCAGGCGTCCCGGCTCCGTCGTGTCCTGCGTGTCCTGCGTGTCATCGTCCAGCGCCGCCAGCAGCACGGGCAGGTCGGTGGGGACATCGTCGTCACGCAGCAGACGCCAGCTCAGCCAGGCCGCGTAGAGCGCGACCGCCACCAACAGGACCAGTACCAGGATTTCATGCATGGTCCGACGATCCGGCGCTATGGTCCAATGGCTCGTCAAACCCCAGCAGCCGTGCCTGCTCAACGAAACCGGCCGTCGCTCCGGTGGCGAGATGCTGGCCAAGCACACGGCCCCTGTCATCCACCCCCTGGGGCTGGAAGCGGAACAGTTCCACCGTGTCCAGACGCTCGGCGTCCTGAACCAGTTCACAGATGTTGACGACGCGACGGCTGCCGTCCCGGAAGCGCATCACTTGTACGATCAGGCGGACCGCGGAGCCGATCATGTCGCGGATGGATTCCCGGGGCAGCCCGGCGTCGCCCATGTGGGCGAGCACTTCGAGGCGGCGGATGACATCCCTGGGGCTGTTGGCATGGACCGTGGTCAGGCTGCCATCGTGACCGACGTTCATGGCCTGCAGCATGTCCATAACCTCTTCGCCGCGGACCTCTCCGACGATGATACGGTCCGCCCGCATGCGCAACGCATTACGCACCAGTTCCCGCAGGCCTATGCCTCCGCGTCCCTCCGCATTGCTCGGGCGCGACTCCAGCGGGATCACATGCGGATGAGACAGGCGCAGTTCCGAGGTTTCCTCCACCGTGACGATACGTTCGTGCTGCGGGATGAAGCCGGACAGCACATTCAGCAAGGTCGTCTTGCCCGCGCCGGCACTGCCCGCAATCACGATGTTCTGGCCGGACATCACGGCCAATCTCAGCAGGGCCATCATGTCCTGATTCAGCGCGCCACTGGCGATCAGTTCCTTTGCGCTGACCAGGTCTCTGCGAAATCGCCGAATCGAAACGATGGGGCCGATGGCGCAGAGCGGGGGAATCACGGCGTGCAGCCGGCTGCCATCGGGCAGCTTGGCATCCACCATCGGCGAGCCGGCGTCGATCTGCCGCCCCTGGGCTGCGACCAGCCGATCGAGAAAGCGGCGCAGGTGGGCCTCGTCATCGAAGCCGGTGTTGGCCCGTTCAAGACGGCCGCCCCGATCGACCCAGACCTCGTGCGGCCCGTTGACCAGGATGTCGGAGATGTCGGCGTCCAGCATCAGAGCCGCCAGCGGACCCAGACCGCTGAGTTCCTGAAGAATTTCCTGTTCAAGCGTGTGCCGTTGCTCGGCGGTCAGGCGCAGTGTGCCCTCGGGGTCAAGCGCGCTCAGGATGTCCACGATCCGCGCACGCACCTCATCGGGATCGCTCAGCGCGTCGACGCCTTCGTCTTCAATCGAGTTGATCAGGCGACGATGGACCAGGCGTCGCAGGCGCCGAACGATATCCGGTTCGACCTCGCCGCCCTGGTGGCTCAATTCCTTGTCCTGTGTCACGGTTGCCCCTTTTCGCCCACTGGGCTCAGCGGGCAGTTTAGCGTGCGACGTAGACCGTTGTGCGATTCAGGCCCGTAACCACCTCCACCGGACGATCCGCTCGGGAAGGGGTCACCGATACGTTACGGCCCGCCGCGACGTCATGGGCGCTGTGCAGCACCAGTGACACCGTTTCATCCGGGCCGATGTGGGCCAGCGGATAGACATGGCCGGGTTCGACCGCGAGGACCAGCATGGCTGCGCCGGAGGTGGACGCGGATTTGCCTGAACGTTGGGGCAGCAGGCTGGTGATCTTGTCATCCGTAACGGCCGACGTGCCGGATCCGCGCGGTTTCATCACGCCGACCAGCTGTACGTTGGTGGCTGCCGTGCGAACGCCGTTGCGGCCGCGAACCAGAATGTCCAGTCGATCTCCACCGCCCAGCTGCGAGTAGGGAACCGTGGTCTGGCCGTTCAGCTTCAGACTGAAGATGACGCGTCCCTCAGGGATGTGCTGGGCCAGCGTGCTTCGTGGCTGAGGCTTGGGCACGGCGATTTCACCGGGCTTGAAAGCCTCGCCGGCCGGCTTGTTGACCGTGACCGTGCGGCCCAGCAGCTGGCGCGGGTCGTTGATGCCGACCTGATCCTGTTTGATCCGGGCCTGCTTCAGCGCCTGCGGGGTAATGGTCTGGCCGGCCTGCAAGGGGGCGCTGGTAATCCACCCCATTTCCGAGGTGGCCCGATCGTACTGGCGAATGCCGAGGACCGAGGCCATCAGTCCCGACGTCACGAACAGCACGATGCTGGTGGTCACGCTGCCCTTCGATCTACGTTTCATTCCTGAATACTCCTGTGTTCCATGAGCCGGGCAGTGAAGTTGCAGACTGCCCGGAAATTGTTTTCTGTTACTGACAACGCACGTCTCATGCCAACTGCGCGGGCTCGAGAGAATAAAAATTCATACGCAAAAACATATGGTTAGCTTGGCTCTTTTGAGACTAGGCCCAGGTGCTGTCCATGAAGGGCAGATTCATTCGCAAAATGCGAAGAGATTTGCGTGTGCATCTGCGCGGCCCCGGCAATGTTCAGACACCATCGCAACGGCTGATCCCGCGGGGCCGATGGCGCGATGGTGTGAGGTGTGAGCATGCCGGTCCCATCCAGGCCAAAAAAAACGGCCCCGAAGGGCCGTTGAACAGCGCGAAACTTGCGCCAGGGGGGGGGAAGTCTTACTGGGTGCCGGCAGCAGCCGCGCTGGTGGCGCCGGCAGACGGGGCGATGGTGGCGGCGCCTTCGACATTGTCGTTG
>JBFKDQ010000079.1:0-10475 GCA_041619555.1 Oceanococcus sp. | reverse complement strand
CAGCAAAAACCACAATACCGCGAGCACTCTGGCCTGGCGCAGGGCGCGTGCATCGCGCAAGGCCATGAACCGGACCAGCAGATGCGGCTGGCCGAAGGTACCCAGGGAGATGCCCAGGGTGCCGATGATGAAGCCGGCGGCCATCAGGCCGCTGTTCTTGCCGGACAGGCTGAGCTGCTCAGGACGGCTGACGGCTTTGAGGCCCTGAACAAAGCCTTCGGGTCCGCCCAGCTCGATCAGGGCGGCGCAGGGCAGCAGGATTGCAGCAAAAGCCATCAGCAGGCCCTGAACCGTATCGGTCACGCTGACCGCCCAGAAGCCCCCAAGGAAGGTATAGACCATGATGATCAGGCCGCCCAGCACGATGCTGCTGCGCATCGGCAGGCCGAAGCTCTGCTCGAAGGTGTTGCCGGCGCCCTGGAACTGGGCCGCCACATAGAAGGAGAAAGCCACCAGGATGATGGCGGAAGCGGCGAGGATGACGGCCCGGCGCCAGCGGCCGGCAAGGCCGAAAGCCAGCAATTCGGTCAGGGTCAGCAATTGATCGCGATGGCTGAGCGCCATCAGTCGCGGGGCGATGAAAATCCAGGCCAGCAGCATGCCGCCGACCGCGCCGATCACCAGCCACAGGGCCGACAGGCCCATCACGAAGGCGGCGCCGCTCATGCCCAGCAGAGTCCAGGCCGAGGACGAACTGGCGGAGTAGCTGAGCGCCGCCACCACCGGACCCAGGGCGCGGCCGCCGAGGAAGAAATCGGCTTCGCTGCCGGTGCGCTTCTGCGCCCACAGGCCGATGCCGATCAGCATCAGCTTGTACAGCAGCAAGGTGGCGAGGATGACGCTGGTCTTGTCCATGGCTCAGGTGCGGATGCGGACGTCCATGCGCGCGAGCATGTTGCGTACATCGGCTTCGGCGACATGGTCCGGGCTGCCCGCCGGCGCCACGGAAAAATGGTGGATGCCGGATTTCAGGCCGACCAGCACATTGGCCAGCGCCATCGCGCCCTTGCCGGGACGCAAGCCCACCGCGGTTCTGCCCACCAGGCCGGCGATGGCCTGAATGCACAGCCGCAGCAGCAGTGGGTCGGCAGCATTGGCCGCATCATCGAGCAGCAACAGAGACGTCTCAGGATGGTCTTGCAGGGCCTGGCGTACGCGATTGACGAGGGTGTCGACGTCGTCGGGGCGGGCCGCGTCGGCGCCGAAAGCCCGGTCCAGGATGAGGGCGCCGGTCTCGCTGCCGGCATGGCTGAGATGGACCTCGCTGGCCAGCACATCGGCAAACTGCCCCCAACTGCGCGAGTGATAGAGCAACGGGGCGGCGGTGGGGTCGATGCCGGCCTCCAGCACTTCGCCAACAAAAATGCTGTGATCGCCGCCATCGTAATGAGCCCAGAGGCGGCAATCGACCCAGCCCAGGGTGCCGGTCAGCAGCGGGGCGCCGGTCACCGCGCTGCGGGTTTGGATGCCGGCAAAGCGATCGCTCACATCCGGCAGCATGCCGGCGAAGCGCAGCCCGTCCTGCACATTGTCCTTGGCCAGGATATTGACCGCGAAAATGCCGCTGTCCCGGATCCGGTCATGCATGGCCAGTGGCCGCGCGATGCAGATCGAAATCAGCGGCGGTTGCAGCGAGACGCTGGAAAAACTCGAGGCGGTCATGCCGCCCGGACCTTCCGCATCCTGGGTCGTGACCACGGTGACGCCGGATGGCCATTGTCCCAGTACCGCTTTGAATGTTTCCGGATTAACCGCCATTGTTGTCTCCTGTGATCAGCGCGGGTTCGCCAGGACCGGCGGTCAGCGTGTCCGCCATCATCGGCTGGCGCAGCTGGCTGATCGCCCAGCTGGCCATCAGTCCGGCGATCAGACAGCCGCCAATCCAGGCGATATGAAAATTGAACAGGCTCAGCAGGGTGCCGGCAAACAGCGGGCCGAACACCCGGCCAAAGGCCGCGCTGGCGCTTGTGGTGCCGAGCATGCGGCCGCGTAGCTGCACCGGCGTGCGGTTGGCGACCAGGGCATTGAGGACCGGCGTGCACAGGGTGCCGCCGCTGATCGCGCAGAAAAATCCGCTCAGAATGGTGAGGCTGCCGCTGGCCAGTGCTGCCACGGCAAAACCACCACATAGCAAGGCGGAGCCCAGCAGCAGCACCCCCAGCTCGCCGATGCGGCGGACCAGCTGGCCGATCAGGCCGGCCTGCATCAGCGCCATGGCGATGCCCTGGGCGCCGAAGACCAGGCCGACTTCTTTCGGCCCCCAGCCCAGCATGCTGCCGACCCAGAGCGGGAACAGAAAACTGACACTGGAATGGCAGCTGTTGTTAAGAAAATACTGCGCCACCAGCAGGCTGCTGCCCTGCTTGCGCAGCATCTGCAGGGTCGAGCCGCCATCGCCATGCTCGGCGCGATGCCGTGCATGGTCGGCACGCGCGCCGGCGGGCAGGGACTCAGGCAGAAACAGCAGGCCGGCGAGCATGGCGGTGGTCGACAGGCCGGCGGCGACCAGGCCGGGCAGCATGAAATTGTGGCCATCCGGGCTGAGCAGGCCGCCAAGCAATGGCCCGGCGACCATGCCCAGGCCGAAGGCGGCGCCGATCATGCCCATGGAGCGGGCGCGTTCTTGCGGTGGGGTCAGATCGGCGACCATGGCCGAGGCCACGCCGAAGTTGCCGGCCATTACGCCGCCCAGGGCGCGCGACAGATACAGCATGGTCAGCGTGGTGGAGAAGGCGAGCAGCAAATACGATCCGGCGGCGCCCGCCAGGCAGATCAGCAGCACCGGTTTGCGGCCGATGCGGTCGCTGAGCCGACCCCACCAGGGTCCGACCAGGCCACCGAAAATCGAGTAAATCGCGATCAGCAGGGCGATGTCGAAATGGGTGGCGCCCAGTGTCGGCGCCATGAACGGCAGGATCGGGATGATGATGCCGAAACCGATCAGATCGATCAGCACCGTGGCGAACAGTATGGGCATGCAGGGGGGCGGCCTAATGTTCGGCCAGCAGCGAGCCGAAGCCGCGCACCCGGTCAGCGATGCCATTGCTGCGCAGGGCGTGCCAGAAAGTCAGCGCATTGATCGCCAGTACCGGCTTGCCCAGTTCCTTTTCCAGCTGATCCGCCAGTTCGACGAAATACAGATTGGTGCCGGCCTGCAGAATCGCGTCCACGTCTGCGCCATCCACCTCACGCACCAGTTGGCGGGTCTTGGCGAAGCTCTCATGGGCGATGGTCACCGGGCTGTTGGAGCGGTGTCCCTTGATCCGCACGACCTCATAGCCGATGTCGCCGAGGAACTTGACGACCTGCTGATCGCCGACCGGCATATAGGGCGAGATGACACCGAGGCGGCGGACCTGCGGATAGCAGGCCAGGGCGTCCAGAATTGCCTGGGCGCCAAAGGTGATGTTGCAGCCGCCGACCTGCTGGGCAATCGCGTTGTATTTATTGAACTCGCGATCGGAGCGTGGCTTGCCATCCCAGAAAGTTTCGGCGGAATAGCCGAATATCACATGGTCTGGTTGGCAGGTCAGGGCATCGCGCAGGCCCTGCTCGGTCGCGTTGCCGATGGCCTGGACCATCTGGATGAAATCCTCTTCGGACTGGACCGAGAACGGCGGAATCACGCAGGCACGGGTCGCGAGCACCACGCCTTCGGGACACATGCGGTGATATTCAGTTTCCACCGCGGTATTGGTCGAAGGCACCAGCAGCGCGAATTTCTTGCGGTAACCGTAATAATCGATCATGTCCTGCTCCGGCATCGTGCGGGCCTGGCGGCTAAAATGTATTAAAAGTATAACAATAGATTAAGGTGGTGCGCACGGACGTGGATCGAGGCCGAAATATTTCCGGCGGCTGGCCAGGCTGGTGCTGCCGACCGCCGCACAGGTATCTTGCGAACATGACGACACTTTCACATGCCGGGCGTCTGCCGGCGCGCATCGGCACCTTTCGGCAGCTGGAAATCCTGGTCAAGGTGGCTGAATGTGGCGGGATTGCGGCGGCAGCCGAACAGCTGCACCTGAGCCAGCCCAGCGTGTCCATGCAGTTGCGCAAACTGTCCGACAGCGTCGGCATGCCGCTGTACGAACTGCTCGGTCGCAAGATTCACCTCACCGCCGCCGGCCAGACCATGCTGCGTTACGCCCATGAGGTGTTCGACTGTCTGGCGCGGCTGGAAATGGAGCTCAGTGATCTGCAGGGCATGCAGGCCGGGCGCCTGAGTCTGGGCGTCACCCGCTCGGCGGAGTATTTCATTCCCCATTTGCTGGGGCCGTTCTTCCGGCGCTATCCGCGGATCGAGGTGGATCTGCAGGTGGCCAATCATGCGGATCTGTGCGAGCGCCTGCAGGCGAATCTGGATGATCTGTACATCTTCGGCCATGCGCCAGCATTGGCGCAGCTCGACATGCTGCCGGTGGGGCCGAATCATCTGGTGCTGGTGGCGCCGCGCGGTCATGCGCTGGCGCAACGCGGCGTCCTGCAATGGCAGGATGTGGCGCAGGAGCTGTTCATCATGCGCGAGGCGGGCGCGGGCACACGCATCGCCACCGAGGCGCATCTGCAAAGACTGGGCGTGGAACTCCAGCATCGCATGACGATCGCCAGCAATGCCGGCATCCAGCATGCGGTGATGGCGCGCATGGGGCTGGCCATCGTACCGACGCTGACCATCGATCAGGGCGAGCAGACCGAACTCATCGAGCTGCCGGTGGAAGGGTTTCCGATCGAGGACCAGTGGCGGCTGGTGAGCCGCCAGGGCAAGAGTTTCTCGGTGGTGGCGCAGACTTTTCGCGAATATGTGCTGAGTGAAGGTCGGGCCATGCTGCAGGAGGCGCTGGCCTACTGGGAGCAACACCATCGGCCGAAGCTGCCGACGCGCTGAGGCAGCGGGCCTGGCAGACCGGTTGCCCGTGGAAGCCGGGCACGCAGCTCAATGGGCTGCGTGCCCGAAGACGTCAGCGTGGCCGACGCCGCAGCCCGGCCGCGGCCAGCAGCAGGAACAGGCCGCCCAGGGCGCCCAGGGCGCCGCCATAGGTCTGGCCGTCCGCAGCCGGCTGGGTTGTTGCCGCCACATCAGCGGCGCGTGATTTCAGGCTGCCGGTTTGCAGCAATAGTCCGGCATCGCCGTAGTCGCCGCCCCAGACCAGGCGCATGGCCGAGGTGTAGACGCCGGAGAAGCTCATCTGCAAGCGCAGGCGGGCGCCGGCGGGCACCGTGGTCGTCGGCACCTGAAAGGCCAGATCGCTGAAGGTCGGGGTCGGGCCGATCAGGGGGATGAGGTCGCCCCCGGCCAGCGCCAGGATCACATTCCCGTTGTCGTCGACGGCATCGATGGCGTAGGTCAGGCGGGAACCAAATGCGGCGCTGTAAACCGGCTGCACCTCGGTGGCCAGCCAGGTGCCGAGCATCGCGTTGCCGCCGATGATCTGCTCGCTCGCCAGGGGTTCGGAAACGAATTCCGCGGGGATCCCAGCGCCATAGTTCAAGGCATAACCCACGGTGCCGGCGCGGCAGTCCGCATCGGCATCGGCCAGGCTGAGTTCACCCGCGGCGCCCATCGGCTCGTAGCTGCAACCTTCCGGACTCGACAGGTCGCCGCCGCCGCCGGTGAAGCGGAACTGCAGTTCACCCGTCGGCGTGAAGACCGGTCCTTCAGGCGCGGTGGATTCCTGCCCCTGCAGCTGGGTGGCCACGACCGTGACCGAATGGCCCCAGAGCAGGGCGGGCTGGGAGATGTGGGCGTACCCGATCGCACGCATGATCCAGGTGCCGGGGGTCGGGCCCATGTCGGCATCCGCCAGTTCGAAATGCAGCGTGCCGATGTTGTCCGTCAGTTCCGAGGTCGCCACCACATTGCCGGCCGGATCAAGGAGTTCCAGTCCCCATTCGAACAGCAGATTCAGGCCCAGCAGGCCCAGGTCGCCAGGAAAGGCGACGCCGGCGCGGATCGCGCTGGTGTCGGCGCTGACTTCGAAGGGAAATTCGTAGGTTTCAAGGCCGAAGGCGGTGGCGCCGACAGAGATGAACTCCCACTGATCCTGGGCAACCACCTTGTGGCTGCGACGGGCGAGCACCGCCGCCGTGGCTGCCGCGTCCAGGGCATCGAGCATGCCCGCACTGAAATCGGCCCGGGTGACCAGATCGATGGCCGCCTTGGCATCGACGAAGCCGTAGCCGGATTGCCAGAAAGCGGCGTCATCCGCCATCGGCCGCGAGCTCACCTGCATGACCTGGCGCACCATGTCCGGAGTCAGGGCAGGATTGGCCTGCAGCAGGATCGCGGCAAGGCCGGCCATATGCGGTGCGGACATCGAGGTGCCGGAAGCCGATGCCGAGCCGCCGGGCAGCACGGCGCCGCAGACGATGGCGCCGGTGGGTGTGCAGGTCGACACGATATTGCTGCCGGGGGCCGAGACATCGGGATGCGAAAGGCCCAGGCCATCGCCTTCATGGCGCACATGGCCATCCACGACTTCGGCCGGGACGGAATTGTCGAACATCAGGCCTGAAGAGGAAAAATCCGACTTTTCCCTGGACAGGGTCGCCGAGCCGGACATGATCACCCAGGGCGCCATGGAATGCACATTGGTGGTCATCTCGATGCCGTCATTGCCTGCCGAGAACACCACGGTCATGCCGGCGTCGGTCAGGGCTTTGGTCGCGACATTGATCGGCGAGGCGGGGTCGAATACATGGAAGCGGCTGCCCCAGGAATTGTTGATGACCTTGATGTCGTATTCCTCGTGCGTGTCCAGAATGTCGTCGAACGAGGCCAGGGCGGTGAAGATGAAAAGAATTTCCCCGGTCGAATAGCCGATCAGCTCGGCGCCAGGCGCAACGCCGACGAGGGCGCCGTCACCCACGCCCTCACCGGCGGTGATGCCGGCCACATGGGTGCCATGACCGATGGTGTCGGTGTTGTTGTAGGGCAGATCATCGAAAGGGATGACCAGGGCCGGATCGCTGGGCCAGGTGATGCCCAGCGGTTCGCTGACGCCGAGGATGTCCAGATACTCGGGGCTGTACACGCGCACATTGCGGATCACCCGTTGCGCCAGATCCGGGTGCGAGGCGTCGATGCCTGAATCGACGATCGCCACGCGCACGCCGCTGCCGTCGAAACCGAGCTGACGGGTGATGTCCGCATTCATCGCCGCGGTGGATTCGGCCGAATACCAGTCCAGCTTCTGATCCAGGTAGACATCACGCGCCAGGCCCTGGGCGACCGCCTGGCGCAGCTGCGCCACCGTGCCCTTGGTCAGCACCATCGGCAGGTGCTTGAGGCCCTGGGTGATCAGGCCCAGCTCGGCCAGTGCCTCGACATCGGCCGGGGTCGGGGTACGATCCAGCATCGCCACCGCACGAATGGTTTCCTGGGCCGGAATCTGGGACTGATTGATCGCGCGCAGGCCAGGGGTGGAAGCCTGGGCGGCCTGCAGGGCCATGATCGGCAACAGCAGCAGCGCGAGACTCAGGCGGACGAGTCGGGAAGGGGAGCGCATGAACAAGGACACGGCAGTTGACATCAATTCATCTCGATTACGGCACAGGTCCTAGTTCACGAAGGCCCTGGCCGAATGGTTCCCTGCGCCGTCTTGAGTCCCGGTGAGTCCATGGTTTCTGGCGCGGGTGCGGGCGGCATCGGTGCGCGGGCCTGCCGGTCGGTCCGACGGTGCCCGTCTGCCAGTGCTAGGCTTGCCCTTTGGTCATCCGCTGCCTGCACCGAGACCCCTGTCCATGCGCCCTGAAGGCCATTGTCCGCTGCACCCTGCCACGTCTTTCCTTGTCCGTACCCTGGCCGCAGAACGCCTGAGTGCGGTGGTGGACATCGGCGCCAATCCGGTGGATGGCGATCCGCCATACGCATCGATGCTCAGCGCAGGGCTCTGCAGCGTGATCGGATTCGAGCCGCAGGCCGAGGCGCTGGCATCCCTGATGGCACGCAAGGGCGCGCTGGAAACCTATCTGGCCGATGCCGTCGGCGATGGCGGCCGGCATGAGCTGAAAGTGACGGCCGCCAGCGGCATGACCAGCGTGCTGGAGCCCGATCCGGCCCGTCTTGCGCTGTTCAACGGATTTGCAGAATGGGGTCGGGTGGATCAGCGTATGGAGATCAACACGCGGCGTCTGGACGAGATCGGCGAGGTCGCCGCCGTGGATCTGCTCAAGATCGACATTCAGGGCGGCGAGCTGATGGTGTTTCAGGGCGGCCGACGCAAGCTGGCGCGTGCGCTGGTGGTCCATACCGAAGTCGCTTTCGTGCCGCTGTACCAGGGCCAGCCGACCCAGGGTGAGATCGACCTGGAGCTTCGCTGCCTGGGACTGGTGCCGCATCACCTTGCTGCGATCAAGCGTTGGCCGATTGCGCCGGTGGTGTACGGGGGCAATTTCCGGCAGCCCATGCACCAGCTCCTGGAAGCCGACATGGTTTATGTACGTGACTTCACCCACGCCGATCAGATGGACGATGAGCAAGTCAAGCATCTGGCTTTGATCGCGCACTGTGTCTATGGATCTTCGGATCTCGCCTGCCGCTGCCTGATGGAGCTGGCCAGGCGCGGCGTCATTGTTGCTGCCGCACCATCCGGCTACCTGCAGCTGCAGCATCCCGTTGCCTGACTTCGTAGGTCCATTTTGCTTCATCCAAACGCCATGAAACCATCCATCTGCCTCAACATGATCGTCCGCAACGAGGCCCATGTGATCCGGCGCTGTCTCGATTCGGTACGGCCCTGGGTGGATTGCTGGGTCATTGTCGATACCGGCTCCAACGATGGCACTCAGCAACTGATTCGTGAGCACTACGCGGACATTCCCGGTGAACTGCACGAGCGGCCATGGAAAGACTTTGGCCACAATCGCAGCGAGGCTCTGGTGCTTGCGCGTGACAAGGCCGACTACACCCTGATCATGGATGCGGACGACTGGATCGAGGCTGCGCCTGGCTTCGCCCTGCCGCCGCTGAGTGCAGATGCGTACCAGTTTCTTTTTGCCGGTGACGGCAACACCTACTGGCGACCGGCTCTGGTGCGCAGCGCGCTCAACTGGACCTACGTCGGGGTGCTGCACGAATACATCGAGTGCGCCGCAGTTCACAGCAAGCGCAAGTTGCCAGGGCTGCGGGTGATCTCGCAGCGCGAAGGTGGACGCAGCCAGATCAGTCCGGAGGCCAAGTATGCGGCCGATGCGGCGCTGCTCGAGCAGGCCCTGCAGAAGGAGCCGGACAATAGCCGCTATGTCTTTTACCTGGCGCAAAGCTATCGCGACTGCAATCAATTCGATCGCAGCCTGCAGGCGTATCAGCGGCGCGTCGGGATGGGGGGCTGGGATGAAGAGGTCTGGTATTCGCTGCTGCAGATCGCCTTGCTCAGCGAACGGCTGGAAGCCGGTGATGCCCTGATCGTGTCACGTTACCTTCAGGCCTACCAGTACCGTCCCCGGCGGGCCGAGCCACTCCGCCATCTGGCGCGCTACCATCGCGAAAATGGCCAGCGCTACGCGCTCGCCCATCTTTTCGCGCGCCAGGCGGTGGCCATCGCGCAGCCGCAGGACCTGCTGTTTCTGGATGAGTCGGTCTATGCCTGGCGCAGTCTGGACGAATATGCGGTGGCCTGTTACTGGGTGGGTCAGCATGAGGAGGCCGTCGAGGCCGGGCGGCGCCTGCTGGCGACGCCGGCGCTGCCGGATGCTCAACGCACGCGGGTGATCGAAAACCTCAATTTTTCCCTCCGCAAGCTCGGGCTTGAGGAGTATCGGCCTGACGGTCGCCCGTCCTGAGAACCGCGTGGCGGTGTCGGCGCCAGGCGCTTTGCCAGGGGGCTGCGGACGTGCTCAGTTCGGCTGCGTGCCCGTGGCGCCGGTCCGCTCAGGCGGCGTGAGGCCGGGGCCGATCCGCACCAGGATGAGGTCATCGACCAAGCGGCCATCGGGCAGGCGAATGAAATTCCGGTCACAGGATTCGCAGCGATCGCCCCGCGCATCGTGCGCGGGGGCAGGTCGGTTTCAACTGTAGTAGGGGTCTTCCATCTCGCCTATGGAGCGCGAGCGTACCGGCGCCAGCGGCACGGGGGCCTGGGTGTGCGGGTACTCCGGTCCCCAGTTCACCGGGTCGCCATGCATTTCCATTTTCGCGTTGTCGGTGTACCAGTCGACCAGGTCGCCGTCGCAGCGCAGCAGCCAGACGGTGCCGTCCTCGCCGGCGGTGAAATCGCCGTGGCGCACCAGCGCCGGACGGAAGAAATAGGTGCCGGGCCACATTTCGCCGAAGTTGTAATGAAAGCTGCCTTCCAGGCAATAGGCTTCTTCATACACCGGATGATGGGCAAGCGGATGTTCGCGCCAGTTCGGCTTGGCCTTGATCAGGCGGGTGTAGAAGCCGGTTTTCTCGTCGCGGAACAGCAGCTTGATGTACAGGCCGGGAACCGGGGTGCCGCCGAGATCGAAGCGCATCGGACTGCCGTCGACCACAT
>JBFKDQ010000078.1:0-10655 GCA_041619555.1 Oceanococcus sp. | reverse complement strand
GTCTCGTCGGCCAGCATCGCGATCGTTTCCTTGCGCCGGCTCCGGGCCGGCGCCGGCCGCTTGTCCTGAGCCTGTACCCGGCGGTCCTCCCGCGCCCCGGCAAAATCCTTCTTCAGTTGCAGATCCTGCACCCGCCCCAGTTCACTTTTCTGTTGCGCCGCCGCCCCGCCGAGTTCATCGAAAGCGGCCTGGGCAGCCGGCGCCTCGAATTCCGGCCTTTTCGCTTCGACCGACGCCGGAGCGCGCGACATCACCGAGGCAGAGTCAGCCGGCCGATACTCCGTGCTTTCCTCGCGCAGCCGCTGGCGCGCCATCTCCAGAATCGCGGCGCGTGCCGGCAGTTCGCCTCGTGTCGTCACCAGGCGATTACGCTGCAGGATGGCGGCCAATTCCCGCGCCAGGGCCTCACGGGCTCGCCGCTCACCAGCCGGCAGCAATTCAGCTTGCGGTGGGCTCACCGGACTGGAAAACGCACCGTCGGCATCGACCTCAAACCAGCCCAGCAGTCCGGGCAGATCGGCACGGACCGGATAGCGCGCCAGCGGCGATCGCTCCAGAAAACCGGCCTTCGCGCCGCCGCCAAGGACATGGAACTGATATTCGTCCGTGGCGCGTGCCTCTTCCGCCGCCACCAAGCCGCGTAGGCGGCGGTCGATCTGTTCGGCCAGGGCCTCAGCGCGCCCCTGATAATGGTGGAAGGCCTGCCACTGCAATTGCCGCTGGGTATGCCAGATCAGCACCGCCGATGGCAGCGCCAGGGCCAGAAACAACAGCAGCAATGCCGCGCGCAAGCGCGCCGGGCTCATCCCGCTACCAGCGCCCATCAATCCAGACTGCACAGACGATAGCCGCCGCCGCGCACGGTAATGAGATTCTGCGGTCGCTTGGGGTCGACCTCGATCTTGCGCCGCAGCTTCGCCACATGAATATCCACCGTTCGGGTCTCGATATCGTGACTCCGGGCGTAGCCCCAGACCGTCGTCAGCAACTCCTCGCGCGACACCGGCCGCAAGTGGTGGGCATGCAGGTACAGCAGCAGATCCATCTCCCGTCGGGTGAAAGACGCGGTCTGCCCCAGCCGCCGGGCGCAGAGGTTCAGCACATCAATGCATAGACCGTCCGCAAAGCCAATCTGCGGGCATTTTTCCTGCGGCGGCGCACAGCGACGTAGCACCGCCTCGATGCGCAGCACCAGCTGGGCCACGGAAAACGGCTTGGCGACATAGTCATCGGCGCCCAGACTCAGGCCCTGGATGACGTCCTCATCAGCCGCTTTTGCGGTCAGCATGATGACCGGCAGCTCCAGGTCTTCGGTGCGAACGCGGCGCAGGATCTCCCAGCCGGACAGGCCTGGCAGCATCACGTCCAGAAGCAGCAGATCGAACGCACCGGACTGGGCTTGAGCCAGCCCGGCCTCGCCCTGCTCGACCGCCTCCACCGCATAGCCGTGAAAAACCAGCACGTCGGTCAGGCCGACACGGATGGCCGGCTCGTCCTCGACGATGAGTATGCGTTTCTTCATGGGCACCCAGCCTAGCAATCCGCCGCCGCCCAGGCACGTAAACAGTTTGTAAACCACGCCGGCGCCAGTTTTACCTTTTTCTGTCTGTTTTCAGCGACGCCCCTGCTGCAGTCTGGCTCCACCCCTTCCACCGGAGCCCGAAATGGCCTTGATCAACCGCTTGACCCGCCTGTTCCGTGCCGATCTGCATGCCGTGCTAGATCGCATCGAAGAACCCGAACTGCTGCTGCGCCAATCGCTGCGAGATATGCAGGAAGCGCTGAATCAGGGGCGCCTTCGGCAGGCCGAACTGAGCGAAAATCTCGCGCAGATCGACACCCGGCACGCCGAAGTCTGCGCCGGGATCGAGGCGATCGCCGGGGAACTGGATCTGTGCTTTGCCGAAGACAAAGAAGACCTGGCCCGCGGCCTCTTGCGCCGTCGTCTGCAGGATCAGCACATCGCCGCCGGACTGGCCGAAAGGCGCGCACGCCTGGCACTCGAGCACGGCAAGCTGACCACCACCCTTGCGGATCAGCAACGGCGCCTCGAAGCCATGCAACACAAAGCTGCCCTCTTCCAGTCGCAGCCACCCTCCGCCGAACCTGAAGCTGCGCGGCGGGAGGTGAGCGAGGAAGAGGTGGAACTGGCCCTGCTGCGCGAGCGCCGTGCGAGGAGGTCATCATGAGCCTGGCGAGAAATCTCATGTTCGGACTGCTGCTCGCGATCAGCGGCGCGCTGGCCTGGCTGCTGCTGGAGCCGGCGTTCGGCCAGGCACTGGCCTTGCGCCTGCTGATCGGCGCCTGTTCTCTGGCTCTGGTGTGGCGCGAGCTCACAACCAGTCCGGTGCGCAATGCTCGCCTCGCCGCTCTGGCCGCATGGCTGCTGCTCACTGCCGGCCTGTTCCTGTTCGACCCCGCAGCGATCATCTGGCTGGCGGCGCAGGCCACCTTGCTGTGGTTGCTGCGCAGCCTGTATCGCCATGACAGCGTCTTCATCGCCGGCGCGGATGCCCTGCTCATGGTCCTGGCCGTTGGCGCCGCCACCGCCACCGCCATGCATACCCACAGCCTGTTTCTGACCCTGTGGAGCCTGTTCCTGGTGCAGGCCCTGCACCTGCTTCTGCCCGGTCGCCCGGCGGCGTCGCCACCCACCACCAGCGACCCCTTCGAGACCGCCTGGCGCTGCGCCGATGCTGCGCTGCGCCGGCTTTCCATCCGCTAAATCTTCAACATCGCAAGGATTCCATCATGAAATCAAAGTCCATCGCCCTGACCGTGCTGCTTACCACCACCGTCGCCGTGCTTGCCTATCCGCACGCCACCCCATCGCATCCCCAACCAGCGCCCAGCACCACGCCTGTTCACGCGACTCAGCAAGCGCCGAAGGTCGAGGTGGTCTTCGCACTGGACACCACGGGCTCCATGTCCGGCCTGATTCAGGCCGCCAAGGACAACATCTGGTCCATCGCCCACACCATGGCCTCGGCGCAGCCTGCGCCGGAATTGCGCATGGGCCTGGTGGCGTACCGGGACCGTGGTGACGCCTACGTCACCCGCATTATCGATCTGTCGGACGATCTGGACTCCATGTATGCCCAGTTGATGGATTTCCAGGCGGCCGGTGGCGGTGACGGTCCGGAAGCGGTGAATCAGGCCCTGCAGGATGCAGTCCACCGGATGTCCTGGAGCGAGGACCAGAACACCTACCGGGTCATCTTCTTGGTTGGCGATGCGCCACCCCATACCGATTACCAGGATGATGTGCAGTATCCGGTGACGCTGGCTCAGGCGGCGAACCGGGGCATCGTCATCAATGCCATCCAGGCCGGTACCGACCCCTCGACCCGCCGGGCTTGGCAGCGGATCGCGCGATTGAATCAGGGCGAGTACTTCCAGGTCGCCCAGAGCGGCAATGCGGTCGCCGTCGCCACGCCATTCGACGACAAAATCGCCAAACTGTCCAAAGATCTCGATGACACGCGGGTGTTCTACGGCGCAGAGGAAGAACGTGAGGCGCAACAGAAGAAGGTTCAGGCCAGCGCAAAACTGCATGCCGAAAGCTCCAGCGCATCACGCGCCCGGCGCGCGGCGTTCAACGAATCCGCCGCCGGCCGCAAGAATTTTCTCGGCGACAAGGAACTTGTTGATGATGTGGCCTCCGGCCGGGTTGAGCTGGAAGCCATCGCTCCGGCGGAATTGCCAGCCGCGATGCAGGCCATGCAGGCCCCGGAACGCAAGGCGGCGATCATGGCAACGGCGAAACAGCGCGCGGCCCTGCGCGATGAAATCGAAGCACTGAATCGCCAGCGCAAGGATTTCATTGAGGACACGCTGGCCAAGACCGAAACCGATGAGGACTCGCTGGACTATCGCATTTTCGAAACCGTTCGGGATCAGGCCGCGCCGGTCGGCCTGTCCTTCGAGGCGGCGCCGAGCTACTAGCCTTGGCATGATCGCGGCCGGAGTCCGGTCCTGAGGGCTGACTCCGGCCGCGGCGGCTTGCACCATCGGCACATTCGGCAAGCACAGGTGCAATTGGCAGGCCTATGATGAAACCGGACCTCAAACAAGCCGAGCCTGCCCCATGCCATTCAGCCTTTCCCTGTGCCTGAGCCAGGCGTACCGACCACTGTTCCCGCTGGCCGCACTGCTCAGCGCCACCGCCATGATGCTCTGGTTGTGCGGACTGTCGGGCTTTCTGCCGATGTCACCTCATCCGACCCTCTGGCATGCGCATGAAATGCTGTTCGGCTTCGCCAGCGCGGTGATCATGGGCTTTGTTCTCACCGCGGTGGTCAACTGGACCGGCCTTGCCGCCAGCAGCCCCCGGAGTCTGGCCTGGCTGTGCGCCCTGTGGCTGGGCGCCCGTCTGTGTGCGTTCTGGCCGACGCCCGGCGCCCATTTGCTCAGCGCCGCACTGGATGTGCTGGTACTGCCCCTGGCCGCGGTGCAGATGAGCCGGGTTCTGCTGGCCAGTGGCAACCGCCGCAATCAGGTTTTCATCCCGCTGTTGTGGGCGATGGCGATCATCAATCTGGGCATCCATCTGAGCCTGCAACTCGACCGTCCGGATCAGGCCCGCCTGCTGATCAGTTTCAGTGCCTGGCTGATCGGCTTCCTGATGGTGTTCATGGGCGGACGCGTCATCCCCTTCTTCTCCGGCCGTCGCCTCAGCTATCAACCAGGCCAGTGGCCGCTTCTGAACTGGCTTTCCACATTGAGCGCCCTGGCCACGGCCATCACCAGCCTGATCGAGGTTTCCTGGCTGAGCGCCAGCTGTGCCGCTCTGGCCGCCGTCAGCACCCTGCTGCGCCTGCTGCTCTGGCAACCCTGGCGCAGCCTGGGCGAACCGATGCTGTGGATCCTGCACCTGGGCTATCTGTGGCTGGCCATCGCCTTTGCCTTGCGCGCCGGGCTGGATTCAGGCCTCATCCACCTACCCGCCAGCATCGCCTTGCATGCCCTGCTGGCCGGCGGTCTGGGTTGCCTGGCGCTGGGCATGATGAGCCGGGTGGCGCTGGGACACTCCGGCCGTCCGATTGTCGCCAGCCCACTGATGCTGCTGTCCTTCGTCCTGATCGTGCTGGCCGGCATCCTGCGCCTGGGCAGCAGTGGGCCGGGCAGTCCGGTCCAGGGCCTGCCCGGCCTCAGCCTCAGCGCCCTGTGCTGGAGTCTCGGCTTCGCGATCTATTTCTGCGTCTTCGCCCCACTGCTCTGGCGGCCAGCACGCGAGACCAACTGACGCTGCCGCTGCGTTGGCGGCCGGGTCTCGAGCAGGGATGCCAACCGCGATCGCGCGGATCTGCCGGAGGCCTGCGGCCAGCGCCAGGCTGATTCACCCGGCGCATCGACCCGACCCGCCCGTACCTTTCCATGCCCCAACGAGCGCGCCCCGGCATCCAGGACGTACCCGCCGGCACGGAAAATCTCGCCGCCCGCGCCATGCTCTGTTAGGATTCCGATTCAACACCACATCTTGTGCTTGAATCCCTCATCAGACACATCATATTGTTTCCGAGACCGCATGAAAAAAAGTATCCTGGCGCCTGTTCAGAGCCCGACGACCCATTCAGAGCAGGTACCCTTGCAAGCGGCATCGCTGGACATCTGGGACTCCAAATACCGTCTGAAAACCGCTGACGGCACTCCCCTGGATGCCGACATCAAGGCCTGCCGCGCCCGCGTGGCCGACACCCTGGCCGACCTGGAAGAACCCGCGCAGCAGGCCCACTGGCGCAAGGAGTTTCTCTGGGCGCTGGAGCACGGCGCAATCCCGGCCGGGCGCATCTGGTCCAATGCCGGCGCCCAGGAAGTCAAACCGCAGACCTCGACGATCAATTGCGTGGTTTCCCGCACCATTCCCGACTCCATGGAAGGGATCATGAGTTGCCTGCACGATGCCGCCCTGACCCTCAAGGGCGGCAGCGGCATTGGCTATGATTTTTCCACCCTGCGTCCGCGCGGCGCCTTCGTGCATGGCGCCGGCGCCCAGACCTCCGGTCCGCTGTCCTTCATGGACGTGTTTGACGCGATGTGTTTCACCGTCAGTTCGGCCGGCGGCCGGCGCGGGGCGCAAATGGCCTGCATGGACATCGGCCATCCGGACATCGAGGACTTCATCACCGCCAAGCAGAGCGACGGTCGCCTGCGTCAGTTCAATCTCTCGGTGCTGGTGCGTGAGGAATTCATCACTGCGGTGCGCGACGAACGCGACTGGGCGCTGGCTTTCCCCGCCTTTGGCCACGAACTCGATGATCCTGAGATCGAGATCATCTACCGCCACTTCCCCGGCGACGAAAACGCCTATCCGCGCGATGAGCAGGGCCGGACCGCGATGAAGGTCTACGCACGCCGCCCGGCGCGTGAACTCTGGGACCTGATCATGCGCTCCACCTACGAGCGCGCCGAACCGGGCTTCATTCTGGTGGATGAGGTCAACGGCATGAACAACAACTGGTTCTGCGAGGCCATTCGCGCCAGCAATCCCTGTGGCGAACAGCCCCTGCCCCCCAATGGCGCGTGTCTGCTGGGTTCGGTCGATCTCACCCATTTCGTCAAGGCGCCATTCAGTCCGCAGGCAAGTTTCGACTGGGAGCGCTACCGGCGCTGCGTTGCCACATTCACGCGCATGCTCGACAACGTGGTCGAAATCAACGGCCTTCCGCTGCCCCAGCAGCAGCAGGAAATTTACGACAAGCGACGTCACGGCATGGGCTTTCTCGGCCTGGGTTCGGCTCTGGCGATGCTCGGCATGCGCTATGGCGAAACCGATTCGATCGAATTCACCGAATCCGTGGCGCGTGAACTGGCACTGACCGGCTGGCGTGAAGCCCTCAAACTGGCCAAGGAAAAAGGCCCGGCCCCGCTGCTGATGCGGGAATTCACCGTGACCGAGGCGATGCTGCACGCACGCCCGGAAATGCGCGAGGACGGCTATGCCGTCGGCGACAAGATTCCCGGTCGCATCCTGCATGCCCGCTACAGTCGCTACATGCAGCGCGTGGCGGAACAGGAGCCGGAACTCGTCGCGCAACTGGCCGAAACCGGCGCTCGCTTCACCCATCACAGTTCCATCGCGCCGACCGGCACCATTTCGCTGTCCTTTGGCAACAATGCCAGCAATGGCATCGAGCCGTCGTTCAGTCATCATTACTATCGCAACCTGATCCGTCCGGGCCGCAAGGCGAAAGAGCGCATCGACGTGTACTCCTTCGAACTTCTGGCCTGGCGGCATTTCATCGATCCCGCGGCCGAGGTCGAAAATCTACCGGACTGTTTCGTCAGCAGCGATCAGGTCACGCCCGTGCAGCACCTGAAGATCCAGGCCGCGGCGCAGCGCTGGATCGATTCGGCCATATCCAAGACCATCAACTGTCCGACGGACATCGCCTTCGATGATTTCAAGGACATCTACTGGCAGGGCGTGCAACTCGGCCTGAAGGGCTGCACGACCTTCCGCTACAACCCGGAGGTTTTCCAGGGCGTGCTGGTTCGCAAGGAAGATGCCGATCAGACCCTGTACAACTTCACCCTCGCCGACGGCAGCAGCCTTCAGTGCAAGGGTTCGGATCTGGTGGAATACGAGGGTCAGCAACACACGGCGGCGAACCTCTACGACGCCATCAAGGAAGGCTACTACGGCCGGCTATGACAGAGAACAGCATGAGCACCCTATCCATAAACCAGAAAATCACCGGCGTGTCGGTGAGCCAGGCCGCCCCCGCCGCCAACGATGGCCAGTGGCACAACCTGGATGAAAATCCGCTGGACAAGCGCATTGAGCGCCGTCCGGACAGCTGCCTGCCCAGCGAAACCAACAAGATCGCGCTGTCCACCCAGGCCGGCCGGCACCACGTTTATCTCACGGTCAGCTATGTGCCCGTCGAGGGTCGTCTGGACGGCGAAGCCATCACCATCGAGCGTCCGCTGGAATTCTTCATTCCGGCCGGCCAGATCGCTGGCGAGCACCAGTGGATTGCCGCCACCATGCGCAGCTTAAGTCTCGCGGCCCGCGGCGGCTTCATCGCCAAGGCACTGACCGACCTGCGCAAGGTGACCTGGACTCAGGGCCCGGTACGCTGCGGCACCACGCTGTCCGGCAAGCCGCGTTTCCACGACAGCGAGGTCGCGGCCATAGCCTGGTGCATCCAGCACATGCTGCATCAGCGTGGCTTTCTGGATGAAAATGGCCAGGCCTACCCGCTGGCCGAACTGGTGCGCCGATATCGCAGCCGCCAGCAGATTGGCGTGCAGACGGTCATCGCCGACGCCGGTCAAGCGCCAGTTGCCGAAGCGCCAAAACTCGCGGTCATCGGCGAGTGCCCGAACGCGGATTGTCGCGGCGACATGCTGCTGATCGACAACTGTCCGACCTGTATCAGTTGCGGCTACAGCAAATGCGGCTAACGCGGCCCCGATCCTCATCGATGCGCGGATTCAGCTCAGCCACCGGCTGAGCCCCACCCGCAGGATGCCCCCCGATGCCCCCTCAAGCAGGGCATCGGGGGGCCGGCCAGCGTGCAGCAGTCTTGCGCCGGGCCACGCTCAGCTGCGCACCGGCCCGATCCAGACCTGTTGCGCGTTGACGAATTCATGGATGCCGTGCGGCCCGAGTTCCCGGCCATAGCCCGAACGTTTGATCCCCCCGCTGGGCAGTCGCGGATCGGTCTTGACGATGCCGTTGATGGCAACCTGGCCGGACTCGATCCGCGCCGCCAGCGCTTCACCCCGGCCGGCTTCAGTCCAGATGCCGGCGCCCAGGCCATAATCCGTGTCATTCGCCAGAGCCAGCGCATGCGCCTCATCGCGGGCGCGGATCATGACCGCCACCGGCCCGAAAGTTTCCTCGCGAAAAGCGCACATGGTCTCATCGACATCCACCAGCAGGGTCACCGGATAGAAAAACCCGGGGCCTTGCGGCAGCACGCCGCCCAGCAGACACCTGGCGCCGGCGGCAATCGTGCTGTCGACCTGACGCGCCAGATTTTCCCGCAGGTCCGCGCGGGCGATCGGACCGACATCGGTGTCTTCCTCGCGCGGATCGCCCAGCTTCAGCGCGGCCAGTCGCTCGTGCAGCAGGCCGACCATGCGCTCATAGACCGCGTCCTCGACGATGATGCGCTTGGCGGCGATGCAGCTCTGACCCGCATTGATGATGCGCGAGAGCGTGATGACGTCGGCGGCGCGCTCCAGTTCCGCATCGGCCAGCACGATGCAGGGATCGGAGCCGCCGAGTTCCAGCACCGCAGGCTTGATCTCGGACGCCGCGATCGCCGCCACCTGGGCGCCGGCCCGATCCGAGCCCGTGAAGGAGACGGCGCGGATGCGCGGATCACGGATCACGCCCTCGACCTGCGGATTGTGCAGCGGAAGATTGTCCAGAATGCCGGCCGGCGCTCCGGCATCGACAAAGGCCTGGGCAATCGCCTGGGCGGTGCCAGGCACATGTGCATCGTGCTTGATCAGGCAGGTGTTGCCAGCCATCAGCGCGGGTGCACAGAACCGAAACGCCAACCACAGCGGCGCATTCCAGGGCAAGATGCCCAGCACCGGGCCGAGCGGCAGATACTGGACATAGCTGCGGCTGGCATCCGAGGCCAGATGCTCGGTCGCCAGGTACGCCTCAGCATGGCTGGCATAGTGCTCGGCACACCAGATCGCCTTGTCCATCTCGCCTCGCGCTTCCCGGATTGGCTTGCCCATCTCTTCGGTCATCAGCAAGGCCATGCGCTCGCGGTCGCTGCGCAGTTGCGCCGCCACCGCCCGCAGCACCTCGCCGCGCCGCGCGAAACTGCGCTGCCGCCAGTCGCCAAAAGCCTGCTGGGCGGCACTCAGGCGCTGTTCCAGCTGGGTCGGGTTCAGTGGCGCCAATTCACGAATGCAGACGCCATTATTCGGATCGATGGCTTTGAGCATGCTCACTCCTGGGTTGCTCGGCAGCTGGCCTCGGCCGAAGCGGTGTCCTTGGCGCCCTTGCCACGCTCGGCCTTCACCGCCCTGACCGACCGGGGGCGGGCCGCCTGATCGGGTTTGCAGACGAAATCCTCGTCCAGTTGAAAAAAGGATTCACATCCGCGCTCGGTGATCTGCAGGGTGTCGGAAATGCCGACCGTCTTGTCGCCATCGACGCCCCACATCCAGGGAATGATGTGGAAGCACATGCCCACTTCCAGCACGCGCGAATCGCCCTGCTTCAGGCTGACGATATAACCTTCATCCCAGCTCGGCGGAAAAGCGATGCCGATCGAATAGCCAGAACGGGTAATCAGGGAAGCGCCCACCTCATTTTCGGTGATAATGTTGCGGATCAGATTGTCCGCATCCGACACGGTCACCCCGGGCCGCAGGATCTTCTTGACTTCCTTGAGCGCCAGCTTCATCCGGTCCTGCGCCGAGCGCATGCTCGGCGACAGCTCGTCCAGCACCACCGTGCGCATCATCGCGGTGTGATAGCGCCGGAAGCAGCCGCCGACCTCCAGAAAAACATGCTCGCCAGCTTGCACCACACGACCTTCCCAGGTGGCATGACCGATCATGCTGCGCGGGCCGGAGGTGACATAGGGCATGACCGCCGGCGGCTCGCCACCGGCCTTGAACATCGCGGCGCTGATCTCGGCGCCGATCTCGTTTTCCGTCACCCCCGCGGCGCAGGC
>JBFKDQ010000077.1:0-10975 GCA_041619555.1 Oceanococcus sp. | reverse complement strand
CTGCCGATGCGCAGCAGCATCGTGCTGGGCGGCCTGATCATCATGGTCTATACCTTCCTTGGGGGCTTCTGGGCGGTCAGCGTGACCGATACGGTTCAGGGCCTGCTGATGGCTTTTGCCGCCATCCTGCTGCCCTGCGCTGCCCTGATCGAACTGGGTGGCCCCGAAGGCTTTGTTCAGGGCCTCAAAGCCGTCAGCCGCCCCGACCAGCTCAGCCTGTCCGGCAAGAACACCGGCCTGATGGCCGCCGGCTTCATCATCGGCACCCTGGGCATCTCCCTGGGCACCTTCGGCCAGCCGCATCTGCTGGTCCGGTTCATGGCCTTGCGCGATGCACGCGCCCTGCGCCAGGCCAGAGTGCTCGCGGTATTGTGGTTTTTGCTGGTGTTTGGCGGCATGTGCTTTGTCGGCCTGGCCGGCCACATCCTGCTGCCCGATCTGGCCAATCCGGAAACCGTCTTTTTCGCCCTCACCGATGCGCTATTCCCCAGCATGATTGCGGCTATCCTGATCGCCGCGGTGCTGTCGGCCATCATGTCCACCGCCGACAGCCAGTTGCTGGTGGGCGCCTCCAGCCTGGCCCATGACATCGGCCTGAACCGGCGCTTTCCCGGCCGCAGCCTGCTGATTTCACGCCTCGCCATTGCGGGCCTGGTCGGCCTGGCGATCCTGGTGGCGCTGTACCTGCCAGCCAGCATTTTCCAGCGCGCCCTGCTGGCCTGGACCATGCTGGGCGCAGCATTCGGCCCGCTGGTGATTTTCCGGGTGCTGGACATCCGCACCAGCGCTCAAGGCGCGTTTTTCAGCATCGTTACCGGTGGCGCGCTCGCGGTGCTGTTCCATTTCAACCCGGGGGACTTCGTGCACAGCCTGCTGCACGCGCCGGTGCCGGCCAGCGCACTGGAGCGCATCGGCGCCTTCGCCATCGCCATGCTGATCCTGATCTGCAGCCGTCAGCCGCGCTGAGCTCCGACAGACGTAAGCCCCGCGGCGCAGCTCATCACCCGGCGGGGGCGTTAGGCCGCGTCGGCTTCCTTGTCCGCCGGCGCCTCACCGGCCGTTCTGGCCGAAGTTTCCGCCGCTTCGTGGGTCGACCTGAAAGGGCGCGGCGCACGCAGAGCCGGTTTCAACGGAATGGTCTCCAGCACCCACTTGATTTCCGGATGCTCGCGCCGCCCCGGCGAGGGAATGGTAAAGGTCTTGAAACCTTCATGTGGCTTGAGCGCCGCACTGTCCACCTGCCAGCCCTTCTCCTCGATGTGCCGCCTGCGGGTCTGGCGCCAGAAGCTCATGAACTTGTCTTCGACCACCGACAGCTCGTTTTCCAGGGTTTCCGGCAGCCAGTTGGGCGAGGCATTCTCGACGATCGCGGCATCCTGCAGCAGGATTTCGCGCAAACGTTTTTCCGAACCCTTATCGAACAGACTCCAGCGCATGAAGGAACGCAACTGAATCGCGAAGGTGCGGGTGGTGAACTCATCCACCGGGGTATTGGCGTCGAACATGATCAGTTGCCAGCCGGGTCGCAGATCGACCTGCAGGCGCACGGTATAGCCTGGCAGATAGAAGGACGGATGCACCCGGGTGGGCTGCTTTTCCTTGCGGATGAAGCGGCGAATCCCGTCCTTGAACTGCGGCGGGTGCATCACGCAGGTATGCGTCGCCCACCATTCCTCGCGACGATCGCTTTCGATGAAATTCTTGTCCGCGGTGCTGGGGTGACCGAAGATCGGATGCACGAACGAGGCATGCGCCATGTCGATGCCGTTTTCCACCACACGTGCGGCCGAAGCCTTCCAGGTGTATTCCGAGGTGACTTCCTTCCAGCCCGGCTGACCGTATTCCTCGAATGGCGGAATCGGATAGCGCTCTTCCTCCGGCAGATCACCGAGGAACACCCAGATCATGCCGTAGCGTTCCTGCGTCGGATAGGCATCCACCCGCGCCCGTTTGGGAATGTCGCCGGCTTCGCCGCGGGTGGGAATGAAGGTGACCTCGCCCTGCCCGTTGTAGCGCCAGCCGTGATAGGGGCAGGCCACGCAATTGTCATGGATCAGTCCGCCGGACAGCGACCCGCCGCGATGCAGGCAGACATCGCTGAGACACTGCACCTTGCCGGCCTGATCCCGAAACAGCACCAGATTCTGGCCCAGCATCTTGACCTTGACCGGCTTGTCCTGCACGGCGTGTGACCACTCCGCCACGTACCAGAGATTGATGAGCATGTGAATCTTCCTTGTCTGAGTGCCTGCAGTGACACAGTGTATAGGTGAGGGCGATCCGAGCGGGGCCTGTTCTGCGCCCGCCTGAAGCCGTCCCCGAACACCCCCGCGAGAATAAACTTGGCCGCATGTGGATGCTCGAATTGATATGTTGTATTATACATATAACATTATGTTGTCCAACCTGGCTCTCGCCCTGTGCGCAGGCCAGACCGAGCGAGCAGAACAATCATGAGCAAAAACATACTCACCTCGATCGAGGAGATGGTCGATTCCACCCCGGTCACGGACCGTCAGTCCACCTTCGACCAGCTCTGGGCATTGACCGGCGAACTGTTCGAACGCGTCAAGGCACGCTTCGAACTCAATCTCGACCCCAGCTGCCGCGACCTGATGCCCTATCTGGGACTGGACGGCGCGAATGGTTATCTGGCCAATTACGCCGGCCCCGAAATCGACTGGCTCGTGCATTCCTGGACCGGCAATCCCAAGGCCAGCTTCACCAACATGCATCTGACCGTCGGCCTAGGACCGCAGATCGATGCGCCCCATTTCGGCTTTGCCCTCGGCACCGTACCCGGCTTCTTTGTCTACATGGACTACCTTCCCCGTTGCGATCTCTGGACCCGTCCAGACTACGCGGACAAGTACTATGGCGCCGCCAATCAGGCCTATCTGAGCATGCAGGCCGAGAAGGAGTTCCGACCTTTCATCAGCCGTGATTTCTACACCCGCGTGGCGCAGAGTCCGGCGAGCCTGTGCTTCGGCGCCGATGTCTGCGATGAAAACATGGCCACCATCCGCACCGCGGCGCACCGCCACCTGGACAACTGGTTCGAGATGATCGACACCGCAACGCCGGTGCCGGTTGAACAGCGCGCCGAACTGGCCGCGCGTGATCTGCTGATCCGCCGCACGATCACCGAGCGCGATCCCGCCAATGTCGTGGTCGACAAGCTGTTTGGCAAGGCACTCGGGCAACGCCTGGTCGGCCAGCTCTGGGGTGCCGAACGACAGCTGCCCCGTTCCTGAACTGATCCGGAAGCCACGCCGCATGGACCGCAGCGATCAAACACCCGCTGGCACACCGATGATTCGCGCGATGTTCCGCAGCGTGAAAGTGGCCGGACAGAACGAGGCGGCCCCCTGGCTGCAGGCCAAGGTCTATTACCCGGCCGTGTACCGGGGCACCGCAATGGAAAAGAACACCGGCGCGCTGCCCGCCGCGCCCAGCCCCCAGCCCTACCCCGTCGCCATCCTGATGCCGGGCATCAATGTCAGCGCCGAATCCTATGGCTGGCTGGCCACCGCGCTGGCCGAAGCCGGCTTTGTCGCCCTGATCTACGGCTGGGTGGTGGAAGAAATGCCGGGCATGCTGTCCTTGAGCCCGGGCCTGGATGTCGACGCGCTGAAACCGGAGCAGTACGGCCAGCGCCCCTCGGCCACCGCCTTGCACAGTCTGATTGCGGACCTCGCCAGCCTCAACCGCAGCGGCCCGCTGGCCGGGCTTCTGGATCTTGAGCGCATTCTTCTTGGCGGCCATTCCGCCGGCGGCAGCGTGGCCCTGTTCAATGCCCGCCCCGACTGGTTCCCCGGCCTGTGCGCGGTCTTTTCCTACGGTTCCCACAGCAAGGCCTCGACGATGCTGGGCTATCCGGAAGACACGGTGCTGAAACTGCCCGCCACCCTGCCGACCCTGATCATGGGCGGCGCCGAAGATGGCGTGATCGCCGCCAGCAGCTTTCGCTATGGGGGCGATGGCGACGCGGGACCGGACCCGGTTGGTCCCTTGCTGCGCAGCTTTGATGAGGGCCTGAACAGCAAGCGCGGCGACTGCTATCTCGCGATCGTGCGGGGCGCCAATCATTTTTCCGCTGCCTGGCCGGCCGACCCGGCCACCGGACGCCCCTTTCTTGACCGCGCCACCACCCGACCCGGGCAGGACATCCGCGCCGATTTGTCCGCGTTGGTCCTGAACTTCGCCCGCGGCCATGTGCTGCAGGACAAGGCAGCCCAAAGCGCCTTGCTTGATCTGCTCCAGACACCCACCCGCATCGCCGTTTCCGCGCGCCGCTGAACGCCGCAGCAGGGCTTCAGTCAGGGCAGAAAATTCCGCTGACAAAATCAAACCATATTGTTATAGTTTTATATCAAATAGCCCTCAGGAATTTTCACACATGGCGAGCGCACATCCCAGCAACTGGCAGCAACTCATCACCGGCGACTGGCATGGTATGCCGGCCCTGTTCAAGCCGGAGGGCTCACAGGTCGCCTTCAATCGGGTCTCCCGCAGCAGCGTGTTCGAAAACGGCCGCACCACCTATTACATGCACACGAATTTCGATGGCAGCGACGTGTTCACCAGCCGCTTCCAGATCCCGGAATTCGCTTTCGGCGTGATCGACTCCGACCAGGACCGCATCTATACCGGCCCGGACTTCATTGGCTCCGGCCGCCCCTTCGGACCGCTGGTGGACTCGGAATACTTCAGTCCCGGCTGGAACGTGCAACTGCGCACGGTGAATCACATCGTGCCGGAACGCGGCCTGCAGGTGTATTCCTCGCAGCTGTTCGAGGGCAACTGCCTGGTTGCGGTCTTCAATGGCCTGTATATCAACACCCGCGATGACAAGCCCGAGACCCTGCAACGCATCGAGGATCACCTGGAATCGGAACGCCGCAAGGCGAAGACCCCTTTTGTGCTGCCGGTCAAGCATGCCGGCCGCTGGCAGGGCGAGATGGCGGTGTATTCCCCGGAGCAGGAATTGATCGGCAGCAACGAGGTGACCATCGATTACACCCCGGTCGACCTGGTCCGCGCGCAGATGAAAGTCCGCATCCGTGGCGTGGTGAACCGGGAGTTCAGTTTCCTGCGTTCGCGCAATGCCAATCATCACCAGTTTCACGGCCCCGATGCGTTTGGCAATGGCATGTCTTTCGGCCGCTATCTCTACGCCCGCAACCATTTCTTCGGCGAAGCCGCAACCCTGGATAGCCGCGAAACCCTGATCGATGAGGATTTCAGCCTGTGCTGCTACTGGCAGTTCAAGCAATCTCAGCGTGAGCAATTCAACACCTTCGGCGTGCTGGAATGGACCCCGGGCGAAAACGTTCTGGCGCCGCAATACGCGGAGTCCATCTGATGAACAAACCCCTGGCAGGCGTCCGCATTCTGGACCTGACCCACATGCTCTCGGGGCCCTATGGCGCGATGATCCTGGCGGATCTTGGCGCCGACGTGATCAAGGTCGAACCGCTGGCCGGGGAAGGCACCCGCAAGCTGCTGGCCAAGGATCCGAAACATTCCATCGACGGCATGGGGGCCTATTTCCTCACCCTCAATCGCAACAAGCGCAGCGTCTGCATCGACCTGAAAAGTGCCGATGGGCTCGCCCTGTTTTACGAACTGGTGAAGATCAGCGATGTCGTGATCAACAATTTTGGCGCCGGCGTGCCGCAGCGCCTGAAAATTGATCACGCCAGCCTGGCGCAGCACAATCCGCGCATCATCAGTTGCTCGGTGACCGGCTTTGGTTCCAACGGCCCGAACTACAAACGCCCGGCCTTTGACCAGGTCGCCCAGGCCGTGGGCGGCGGCATGTCGATTACCGGAACCGACCCGGACAATCCCGTACGCGCCGGCATCCCGATCGGGGATCTGGGTGGCGGCGCCTTTTCCGTGATGGGCATCCTCGCCGCCCTGCTGGAGCGCGAACGTTCCGGCCTCGGCCAGGACGTGGACATCTCCATGGTGGACTGCCAGATCTCCCTGCTGAACTACATGGCCACCATGCATTTCCTGTCGGGCGAGAATCCGCATCCGATCGGCAACTCGCATTTCGTCCATGTGCCCTACAACAGCTACCGGGTGCAGGACGGCTTCATTATCATCGCGGTCATTACCGACAATTTCTGGCAGAACCTGAAGGAAGTCGTGCAGGTGCCGGAGTTCGACAATCCGGACTACGACACCCAGCCAGCCCGGCTGGCAGACAAGGCCTTCATCGATGGCAAGCTGAACGAGATCTTCGCCACCAATACCCAGGCCTACTGGCTGCAGCAACTCGAAGCCCGGCGCATTCCCTGCGCCCCCATCAATCGCTTCGATCAGGCCCTCAACGACCCACAGGTGCGCCACCGCAACATGGTCGTCGAACTGCAGCATCCCAACGGCCAGACCACGCAGGCCCCCGGCAATCCGCTGAAATTCTCGCGCAGCAACGAGGAGAGCTTTTCCTCGCCGCCGCTGCGGGGCCAGCATACCGATGAGGTGCTGGGCGGCCTGCTCGGCCTGTCCACCGCGGACATCGAAGGCCTGCGGGCCAGCCAGACCATTGGATAGACCGGCATGCAAGAGACCGTCATCGTCAATGATGTGGGACCACGCGACGGCCTGCAGAACCAGAGCCGGATCCTCGACACCGATCAGCGCCTGCGGCTGATTCAGGCCTTGCTGGACGCCGGCCTCAGGCACATCGAAATCGGCGCTTTCGTCTCCCCGAAAGCGGTGCCCGCGATGGCAGGCACGGAAAAGATCGCCGCCGCCCTGCCCGCCGTCGAGGCGGAATTCAGCGCCCTGATTCCCAATCGACGCGGCTACGAACGGGCGCGCGATGCTGGCATCCGCAGCATGGGCCTGGTGGTGGCCGCCAGCAACACCATGAACGAAAAGAACATCCGCATGAGCACCGCAGCGGCACTGACCGTCGCGCGCGAGGTGCTGGCTCAGGCCGCGCAGGATGATCTGAGCGTGCAGGTCTGTATCGCCACGGCCTGGGAATGCCCGTTTGAAGGCGCGGTGGATCCTGGCGTCGTTGCGGCCCTGAGCGCCGAACTGCTGGCCGCCGGCGCCGCGCAGATCATCGTCGCCGACACCATCGGCGCCGCCCATCCGGCCCAGGTCCGCAGCCTGCTGCAACGACTTTCGGAGGATTCAGGCGCCGCGCACTTCATCTGTCATTTTCACGACACCCGCGCGTTGGGAATGGCCAATGCCTACGCCGCCCTGGAAGCCGGAATCCGCCGCTTCGACGCCTCCATCGGCGGCCTCGGCGGCTGCCCGTTCGCCCCCGGCGCCACCGGCAACATCGCCACCGAAGACCTGGTGATGATGCTGGAAATGATGGGCTTTGCCACCGGCATTGACGTAGACAAACTCATTGCCGCCGGAATCCTGGCCGGCGAACTCACCGGCACCTGTACCGGCGGCCGCGCCCAGGCCTGGCTGCGGCGCAACAGCGCGCGTTTCGCCCGTGCCTGAAATACTGAGCCGCGGGGGATTGAGTCATGATCCGTGCAGAAACAGCGGCTTGCTGCGGGCGAAAAATCCAGCGTGGGCAGAACCGGCCAGCGAAAAGCGGCTCGCGCGGAGAAATGCTTCGATGCAGCGCTGCGAGCTTGGCGAGAAATCCGGCTCGCATACAGGAAGCACACTATCTCGGTACTCGGCCTCTGTTTCAGGACCACCCACTAGCGCGCGCGGAAAAGCAGAATTTTCCTGATGGCAGAACTCGCAACCACCCACAGAGCGATCTGATATGAGCGCATTTCTCAGCCTCAAACTGCTGCACATTCTCGCCATGGTGTACTGGCTGGGCGGCGATCTTGGCACCTATTTCGCCAGCCGTTTCGTGGTCGATTCCAGACTGAGCCCGGCGCAACGACACACCGCGCTCAAGATCATGCTCGGCTGTGACCAGGGACCGAAGCTGTGCATGCCGCTGATCTTTGCGCTCGGCTATTCGATGGCCAGCCTGATGGGCGTATTGCGGGCTCCGGCGGCGCTGGAATGGGGCGTCTGGGTCATCGCCCTACTCTGGTTCGCCAGCGTGAACTATCTGTATTTCACCGAAAATCTCGCCGCCAAGGCCCGCATTGCCCGCATCGACCTGTGGTTTCGCGTGTTCGTTGTACTTGGCCTGCTCGGCCTGGGTGGCGCGGCGCTGCTGGGTCGGGGGCCGGTTCAGGCCGACTGGCTGGCGCTCAAGATCCTAATCTTTGCCGCCCTGGTAGCCTGTGGCATTTATATCCGCGTTGCCCTCAAACCTTTCGTCAGCGCGTTCGGCCAACTGCTCGGCAGCGGATCCACCCCGGCGGTGGAACAGACCATGAGCCAGGCCCTGGGCCGCTGCCGACCGGCGGTGTATCTGATCTGGCTTGGCCTGATCGCCAATGCGGCCCTCGGCCTGCACCTGATGTCCTTCTGAGTCCTCCGATGAAACTCTACAGCTCCGCGATCTCCCCCTATGCCGCCCGCTGCCGCATCCAGATCCTGCACAAGCAGTTGCCGATCGAGGTTCTGCCACCGCCGGGCGGCATGGGCTCAGCCGCACTCAAAGCCCTGAACCCGGTCGGCAAAATTCCGGTGCTGGATCTGGGCGATGCGGCACTGGCCGAATCCTGGGCGATCATGGAGTATCTCGAAGCCTGCTTCCCCAGCCCCGGCATGCGCCCATCCGAGCCCCTGGCCGCGGCACGCCAGACCGAGCTGGTGCGCTTCACCGATCTGTATCTGGCGCCCGCCCTGTTTCCACTTTTTCTGGCGCTGCGTGGGGCGACGACACAAGACAAGATCGAGACCGCCCTCGCCGGTCTGCAGACCCAGCTCGCCCTGCTGGAAGCCCAGTTCGCACGCAAACCCGAGTCTCATCAACTGGATCTCATCGACGCCGCCCTGCTGCCGGTGATCTGGTATGCCCGGCTGCTCGCTGCCCATTTCGGCAAGCAGGACTGCCTGGCCGAGCACCCGCAGCTCAGCGCCTGGTGGACGCAGCGCAGCGTCATGCCCGCGGCAGCCAGCGTTTTGCAGGAAATGGACGCCGGCCTGCGCACCGCCATGCCCGCCCTGTTTGCCGCCAGCGACGATTGACCCACCCTCTTCAGGCGCTGCCAGCGGCGTCTCGCCCACCTTCCGCAGGAATCACGCGATGACCCAATCCACCACCCGCTTTCTCGGCCTGAATCTTCAGCCCGACATTCGTCGCCTGTATGTCAGCCATTTCCTGCTCGCCAGCTTCTTCGGCATCATGCTGGCCTCTTTCCTGCCGCAGATGCAGGCCTATCTGCTCACCGAGTTCCTGCATCTGCCCGAAGAGCGTCACGGCCGGATCAGCGGCATGCTCAATTTCTGGCAGGAAATCGTCATCATTGCCGTGGTCGCGATCGTCGGCCCGCTGTCCGATCAGGTCGGCCGCAAGATTCTGATGGCTGGCGGATTTGCCATCATGGCCCTCGGGATTGCGCTGCATCCCCTCGCCAGCAGCGTCGGCGAACTGCTGGCCTATCGCTGCATCTTCGCCCTGGGTGTCGGCGCGGTCATCGTGATGCTGGTGACCCTGCTGGCGGATTACATCAGCAATGAAAGCCGTGGCAAAGCGGCCGGCTATCAGGGCGTGATGAACGGCCTGGGCGCGGTCGTCGCGGTCTTCCTGCTGCTGCGCCTGCCCGCGCTATTCCAGCAGGGCGGCAGCAGCGCCATCGAAGCGGGACGCACCACCTATCTCCTGGTCGCTGGCCTGGCCCTGCTCGCTGGGGTGCTGATGGCGCTGGGCCTCAAGAGCGGTCGACCACTGGCAGCGGCGCAACAACGCCAGTCTTTCCTGCAACTCGCACGCGAAGGCTATGGCGCCGCCCGTGATCCTCTGATCGCCCTGGCCTATGGTGCCTCCTTCATCGCGCGCGGCAATCTTGCCATCGTCGGCACCTTCCTGGCGCTGTGGGGCGCCAACTACGGCACCGGTGAACTGGGCCTGGTACGCTCGGATGCGCTGGCCAAGGCCGGCATGCTGGTCGGCATGGCGCAGGGCATGGCGCTGCTCGGCGCCCCGCTTTTCGGCCTGCTGGCAGACCGGCTGGACCGGGTCAAGGCACTGGCAATCGCGCTGGGGATCTCCGGCCTGGGCTACGGCAGCACCTTTTTCGTCCACGACCCCTTCGGCGGCACGATGATCGGTTGCGCTCTGCTGATCGGCCTGGGCGAAGTGGGCTGCATCATCACCAGCGGCGTGCTGATCGCCCAGCAGAGCCCGGAGCAGCACCGCGGCGCAATCATCGGCACCTTCAATCTGTCCGGTGCCATCGGCATCCTGGTCGCCAGCGTGGCCGGCGGCTGGTTGTTCGACCACTGGCGCGAGCCCGGTCCGTTCGTCGCCTTCGGCCTGCTGGCCTTTGCGATGATGCTGGCGGCCATCCTGCTGAGCCACCAGCAAGGCCGGAAGGCCGCAGCCGCCGCGACGGCCTGAATTCCGCGGCGACATCGGGAAATCTGGCCAGGGCCGCGGCAAAAATCCTCGTTGTGCTGCGTGAGCCTGGTGAGTCCTCACGGATGCAAGGGAAAAGCATCTCGCGCAGAGGGCGCGGAGAACGCATCGGTCGGGCGATCATGGCGTGCTTGGCGGGCTTTTCGAGAACACGCGCCGTTCGCAGCCCGAACCGATGAAAAGCAGCTCTCGCGAAGGACGCAAAGCGCGCTATGGAAAAATTCAGGCAGCTCCTCCGAAATCCTGGCGTGCTCTGCGCGCGGCTGGGCTTGCTGTTCCCCGCGGATGCATACGATCTCTGAGCTGCCTATGCGGCAGTGAACCAGCAAATCGAGCGGCCGGTGCGGGCGGTTGATTTCTGAGCTGCCTATGCGGCAGTGAACCCTGTTGTATGGCGCACGATCCGACGCTGAAATTTCTGAGCTGCCTATGCGGCAGTGAACGTGTTCGCGGTCAATACCGGGTGCCGCGATCATTTCTGAGCTGCCTATGCGG
>JBFKDQ010000076.1:0-11187 GCA_041619555.1 Oceanococcus sp. | reverse complement strand
TGCCCGGGTTGTCCGGGCTGCCCAGGTATTCACTCTGGGCGCTGACCAGAACCGGGGCGAACAACTCGTACAGCACCTGGCCTTTGCCGATCGCGTCGCCCTCGCTGTGTGCGTACAGCTTTTCGATCCAGCCTTCCGTGCGCGTATGAATCATCTGCTGCCGATCCTCTGCGTAGGCTACCGTGCCGGGCGCCGAAATCTCATGCTGCAAGGGGCCGCGCTCGACCAGGACGCTGCGCACCCCCAGGTTCTGCTGGACCTGCGGAGAGATCTGCACGTCGCCCGCGGCGTCCGGCTGCCGCTCACAGTAGGGCACCAGGTCCATGCCCATCGGCGATTTACCGGGCCGGTCGCGGCGATAATTGGGGTCCATCGGGGCGACCCAGTAGGCGGCCGCGCTGCCATCCTGGCAGGGGCCATCGGGTCGCAGGCCGCGCAGCAGCAGGAAGAGCACGAGACCGAACAGGATCAGGGCGGCCGGAATGATGATTTTGCGCAAGCTCATGAATTGGCCTGGGGAAAGAGTTGTCGGGTCAGTTTGCCACCGCACAGGCGGTCCAGTACGCTGCGATGAATCCAGCCATCGCGCAGGGCGCCGGCGTGCTCCAGGCGCAGGCGCAGAAGGGCTTGCTCGGCTCCGATCAAGGTCTGGAAGTCGCCCTGGCCGGACTGCCACAGCGAGCGCGCCGCGCGCAGGCTGTCCATGGCCAGAGGCAGCAATTCGCTGGCATACAGGGCCGCACTCTGGTCCGCCTGCATGGCGCCGGCGTGAGCCGCGATCACGCCGGCAGCCAGCTGGCTTCTGCGGTCTTCATTCTTCCAGTGCCAGCTTTGGGCATCGGCGCGGGCCGCGTCCAGTTCAGCGCGTCGTCGCGTGAGGTTGAGCGGCAACTCCAGCGCCAGACCCACCTGCCAGCGCTTGGCTTCCGGGTCCATGGCGCCCAGATAGCTGGCGCGAATTTCCAGGTCCGGGAAAAATCCCAGACGGGCGCGCTGGGCCCGCGACTCGCTGGCGGCGCCGCGGGCCTGGATGATCTTGATTTCGTAATTGTCCGTCATGGCCGCATGGATGAACACGTCGCGTTCCGGTATCTCGGTCAAGGGCGGTGCGCTGCCCTGCAGGGCGATGGCCGCATCTGCGGGCTGGTTGAGCAGGGCATTGAGATGGGCTTTGAGGCCCTCACGCTGCTGCTCAAGCCGCAACGCGTTCTGCCGCAGCTCGCCGCGCCGTAACTCGATCTCGATCAAGGCCTGGCGGCTGCGGCCTGCAGCGGCGTAGGATGCACGCGCAACCTGCGCCAGCTGATCCAGGAGCTCGCGATTTTGTCGATTCGCGCTCAGCGCTGCGGCAAGATAATTCCACTGCGCATAGGCCTGCCGGACCTGATCGCCGAGTTGCAGTTGCAGGGCGGCCAGCTCGGCCTTCTGCGCCGAAACTTCATGTGACTGTGCCTCGCGTTGGCGCGAGCGCTTGCCGGGCCAGGGCAGGCGCTGCGCGAGCGTATAGCTGTGGCGCTCACCGATGAGACCGTTATGCAGGGTCTTGGGGGCGACGGACCAGCTGAATTGCGGGTCCGGCCAGGCGCCTGCCGTAGCCTGGCGGGCCTGGGCGGCTTGCAGCGCCGCTTGCAGACCGCGCGGCGCCGGGTGCTGGCTCAAAGCCTGGCGGACCAGCGCCTCGTGCTCCGCCAGCTCTGCGTTTTGAGCTGTGGCCAGGCCGCTCAGACCGGCCAGCAGGCAGGCGGCAAGCAATCCGGTCAGCGGCTGTGTTCGCGCAAATGGCATCTGGAAACTCCACGGTCTACTACAGGTGTTGGCTTTCGGCGAAAGGGCCACTTGGAAAGCTTTGAGTCAATCGTAGGGCGGTATCGCAGGCCATCATGGCCCGTGCACGGGCTCGAAACCATGCCATTAGCACGATGTCTGGCAGTGACTTCTGCCTGCGAAGGACGGTTCCTATCCTTCGCGCTGCTCACGCCCGGATTCCATAAAAGCTTGCCTTGGTGACCGCAGGTCTGGTCGAGCAGACCCTGTCCGCTGGTCTGCGGCGTGAGTTTGTCGCAATTGGCGATGGTTTGCACTCGCTTTTGGCCGGCGGCCTGGGTTCGGGCACGGTGGTGCTGGCGCCAATGGAGCGGTCGGCGCAGCATTCCGGCCTATCGGTTCTGTAGCGCGATTCAGCTTGCCGGTTGGGCCTGCGTCGGAAATTGATCAAACTTCTGCATGAATTCTTCCAGCGCGGTCGGATCCAGCGCCGGTGCGATCAGATAGCCCTGGATCTCATCGCAGCCCATTTGTTCCAGCAACGCGCGTTGCGAAGCGGTTTCAACCCCTTCCGCCAGAACTTTCATGTTCATGTCCTTGGCCAGTCGAACGATGGTACGGACGATGGCCAGATCCTCGGGGTCCTTTTCCATGTCCCGCACGAAGACGCCGGCAATCTTGAGGCGACTCACCGGCAGGCGGCGCAACTGGCCGAGAGAGGAAAACCCGGTGCCGAAGTCGTCCAGCGCCAGAGTGACCCCGTGACTGCGGAAATCCTCAAGGGTGTCGATCATCTTCGCATCCTGCATCAGCATGCTTTCGGTCACCTCCAGCTCGATGGACATGCCGCTGGTAGCCAGACCGTGTTTCTGCAAGGCCCCGAACAGACAGGTTTTGATTTCCTCGTAGCCGAGCTGATGGCCGGAAAGATTCACCGCGATGCGCAGGCCGGCGAGGCCGCGGCGATGCCAGATCCGGCTCTGTGCGCAGGCCTGTTCGATGACCCATTGGCCGATCTCGTTAATCAGCCCAGACTCCTCGGCAATCGGAATGAATTCGGCCGCGGTGATGAAGCCCTGGCTCGGATGCTGCCAGCGCAACAGGGCTTCCACCGCCTCAATGCGATCGGATGCCAGATTCAGTTGCGGCTGGTAGTGCAGCCGAAGTTCGTCATGTTTCAAGGCGTGGCGCAGGGCCTGCTCCAGCTCCATGCGGCGCTGGGCACGGCGGTTGATTTCCGGATGATGGAAGGCGTAGGAATGCTTGCGTAAGGATTTGGCCACGTACATGGCGGCATCCGCCGCTTTGATCAGGTCGGCGCCGGAGTCGCCGTCATCCGGGAAAAGCGCAATGCCACAACTGGCCTGGGGACGGATCTCCCGACCGCTGATGACCAGCGGCTCGGCCAGTTTCGTGAGCATGCGCTGGATCAGGTGTTCGGCTTCCGGTCCAGCCTTCAGGCCGGGCAGGAGCAGGGCGAACTCGTCGCCGCCGAGGCGGGCGATGGTGTCCTGGGAGCGGGCTTCATGGCCAAGACGCTCCGCCACGACCTTGAGCAGTTCGTCGCCGGCGTCGTGGCCGAGACTGTCGTTGATGACCTTGAAATTGTCCAGATCCATGATGGCGACGCCGAAATGACCCTGCTGCCGTCGGCTGATCTGGGTCAGTTGTTCCAGATTGCCGTACAGGCGCACGCGGTTGGGCAGCCAGGTCAGGGCGTCATGGTAGGCCAGTTTCTCCAGCCGCGCTTCGGCTTCCTTGAGCGGGCTGATGTCGGTCATGATCGCGACGTAGTGTGTGGTTTCGCCGCGCGCATCCCGAACCGCACTGATGTTTTCCCAGGCGGCGAATTGCCCGCCGTCTTTGCGCCGGTTGACGATTTCACCCTGCCATTGGCCGCTGCGACTGACCTTGTTCCAAAGGGCCTCATAGAAAGCGTGGTCATGAACACCGGAAGCCCACAGGCTGGGACGCTTGCCGATGATCTCCGCTTCGCTGTAACCGGTGAGTTCGGTGGTGGCCCGATTCACCGCGATCACATGCAGGTCGGCGTCGGTCACCACCAGGGCTTCGCTGGTGTTGTCGAAGATCACCCCGGCCAGGCGCAGCCGCTCCAGGTTCTGGAAATGTGCGCGGGTCTTACGCAGATTGTCATGCCTCAGGCCGGCGAGAAGCAGGCAGAGCAGGGCAGACAGCAGCATCGCGGCCAGCAGTTCGCTGCGATTCGCCCAGGGCTGACCGAAAGGCATCCAGCTGAGACTTGAGGCGGGCAGCCTGATCAGCAGGATGGTCGGGGGCATTGTCCCAACAAGTTGGGGCTGGGCCATTTTCTCCAGATTGACGGTATGAAAGCCGAAGAAGCCCTCGGGGGTCTTGACTGCGCCCCGATCCCGCGAACGTATCGCCTGCCAGACCGCCGGATGGGCCGTGGAGAAGCGATGCTCATGCGCCAGTTGGTCGCCCCATTCCAGGCTCTTGTCCTCAGCCAGTTGCCAGACGCCGCTAGGCGCAACCATCATGTGATCCGCCCGTTTGTCGAGCACGGTCGCGGCATAGTCGAGGATCAGGCGGGTGATATCGGCATTGATGACGACCATCCCGGCCAGCTTGCCATCGGCAGTATTGATGCGGCTGACGGTGCGGATGACCGAGCGGTGAGGCACCTCGATCTGGCCATGTTCGATGTTCAGATCAATCGGCGACAGATAGACCTGACCGTACTGCAACCGGGTCCCTTCGGTGTAGTAGTAGCGTTTCGACTTGTCCTGCAGTTTTGCGTCCGGCAGCAGTTCGATGCGCTCGCCAAACCTTTCCGCCCGGATTCGCTCTTTGCCGCGTGCATCCAGGACCCGCAACTGCACGAATTCGGGGTGGATGGCGGCGACGCTGAGCAGGCTGGCCTCGGCGAATCGCTGGTGTTCCGGGTCGTTGCTTTCGAGAAAATGCAGGACGGAATGCATGGCCGCGAGGTGGCGTGTCATCTTGGCGATGTCGGAGATCTCGTGCCTGATGATGCGCGCCTGCTCGGAGAGCTGAAATTCCAGTTCGGTGGTTTCGTGCAGCACCCGCAGGTGGAATTGCTCATGTTCCAGATAGGCGAAACTGCCCAGCAGAACGCCCCAGGCGAGCGCGGTATAGGTCAGCCAGCGGCCTGCGAATCTCTTATGGGCCTGCCGATCAGACAGGACTGCGGCTGCATCTTCAGCACTCATGAGCATGATTGGAACCGACTTCGGCTATAGAAAAAGTGAAATCAAGAATCTGCGCGACCCAACCTGACTGCTGCGCGAACACGAAGTCAGCGCGCTTGGCCAATCGCCGCCTTGTCGGTCCGCGGGCCAATAGGCGTTATTCTTGCGTGTCCAGAGCTCCCGTTACCCAAGTCCTTTTGCCCATGGCCAGAAAACCAGAATCGACCAAGCACCGGGTCTCCGACCGGATTTCGAAAGTGACTGTCCGCCGCCAGGTTCAGATCCTTGCCGCACCTGCTCTGCTCCCGCTTCTGATGGCGGTGCTGGCCTTGTCCTGGGGCTGGCCGGCCGTGGCCCTGCCGCCGGTCAGTGGCATGGCGCGGGATGCCCAGAACAATCAGCCGCTGTATCGCGAACAACGACTGGGCCTGACCATGGATGGCCGCCTGCACAGCGAGCATGTGCGCTTTCTCAGTCCGCACGGCCAGTTCCTGGGGGAGAAAGCACTGGACTACAGCACCGATCTTGGACGCCCTGAGCTCGAATACGCGGATGCCGAAGGTGCGCCGCAACAGCGCCTGCGCGAGGACGGTCGCTCCTGGCTGCTGGAAGAGCGTTCTTCTGGCGCCGGCAGTTGGCGCGCGCGCCGCCCCAAGATTCCGGCCAAAGCGCTGATTGACGATGGCTTGTTGCAGTATCTGACGGCGGCAAGGGAATCTTTGCTGGCCAGCGAGGCGCACGGCCTGATCTGGCTTCGGCTGCCTGATCTGCGCGCACGGCGGCTGCAACTGAGCGTGCAGGTCCATCAGGCCGGCGCGATTGAGCTGCTGCGCATGGACCTGACACTGCGGGCGCTATTCGGGCCCGGTGAGCGCCTGGTCCGGCTGGATCTGGAGCGCGACAGCGGGCGCTGGATCCGCTACCAGGGGCCGCCGACCTGGCCCGGCATGAGCGAGGTCGGCGAGGTGATCATCGATTATTGAGCGGCGCCTGCCGCATCGCGGTAATGGGCGCCGAGCTGGTCACCGGGGCAGCCATGGTCAAGCGCCGTCGGAAACAAAAAAGCCGTCCTCGTGGAGGACGGCTTCGAATGCCGAAAATGCGGCAAATTTGGTCGGGGTGAGAGGATTTGAACCTCCGACCACCTGCACCCCATGCAGGTACGCTACCAGGCTGCGCTACACCCCGAAATGACACCAGATGCTGGTGCGGGGCGCATTATACATGGGTTAGATCGAGAATGGACTCCAATTCGGCACGAATTGCACTCAATTCCGATGCCGGTTCAGCCGTCGCGCTGCTCTGGCTCTTGTTGATCTGTTTGAGCTGCTTGCGAGCGCCATCAATCGTGAAGCCCTGCTGATACAGCAGGCGACGGATCAGGCGGACGATTTCCACGTCCTGGTACTGGTAGTAACGTCGATTGCCCCGTCGCTTGACCGGCTTGAGTTGCGGGAACTCCTGCTCCCAGTAACGCAGAACATGGGGTTTGACCAGGCATAGTTCGCTGACTTCGCCGATCGCGAAATAGCGCTTGTCCGGGATCTCCGGCAGGCCGCTGTCAGCGGTCGTCGGCAGGTTGCCTTGCATGGCCACCTTCTACCTGTGCACGCAGCTTTTGACCTGGACGGAAGGTCACCACCCGGCGGGCGGAAATGGGAATTTCCTCTCCGGTCTTGGGATTGCGGCCTGGGCGCTGATTCTTGTCCCGTAGCTCGAAATTGCCAAAGCCGGAGAGCTTGACCGGATCGCCCTGCGCCAGCGCGCTTTTGACCTCTTCAAAGACTCGATCGACGAATTCCTTGGCTTCCCGCTTGTTGAGTCCAAGCTGAAAGAACAAGGCATCGGCGAGTTCGGATTTCGTTAGCGCCACACTATTCCCTAATCTGAGCCGCGAAAGTAGTTTCCAGTCCGAGGGTGAGCTGGCGAACGGCCTGATCCACTTCCTCATCGGTAAGGGTGCGCGAAAAATCCTGGAATATCAAGCCTAAAGCTATGCTCTTGAAGCCTTTAGGTAAGGCATCGCCGGTAAATACGTCAAAAATGCGAACTTCCCGCAGGAGTTCACCACCATTCAACTTCACGTAGTTGATTAACTTATCGGAGGCAAGCGATTGATCTACAAGGAGTGCGATGTCTCTACGGCTGCTCGGGCTCTGACTGAGGGGCTGGACGATCGGGCGTGAAGCCCTCTGCCAGGCGGTGAGCTCGATGCTGAAGACCAGCGGCGCGCAGGGCAGGTCGAGACTCCGGATCAGTCGAGGATGCAGTGCGCCCAGGTGGCCGATGGTCTTGCCGTGCAACAGCAGACTGGAGCTGCGGCCCGGATGCAGCGCCGGGTGGGCCGGTTCCGGGCGGTATTCAACCGTTGCGCTGAGCGGACCGAGCAGGGCCTGAACATCGCCCTTGAGGTCATAGAAATCGACGTTGCGTTTCTTCTCGGTCCATTGCTCCGGCAGGGCCAGGCCGCTGAGGATCCCGGCGATGATTTCGCGTTCTTCGATGCCTTCTGGTGTCTTGCCGTAACTGCGCCCGACTTCGAACAGCCGGATGCGTTCCTGCTGGCGCGCCACATTGTGCTTCCAGACCGGCAGCAGACTGGCCCACAGGCTGCGCCGCATCTGCTGCAGGGCACTGGACATGGGATTGTCAAGGACGACGGGCAGGAGCTCCGGGTTGGCGCATAGGGCCGCATCGGTGGCGGGTTCGGCGAAACTGAAGCTGAAAGCCTCGAAGTAACCGCGGCCGGTCAGCTCGGCCCGCAGCCTGGGTCTGACATCGGCGCTGCGACTGGTCTGCAGGCTGATCGCGATCTGGCGCTCCCGGCCCGGCAGCTGATCATAGCCATGGATGCGTGCGATTTCCTCGACATAGTCGATTTCTTCATTGAGATCATAACGGTGGCTGGGCGCAACGACTTCCAGTTCGCCCACGGCCGGGACGCTGACCTTGCACTCCAGCGCCTGCAGGATCGCGCTCATGCGCGCTGCCGGGATCTCGCTGCCGAGCAATTCCTGCACGCGTTTCACCTTGACCCGTGTGACCGAATTGGTGCTGGCGCGGGCGACGCGGTGGACGATGGGGCCAGCCTGTCCGCCGGCCAGGCGCAGCAGCAGGCTGCTTGCCCGCTGCAGGGCGAAGACCTGCAGCTGCGGATCGACGCCGCGTTCGAAACGCTGCAAGGAATCGGAACTGAGCTTGTAGCGGCGGCCGGTGCCGGCCACTGCGGCCGGACTGAAACAGGCGCTTTCAAGAAAGACATCGACCGTGGTGTCGTCTACCGCTGTGTTCAGTCCACCCATGGCGCCGGCCAGCGCGATCGGCCCGCTGTCATCTGCGATGATCAGTTCGTCGGCGCTCAGTTCGATGTCCTGATCGTTGAGGAGCTTCAGCGTTTCGCCTGCGACTGCTCGACGCACGCGGATCGGACCGCGCAGCTTGGCAAGGTCGAATGCGTGCATGGGCTGGCCGAGTTCCAGCATCACGTAGTTGGTGACGTCGACCAGGGGGTTGATGCTGCGCAGGCCGGACCGACGCAGGCGCTCGCGCAGCCAGTCCGGTGTCGCCAGATCACGGTTCAGACCGCGAATGATGCGGCCGGCGTAACTGCTGCAGTCCCGGCCTTCGGCAATGTCGACATCTAGGCTGTCGCTCAGGCTGACCGCAACGGTTTCGGGCTCGAATGGCGCCGCAAACTGTCCATCGGCGACACAGGCCAGTTCCCTGGCAATCCCGCGAACGCTGAAACAGTCGCCGCGATTGGGCGTGAGGGCGATGTCCAGCACGCTGTCCTGCAAGGCCAGCGCCTCTTTCAGGCTCTGGCCGATTGGCAGCTCGGCGCCGAGTTCCAGGATGCCATCGGTGTCCTGCAGGCCGAGTTCGCCACCCGAACAGAGCATGCCCAGCGAAGTCACGCCGCGGATCTTGCTTTTCTTGATCTTGAAATCGCCCGGCAGCCGGGTGCCGACGGTGGCCACGGCGACCTTGAGCCCGGCGCGGGCATTGGGTGCACCACAGACGATGCCCAGCGCTTCACTGGCGCCGACATCGACCTGGCAAACCCGCAGACGGTCGGCATCCGGATGACGCTCTGCGGTGAGGATCTGGCCGACGACAACGCCATCCAGGTCGGGGCCGGCGGCCTCGAGATCATCGAGCTCCAGACCGGCCAGGGTCAGCGCTTCGCCAGCCTGGGCGGCGGACAGATCGGTTTGGGCCCATTCATTGAGCCATTGATAAGACAGTTTCATGCGGTATTCAGGCTTGTGCGACGGAGCGGAACTGCGAAAGGAACCTCAGGTCATTTTCAAAAAATAGCCTTAAGTCATTGATTCCATAATAGAGCATCGCCATGCGCTCGATGCCGAAGCCGAATGCGTAGCCACTGTAAATGCTCGGGTCGACGCCGGCTTCGCGCAGTACATTGGGATGGACAAGGCCGCAGCCTGCCACTTCGAGCCAGCTGGCCTGACCATCGCCATGGTCGAATTCAATGTCCACTTCAGCGGAAGGCTCGGTGAACGGAAAAAACGAAGGCCGGAAACGGACGCGCAATTCCCGGTCGAAGAACGCGGCGAGAAATTCTTCAAGGTCGGCGCGCAGGTCGGCAAAGCTGACATCGCACGCAACATACAGGCCTTCAAGCTGAGTGAACATCGGGCTGTGGGTGCGATCGGAATCGCAGCGATACACGCGGCCCGGAGCGACGATGCGCACCGGCGGCTGGCTGGCCTTGAGGGTACGAACCTGGACCGGCGAGGTATGGGTGCGCAACAGATGCGATTCGCCGTCGACGTAAAAGGTGTCGTGCATCGCCCTGGCGGGGTGGTCGGGCGGGAAGTTCAGGGCTTCGAAATTGTGATAGTCGTCTTCGATTTCCGGGCCTTCTGCAATGCTGAAGCCGGCGCCCTGAAAAATGTCGAGCATGCGCTGGCGGATGAGCGTCAGCGGGTGCAGGCCGCCGCCAATCTCGCCGCGGCCCGGCAGGCTGACGTCGATGCGCTCGGCTTCCAGGGCCTGCGCCAGGGCCTCGGCCTGCAGGGACTCACGCCGGACATTGAGGGCCTGCTGCAGATCCTGCTTGAGCTGATTCACCGCCTGGCCGAAGGCCCGGCGCTCCTCGGCGGCCATGTCTTTCAGGCCGTGGAGCAGGGCGGTGACCTCACCCTTCTTGCCCAGGTACTGTACGCGCAGCTCTTCGAGCTGCTTGAGCTCGGTGCAGCCCTTGATGGACTGCAGGGCCTGCTGTTTGAGGGATTCTGTATTTGCCATGAACTTGCCGGAAAAATAAAAAAGGGAAAGACGGAGGCCGACTTTCCCTTGTTGTTACACGTCACCGCGCACGGCCGTGCGCAATGCGGATCAGAGTGCGGCTTTGGCTTTTTCGACCAGAGCAGCAAAGGCGGCTGCATCATGCAGCGCCAGATCGGCCATGACTTTGCGGTCCATTTCGATGCCGGCCTTGTTCAGTCCATGGATGAACTTGCTGTACGACAGACCGTTGGCCTTGGCGCCGGCGTTGATGCGCACGATCCAGAGCGCGCGAAACTGACGCTTCTTCTGGCGGCGGTCACGGTAGGCGTACTGACCGGCCTTGAAGACAGCCTGGCGGGCGGTTTTGTAATTACGACTGCGGGCGCCGTAATACCCTTTCGCCTGCTTGAGAATTTTCTTGTGCCGCGCTCGCGCGGTTACACCACGTTTTACTCTTGGCATTTTGATTTCCTTGGTGGAGAGGTGAAAAAATTCAGAGCGAGGGGGCAATGCCGGTGGCCCGCTGCGCTCGTGGATCCTGCTCGGATCCGCGCTCGGTGAGGAGCGCCTTTAAGCGTGAGGCATCATCTGCTTCACGGTGGCAACATCGCTTTTGCAGACCATCTGATTCTTGTTCAGATTGCGCACGCGTTTGCGATTTTTCTTGGTCAGGATGTGGCGCTTGTGGCTCTGGGCGCGCTTGAATCCGTTCGCTGTGGCACGAAAGCGCTTGGCTGCGCCTCGCTTGGTTTTAATCTTCGGCATCTTGCTGCTGTTTCCTTTAAGTTTTCTTGGGCGCCATGACCATGACCATCTGTCGACCCTCGACCTTGGGCATCTGCTCAACCTGCGCCAGTTCTTCCAAATCTTTCTTCACTCGCTCAAGAACGCTGAGCCCGATTTCCTGGTGGGCCATTTCACGCCCCCGAAATCGCATGGTGACCTTGATCTTGTCGCCTTCCTCCACGAAGGACACCAG
>JBFKDQ010000075.1:0-13130 GCA_041619555.1 Oceanococcus sp. | reverse complement strand
TCAGGTCATAGACCGTGGCCACCTGCACGCTGCTGCCATCGGCCAGGGTGATAGTCTTGACCGGAACCCGGCGCATGAGAATCTCGGGATGATCGCTGGAGGCGAAATGCGCATGTTCCACCCCGCCGAAGTAGGGAAACGCCACCTCGGCGACCTCGTCGGCGCTCTCCCGCAAGGACAAGGCCAGATCCAGTGCCCGGCCTTCGGCATCGGTCTGCTCCAGATTCCAGTGCGCACCCTCGCTCCAGCGGAAGCCGACCGAGCCCTTGGGTACGATCAGCATCTGGCTGGCAGCATCCCAGGCAACGGTTTTCCACTCCGCTTTCTGCGCTTCGCCCAGCCCCTCGGCCAGGTCGGAGGCACGTAGATAATGGCCTGCGACCACACCCTTTGGCCCTTCTTCCAGGCGCACCAGCAAGGGCATGTCGGTATAGCGGCGACAATAGTCCTGGAAATACGCGCTAGGCGTATCGATATGGAATTCCTTCAGGATCACATGACCCATCGCCATCGCCAGCGCCGCATCGGTGCCCTGTTTGGGCGCCAGCCACTGATCGGCGAACTTGGTCGCCTCAGCATAATCCGGCGACACCACCGCGATCTCGGTGCCCTTGTAGCGCGCCTCGGTCATGAAATGCGCATCGGGGGTGCGGGTCTGCGGCACGTTCGAGCCCCACATCATGATGAAACCGGCGTTGTACCAGTCGGCCGATTCGGGCACATCGGTCTGCTCGCCCCAGGTCATCGGTGAACTGGGCGGCAGATCACAGTAGAAATCGTAAAAACTCATGCACACGCCGCCGATCAGCGACAGGTAACGTGATCCGGCCGCATAGGACACCATCGACATGGCCGGAATCGGCGAGAAGCCGATAATCCGGTCCGGCCCGTATTTTTTCGCGGTGTACACATTGGCCGCGGCGATCAATTCGTTGACCTCGTCCCAGTCGCTGCGGATGAAGCCGCCCTGGCCGCGCTGCGTCTTGTACTGCCGGGTTTTGGCCTCGTCCTCCACGATCGAAGTCCAGGCCAGCACCGGATCGGCATGCTGCGCCCGGGCCTCTCGCCACAACCGCACCAGGGATGAACGCAGCAAGGGATATTTCAGCCGGTTGGCGCTGTACATGTACCAGGAATAGCTCGCGCCGCGCGGACAGCCACGCGGCTCATGATTGGGCAGATCCGGACGGGTACGCGGGTAGTCGGTCTGCTGGGTCTCCCAGGTGACCAGACCGTTCTTCACATAGATTTTCCAGCTGCAGGAACCGGTACAGTTCACGCCATGCGTGGAACGCACGATCTTGTCGTGCTGCCAGCGCTGCCGGTAGGCGTTCTCCCAGCTGCGATCCTCCGTCGTGGTCTGGCCGTGGCCGTCGGCGAAGGGCTCGGCGTGCCGCTTGAAGAAGCTCAGGCGATCAAGAAAATGACTCATGTTGGCATCCTTATTTCGGCCACGATCAGCACGGCACTTCGGCGTGCTTGCGGGCATAAAACCACCAGGTCACCACCAGGCAGCTGAGATAGAAGCAGATGAACACGGTCAGCGCGCCGGTGACCCCGCCGGTCAGCGCGATCGAGGTGCCGTAGGCCTTGGGAATGAAGAACGCACCGTAGGCGGCCACCGCCGAAGAAAAACCCAGGGTGGCAGCGGCTTCCTTGCCGGCATCCTTCTGCGCCCTGGCCTGAGCCTCGGCGCCACGCGTCGCCGACCAGCGCTCATGCTGGGTGCGGAAGATGATCGGAATCATCCGGAAGGTGGAGCCATTGCCGATGCCGGTGGTGGTGAACAGCAGCATGAACATCGCGAAGAACCCCCAGAAACTCCCCGCATCGCCCTCACCCGGCAGGAAATGAAGGACCCCGAGCACCGCCGCGATCATCAGCACGAAGTTCCACAAGGTGACCCGCGCCCCCCCCATGCGGTCGGCCAGCCAGCCGCCGACCGGGCGGATCAGGGCCCCGACCATCGGCCCGAGAAACGCGTACTGCAGCGGATCGACACCGACGAACTGGGTCTTGATCAGCATCGGAAATCCGGCCGAGTAGCCGATGAAAGAGCCGAAGGTGGCGGTGTACAACCAGCTCATCACCCACTGATGCTTGCGCTTGAAGATGATCGCCTGCTCCTTGAATGAGGCTTTGGCATCGGCGATGTCGTTCATCCCGAACCAGGCGACGACCGTGAAAAGGGCGATGAAAGGCACCCACAGGAAACCGGCGTTCTGCAACCAGAGCTGGCTGTCGCTGCCCGCCACCTGCTGCGGGTCGCCCGCCAGACCGCCGAAAATGCCGGCGGTGATCACCGCCGGCACGGCAAACTGCATCACGCTGACGCCCAGATTGCCCAGCCCGGCGTTGAGTCCCAGGGCGGTGCCCTGCTGGGCCTTGGGATAGAAAAAGCTGATATTGGCCATGCTGGAGGCGAAATTACCGCCGCCGAAACCGCACAGCAGGGCGATCGTGACGAAAACCAGATACGGGGTCTGCGGATCCTTGACCGCAAAGCCCATCCACAGCGCCGGAATCAGCAATGATGCGGTACTCAGCGTGGTCCATTTGCGGCCGCCGAAAATCGGCACCATGAAGGAATAGAAGATGCGGAAGGTCGCCCCGGACAGCCCCGGCAGGGCGGCGAGCCAGAACAGCTGATTGGTGGAGAAGCTGAAACCGATGCTGTTCAGGCGCACGGTGACCGCACTCCACACCAGCCAGACCGCGAAAGCCAGCAGCAGACAGGGAATCGAGATCCACAGATTGCGGCGGGCGATGGCGCGGCCGGTCTGCGACCAGAACTGTGGATCCTCCGGACGCCAGTCGGTCAGGACTCGCTCCTTGGCGCCGGAATGCGGCGGGTGTGGAATGGCGATGGACATGAGGATTCTCCCTTTAGGTGCCCTTGAGGGCTTTATCGATGTGAACGTCATCAGGACGCCACGGGCGCAGAGGCTGCATTTGCGGGCCTTCGAATCGCTCATGCAGCTGCTTGCGACCTTCCAGTTCGCGGATCGCGAAGTACATCCAGAGCATGGAAATGGCGACCAGGACGAACAGCACCATGAAGCAGGAACTGCGCACGCCAATCAGGTCGGCGATCAGGCCGAAGATGATCGGCAAGGAGAAGCCGCCGAGACCGCCGATGACACCGACCAGGCCGCCAACCGAACCGACGTTTTCGGGGTAGTAGTCGGCGATCAGGCGATAAACACTGGCCTTGCCCACGCCCATCGCGATACCGACCACGAAGACCAGAGCAGTGAAACTCCAGACCCCGAGACCGACGGCGAAATGCACATCGCCGTCGATGCCGTGAATGATCATCGTGGTCTGCGGATAGGACAGCAGGAACAGCGCCACCAGACAGACCCAGAACACCGACCAGTTGACGATGCGCGCACCGAAGCGATCGGAGGCCCAGCCGCCCAGCGCGCGGATCAGTCCGGACGGCAGGGTGAACAGCAGGGTGATGAACGAGGCCGTTTTCAGATCCAGCTGATACTCGGCGACGTAGTACTTGGGCAGCCACAGGGCCAGCGCGACAAAGCCGCCGAAAACGAAGAAATAGTAGAGCCCGAAGCGCCAGACCTGCAGGTTCCGCAGCGGCGCCAGCTGATCCCGCAGCGCCACATGCTCACCCTGCGCGCGCCGCCGGGCGTGAGTCGGATCGTCGTAGGTGAACAGCCAGAACAGGATTGCAATCGCGACCAGCGCCACCGCGTAAACCTTGGGCACCATCTGCCAGCCATAGGCCACCAGGATGATTGGCGCGGCGAGGTTGGTGATCGCGGCGCCGGCATTGCCCGCACCGAAGATGCCCATCGCGGTGCCCTGACGCTTTTTTTCGAACCAGGCCGAGGTGTAGGCGATGCCGATCGCAAACGATCCGCCAGCCAGCCCCACGCACAGGCCGGTCGCAAGGAAATGCCAGTACTGGGTGGCGAAAGAGAGGCCGAAGGTGGCGCTGGCGGTCAGCAGCATCTGGGCCAGAAAGACCGGCCGGCCGCCGTAGCGATCGGTCAGAATGCCGAGCGGCAGGCGGCTCAGGGAACCGGTGAGAATCGGGGTGGCCACGAGGATGCCGAACTGGGTTTCGCTCAGTCCCAGTTCCGCCTTGATCTTGACCCCGATCACCGCGAACACGGTCCAGACGGCAAAATTCGCCGCAAAGGCCAGAGTGCTCAGTCCCAGCACCTGGTACTGTTTTCTACGCAAGGTATCCATCAGGACGGCCGCTCAGAGAAAGACGGCATCAGTCTTGCAGCGCGTCAAACAAACGTCGTGATGTAGATCAAGTCAGCGCCCACCCTGCAGAGGCGGACGGCGATCTGCTCATGTCCGTTCGCCCGGACCGCAAGGACTTGATTCGCCCTGACCGGGAAGGCAGTCTGACCAGCTGACCCCGAACCCGAGCCGACCCATGCACATCAGATGCACCCTACTTGCGACCGCGGCGCTGCTGCTTTGCAGCACCGCGCAGGCCCGGGTGGTGGCCGCCGACGCCAATGGTTTTCTGCTGCAAAACACGGTCGAGGTCAAAGCCCCTCGAACCCTGGCCTGGCAGGCGCTGGTCGGGCGCATCGATCACTGGTGGCCCGCCGATCACACCTGGTTCGGCAGCGCCGGGAATCTCAGTCTCAGCGCCCGGGCCGGCGGCTGCTTCTGCGAAATCGATGATGACCGACAGGTCGAACACATGCGGATCGTCCATGCAGACCCGGGGCGTTTGCTGCGCATGCAGGGCGGCCTGGGCCCCTTACAGGGCATGGGCTGGCAAGGCGCGCTGGACTGGATCTTCGAGGAACTTCCGCAGGGCAGCCGCATCACCCTGCGCTATCAGGCCGGCGGCTACAGCCCGCAGGACATCACGGCCTTTGTCGAGGTGATCGACAAGGTCCAGGCCCAGCAGCTTGGTGCCCTGGCCAGCTACCTGGCCAGCGACCTGACTACCGACATGAACCCGGCGCAGCCAGCGCACCCGCCCGTCCGGCGCAAGCGTCGCGGCGGACCGGTCACCGCGGACTGAGAAGCGCTTCCGGCAGCGGACCGGGAAACCGCCGTCCGGTCCGCGAGTGCTGGCAAGGCCAGCAATGTCCAATTCAAGGGCCTCTTAGTTGCCGAACTGCCCCACACACGCGCCGGTGACCGGCGGCGCGCCGGGGACATCGCAGTCACCCGCCCCACCCTGATTCGTCTGCGGCTGCTGCTGACTTGCCGCATCGCCGGCCGCCATCACCAGCAAACCCACCGCGGCGCCGATCGCGATAATCACGACCGCCGCGTTCATGCCCCAGGACTGGCCGTCCTCCTGGTCTTCGGCGCGCCGCATGCCGGGCGCGAACAATGGCCGGCCCTGGAAACGCAGGCTGCGCCAGTCGCCGGGTTGCAGATCCCAGGCCCAGCTGCGCGGCCTGTCATCGGTCTGCAGCTGTTGCTGCCAGCGCAGACCCAGCCGCGGATGGAGCTGTTCACCCCCCAGATCCCAGGCCGCGGTCAGCGCCAGCTGACCTTGCACCCCCTGGGCCTGGGCCGCACTGACGCCAATCAGCATCCCCATCAAGATCATCAGAACTGCCCTCATCTCGATCCCTCCTGTTCTTGTCATCGAGTCGTGCCGGTTCAACAGGCCAGCCCCCTTTAACCCCAGGCCGGCCAACAAGAATCTTAGTCAAAGATCCGATCAGGCGCACCTGGGCGGCCGACCATACCCATGGCGCGGCACGGCCAGCCGGCATTCAGCCCTCCGACGGGCTTAGCAATCCTGCAAATCCAGCAGGCACAGGGTACCCTCGTCCTTGATCAGGGCGCTGCCGCGAAACGATTCCAGCGTGCTTCTCGCGTGTTGCCCGGGCTGGGTCAGATCCGCCTGAATGCCCCGATCCAGCCCGTCAATGCCGAACATATTGCCATGCAGGTCGAACTGCTCGGTCACCCCATCCGAATAGATCATGAAGCGCCCCCATGGCGCCGCAGATCGATCCGCTCCACCGGCCAGGCTTCCATCTCCTCGACCATGCCCACCGGCGCCCCGGACTCAAGTCGAAATGGCCGCTGCGGGAAAAAATCGGCGCATCGTGGCAGAAGCTCGTAACCTCCGGGGTCTGGCTGGACGCGGTTAAACGCAGGAGCAGGCCGGTGGCGTAGAGCATGTTCTCCCCGGCCAGGGCGAGCATGGCCTGTTCAGGACGGAAACCAGGGTCGAGGGGTGGGGGAACTCCTCTTCGTGCCAGAGCAGATGACCACCCAGCAGCAGCTGCGTGATGGACCGCCAGCGCAAACGGGCACTGCCACTCAGATTGTCCAGTAGGTTCCGGTTCGCGCCGGGTTGCAGCAGGGCCTCACCGCCATTCTTACCGGCGAAACGCCGCCAGGCCTCGTTGGCCCAGACCAGATTCAACTGGTCGTCCAGTGCCCAGACCGTATCATTTTCGCCGGACGTTTCCGGGATCAACTGTGAAAAATCCATCGCATCCCCTTAGCGCCATCCGTGGCCACCATCAGTACAGTGTCCGCTCCCAGCGCGGGGAGCGGCAAGGCGGGACACCAGGGATCCCCGCCGCCCGGTCGGGCTGCCCGTCGGCGCCAACAGCGATACCCGAGCCCCTGCGGTCAGGCGCGAGGCGCATCGCCGCAAAGGCGCGGGGGGATCAGGCCATCCGGGTGAACCAGAAACCAAGTGCCAGGGCCAGCAAGCCCAGGTCCAGCGGCCAGAAACCGGCATAGCGCCACAAGCGCTGCTGGCAATGCATGCAGCGCACCGGGCGCAGGCGTAGCAGCACGCTCAGTCTCCCGATGGAACAGCGACGTTGGCGCAGCAGATCATGGTGGGCGCAGGCTGGCATCATGCCGCTTGCCTCGAATGGGGCCGGCGCCTGCGCGACGGGCCTCGCGCACGACACCTCAAGATCCACAACCCTCCAGCAATCATCCTTCCACCTCCGATACGAAACCGACCGTGGCGCGACGGACGCCGGTGACCACGATCCCGCGCAGCCCGAATGGCCTGCACACGGGGGTGCTAGTATGCCCGCCTTCACATTGCGGCTTCGTGAACTGGTTCACAGAAAACCAGGACGATTTCTTCGGCACCTTTCGAGCCCACCAGGCGGCTTGCGATCGGCGCGCAACCCCAAGCGTGGCCGTGCCGTGACATCGATCGCGACCCGCTCAGAACCGGTCCTGCTGCCATGGCCAGCGCCGCGCTCTCAGATGAGAGTCAGAACCAGAATCAACAGCCCGAAGGCGAGCCAGACCATGCCGGCAGTCGCTGAAGGCTGGCGGCGCCACAGGCGCTGATCGCAATCCTGGCAGCGATAGGGGCGGACGAAAAACAGGGCGAGCAGGCGCTCGCGCGGCTTTCGGCGCGAACGCGACACATTGAAATGAGCACAGCCAGACATCGCACTTTCCCAACGGTTTCGGACCCGAGCACTCGTCTTCTGCCGAGCCCATTTGAATATTATTATATTGATATGCCATTTATATTACCCGGCTGCCAAGCCATTCGGACGCCCCCGGCTACGCGCCAACCGCAACGTTTTGCGGGCGCCGATCTGCCACCGATGCAAGGCCGATGCATTGCCGATCTCGGCGCTGACCCGCTAGGCTGAGGCTCCCATCCACGGACCTGTCCATGCCCAAACCGCCCGAACTGCTCTACCACCTGAACAGCCTGCTGATTACCGCCGCGCTGTTCCTTGGCATGGTGCTGATCTATGAACTGGGCTACCGCATCGGTCGCCTGGTGCAGAATCGCACCGAAGAGGAGAGCCGTTCGCTGACGGGCTCGATCCAGGGCAGCATCCTCGGCCTGCTCGCCCTGCTGCTGGGCTTTTCCTTCAGCATCGCGATGCAGCGTTTCGATCAACGCAGCCAGGCCCTGATCGAGGAGGCCAATGCGATCGGCACCTTGAATCTGCGCCTGCAGTTACTTCCGGCCGAGCTGCGCGACACCGCCGAGGACCTGAGCCGCCAGTATCTCGACCTGCGGATTCAGGTCGGTGCGCTGGATCTGAGTCAGGCGCAAGCACGCGGCGCCTATGCGCGACAGATCAGCGCGCTGCAGCAAGCGCTCTGGGATCTGGCCATCCAGGCCGCGGCGCTGGACCCACGCCCGGTGACCAGCGGCGCGTACATGGCCGCGCTGACCGCGGTGATCGATGCGCAGGGCAAGCGCAGCGCCCTGCAGCAGATGCACGTGCCGGAAGTGGTTCTGCTCCTGCTGTTCCTGGTCTTCGTGACCTCCGGCGGGATGCTGGGCTATTCCAGCGGGCTCAACGGCCAGCGGGTCCTGACTCCGACCTTGATCGTGTCCGCGCTGATCGCGATGATCGTCTTCATTATCATTGATCTGGACCGTCCCAAACGGGGCATGATCCAGGTGAATCAGAGCAATCTGCTGGAATTGCGCGATTCCGTCTGAGCGCCGGCGCAGCCCTTGCAAGCTGCGGCGAGGCGTTGCCGGCCAGGCTGCGCCTGAATCCTGCATGCGGTCTGGTGGCCGGCAGCTTCGGCTTTGGGTAGCCCAGGAGAACTCATGACATTCAGCAATTTCGGCGCCCTGCTCGGCGGCCTCGGCCTGTTCCTGCTGGCCACCAGCATGATCACCGACGGCCTGCGTCTGGCCGCGGGCGATGCGCTGCGCACCCTGCTCGGTCAGTGGACCCGAACGCCGCTGCGCGGCATTGCGTCCGGCAGCCTGATTACCGCGATCGTGCAATCCTCCGGTGCGGTCACTGTCGCCACCATCGGATTCGTCAATGCCAATCTGCTGACCATGCACCAGGCCCTCGGGGTGGTCTATGGCGCCAACATCGGCACCACGATGACCGGCTGGCTGGTCGCCATCGTCGGCTTCAAGATCAAGGTGGAAGTGTTCGCCCTGCCCATGATCGGCGCCGGCATGATCCTGCGCCTGCTCGGCGCGGGCCGACGCAGCGGCGCGATCGGCGAGGCGCTGGCGGGCTTCGGTCTGTTCTTCATCGGCATTGACGTGCTGCGCACCGCTTTTGAAGGCCTGACCCAGGGCATCGATCTGAGCCTGATCCGGGCGGACTCCCTGTGGGGCATCCTGGCGTATGTGGGCGTCGGCTTCTTCATGACCGTCGTCACCCAGTCCTCCAGCGTGGCCATCGCCATCGTCCTGACCGCCGCCAGCGGCGGCGTGCTGGCCCTGCCGGGCGCGGCCGCGATGGTCATCGGCGCCAATGTCGGTTCGACCTCCACCGCCATTTTCGCCGCCCTCGGGGCCACCCCGAATGCCAGACGCGTGGCCGCCGCGCATGTGGTGTTCAACCTGCTGACCGGCGGGGTTGCCCTGCTTCTCCTGCCGGTGATGCTGGCGCTGGTCGGATGGCTGGGCCAACTGCTGGCCGGAGAGCCGCCGCTGGCCATGATCCTGGCCCTGTTTCATACCGTCTTCAATGTGCTGGGCGTGCTGCTGCTCTGGCCCCTCACCCCTCGCCTCGCACGCTTTCTGCTGCGCCATTTCGGCAGCCCGCTGGAGCAACTGGAACGCCCGCGCTACATCGATTCCACCAGCCTCGGGACCCCGGCCCTGGCCCTGGACACGATGCGACTGGAACTGCTGCATGTCCTGGAACTGGGGCGCGGGCTGGCCTCTGCCCTGCTGAGCCCGCAACCGGATCACAAGGCCATCCGGGGGCTGCATGATGCGATCGAGACCCTCACCGGAACGATTGATGGCCATGTCGCCCACCTCGATCGGGGACGACTGAGCGCCAAGCATGTGCAGGCCTTGATGGATGTGCTGCGCATCACCCGGCAATTGAATGAAGCCGCCCGGCTTGGGCTTGCAGCCGGCCATCTGCAGTCCCTGCGCGCCACCACGCCGGAGTTCCTCGGCGCATTACAGGACCTGATTCAGGCCTGGCCAACCACCGGCTCGCCTCATCTGGCCCTGGACCGGGGTCGCCGCGAAGCGCTGAAAACCCAGTACGCACGCGCTCGCGATGCGCTGCTGCAGAATGCTCTGGGCAGTGCCGGCAATGCCCAGAGCCTGCATCAGACTCTCGACACCCTGCGCAATTTGCATCGCATGTTCGAGCTGTTCAGCAAGGCCGCCGGGCGCATCGACAGCCGCCTGCCAGCCGCCCTGCCGGAAGCCGCTGAAGAAGCCGTGGCTCCGCTTGAGGACGCGGCTTGATGACCTGCCGCTCAGCACCTCAGGCCGGCGCGGCCACGGTCGCGGTGACCTTTATGCACGAACGCGCCGACGACCTAGCCTGCTTGCTGGACAAGACATGCTCGCCACAACACCGAGAACATTCACGGTTTTTTCATCGCCTCCACAGGAGAATTAGGAAGCAACTGATCATTAAGGCTCTCTGACAGTTGGTGCCCATTTGATCCATCTGAACCCTACAGCAGCTGGATTACGCATAAATCGTCATTGAAATTGCGGCAACCCAATGGATTCACTACTTAACCAACTCGCGCAGGATGTCACCGGAGCCAACGACCTGGAAAGCTTGGTACGCCCGATGCTGGCCCTGCTTGAAGTCGTGATGGGGCTGGAATCCACCTATCTGACGTCGATCGATGAAGGTGAGGGCATTCAACATATCGTGTATGCCCGCAACTCCAAGCAGCTGACCATTCCGGAAGGTCTGTCGGTGCCCTGGGGAGACACCTTGTGTAAGCGCGCCCTGGACGAGGGCAAACCCTATACCGACGACGTTGCCGGCTGCTGGGGCGACTCGGATGCCGCCCGAGCACTGGGCATACAGACCTATGTCAGTCAGCCGGTGCACACGATCGACGGCACCCTCTACGGCACCTTGTGCGCCGCCAGTGGCCGCAAGGTCCCGGTTGAAGCCGATGAGCTCAGGGTACTCGGCCTGTTTGCCCGCCTGATCGCCCAGCAAATCGAACGCGAGCGTCTGCTGGCCATGCTCCGGAAAAGCAACGCCGAGCTCTCATCCCGGGCCATGACCGACCCGCTCACCGGCCTGGCCAATCGCCGAGCGGTCATCAACGAACTGACCCGCCTGCTGGCGCACACCGAACGCAGGGGCGACCAACTCCTCGTAGCCTTCATCGATCTGGACGATTTCAAGCAGATCAACGACCGGTATGGCCATGACATCGGCGATCATTTCCTGATCCACATAGCCGAACGCTTGCGTGCCTGCGTGCGTACTGGAGACTTGGTGGGCCGCCTGGGCGGCGACGAATTCGTGGTGCTCACCAGCGGCAACGAGCCGAATCGGCTGCAGGACCGACTGGAACGGGCAACGACCGGAGCATTTCACCACCAGGACATCCAGCTTGATTATGCCGGGGCCAGCGTGGGCGTCGTGGATTCCCGCACCGGCGACCAGCCCGACACCCTGCTCAGCCGAGCCGACCAGCAGATGTACGCACTGAAGCAGCATCGACACGAACAGGCCTCGGCAGGCTGAAAAAACATGGGCATCCACAGCCATGCCCCACAAGCAGCCAACCCGTAAGCCTGCGCCATGGCGCAAGCCGCAGCCCTCCCCTACGGCGGGATCTTCTTGATCGCCTTGGCCATGGGATTGGGCATGTAATCGAAGGTCTTGAGCAGATGCGGCATGGCCTTGAGCTTGACCCCGGTGAAAGCACTGGGCACCACCGCCTTGATCAGATGCGGGCCAGGTTCATTGAAGGCCTTCTGCAGGGCCGCATAGAAAGCCTCGCAGGTCTCCACCCGCTCGGCCGGCACGCCCATGCCCTGGGCCAGCTGCACGAAATCCAGATCCGGCCCGGCCAGATCCAGCTGCGATTTGGCGGTTTTGCCGGCACCTTCCGCGCCGACCCGCTGCAGCGCGATGTTCAGGATCGCATAGGAGCGGTTGTTGAACACCACGGGGTGACATCGGCCTGCTCACGCGCCATGCTCCACAAGGCCTGGATGGTGTACATGGCCGATCCATCGCCGACCAGGGCCAGCACCGGACGGTCCGGACAGGCGATGGCCGCGCCCAGAGCGCCCCGCAAGCCCTGGCCTATCGCGCCGCCGGTCAGGGTCAGCACATTATGTCGCGGGGCCCCTGGAGTATAGAAAAAACAAACGCCCTCTACGCCCTCTGACGAGTACCTAACTGCAGCCGAAGCCTTGCTTGCGGTCGATTTTGGGGGGTTCTTCAGCCAACCTGGCCTGCAGGTTCTCCGAAAATGGGTCGAATCCGAGCCGAAGAGTCCTGCTACCGGCCGTTTTTCTGACTAGGAAACGAGCGAGACCCTGCCCTTCTCGGCCAGGCATTTTGGGCAGTCGTTAATGCAGAACAGGAACCAACTTCAGTCCTGGCGGGGCACGCACTGCCGGGCGGTAGTAAGCCTGCGGCATCGCGCCTTGCTCCTCCAGGTAATCCAGGATCTTCCTGATGGCCCCTCGCTCTTCGATGGCGGCTACGATCTTAACGGCACCGCCGCATGCATCGCACGCCTGAACATCAATATCAAAGGGCTTCTACCCCGTTTCCACGGACGGGTTGAAAACGGTCAAGCAGCTCTACAACGAACACACCGTCGACTTGATGCTGCAACAAGCGCTCTGGGATCTGGCCATCCAGGCCGCGGCGCTCGACCCACGCCCGGTGACCAGCGGCGCGTACATGGCCGCGCTGACCGCGGTGATCGATGCGCAGGGCAAGCGCAGCGCCCTGCAACAGATGCACGTGCCGGAAGTGGTCTTGCTCCTGCTGTTCCTGGTCTTCGTGACCTCCGGCGGGATGCTGAGCTATTCCAGCGGGCTCAACGGCCAGCGGGTCCTGACTCCGACCTTGATCGTGTCCGCGCTGATCGCGATGATCGTCTTCATTATCATTGATCTGGACCGTCCCAAGCGGGGCATGATCCAGGTGAATCAGAGCAATCTGCTGGAATTGCGCGATTCCGTCTGAGCGCCGGCGCAGCCCTTGCAAGCTGCGGCGCGGCGTTGCCGGCCAGGTTGCGCCTGAATCCTGCATGCGGTCTGGTGGCCGGCAGCTTCGGCTTTGGGTACCCCAGGAGAACTCATGACATTCAGCAATTTCGGCGCCCTGCTCGGCGGACTCGGCCTGTTCCTGCTGGCCACCAGCATGATCACCGACGGCCTGCGTCTGGCCGCGGGCGATGCGCTGCGCACCCTGCTCGGTCAGTGGACCCGAACG
>JBFKDQ010000074.1:0-13360 GCA_041619555.1 Oceanococcus sp. | reverse complement strand
TTCTCCGCCGAACGACTCTGGAATGTAGCATTGTGGAGGGTTGACTGGGGCAGGCCGATGACATCAGAGATTGATGCCCGGCAACTGAGCGAGAAAGCACGGGCCTGCCGGATCTGTGAAGCGCAGCTCCCGCATGGTGTGCGGCCGGTATTCCAGTTCAGTCCGGCGGCAAGGATCTAGATCGCGGGTCAGGCGCCGGGACGCAGGGTTCAGGAAAGCGGGATTCCGTTTCAGGACGCCAGCGGGGAGCGTTTGCGGCAGTGGCTGGGTCTGAGCACCGAAGCGTTTTATGATGCCGACAAGGTCTGCATCTTGCCGATGGGTTTTTGTTATCCGGGCAGAGGACGTTCTGGTGACCTACCGCCTCGAAAGGAGTGCGCCGAGACCTGGCGCAAACCATTCCTTGCCGGTCTGTCGCAAGTTCAACTCAAGTTACTGATCGGACAGTATGCGCTGAGATATCATCTGCCTCAGGCGACGGGAAGTCTGACAGACAGCGTGAGCAACTGGCGGCATTGGATCCAGCGCAACATCTTTGTGCTCCCTCATCCCAGTCCGCGCAATCGCATCTGGCTGCAGCGCAATCCATGGTTTGAAGAAGAACTGGTGCCGGTGATTCGCCATCGTGTACGTCAGGTTCTTGCCCACACGGTCTGAGCTTGCTCTTTGGGCGTCGGCACTGGTTCCTCCTGAAAGCAAATTGCACACGGCCTCCACGGCTGTGCGAGGCGAACGCAGGCCCCGGGCGCTTTGCACGAGATGTCTAGCACTGCATTGCGTGGCGCGCCTCTCTGGCTTGCGATGTGGTTTCAGAATGGTGGCGCGCGGCGCAGGAACAACGGGATGTCGGTCATGGATACCACGACGCTGGCGCTCTGTCCGCCGGTATATATTTCGCCGGTGGTGATGAATTCACCTTCATTGCCGACCGTGACCCGTTCCCAGTTTGCGCCCTGCGGGAAATAGACCGATTGCTCGCTGACGCCGGGTGCAATCACCGGAGCGACCAGGATGTCCTGCCCGAGCAGCCATTGATGATCGATGGCGAGCGCGGCCGGGCTCTGATCTTCCAGCACGATGGGGCGCACTGGGCCAACGCGTCCCCTGCTGGCAGCGGCCTCGGCCCAGGGCAGCAACACTTCCCTGGCGAGCCTGGATTTCAAACGGGCATAGCGGCGGAAGATGTCGATGGTTCCGAACTGATCGGCGCCGCCGGCCTCTTCGGCGAAAGTCCAGGGATACACGCTGCCTTTGAAGGTGGAGTTGTGCAGCCGCATGATGGGGGACAGGGCGGCAGCCTGTGACCAGCGGATGAACAGCTCTTCGCTGGTGCGGGGGGTGGCCAGGTCCATGTAGCCGCCCACATCGGTGGTGAAGGCGTAGCAGCCACTCAAGGACAGATTGAGCATGGTCGGGATGATCGAGGCCAGGCCGTGGCCCAGATCCCAGGTGGTGGATTCGTCGCCGGGGAATACGCCTGGTGTCTGGGCGCAGGCGCCGGTCATGCCGGCGCGGCCGTAAAAGAAGATGTCCGCTTCGGGATGGGTCGCCTCGTACCGATCGGCGGCCTGGCGCGCGGCGCGCTGATAGGCGCGGGCATACTCATTGTGTGCGGCGATGATGGGCTGACCGCTGGCGAACTGCATTTCCTCGGTGGTGAGTTCACCGAAATCGTGCATGAAGGCGTAGATGCCCTGATCCCACATGCGGGAAAGTTGGGCCTGCCAGAACGGCAGTACATCGGGATGGGTGAAGTCGATGATCGCCGACAGACCCTGGCGATTGGTCACCACCTGATGGTCCGCACCGCTCAGAGCGTTTTTGACGAACAGGTCCTGGTCACGCGCCTGGTAATAGGCCTGTTGCGAAGCCAGCGGCACCCCGGCAGAGCCGGTGCAGCCTGCTGCGCTGTCACCCGGACAGGCTGGATCGGTGTGGAACATGTTCCAGTAGCCGGCGAGTTCGAAGCCGCGCTGACGCACATGATCCAGGTAGTTTTCGCCACGCTCATTGCGACAGTCGTCAAAGCGAGCTTCGTCCGCAGCGTAGCTGGTGGCATCAGTCGGCAAGCTCGCGCAGATTTCTTCCAGCGTGCGGCTCTGGCACGACGGATGCCCCAGCGGCAGGCTCTGCCAGCCCTCCACGCCAATCAGATGAAACGGAATCTCGTGCTGCTCGGCGCGGTTCATGAACTGCTCGATCTCGCAGCGGGCGCGCTGGCCACCCCAGTAGCCCTGACCATTGGGCGCCGCTTCGCCTTCGCCCTGGTTCAGGGTCTGGATCCAGGGCTCATAGACATAGCCGGGCGGTGCGGGGGCGCGACCCCAGTAGCCGGTATAGGCCTGGCTGGCCTGCTCCAGGGTGCCGGCGGCCAGGCCGATGTGCACCTCCTCGGCGCCGATGATGCTCCAGCGCAGACGGTCGGGGGCATCGACGGCCAGGTCCAGGCGCTGGAAGTGGGGTTCCTGCAGCCAGACCGCCCAGCCGCGCGAGCCAAACAGCACGCCTTCCACCCAGTAGGCCGCCTGTGCGCCATTGGGGAAGGTGGCGCGCTCATCTTGAAAAATGGCATCTTCGAGGTCCAGCTGGTCGAACCCCGGGATGCCGCCCTGACCGCTGAGTTCGGCGAAGTTGCTCAGGCCGGTGTTCTGCTGCTCGGTCCAGACATTGCGGATATGGCCGCGCTGGTTGAAACGATCCTTGCGTGCGCCCAGACCGAAAACCCCTTCGTCGGCGGGGCTGTCCAGGGTGAACAGGGTGGCGGCCACGCTGCCGGTGATTTCAGGGGGCGGGCGCAGCCACAGTTCGTGGCCACCCTCAGCGGTCGGGCGGATGCGCAGCCGGGCTGGTGCGGCGCCGGGAACATTGGTCGCCAGCTCGAGTTCGAGATCCTCGCCCAGCTGCTCGCGTTTAAGCACCCCGATCACTTCATAGACCACGCCGCTGTCGACGCCGGACAGTCGATTGCCCTGGAAGGGCGAGGCCAGAATGCTGTGGTTTTCGCTGGTGCCGACCAGCCAGCCCAGGGCAGGGAACACGCCCGCGGTGCCCGGAAAGGGGCCGGGTGCAGTGCCCTCGGCGTACGAGTAAGGCAACGGCAGCACTGGACTTGCTGAGGCGACCGTGCAGAGCGTATCGCCCACACAGATCTGAAACGGCGCATCGATGATCTTGATGCCGGCGTCGCCGCTTCCGTCCACGGTGTCGCCAGGCAGATCGCTGCCGCGCCCGCCCTGGCAGGCGATCATGAGAAAGCACAGCACGACGGGAAAGCTGGCACGCACGAACATGGTGAATCCTGACGTCAATTGGCGAGGGCGCGAGTCGGACATCTTACGCCGAGGGCCAATATTAACAGGCCGATGAAAAAGCCATCCTGGCCTTTGCAGCTTGTACTGACCGCAAACCACGGTTTTTGCGATCGCTGGCCCGCAGGTCATCCAAAATCAGCGATCCTTTGCGCTCTGCTCAGAGCGCTGTTGCGGAAACCAGGGGAAAAACATGTTGGTGCGTTGCTGATAGGCCGTGTATTCGGGGCGTTTTCTGACCGAGTAGTACTCGGCCGGAACCGCGCCTGTCAGGTAAACCAAAGTGGTGTACATCATGGCTGAAGCGCCCAGGGCTCCGAGACCCAGGGTCAGCCAGATCAGCAAGGATTCACTCTCGCGCAGGGCCAGCCAGGAAGGCACGGCGGCGATGACGATTCCGGTCCAGACCAGCCACTCGGCGAAATAGTTGGGATGGCGGCTGTATTTCCACAGCCCCACCTCACAGACACCGACCCCACCCTTGTTCTTGGCGATATAGCGCAGCTTCTGTGCATCGGCCGTGGATTCCAGCACGTAGGCGGCGGCCCAGGTGGCGATGCCGGCGATCTCCCAGGCGGACAGCACCGGGCTGGGGTTCAGCGCCAGCATGAAACCGGGCAGGGCCAGGACCGACATGTTGGCGCAGGCCTGGGCCAGGATTTCGGTCAGCATGTGCAAACGGACCTTGTCCGGATGCGAGCCCTGCAGCACCATCTTGCGGTACTCGTAACGCGGGAACTCGGTTTTGAAGATCACGCCGGTGGCCCGTCCCATCAGGACGGCACCCATGCCCATGCGTAGGCCGATCAGCACGTAAACGCCCGCAATGGCCAGCTTGCGCAGCGGATGGCCATCGCCCAGCAGCAGGATCATGAGGCCAATGGTGGCCACGCCAAAAGGCCAGGCGATGTCCACGTAGGACATGCGCCCGGTGCGCCAGAAGGGAATGCAGGCCACCACTGTGAACAGGCCGACCTGTGCCACGGCATTGCTCAGCAGAAGGCTCACCAGCGTGGCATGGTTGGCGTTCGCCGTGAGCGCCAGGATCGCGGTGAATGCCACGCACAAAATGCTGCCGAAATTCATACAAGATCTCCATTAGACAAGGATTCAGTGCCTGGGTCGGCTCAGGTTCTGACTCAGGACCTAAGCGCCCTTTTAGGCTTTCTTAGCCAGTTTGACCAGCATGCGAGAATAGCCTCGCACGAAATTGGACTGCACCCGTTCCGGTTCGCCCAGCACTTCAATCGTCTCGAAACGGGCCAGCAGCTCCTCCCAGAGGATGCGCAACTGCAGCTCTGCCAGACGGTTGCCCATGCAACGATGCACACCGAAGCCGAAAGACAGATGGTTACGGGCACCCTTGCGGTCGACGATGAACTGATCCGGCTTTTCGATGGCACGTTCGTCTCGATTGCCCGATGCATACCACATCAAGATCTTGTCCCCCTTGCGAATGGTCTGGCCTGCGAGTTCCACATCCTGTTTGGCCACCCGGCGCATGTAGGCCAATGGGGTCTGCCAGCGGATGATCTCGGACACCATGTTGGGGATCAGCGCGGGATTGGCCTTGAGCTTGGCGAATTCTCCGGGGAACTGATGCAGGGCCAGCACGCCGCCGCTCATGGAATTGCGGGTGGTGTCATTGCCGCCCACGATGAGCAGCGAGAGATTGCCCATGAACTCCAGCGGACGATTGATCAGGTCTTTCGACTCTTCACTGGTCTGCATCAGGCTGATCAGGTCAAAGCCGGGCGCTTCGCCGGCTTCAAGCCGTGCTTTCTTGTCGTGCCAGAGGCGGGAGAAGTGCCGCACCATGTCGATGCCGCCGGCAAAAATTTCGTCCTTGTCGCCATGCTCGCCGCCGGTGGTTTCCGGCATGCCGGCGATCAGGTCCGACCAGTAAGGCAGAAGATGACGCTTTTCATAGGGGAAATCCAGCAAGGTGGCGAGCATCCGGGCGGTGAGTTCGATGGACACCGTCGGCACCCAGTCAAAGGCTTCATCCACCGGCAGGCTGTCCAGCACGTCCTGGGTACGCTGGCGAATCAAGCCCTCCATTTCCTTGAGGTTTTTTGGCGCCACGACCCCTTGCACCGATTGACGTTGGCGGTCATGTTTCGGCGGGTCCATCGCGATAAAGGTTTCCAGGGCGAGACCTTCCGGGCGGTCGCCGAGGAAGATGATCGGTTCGGCAGAAAACAGATCGTGGTGCTTGTCGACGAACAGAATGTCCTCGTATCGGGTGATCGACCAGAATGGGCCGAAAGGGCTATGGTGCTGGTAGTGCACCGGCGCCTCATCGCGCAAGCGCTTGAAGTAGGAACTCCACAGGCCCTGGCGCCAGAGAAAAGGATTGCTGACATCGATGGCATCGAGCGCCAGAACGTTGACATCGGGCGCGGGGGATTCAGCAAAAGCCGGGACCGGCCTTAGGCCAATGGTTTTTTCCTTGAGCTTGAGCAAAAGTTCGATGGCACGAAGCTGCCAGTGCATGGGAATGACACGCGCCGTGGTGTTGATTGCCGTGGAATACAGGGACATCGTGTTGCGCTCCTGGCCTACATCTGGAATTCGGGAAGACGCACGACCAGGCCGTCCATCGCATCGGTGACCTGAATCTGACACGCCAGGCGTGAGCTTGCAGTCGCTTCCGGGGTCATGCTCAGCATCTGCTGCTCATCCGACTTGCGCTCGCCCATCTGGTCGAACCATTCATCGGCAACGATGACATGGCAGGTGCCGCAGGCACATTCACCCCCGCAGTCCGCGTCGATGCCAGGTACCGCATTGTCTACCGCGAGTTGCATCAGCGACTGGCCCTCCTGCAATTCCACGGCATGCCGGGTGCCATTGTGTTCGATGAAAGTCATGCGGGGCATGCGCGTACTCCTGGTGATGGACTGATTTGGGTGGCGGCCGGGATGCCGCCGGCTGCGATCGTGCTATGCGACCGAAACCTACTACGCAGTAGATTAATGTGTCAATACCAGGCATAATCGTGAAAACACGCCGGCTGATTGTTACGGCGTTGATGTTCCAGCATCCGCCAAACACGTCTTCGAAGCCGCGATCTCATGGCACGCCCAAAGAAAACAGCCAACAGCTCTGACACCCGGACAAAAATCCTGCGCGCCGCAAGGATCGAGATCGCAGCGCAGGGTGTTGCCGCCCCGCTGGAAGCCATTGCTGCACGTTGCGGGATCCGGAGGCCCTCGTTGCTGCATCATTTCCCGTCCAAGGCGACCCTGCTGGCTGCGGTCACCGATGACATTCTGCGCATGGCCCGGGAACGCCTCCTGCTCGCCATCGGCGCCGGCGGCGGGGATTACGCGGAGACCATGCAGGCGATCGTTCGCGTGCTGCGGGAACTGGAAGTCGAGGAACAGGGGGTGGGCGGCGCGCTCATGCACGCGATCCTGGCCGAAGGTGACGATGGGGCCCTGAGTCAGAAACTGGGCGCCTTCATCGATATCATCCACTCGACCGTGCTCATGGCCGGTGTCTCGCCGCTGGTGCCACCCGAAGACATTCGTGCGGCGCTTGCCCATCTGGTGATGGGCGAGTTTACCCGGGTGGCCTTAGGTCCTCGTGCCCAGGCGCTCTGGGGTGAGGGGGATGGTGTGACTCCGCTGTTCCGTGCGTACTTTCTTGAGGGTGCAGCGGCCGCCCGCTGAGACTGCAAGGACTCAGTGGCCGGCCCGGAACCACAAACTGGGCTCGAACCCTGGAATGTCCAGCCCGTTCAGTGGCTGCAGGCGCAAATCGTGATCTCCCAGGCCTTGAATTGCAGCGTCTGAAAGAAAAATGCCGGGCGCGCGGTCAGGCAGCGCGCGTTCCGCCTTGAACAGCAGATTGAGCGGGCTGCCGTTGATCGGTTCCAGGCCGCTGCTGGGGCCGGCGCCGCCGACCAGCACCATGCCGAGATGCAGAAGGCAGCGATGGGCGGGCGACCCGGCCTGGGCGGCAAGCAGGTCGTCGAGGCCACGCAACAGGCGGTCAATCGGCTGGCGCCTGGCATCCCAGACCGCAAGAAAGCCGTCGCCCGTGCTTTCATTGATGAAGCCGCCACTGGCGCGAATGATGTCTTCCATCCGCTTGAGCCAGTCCGAGAGTTGTTGCATGTAGTCATGGTGGCCCAGCGACTGAATCAATCGTGACGAAGCCACCAGGTCGGCGAGCAGCAACCAGCATTCCATTTCGTCCTGCACCGTTCGCGTCCTGGCTTCATTCGGTGGGTGCGAAGTGCCTCGCGATGCGTTGCTGCGAAAATACCACTGGCCATTGCCGATGCGGATGCGGTCGCCATCGGTAATCCGGGTTGCCGCACGGATGCGCCGGCCATTGACGTAGGTTCCATTGGTGCTTTGCAGATCGGTGAGCCACCAGCCGCCATCGGCCGGGTCGCGGCTGAGCAACGCGTGTTCTCGTGAGGCATCTTCGTCCGCTAGCGTGAGAGAGGCGCCCTCATCGCGGCCGATCTTGAATGGCGAAGAGACCGCGATGGTGTCGCCGTGAATGGCCTGTAGCGAGGCGGATGCCATCATGGTCTAAAGCGCTCCGTCGGATGGCAAGGTCCAGGCTGCGCTTTGCGCTGGCAGACCCTGGATGGCGAGGATGCGTCGTGCCTCGACGCGATCGGCGGCGGCCGCCGCCGCATCGCCGCGGCTGGCATGCAGCCCGGCGCGTGCCCACAGGATTCTACCGCGGCTGGGATAGTTGATGTCGTAGCGACTGCGTGTCAGTTCCAGCGCTTCGGCAAAAAGGGCCAGAGCCCGTTCATGCTTGCCCGCGGTGGCTTCGGCGCTGGCCTCAAGACCAATGGCCAACGGGGTGTCGGTTTGCGCGGGGTCGATCTCGGCGCGGCGGACCGCGGTCAAGGCGCGCATCTCCCGCAGGGCCGTTTCGATATCGCCGCGCGCCAAGGCGGCGATGCCGGCCGCTTCGTGTACCACATCCATCTGGATGCGCTGCTGCCTGGTCTTGATCAAGATTTCGCGCGCGCGTTCGCTACTCGCGTGTGCGGCCTCGTGCTCGCCGGCGTCGGCCTGAACCAGCGCCTGTGCACAAAGCGCCCGCGCCAGATAGCGCAGGTCGGCGGTGAACGGCGTGATGGTTTCGATCTGCACCAGTTTTCGCACCAGTTGACCTGCCCGCGGGTGGTCGCCGGTCTCGCGGGCGATTCTGGCCTGATAATAAAGCGACCAGGCCATGTCGCTGTGCTCGCTGCCTTTGAATTCCTCGATGATCGAGACCACTTCCGCGAACAGCGGTGCGGCCGCCAGGTAGTCGCCACGGAAATAGAGCAGGCGGGCCTGGTCTTCAATGGTAAACACGACCGATGGGTGACGGCGACCAAGCGCCGCGGTCTGGATCGCGATGGCCTGACTCACCGCATCCATGCTTTGCGACCACTCGAAGCGTTGCTTATGCCAGGCGGAGCGAGCAGCCAGCAGCAGCGCGTAGTCGCGACTCATCTCCTGGCCGTTCACCCGGAAGATGCGTTCGATCTCGTCGAGCCGTAAGCCGCGCTCGTCCGAGGTGTCGTGGTGCCGGTTGCTGGCGACACGGTCGATGTGCTGCATGATGGCGGCGAGCGCAGTGTGGTCGCTGCCAAGGACGCGCCGCAGCAAGGTCTCGGCTTCATTGAGCACCGCCAGGCCTTCGTCATAGCGCTCATGTTCCACCAGTTCACGGCCAAACTGCGCCAGCATGTCGCCGCCGCGCGGGTCATCCGGGGCGGCCTGGCGCATCAGCGCCAGGGCCCGCCGAATCCGGGACTCTCCCTCCTCATGCAATCCAAGCGACCAGAAGGCCTGGCCGATGGCATTCTGCAGCCGGGCTTCCACTTGCGGCTGCCCGGACAGTTCGGTTTCGATTCGCTTGGAGGCGGACATCAGCAGATCCCGAGCGAGCAGGTCGGGCCGCGATTCCTGCGGACTGGCCGCGCGAAACAGGCCGGCGAGGAAATCGGCCGTGGTTTGCGCCGCGCTGCGTTCGCGCTCGGCCAATTGCCGGGCCGCCTGCGCCGCATCGCGTTCGGTTTGCAGGCGTGTGGTGTAGAAAGTGGTCAGGGTGGCGATGGCCAGAATGATGAAGGCCGCGGCCGTCACCGCTAGCGCGTTGCGGCGCAGAAATTTGCCGCTTCGATAGCGCCAGGAACCCTGGCGTGCCTGGATGGGCTCGCGGTCCAGGTAGCGCTGCAGGTCTTCGGCCAATGCCGCCGGGGAAGCATAGCGCTGCCCGGGTTCCTTGCGCATGGCCTTGAGCACCACATGGTCCAGGTCACCCCGCAGTTCCCGCTTCAGCGCCATGCGAGGCGCCGCGGTCTGAACCACAGATTCGCCTGCCTCCAGTGCGAGACTGGGTGGCGGCGGGTCGGCCATGCAGATCGCCTGCTGCAGTTCCAGCGGCTGGCTGATCCAGCGCCGGTAGGGCGAGCGCCCGGTCAGGATGAGGTAGAGCAGGACTCCCAGCGTGTAGACGTCGGTAGCCGTGGTGATCGCCTCGCCGCGCACCTGTTCCGGAGCGGCGAATTCTGGCGTTAGCAGACGCTCGCCGAAACGGGTTTCGGGGATTTCAGCCTCGTCATCGAGCAGCTTGGCAATGCCGAAGTCCAACAACTTGGGTTCGCCCTGGTCGTCAACCAGGATGTTAGCCGGCTTGATGTCGCGGTGGATCACCAGATTCTGGTGCGCCGACTGCACTGCGGCGCAGACTTTCTGGATCAGGCGCAGGCGCTCGCGGACCGGCAGCTGGTGGAGCTCGCAATACCGATCCATCGGTTCGCCACGGATCAGCTCCATGACCAGGTAGGGCAGACCGGTCTCGGTGGCCCCGCCGTCCAGCAGCGCGGCGATGTTGGGATGGCGCAGATTGGCCAGAATTTGACGCTCGTGGCGGAAACGCTCGAGCAGTCGATCCGATGGCAGGACGCTGCGCAGCAATTTGAGCGCGACCTGCTGCTCGAATTCCCCGTCCACGCGTCGAGCCAGGTAGACCGAGCCCATGCCGCCCTCGCCAAGCAAACGATCGAGTCGCCAGGGCCCGATGCGCTGGCCTACCGTGCCGGACTGGAACGGGCTTGTAGCGTGGTCGCTGCATTGAGGCGACCTGGGTGCGTCCGTTGGGTCTGTGGCGAGCATCATTTCAAGTTCGTCGCGCATCAGCGGGTCGGTGCAGCTTGCATCCAGGTAGGCTGCTCGTTCGTCTGTGGGCAGCGATCTGACCGCAAGCAAGAGCGATTCCAGGCGGCCAAAATCCAACTCCTGCGTCGCGTCGCCGGCAGCTCGTGTTGGATTGCTCATGCTCACCCCCCCCGTGGGTTCGGCTCAATACACACGCCTGCTTTGTGCTCCGGCCCATGTTTGAATATCGCACGCCGGCATGGCCCCGGCGCGATGAATTCATCATAGACCCCCTCCAGCCTGGCTTCCAAGGCGGGTGGCTGGATCGCGCAGCCGTGGTTAAGCGCTGATCGATTCCCTGTTCTTGCCCGCGAGTGTGCCCTGTAAGTTGGTTTTGCGCCCGAGCCGTTTTCAATCGTACTGGTGCCGATCCTGCGAGAATTCGGCGTCTACCGTCGAGTGCTGTGCGCAACGCATGGATGAAGGGCTTGAGCGTTACGCTCGCGGGCGGGACGAACTCGCGATGAATCAGTTATCTTGCCGATTTCGCAGTGGTCCGCCGGCATGAGAATCAATCAGGGATGAACGAAAAATCCGCGCTGCTGGGGCAGCTGAAGATCAATCGTGAGGAGCCGGTTTCCGACGAGCGCGCATGGCTTTGGCCGATTGTTGTGCTGGTGCTGGGCATGGGGGTGCTGCTGGTCTTTCTCTGGGTTCGCGAACCGATTGCCAGCGCTCGGCTGGTCACGGCCAGTGCGGCGATAGCGGGTTCGGCGGGCCAAGCGCGTGCCACCGTGCTGGATGCCTCGGGTTATGTGGTGGCGCGGCGTCAGGCGACGGTGTCGGCGGAAATGACCGGGCGGGTCAGCGAGGTGCTGGTGGAAGAGGGCATGCAGGTCAAACAGGGCCAGGTGCTGGCCCACCTGGATGCGGCCAATGCGCAGGCCCAACTGGCCCTGGCGCGGGCGCGGGAGGCTGCGGCGGCTGCGGTGGTCGGGGAAATTGACGTGCTGGCACGCGAGGCTGCGCAGCGCTTGCGACGTGGCGCCAAGTTGAACGCCCAAGGGGTTTTGTCCACCGCGGAACTGGAGGCCGTGCAGGCGGAAGTCGATGGCCTGCAGGCGCGGCAGTTGCGGGTGCAGCGCGAACTGGAAGTGGCCACCAGCGCGCGTCTGGTCCAGCAGCAGTTCGTCGATGACCACGTGATTCGGGCGCCCTTCAGCGGTGTGGTGACCGTGAAGGCGGCGCAGCCCGGCGAGATGATCTCACCGATGTCTGCGGGGGGCAGTTTCACCCGCACCGGCGTGGCGACGCTGGTTGATATGGATTCCCTGGAAGTGGAGGTTGATGTCAACGAGAATTTCATCAACCGCGTGCTTGCGGGCCAGGCCGCGACGGCCCGCCTGAACGCTTACCCTGACTGGACCATTCCGGCTGAAGTGATTGCGGTGGTGCCGGCGGCGGATCGCAGCAAGGCTACGGTGAAAGTGCGCATCGGCCTGCTCGAGCAAGACCAGCGGGTGTTGCCGGACATGGGCGTGCGGGTGGCGTTTCTGGATGGCGAAGACGAGGAAGCCGGCACGCTGGCCAAAGCCATGATTCCGGTGGAAGCGGTCATTCGCGAAAACCAGACTGCGTTGGTCTTCGTCTGGAACAATGGCGTTCTGGAACGCAGGGCCCTGAGCCTGGGGGCGGTGCAGTCAGGTCAACAACAGGTGCTGGCCGGTCTGCTGCCGGGCGAATCCGTGGTGGTGCCGGAGCCGGGGCTGGCGCTCAGCGATGGCATGCGTTTGAACAACAGAGAAGACGACCGATGAGTGAAGCACTGATTGAACTGGCGGGCGTATCCAAGTGCTATCGCCGGGGGCGGCAGGAAGTTCCGGTGCTGGACGGACTGGACATGAGGATCGCCAAAGGGAGTTTCCTGGCCTTGATGGGGCCGTCGGGTTCCGGCAAGTCCACCTTGCTGAATCTCATCGGCGGCCTGGATCAGCCGACTGCAGGCAGTGTCAGTGTGGATGGCGAGCGCCTGGATCGGCTGGGCAGCGGTCAGCTGGCGCGCTGGCGCGCCCGCCATGTCGGTTTCGTGTTTCAGTTCTATAACCTTCTGGCGGTGCTGAGCGCGGCAAAAAACGTGGAAGTGCCGCTGCTGCTGACCCGGCTGTCGCGGGCCCAGCGGCGTGAGCATGTGGCGACGGCACTGGAAATCGTTGGCCTGAGCGACCGTGCCGGGCACAAGCCGGCCGAGCTGTCGGGGGGGCAGGCGCAGCGGGTGGCCATTGCGCGGGCGCTGGTGGGCGATCCTTCGCTGCTGGTCTGCGATGAACCGACCGGTGATCTGGATCGGGGCACGGCGGATGAAATCCTGCAGTTGCTGCAAACCCTGAATCGCGAGCATGGCAAGACCATCGTGATGGTGACCCATGATCCCAAGGCCGCGGACTATGCGGCCAAGGTCCTGCACCTCGACAAGGGCCGTCTGGTCACGGCGCAGGAGGCCGCGTGAAGTATCTGCCCCTGGTCTGGGCGGCCCTGTGGCGGCGCAAGCCGCGCACGATCCTGACCATGCTGTCCGTGGCCGTGGCTTTCTTGCTCTACGGGCTGCTGAGCGCGGTCAATGCGGCCTTCAATGTGGGCGTGGAGATTGCCGGTGCGGACCGCCTGGTGACCACCGGCAAATACTCGCTCACGCAGATTTTGCCGTACAGCTACTGGCAGCGGATCCAGAACATGCCCGGTGTCGACAAGGTCACTTTCGCGTCCTGGTTCGGTGGTTACTACCAGAAGGAGTCCAACTTTTTCGCCCAGTTCCCGGTCGATCCAGAGTCCTACTTTGACGTCTATCCGGAACTGGTGATTCCGCCGGCACAGCTCGATGCGTTCGCGGCCAGCCGCACCGGGGCGGTGATGCCGCAGATCCTGGTC
>JBFKDQ010000073.1:0-13366 GCA_041619555.1 Oceanococcus sp. | reverse complement strand
CAGCGAGGTGCCATCGCCCAGCCAGTCCGCGTAATAGTTCAGCGACGCGCCGAACTGTCCGCCGTGGGGCGGGTTGTTGTCGGGCAGTCGCTCGATCCGGGTGCTGGTGTCGGTCAGCCCGGACAGCGGGTTGTTCAGCGGTGCGCCCAGACCGGGCTCATCCACATCCGCGGCGGTACCCAGGCCGATCGAGGCATGATCCACCGCATTGCGGCTGCCGATGTCAACGAAGGCCATGAAGGAGCCGGGCGCCGGGATGATCAGCGGCTGCCATTCATATTGATAGAAGATTTCCAGGCCGATGTTGTCGCTCAGCGCGGTGGCGGCGTAGGCCAGGCCGAGGGGAGTGAAGGTCTCGCTCAGATCCGAGCCGACCCGGTTCATGCGGTTCAGATCCGGCGGGTTGATCTGGTTCAGGCTGTTGATCACCGCCACCGTGCTTTCCCCCCAGCTCAGGGATTGCCGGCCCAGCTTGAGACTGAGCTCGCGATCACCGGGCAGGGGCAGGAAGGCCCAGGCGTAGGCGTCCAGCACTTCGATGTCGGCGCCGATCTGACGCAGGATTTCCCGGTCGGTGCGCTTGCGGCGCACCGCATCACCGCTGCCGTAGGTCGCCGCGCCCACCGGCAGCAGGGCCGGCGGACCATCCGGGACAGTGTCGGCGGTGATCAGGTTGGGGTGATAGGTGGTGAAGTCCTGGTTCACCACATCGTAAAAGGCGTACAGGCGACCGAAGAAGCCGACATCCTGGTATTGCAGGCTCAGATCCTGATTCAGTTTGATCACCGCCTGGGTCAGATCGAAGCGATCGTAGTTCCAGTTGCCCGCGTCATTGTTGCTGGAATAGGCGCCCGGGGCCGTCACGCGATCGTCATTCGGTGCGGTCTGCGGCTGCGAGGTGCCCTGGCAGCTCTGGTTGTCGCAGACCTGCGGATTGATGTTGGCCTTGCCCAGCAGGCGCGGATCGCGCTCCTCCAGGCGGATGGCCGCGCCAGCGGTCAGCGTGGTGTTCAGACGCAGGCGGATGCCGTTGTCCCATTCCTTGTTGATTGCATCCGCGCCCAGGCTGGTCAGGAGCAGCAGCCCCCCTGTCAGCGCGACGAATCGGCGTGTTGATATGGCCACCAAGTTCCCCCCCCCCCTCACGAAAAGTGCAACACGTTATAAACTTGATACATGTTGCTGTCAAGCTTATGATCGGCGTTCGCCCACACCAGAACACCCCATGAGCCTGCGCGAGCAGAACAAGGCCTATAACCGCCGCCGCATCCTGGCCGCGGCCGACACCATCATCCGCGAGGAGGGCATTGACAAGCTGTCGATGCGGCATCTGGCGAAGGTGGCCGGGGTCAGCCTGCGCACGCCCTACAACCTGTTCGGCTCCAAGACCGAGGTGTTGATCGGTCTGCTGCAGGCGCCGGTGGCCGCGCTGTTCGGTGAGCTGGGCGCACTTCCCCGCGGTGATGGCATCCTCGCTCAGGCCTTCGTGATGCTGGACCGGGTGGCCGCGCAGGTCGCCGCGGACGAGGCCTTCTTCCGCGGCATCTACTGGCAGATGATGAGCACCGACCAGCCGGATGCCCGTCGCGGCGCCATCGATGGGGTGATGCGCATGACCCGGCCGGTGCTTGATCTGGCCCGGGACGCCGGTGAGCTGGAGACCGATGTCGACATCCAGACGCTCAATCGGCACCTGACCATCGTCACGCTGTCGCTGGCCGGCATGTGGGCCAGCGGCCTGTTCGAGTTCGACGAGTTGGTCGAGCATATTCGGCAAAGCTGGTGCAACACCCTGGTACAGGTGAGCAGTGGCAGCGGGAGGGTTCAGTTGCGGTGTGCGTGTGCTGACGCCTGGATCGGCGGCAGCCGCTTGGTCGAGCGAGCGCATGCTCGCGAATCCGGCCTGCCGCAACCTGCAGGCCCGTTCGAGACCTGCGGCGTAGATCGTTCCTACAGGGGTGGAATGCCGCCTGGCCCGGCCTCAACCATGCAGAGATGACCTGAGCCAGTAGCGGCAGGTTGGGGCGCCAGCCGTCCTCGGCATTGAGGAACAGCGGTTCGGCAGGTGCCTTGGTCTCCCTCATCTCGGCCCTGGCCTAACTGGACGGCGAACCGGCGGGGATGCGCACGGCCTTCGGGACCCTGTCCACCTTCAAGGCTAGGCCGCTCATGAACATGCACGATATCGCGGTGACCGCACATTGCCGCGGGCAGCGGATCGGTGTCGCCCTGCTCAACTGGCTGGAAGGCGATGCGCGGGCACGCGGCTGCTGCAAGCTGACGCTGGAGTCGCTGGAGGGCAATCATTCGGCGCAGTCCGTCTTTCGCCGCTTCGGCTTCGCGGCCTACGCGCTGGATGCCGCATACGGGCGTGCGCTGTCGGCCGGTGCCGATCGGCTCTTCGTACGTCGCAATGCCAACATCTCGTTGAAGCCCTTGCCTGGGTTATGCTGTGCGCAGGGGAAAATTCACAGCGGTCCCAGAGTCGCGGGGGAGAGAGATGAATATCAAGCTTTGTTCCTGGCTCGCCATTACTGCGCTGAGCTGCACCCAATCCTGGGCCGCAGTCAGTCCCGAAGAAGCCAATGGTCTTGGCAGCAGCCTGACGCCACTGGGCGCTGAAAAAGTCGGTAATGAAGATGGCGCCATTCCGGAATGGACGGGCGGCCACAGGATGAGAAGGATTCCGGCGGAGGCGGTCGCCCGTCACCCGGAAAGCTACCCGGGCATCGGCGGCCAGAAGCCGCTGTTCACCTTTTCCTCGGCCAACGCCAGCGATTACACCGACAAGCCATCGCGCAGCCATCAGACGCTGTTGGCGCGTAATCCCGGCAGCTACAAGATGAATGTGTATCCCACGGTGCGATCGGTTTACGCACCCGACTACGTCTACAAGGCGACCAGGGAGAACGCGCTCAAGGGCCGTGCCGAAAACTTCGGCGAGTTGATCGTTGATGTGGTCACCGGGATTCCCTTCCCGATTCCCAAAGACGGCAAGGAGGTGGTCTGGCATCACAAGACCCGCCATCGCGGCGCCTCGATCCGCTGCTACAACGTGCAGCTCGTCGTACAGAACTCGGGCACCTTGACGGCGCACAAACTCGGCGAAGACGTGCTTTTCAGCGACTCCATGCCCAAGGTCACCTATGCGGGCCTGAATGGGGTGATGACCGACTTCCTGCAGATCAACCTGGCTCCGCCGCGCTCTTCCGGTGGTGTTGCTGGTGCATGAAACCATGAATCAGTGGCAGGAACCCTGTCGTGCTTGGCTGTGCAACCCCGGCCAGCGCCGCGTACGTCGTGCCCCCGACGTGGCCCACGACAGCCCCGGCATCGGGTCAGATGGCCTGCGGACCAATGGTCAGCTGGACGTGTTCAATGGCGCCACCGACCGCTATCGCTGGAAGCTGATTGGCAAGCAGGATATGTGCGTGTCATACAACGCCTACAAGCTGGTCGACGACCGACTCAGCTATGACGATATCGCCAACGAGGGCCATATCAACCAGGGACTGACCCGCTACGAACTGCATCGGGTCTGGATCCTGGGTTCCTTCCTGCTCGAAGGCGCCGCCACCTGTACAAACGTCGCGCCTTCCACGTGGACGTGGACTCCTGGACCATCCTGGTGGTCGATATCTATCATAACCGCGACCAGCTGTGGCGGATCCTGGAGTATTACCAGATCGTGATTACCTGGACCGATTCCTTCGGCCCGGCCGGTCATGCGATCTACGACCTGCAATCCAACCGCTATCTGGCCATGGAATTTGCCAACGAGGAACCGCTGTTCAATGAGCAGACCTTTGACGAGAGTTACTTACGCACAAGCAATGTGCGCAAGATTGCGCGCCGTTGATACACCGCCCTTGAAAACCGTGAAATCGATCCTGTTCGCGCTGCCGCTGTTGGTCAGCGTGACCACCGGCTGGGCCACCGGCAGTTTCGTCGACGTGCAATATCTCGCTGATGCCAAACTGGAGGCGGATGACGGCGCCGGAAATGACTCGGTCGGCGGCGACGGCTTCGCGGTGGATGTCAGCTTCGATCTGACCGAGAGAGGTTTTTTCTACGGCACATTCTTCAGCCGGAATTACGAGGAGAACGGCGCCCGCCTGGATCTTGACCAGGCCCGTTTCGGCCTCGGTCTGTTGCTAGGCGCCAGCGAGTTTGCCGCTTTCTGGATCGGAGGTGGCACCGAGCGTTTGAGGCTGTCGGGAAGCGCGCTGACCGATTCGGCCAGCGGATTCAGCCTCCATGCGGGCGTGATCCTGCCACTGCGTACCGGCGCCGCACTGCTGGGTCGGGTGGCCTACCTGGATATCGAGAATTCGACCGGCGCCGAGCTGGACGTGGGCATCAGTCTGCCAGCCGGGCATGGTGTGGATCTGATCGGGAACTACCGTCTGACCAGCATTGAAGACACCGATGGTCCGGCGACACTCACCCTGACCGACCTGAGCATCGGCCTGCGTTTCGAATATTGATGACGCGCTGCTGCCGGGCCAGACCTTCCGTAGAGGACCTGTATCCGAACCGTCTGCCATTTCGCCCCCAGTCACCTGGACTGGCCTCGAATGCCCCGGTACACGCGGTAGCGCATTGCGGACACGCGCCCTGGGCCAGCTGCCAGTTCTGCAACACATGCCTGTCGCGCCGGATCAGCTCATGCCCGCAGGCAGGGCAGCAGGTGCTGCCGCAGTCGGGATCGTGCACATTGCCGGTTTAGACATGCCGCAAGCCCCTCCGCCCTGGCCTGCGCACGCGCCTGCGTAAGGCGGTCAGTCGAAGTCCGCGGCACATGGCGCATCTTGTAGTCGGGATGAAAGGCGTGAAATGCAGCGGCACACCCGGCCCCAGATGTTCGAGTATCCATGCGCACATGGCCCACATGCTGTTTTGGGAAGGCGTGTACTTCTCGCGGCCCGATGGCCTCTTGCGCTTTCGCTGGGTGAAAGCGCCGACAAGTGCCGAGCTGACTCAGTTGGCCGGCACGATCGCTCGCCGCGTCAGCCGGTTTCTGGAGCGACCAGGACTGCTGGAGCGTGATGCCGAGAAGAGCTGGCTGGCCAGCGATGACCTCGAAGACGGCTCCATGAGCAGTGTGCTGGGGCACTCGATTACCTGCCGAATTGCGGTTGCTCTCAGTGCTGGTCGCAAGGTGATCACACTGCAAGCCCTGCCGGGGGATGATCCCCCGTTTTGGGGAGGAAGCAGGCCAAGGGGGCGCTCGAGGCCCGTGTCTGATTCGGAAGAGGAGACGCCTGCCGCGAAACGCGCGGGCATGACTTGGGTCCAGCGACTGAAGCGCGTTTTCGATATCGATGTCCAAACGTGCGATGTCTGTGGCGGCGCCGTCAAAAGCATGGCCGCCATTGAGGATCCCGTGACCATCAAGAAGATCCTGGGGAACATGGTTCGTCAGGGCGCGATGCCGCAGGCCTGCCATCGACCGAAAGTGCGTGGCCGGCAGCGACAGCACAAGGCTCCAATTCTGCAAGCTTGACCTTTCAATACAATGCGCCTCCCTGTGCGGCGGGGCTTCGTTCGTCTTGTGGTCAGAAAAGCGCCGCTCCGCGCGTCTGCGCGGCTCCAAGCAAGCGCACATCTCAGAAACGCCCAGCTCAAATCGCTTGGAGGGCGCCCCAAGTTCGCCTGTTGGCCAAGATTTTGGCGCGCTGGTTTACCCGAGAAAGGGCGATTGTTTTACTTAATACCCGGCTCCAGCGTAGCCCCTCGAAGAGGCCCTGCTTCTGGCGAGATCGTGGACGAACTCAGGAAGGGTTGAGCCGCTGAGCATGAGCCCGGCCTCAGGCGAAGACGGCGCCGGGCCGAGGGGATGTGGCGGTGGCTGCCATGCGCAAGCGTCCGGTGCTGCAGATGACGCGGCTTCGGGGGCTGCCCGAAGTCGCGCATGCTGAGGCGCTTATCGTCGGCACTGGCTTTACCAGCGCCAGTGCGAGCGCGGGATGGATTTGATCCGCTGGCCTTCCGGAGCCTGGTACCAGGCGGCGTTCTGCACCCCGTTGCTGCGCACGTGGTCGACAAACTCCGGATAGGCCAGGCCCATGTCCACCGCGGCCAGTGGGGGATTCCATTCGTCCACCACCACCATGGCGAAAGGATACCCATTTCCATCCAGAAAGTTGACATGCCCATCACGGGTGTTGCGTGAGTGGTTCAACACTGGCGTTTTGTCCACCAGGTGGATCTCGTAGCTGGTGTCATGCACGAACAGGAAGGGATCGAAGGGAGCGCTGCCGATCTCGCTGGCACTCACCGGGGCATCCAGGGTGACCTCGAATTCGAAGCGCGGGCCCCGCACCAACTGCTGTTCAGGGAAGCTGTTGACATAGGTGGAGGCCCCGTCGGAAAAGATCGTCGAGATGGCCGGCGCCAGGCGCAGGTTCAGGCTGCCGGAGAACGACTGGACCTGCGGATAGCCGCCCATGGGGGTATGCGAATCCGCGGCGAACAGCGAGATCACCGCATCGCCACTGGCGCCGCTCGGCAGTTCTATTCCGAGGTGCCAGTCATGTTCGTATTCTCCTCCGCGGGCGATCAGATAGCCGTGTCCGTGAAACTTGCGCGCCGCGCCGCTGCCATCGCTGCCGATGGCCACCTGGTAGGCGACCACCAGGTCGTTGAAGTCGTAATCGCCCCTGTTCGGATACAGATCTTCATAAGAGGCGATGTAATAGGACTCCGCTGCCGGATAAAACGCCCAGCTGTAACTGTCCACCTGACCGTCGGCGATTACCAGGGGGGCGCTGTTGCGGCCGGGCGCCAGAGCTTCCAGATAAAGCACATCGTCGCGGCTGAGCAGGGCCACTTCCTCGAAGCCGTTGCTGTAATCGTAAAAGGCTTCGGGGTCGCCCAGCTTGGTGTCCGTGTCCAGCAAGCTGATCTCAAGGCGGCCTGTGGTGGCGCCGCTGAGATCATCCGCGACGGGGAAATGCAGGGTTTCGTCCAGTGAAGAGCCGGTCAGTTCGCTGTCGGCATTGGGCGACACGCGGTTACTGCCTGCTGTCCCGATCAGCGTGTAGTAAGTGTCCCTTGCCGAGGCATTCTTGGCCATGAGCAGGCTGCGGGTGGGTGTGGAGAACTCGCTATACTGCCGCTCCTGCCCATCGATCGTGACGATCAATACGGCCTGAGAGATGGCCAGGCCCTGACTTGAAGAGCTTTCGGAGCCGGACGAGGCTTCGTTGACGTCCACCGCAAAAACCAGAGAGCCGTTGTTGTCCTGCCGGAAGGCCTCCAGCAGCGGGCCATCAATCGCCAGTGAGGTGGTTTTGGGGGCGAACAGGTCGATATCGCCCCTTCCGTTCGATGCGATGACATCGTTGAAAACGAAGCTGTTCAGCGTGGTTTGTGCGTGAGCCTGAGTGGCGCTACTCGCCAGGGCAATCATTGTCAGGACGTTTCTTGCGATCACAGTTGGATCTCCTCGATGTAGGTGCCCGCCGCCGGCTGGTCGGTGTAGACCTCCAGCCATAGCGACAGTGTGTTTCGGGGAATGGACAATTTCAGATTGACCTGATTGGCGTCGCCGGCCGTGCCCAGATAATAGGTATTGCCCAGGCGATCATGCAGCTTGACCACGAAGATCTCGCCCTGGAGCCGGGAGCGCGCAGGGACCAGGTCAAGACTGAGCTGATGTTCCTGAAACTGTTCGAATTTGAAGTCGCCGGAAACCGGATTGTCCGCAATGGCGGTGGACCCCGACCCGTCCAGAACCTGAACGGCGTTGCCGGCGGAGGAGTCGCTGCCCGAGCCGCATGCGCTCAGCAGTGGCATCAGCATGAGGGAGAGGATGCCCAGGCGGGTGCGGCCTGAGGCCGCGGTATGGGGCGATAGTGAAGACGGCATGGTAAGACTCCTGAGAAGTGTGGATCGGCTTTTTGCCACACTGGTTCGCATAAACCATGCCATCATGCCAAGTGGCAATATAAGCATTGTAAAACAATGGTTTGTGGCGTTATGACAGTGTGCTTTTTCAGGCTTCATCGGGTTGCTGGCTTAATGATTTGCAATTTGCTATGCATCTCGCCAAAGCGGCGCCGTCGCCATCTGCGCGCGTGCGGAGAAAGACCAGATCCGCGTATGGCGGCCGGCGTCCTGGCTGTCCCGGGCCATGCCAGGTGGGCGGCGAGGCCTGCGGGGTTATCGATCAGCCGTGCTGTCCTCATGATTCGATCCGGGGCTCCCGCGCCGGCCGGCGTCAAGCGCCGGATGGCATGCCTGTTCATCTGCTCCAGCCTACGCCGCTCGGGCAGGCGCGACAAGTCAGTCAGGGGGGCGACGTCTGCCCGATGTGGCGCCTGCGCGAACGGGCGTGATGGTCCATCGCGGCAGCATGAATGCGGGCCATCTGCCGGGCCAGCGCCGGCCAGTGGAAGGAACTGCTGAGCCTTTGGTGGCCGGCCTGGCCGAGACGCTGGCGCAGATCCTGATCGGCAAGCAGGTCGCACACTGTTTGGGCCAGCACTTCAGGATTGCCGGTGTCGCACAGCAGGCCGTCCACGCCATCGCAAATCAGCGTGCGCATCACCGGTAAGGCGTTGACGATGACCGGGCGTTCGAATGACCAGGCTTCGAGTATCACGCCGCCAAAGCTTTCCGCATGGCTAGGTAGGCACAGCAGGTCGCAGGCGGCCAGTGCGGCGGATTTGAGTGCAAGATCGGCGGCGGGCAGGACGATGAGTCGATGATCGGTTTGCGCGTGCAGCCTGTCGGCCATCTCCGCGGACGCCGGGCCGACGATGAGAATTCTTGTGTCCGGGCAACGTTGCCAGATTCGCGGCAGGGCGGCCAACAGATCGGCTACGCCTTTTTCTCGCGTGACCCGGCCCAGAAACAGCAGCAGCGGCGCATCGCCGATATTCAGTTCACGGCGCAAGGTCTCGCCATCAGCGCTCAGATCAACCAGCGCTCCGATGCCGCAGACATGCAGCTTGTCATCGGGCACGCCCAGTTCGCGCAGCCAGGCCCGTTCGAATGCGGTCAGGGCGACAACGGCGTCCGCCTGGCGGTAGAGGCGGCGGAACCGGCGGCTGGACCAGGCCGCCGACCCCTGGCCTGTCGTGCAGGTTGACGGGGTGAAAACGAAGGGCAGGTCACAGGCCCGTGCGGTTGCCGCGGCCAGCTCGGCGACGGGCGTCAGGCCGTTGTACACGCAATGGATCAGATCATGAGCGGAGGCCAGCGGGACGACTGTCGATTGCAACGCCTTGCGCAGCAAGGCGGCATACAGGGGGCGTATGAACCGGTGTCTGGGGTAGTGTCGGGCCAGCGTGCGCAAACAGAATCCCAGCCAGCCCTCTGCCGCAGGCCTGCTGATGCGTATCGGGCCGTCCTGCCACTCGCCGCCTGCAGACGCCGCCGCGCAGACCTCCAGGGAGCGCGCATCCTTGCGGCAATGGCAGATGACGGAGACTTTGCGCTGTTGCGCCAGTTCTGAGGCCAGTGCCCGAGTATGCAGTTCAATCCCGCCGACGGCCGGCCAGTAGCGCGCCAGCCAGAACAGGGCGGTGTGCGGCGGTGTGGCGGACTCGATCCAGGCCTGAGGCTGCTTTGCACGTTGACTTGCATTTTGCAATGGTAGCTTCGTCTTGGGCGGGTAATGATTCACAACTTTATGATTTTTCGTTGTTTATCTGGAGTTCATGGCTTGGAGTCGAAATTGTTAGGTGGATGTCAGGTTTTTTTCGAGTGCCCGTCATGGCCATTCTAACGATGCCAGCCTCCACTGCCCCCGCTGGCGGTACAAGCGGCCATACGCCGGCGAGGGTTTCATATCTGTTTCCAGTCCTAGGTCGACGCCAGCGTTGGCAGATTACAGCGTTTCGAAGCCTTGGCCCGCTGGACATCCTCGCAATTTGGTGCGGTGGGGCCGGATCGCTTCGTGTCCATGCTCGAGCCTGAAAGCTTTATATAACGAATTCTGGGCCATGTTGCTGGATCTGGTGTCTTGCGAGACGTGCCATATCGCAGCGCGGATATGGCGCACCTGCATGTGGCGATCAACCTCTCGACTGCCCAGCTGGGCAGTCCCGGACTGGCGGCGTGTTTCATCGAGTGGCTGGCGGGTGCCGGTCAGGATGCGCAGAACTTGCAAATTGAATTCGCCGAGTCGGCCTTGCTGGAACTGTCCAAGGACGTGGTGGATAACCTGCATGGTCTGGGCATCTGGCTGGATGATTTCGGCACCGGATATTCCTCCTTGCGTCACCTGCGCGATCTGCCGATCAGCGGTCTGAAGGTCGACAAGAGCTTCGTGATGAATCTGGAAGACGATACCCACGACTTTCGCATTGTGAGCGCCATCGCACGCTTTGCCTGCGCCTGAACCACAAGCCACCTGGTCCTGTGACGTCACCGGCAGCCTGATCCCGCGAGTCGGAGTCATGGCCTCTCGTCGGTTTGCGATGACTGCTGGTGCAAATAACGGCGAGCCTGAAACAGAAAGGCCAGATTCTGCACGGCCACCGCGCTCGCGGCGATGCCGGCCGCCCCGGCCGCTCCCGCCAGGTGTGCGCCGAGAGCAGTCAGCGGGATAAACACCAGCGCCGAACCCAATAAGATGTTGCGCACCAGACGTTCCTGTCCGGTCATCATCAACAGATAGCCTGCCGGTCCGCTCAGCGCGTTGATCAGCTGGCCCAGCGCCAGAATCCTCAGCGGGGTCTGCATGTTGGAGAAGGCCTCACCGAACAGCGCCGCGAAAATCTGCGGATAGATCAGCATGGGAATCAGCACGGGCAGCGCAAGCCCTGTCGTGATGAGCTGCCCGCGCCGGAGCAGCGCGGTCAGGCTGGCGAAATCCTGCTGCGCATGACTGGCGGCGATGCGTGGCGCGAGAACGCCGCCAATCAGCACGGCGAGCAGATGGACCTGTGTGGTCAGTCGGTGGGACGCGTTGAACAGGCCACCCTGATCCGCGCCTGCCATGGCCGTCACCAGGGGCAATGCGGAGGATGCGATCAGAAAGTTGAGCAGCTCAACGCCGGTCAGATTGGCCGCGCCGCGGGGGAGTTGGGGGGCTTTCAAGCCGTGCAGGATGGGGCGGGTCGGCAGGCCGATCAGGCACAAGGCCAGACCCAGGCTCAGGATGATCGCTGTCAGATGGACGATGGCGGCGCTGTACAGGCTGAGTTCGCCGGTGGCCGCCAGGACGACGAACCCGGCCGCGGTAAACAGAGGCACGAATCCGACTTCCAGCATGACCGCAGCGGCGGGGCGATCCATGCTCCTCAACAGGGCGGCGAGAATCCAGATCAGCGTTTGCGGCAGCAGGGCGACGGCAAAGATGCGCAGCAGGTCGGCCCGGGTCGGCGTGCCCAGCACCGCGTCTGCCAGTGGCGGGGCGAAAAGGAAAAAAAATAGCGCGGTGCAGAATGAGGTCAGCGCGCCGGTGGACAGGGCGCTGCCCAGCTTGGTGGCGGTCGCTTCCAGATTGCCGCTGTGCCAGATGGGCGCAGCCCGGCGCAAAAGATCGGTATCGATGCCGCATTTCGCAGCGATCCCCAGCAGGATCATCAGGGTCTGGGCGGTGTAGAACTCGCCGGAAGCCTCCAGGCCCAGCATGCGTGCGACGCCGATCTGCAGGCCAAGCCCTGCAATGGCCCCCGCGGCGCGCGCCAGCAGGCTGCCGCTGATCAGCCGCCATAGCGGATTTTCGGTCAGTGTATTGCCGGTCGTCATCTGCATACGGTACCGGATTGTGAACTGGGGTCGGGCCGGATGCGCTTTGTTGGCCGTGACACGTTTGCCTGTCGTCTGCCTGGTTTATGGGGGAGGCCGAGGGGCGCCGCGACGACCTGCAGGATGGGCACATGGAGACCCGGGCGATGAATCGCTAGTCGCCCGCCTGGCCGCGGTCGACTAGGCTGGGTTTGCCCAGTTCGTGCAGCGACACCTGAACGAGCTGCTGGCTTTCGTCGAGCGTATGGATCTGCAATCGGGCAGGTGCTGAAGACATTGCACAGGAGAGTTTTGCCTAGGGCTGGCCGCTGGCAGCCGCTTGTTTCTGCCCCAGTGCGGCAAGACGCGTGAGATTGGCTGGACGCTGGGCCAGGGCCTTCATGTGCTGGACTGGCTGGTGCTCATGTACCCGCCCCATCTGCGCCGAACCGGTTTCGTAAGCCTGGTGGTGGGGAGCTGGCTGACCGGCTTCAAACTTGGCGAGGTCTTGCTGGAGCAGGGCTTCGGCGTGGTTGTCGGTGGCAAGATCGTGCTCCACTATCTGACGCCTTTCCTCGTGGCAAAGCTGGGTCTGATGTCCAGGCAGGTTGCGCTGCCGGGCCGGACGATCGGATCATGACTCTCGAAGTTGCGTTGCATTTTGCAAGGCAATTTGCAGAATGGCGCCGTGTTGGCGGCGGCGAAAGGCCACACTTTGCTGGTATGGCAAGACATTCCCGGGATGGCACGCCACTTGCTAAATCGACAAGAGAACATTATCGACAACGTAGGTCACTTAGGGAAAAACCATGCCTTATACTCACGCACTCATCGCTGCAGCCGTGCGCAGGCTCGCTGGCATTATCGGGCTGGTTGTCGGATGCAGCCTGACCCTAGGGGGCGCACACGCCTGCGCCGGCGAGGGGTGTTCCGACGCCACGAAGCCAACACCAAGCAATCATTTCAGCGTGAAAGGGCGGCAGATCATTGCGCCAGACGGCAGCACCTTCGTGCCACGTGGCGTCAATATCTTTCCTTGGCATGATTCACCCGCCACGATCACGGCGATTGCCGACTGCTGGCAGTTCAATCTGGTTCGCCTGCATGCCTGGATACTTCCGGACGCCGCCGGTTCCTGGAAAGACCATCTGGTTTACGTGGATGAGCCGGTCAACTTCTCGCCTGATGATGTGAGCTACCGGCTGCATGATATACGGAACCTGATCGAGGCCTACACCATGCAGGGCATCGTGGTGATTCTGGACGTGCATGAGCGTACGGGCGGCTACATCCAGGGTGGTGAGATGGAGAGCTACCTCACCTTCATGCTCGATTTCGTAAAAAAATTCAAGGATAACCCCTACGTCTGGCTGGATCTGCATAATGAGCCTGGCAGTTATGAAGGCCTCGGCGGCGATTTCACCCAGTGGCGTCAGGAGATGAGCACGATACTCGATAGCCTGAAACCCATCGCGCCAGATATGATGATGCTGGTTCCCGGTAATGCCTGGGGACAGGATTCAGGTCCGCGCTGGGGGCATGCCTTGGTAAAAGACTCGCAAAGCGCCTTGCTGTCCAATGCGGATCTGCTGAAGAAATACGACAATGTATTGCCCACGCTCCATGTCTACGATCAGTGGGTATTTGGCCGCGCACGGCTGCAGGATTTCATCGAGCGCCT
>JBFKDQ010000072.1:0-13462 GCA_041619555.1 Oceanococcus sp. | reverse complement strand
GGACAACGGTGATGCCTGGGTCTCCGCGCGGGACAAGAAAATGGCGCCGCCGGAGGTTTCGGCCCAGGTGCTGATGAAGATGAAGAAAACGGCCGAGGATTTCCTCGGGGAGAAAGTCGATTCCGCCGTGATTACGGTGCCGGCCTACTTCAACGACTCGCAGCGTCAGGCCACCAAGGATGCCGGGCGCATCGCCGGTCTGGAAGTCAAGCGCATCATCAACGAACCGACCGCTGCGGCTCTGGCCTATGGGCTGGACAAGGTCAAGGGCGACAAAACCATCGCGGTTTACGATCTTGGTGGCGGCACCTTCGACGTCTCGATCATTGAAATTGCGGATGTCGATGGCGAAAAACAGTTTGAAGTGCTCGCCACCAACGGGGACACTTTCCTCGGCGGTGAGGATTTCGACCTGCGCGTGATTGACTACATCGCCGAAGAATTCAAGAAAGAGCAGGGCGTGGATCTCAAGGGTGATCCGCTGGCCATGCAGCGTCTCAAGGAAGCCGGTGAAAAAGCGAAGATCGAGCTGTCCTCGACCCAGCAGACCGAAATCAATCTGCCCTACATCACCGCGGATGCTTCCGGACCCAAGCATCTGACCATGAAGCTGACCCGCGCCAAGCTGGAAGCGCTGGTGTCCGCGCTGGTCGAACGCACCATCGAACCTTGTCGCGTGGCGCTCAAGGATGCTGGCCTGTCTGCTGGCGAAGTGCATGACGTGATCCTCGTCGGTGGTCAGACGCGCATGCCCAAAGTGCAGGAAGCGGTGAAAAACTTCTTCGGCAAGGAACCGCGTCGTGATGTCAACCCGGATGAGGCCGTTGCGGTAGGTGCGGCAATCCAGGGCGCGGTGCTGTCCGGTGACGTGAAGGATGTGCTGCTGCTGGACGTGACGCCGCTGAGCCTGGGGATCGAAACCCTGGGTGGCCGGATGACCAAGCTGATCGAGAAGAACACCACCATTCCGACCCGCAAGTCCGAGGTGTTCACCACCGCGGATGACAATCAGTCGGCCGTGACGGTGAAGGTCTATCAGGGTGAGCGCGAGCAGGCCGCGGCCAACAAGATGCTGGGCGAATTCAATCTTGATGGCATTCCGCCGGCACAGCGCGGAACGCCGCAGATCGAGGTGACCTTCGACATCGACGCCAACGGGATTCTGCACGTGAACGCCAAGGACAAGGCGACCGGTAAGGAGCAGTCGATCACGATCAAGGCGTCCAGCGGTCTGTCCGATGATGAAATCGAAAAGATGGTCAAGGATGCCGAAGAACATGCAGAGGAAGATCGCAAGTTCAGGGAGTTGATCGACACCAAGAATCAAGCCGAAGGACTGGTTCATGGCGTGGAGAAGTCCCTGGTTGACCTGGGTGACAAGGTCTCCGAGGAAGATAAGTCCAAGATCGAAGCGGCGGTGGCTGATCTCAAGGAAGCACTGAAAGGCAGCGACAAGGACGCCATCGACGAGAAGACCAAGGCGCTGGCTGAAGCCTCGAGCAAGCTGGCCGAGCAGGCCTATGCCGATCAGGCCGGCGCAGCCGGGGCGGCCGGCGGTGCATCGTCCAACGCTCAGGCCGCACAGGACGATGTCGTGGATGCCGAGTTCGAGGAAGTCAAGGACGACGACAAGAAATAAGCTCCGAACAGCGAGCGAATCAAGCAAGGCGCGGGCAGTGAAGGCTGCCCGCGCCTTGCGTTTTTGAATGCAGCAGACAAAACCAGCTCGAAAGTGAGCCTTTATGAGCAAACGTGATTACTACAAGGTCCTGGGGGTTTCCCGGGAAGCATCGCCGGCCGAGATCAAGAAAGCCTATCGCCGGTTGGCCATGCAGCATCACCCTGACCGGAATGAGGGCGACACGGCCTCGGAAGAGGCTTTCAAGGAAGCCTCGGAAGCCTATGAAGTGCTGTCCGACCAGGACAAGCGTGCCGCCTATGACCGTTATGGACATGAGGGCCTCAAGGGCATGGGCGGCGGTGGCGGCGCCGGTTTTGGCGACGTGTTCGGGGATATTTTTGCCGACATCTTCGGCGGTGGGCGTGCGGGTGGCCGTTCCGGCGCACGGCGCGGTTCGGACCTGCGCTACAACCTGAGCATTTCCCTGCATGATGCCGCTTTCGGCACCGAAGTGACCATTCGCGTACCGCGCTGGTCAAGCTGCGAACCCTGCCATGGCAGCGGCGCGAAACCGGGCAGCCGCCCGCAGCGCTGCGTCACCTGTCAGGGTGCCGGACAGGTCCGAATGCAACAAGGTTTCTTCACCGTCCAGCAAACCTGCCCGCAATGTCGCGGGCGTGGCGAGATGATTTCGGAATTCTGCTCTGCCTGCGGCGGCGAAGGCCGTCAGCGCACCGAGAAATCACTCAAGGTCAACATCCCGGCGGGCGTGGACAGCGGCGATCGAATCCGCCTGAGCGGCGAAGGGGAGGCGGGAGAGATGGGTGGGCCCGCGGGCGATCTCTACGTCCAGCTGGAGATCGAACCCCACCATCTGTTCACCCGTGATGGCAATAATCTCATCTGTCAGGTGCCGATTGATTTTGCCACCGCTGCGCTGGGCGGCGAGCTTGAAGTGCCGACGCTCAGTGGTCGTGCGAAACTGCAGATTCCACCGGAAACCCAGACCCACAAAATCTTCCGCCTCAAGGGCAAAGGTCTGCGTTCGGTTCGGGGCGGCGGTACCGGCGATCTGCTGTGCCAGGTTACGGTGGAAACTCCCGTGAAGCTGAGCAAGAAGCAGAAGGAACTGCTCAGCGCATTCCATGCATCGCTGCACGGGGGGGGTGAGAAGCACAATCCTCAGTCAAAATCCTGGTTGGACAAAGCCCGGGATTTCATCGAAAGTCATATCCATTGAACCAGGGGATCGGCGGTGGCTGAAACAATAGGCGTCTGCGTCTACGGTGCAGGTGGGCGTATGGGGCGCGCGGTGATCGCCGGAATCGAAAGTACCGCAGGGCTTCATCTGAGTGCCGCGATCGAACCGGCCAGTTCCAGCTTGCTCGATGCCGATGCCGGCGAACTGGCCGGCATCGGCACCTGTGGTATTCCGGTGACCAGCGATCTGGCTGCGGCTCTCAAGCGCAGTCAGGTGGTGATCGACTTCACCCGGCCGGAAGGCGCCATGCACCTGCTTGCGCAACTGCAGCATCATCCCATCGCCCTGATCACCGGCACCACGGGGCTGAACGCGGAACAACAGGCCAGCCTGGACGATTACGCCCGGCACGCGCCGGTGGTCCAGGCCGCCAACTTCAGCATCGGCGTGAATGTGTGCATCAAGCTCACCGAAATGGCGGCGAGAATCCTAGATGAGGATGCCGATGTGGAAATCATTGAAGCGCATCATCGTCACAAGGTGGATGCGCCATCAGGCACGGCATTGCGGCTGGGGCAGGCCGTGGCCGATGCGACCGGACGCTCGCTGGCCGAAAATGCCGTGCGCTGCCGCGATGGTCATACCGGTCCACGGCCGGATCGGGCCATTGGATTCGCCACGGTTCGAGCTGGCGATATCGTCGGTGAGCATACCGTCCTGTTCGCGGCCGAGGGGGAGCGCATCGAGATCAGCCATAAGGCGAGTTCGCGAATGAATTTCGCCGCCGGGGCCCTGCGCGCGGCACGCTGGACGGCCGGTCGTCGCCCCGGACACTATGACATGGCCGATGTTCTGGGATTGAATGAAGCCTCTACCTGATGCAACCGGCAAGGCGAACACCTCGCCGTGCATCCAGGTCTGCGAGCTCACCCTCGACCAGATCTGCCGAGGTTGTGGTCGCAGCCTGGAGGAAATCGCGGCCTGGTCACAGGCTGACGACGTCAGCCGGAAAAAAATCGTAAAACTGGCCCGACAGCGCCTGAATCAAGGAATCGCATCATGAGCAAGCCCATCCCGTCAACGAGAAAGGAGGCGGCATTTCGAAAACGGATCGAGGTGCGCTGGGGTGACATGGATGCGCTGGGGCACGTGAACAATGCGCGTTATTTCGTCTTCAGCGAATCCGCCCGCATTGCCTTCTTCGAGCAATTGTTTGCGGATGATTCCAGCTTCATGCGCGCTCAGGGGCCGATTCTTGCCGGTATCAGTTGCGATTATCACCAGCAGGTGCATTATCCTGCGGATCTGGAGGTGGAAGTTCGGATCGAGTCCGTCGGCAGTCGCAGTCTGGTGATGAACTGCCCGGTATTCCGATGCGGGGAAACTCAGGCCGTCGCCGACATGCGGGCGACGATCGTGTGGTTCAGTTACGCGGAGCAAACCACGATGCCGGTGCCGTCGCGGCTTCGGAAACTGGCGGAAATCAGCGAAAAGCACCCGTAAGGGTGATATTCAGGAGAGGGAAGGAAAATGTTCAAGAAGTTGCTTTTCATCATGACTGCCGCGTTGAGCAGTGTCGCCACGGCGGCCGAACACTATGTTCTCGATCCGGGGCACACGTATCCCAACTTCGTCATTGATCATCTCGGCTTCTCGCTGATGCATGGCCGTTTCAATGAAACCAGCGGACAGTTGGTGATGGACCGCAAGGGCGATGCGAGCCGCCTCGATGTGGTGATTCAGGCCGCCTCCATCGATACCGGGCATGAAAAGCGCGATGCGCATCTGCGTAATGCGGACTTTTTCGATGTCGAGCGCCATCCCACGCTGGAATATCATTCCGATTCGATCCGTTTTACCGGCGAAACGACGGCGCAGGTTAAAGGTCAGTTGACCCTGCTGGGCAAGCGCCAGCCGGTGGACCTGAATGTCGATCAGATCCGTTGCGGCGTCCACCCCTACACCAAAGTCTATGTGTGTGGCTTCAATGCCACCGCGACCCTCAAACGATCGGATTTTGGCATGGATTACGGCCTGGGTGGCATCGGCGATCTGGTGTCCATCCGCATTGAAGCGGAAGCCTTCCGGCAGGACAAGCCCGGCGCATTGCGCGGCGGACCGCGTCGCTGAGTCCATGGACTCAGGTCATCCGGCGGCTGTCACTCAGATGCCCAGGCGGCGAAATTCCATGCAGGGTTGAGAGTTCTGCCAATGATCCTCGAATCGCAGGCAGAGCCGGTGCGCTCCGGCAGGGTCCGCCAGCGCACACCGCGCCACCCGACTTCTCGAATCTTCCCGCAAGAAATACGCACGGCGGTCGGCAATGACGACTTCCTGGTCAAAATGATGCTCGGGAACATCGGGCTCCCGAATTTCAAAGCGTGAAGGCAGGCGCCGGCTCAGTTCGACCAGGCTTTCGGCCTGGCGAATGGCAAGCGCCGGTTCGCTAACGATCAGTTTGACCTGGAGGCGCCGATTGGCCAGCAGATGTTGCCTGAACTCATCAATCAGCGCGCTATGGCGATAAATTCCGCTTTCAAGCTGATGGCTCAGCAGCCATAGTGATTGGCGCGCTTCGCCAATCACCCTGCTGATCGCCGCGCGCATTGCCCGGCGACCTTCGATGGCCTTGATGGCAGGCGCTTCTTCGCTCACAGTTTTCTGGCTTGCTCCGCGGCATTGCCGGTGTAGCCGGCTGGCGTCATGGCTTTGAGCCTGCCTTTCACTTCGTCCGGCAATTCCAGCGTGTCGATGAACGCGCTGAGCTGGGCGGCATTGATGCGCCTGCCGCGCGTCAGACTCTTGAGTTTTTCATAGGGCTGCTCGATGCCATAGCGACGCATCACGGTCTGAACGGGTTCGGCGAGTACCTCCCAGTTCGCATCGAGATCGGCGGCCATCTGCTCCGCAGAGGCTTCCAGCTTGCCCAGGCCTTTTTGCAAGGCCTGGAATGAAATGACCATGTGACCGATTCCGACCCCAAGATTGCGCTGCACCGTGGAATCCGTGAGGTCGCGTTGCCAGCGGGAGATCGGGAGCTTTTCTGCCAGATGGCCAAGAATGCTGTTGGCGATGCCCAGATTGCCCTCGGCATTCTCGAAATCGATCGGGTTGACCTTGTGGGTCATGGTTGAAGAACCGACCTCACCTTCAACGGTTTTTTGCTTGAAGTAGCCGAGGGAGATGTAACCCCAGATGTCACGTGACAGGTCGATGAGAATCGTGTTGATGCGGGTCAGGGCATGAAAATATTCCGCCATGTAGTCATGCGGTTCGATCTGCGTGGTGGCCGGGTTCCAGCTCAGGCCGAGGCTGCGCACCATGCGCGAGGCCATGGCGGGCCAGTCGACATCCGGATAGGCCGCAAGATGGGCATTGAAATTGCCGACCGCGCCGTTGATTTTGCCGAGAATTTCCACATTCGCAAGCTGCTGGCGCTGACGTCGCAGGCGATGCACGAAGACGCCCAGCTCCTTGCCCATGGTGGTGGGGGAGGCCGGCTGGCCATGGGTGCGTGACAGCAAGGGTTGTTCGGCCAGACTCAGGGCCACAGCGCTCAGTTGTTCCAGGAGCTGGTCGATGTATGGCAGCAGGCAATCCTTGCGTGCGCTCTGCAGCATCAGCGCATAGGCCAGATTGTTGATGTCCTCGGAAGTGCAGGCGAAGTGAATGAATTCGAGGTTGTCCTCAAGTTGCGGAATCTGTTTGATTTTTTCCTTGAGGAAATACTCGACGGCTTTGACATCGTGATTGGTCGTATCTTCAATGGCCTTGACCCGCTGCGCATCTTCGATGCAGAAATTATTGAAGATTTCATCCAGCTTCTCATTCGCTTCGGCCGTAATCGGAGCAACTTCCTTGATGGCGCTGACGCCGGCCAGAGCCTGCAACCAGCGAATCTCGACCAGCAGGCGATGGCGTATCAGCCCGTACTCGGACAGAATTTCACGGAGTTCCCAGGTCTTGTCGGCGTAGCGACCGTCAATTGGAGAAAGGGCAGTCAGGGCATTCAGGCGCATTCGCAGTCTTTGATTTGAATCCAGATCGCGTATTCTAGTGCACTGGCGCACGGTGCATGAACTCCCTGCCGCGCTCAGGTCCGCAATTTACAGCTCTGGCTGAAAGCGCCCGGACCCATCCGAATTCTTTCCACCGCACATCTGAGGTTTTTTCGTGGATCAAGCCCAGCTTTACCGTTTGATGTCGCTTGCCGGCGCCCTGATCTGTGGCGGCGCGATGGGTTTCGCGCTCTATCTGCAGTACGGTCAGGGTCTGGAGCCCTGTCCGATGTGCATCTTCCAGCGCGTTGCAATGATCGGCGCCGGGGTCTTTTTTTTGCTGGGCGCGCTTCACGGACCACGTGGCCGAGGTCAGTTCATCTATTCGGCCGCCGCCGCTGTCAGTGCGCTGGCCGGACTGGCGGTTGCGGCAAGGCACGTCTGGCTTCAGTCCCTGCCCCCTGATCAGGTACCGGCCTGCGGCCCGGCTCTGGGTTACCTGATGGACATGATGCCGGTGTGGGAGGTCATTCAGACCATCCTGCGCGGGGATGGCAATTGCGCCATTATTCACTGGTCCTTTCTCGGCCTGAGCCTGCCTGCATGGACTGCAATCGGGTTTTTTCTGCTCGCGGACTGGGCGCTCATGTGCGTCCTGGCTCCGCGACTGTATCGGCGACATCGGTCGCGGATGCAGGCGTCCGCGACCTGAGTTGGCTTAAATCTTTCTATTCAGGAGATTCCTGCGATGTCTTACGCAAGCACTGATCTGTCAGACAAATACGGCGCCAAGGTCCAGGTTGCCGATCCGGTATTCCGTGATTTCGGTGGACAGCGCGATTTTCATGGTCCCGCCAAGACGCTGAAGGTCTTTGAAGACAACACCCTGGTTCGTGGACTGCTCGAGCAGCCCGGCGATGGACGGGTATTGGTGATTGACGGCGGCGGCTCGCTACGTTGCGCACTGGTCGGCGACCAGCTCGGCGAGCTGGCGGTAAAAAATGGCTGGGCCGGTCTGCTGGTCTACGGCTGCATCCGCGATTCGGCCGTGATTGCGACGCAGGCGGTCGGTGTCAAAGCGCTGGCCACCCATCCGCGCAAGAGCGTCAAGAAAGGCATCGGCGAGGAAGATCTGACTCTGAGCTTTTGCGGCCTGGTGGTCAGCCCCGGCTGCTGGGTCTACGCGGACGCCGACGGCGTGGTGGTAAGCCAGGAGCAGCTGGAGCCCGCCTAGCGGGCAGCAATTCCGGAAGCTCCGTTGTGAGGTCAATCAAACGGGATTGGCCGGGCGTGAGCTCCCCCAGGCTGATCGGGCCGATGGCGGCGCGAATCAGACGCAGGGTGGGGTGACCAACTGCCGCGGTCATGCGGCGGATCTGCCGGTTGCGCCCCTCCCGCAATCCCAGGCGAATCCAGCTGGTGGGAATCGAGGCGCGCTGCCGAATTGGCGGGTGCCGGGGCCAGAGGCAAGGCTCCGCAATGATGTCGGCCAGGCTTGCCCTGGCCGGGCCGTCGCGCAGATCGATTCCGCGCCGGAGCCTGGCGAGCGTCTCAGCATGGATGGCACCCTCGACCTGCACCCAGTAGATTTTTTCCAGCTTGTGACGGGGCGAGCTGATGCGGGCCTGCAGGGCGCCGTCATCCGTCAGGATCATCAGGCCTTCGCTGTCATAGTCCAGCCGGCCTGCGGCATAGACGCCGGGCTCATCGATGAAGTCCGCAAGCGAGCGTTTGTCGCCGATGCGACTGAACTGACTGAGCACCTGAAAGGGCTTGCAGAATGCGAGGGCGCGCAGGGGTTTCTCCGTCAGGCCGCAACACGGCTGATTTGGGTGTGGGCAGAACAACCGCTATAATCGCGCGCCGATCGGTCGGGCGCAAGGCAAACAAGGCCTCGGTCACGCGCCACCCTTCGTCCTTAAACAGAGCTCAAATCAACACCTGCATGGGAACCACTGCCAGTCAGTCGATCGAGATTCGGGGGGCATTGGGTCCCGCCGACGAGGCTGTACTTGCTCCGGCGGCGCAGAGGTTCCTGGCCGATCTCGTGCGCCAGTTCCGCCCACGTGTCCGCGATGCGCTGGCCGCACGGGGGGAATTTCAGCAGGTTTGTGATCGTGGCGAATTTTCACCCGCTCCGAATGACTCAGGCGATCAGCCGGGAGCCGACTGGGTGGTCGAGCCGGTGCCCGATCTGTTGCGCAGCCGGACCGTGGAGCTCACCGGCCCCGCGGATCGCAAGACCCTGATCAACGGGCTCAATGCACAGGCCAATTGTTTCATGGCGGACCTCGACAACGCCATGACGGCGAGCTGGCCGGCTCTGCTCCAGGCACAGCGCAATCTGGCCGATGCGGTCGCCGGCACGCTTGACTATCAATGCGATCGCACCGGCAAGCGCTACCAGATGCATTCATCAGCCTGCATCTTGATGGTGCGGCCACGCAGTTGGCACATGTGGGAAAAACATGTGTATGTCGACGGTGAGGCCGCGCCGGGCGCCCTGGTCGATTTCGGTCTGTTTGTATGGCACAACCTGGGCAGGCTCCAGCAGGCGGGGCGTGGCGCATATTTCTATCTGCCGAAAATCAGCGCGGTGGCGGAAGCCGAACTCTGGCGTGACGTGATTGCGTGGGCTCTGCGCGAGCTGAAGTCGCCTGAATCAGCGATCAAGGTCACCGTTCTGACCGAAAGTCTGCCGGCGGTATTGCAGCTGGATGAGATCCTGCACGCCCTGCGCAAACACGTGGTGGCGGTGAACTGCGGTCGATGGGACTACATCCTGAGCGCGTGGAAGTGCCTGCGCCATCGGCCTGACTGGATGCTGCCAGATCGCCAGCAACTCGATCTGAACCAGCCTTTTCTACGCGCATGGATGACCCGGGTTCGTCAGATTGCGCACCGACGTGGAGTGCTGGCCCTGGGCGGAATGTGCCCAGAACTGCCGGTGAAGAATGACGCCGAGGCCAATGCCGCCGCGTTTGCCGCCGTGCGTCAGGACAAACTGCTGGAGCGTGCCTGCGGACTCGATGGCGGCTGGGTCGCTCATCCCGATCTGGCGCCGCTGGCGGCGGAGATTTCTGCCGCTGATCCCGCGACGGCGGCAACGGACAGCGGATGGACCGATCCCGACCTGGCGGATCTGCTGACCGCGCCCGTGGGCACGATCAGCGAAGCAGGGGTGCGGCACGGCATTTCTGTCGTCGTGCAGTATCTGGCTTCCTGGCTTTCGGGGCGGGGCTGTGTTCCGTTGTATAATTGCATGGAGGATGCGGCCACTGCGGATGTGTGCCGTGCCCAGGTGTGGCAATGCCTGCATGTTCCCGGTGCGCTGCTGGAGGGTGGTGGACGGGTCGACCAGGCCTTGTTTGCGGAGATGCTGGACGAAGAATTGGCCAACATCGAGGCGGAAGTCGGCGCGCCGAATTTTGTCGCCGGTCGATATGCGCAAGCGGCGAAACTTTTTTCCTCCCTGTGCCTGGCGCCGGAATTCGCGGAATTCCTCGGGCCGGCGGCATATGAATTACTGGATTGAACAATCCCCAACCGCTGGCCGTCCGACAGGCGGCGAGTATGAACTTGGCATTTGCCAAAGAGGGCTGTGAGCCCGTCAACTAGAGGACTATTGTCGAACGATGACACGCGAAGAACAGATCAAGGCACTGGAAAAAGACTGGGCCGAAAACCCCCGGTGGAGCAACGTGAAACGCGGTTACACCGCGGCAGACGTCGTGCGCCTGCGGGGCAGCGTACAGCCCGAGTACACCCTGGCGCGGCGCGGTGCCGAAAAGCTGTGGGCCAGCGTGAACGGTGGCGCCAAGAAGGGCTATGTGAATGCGTTTGGCGCGATCACGGCCGGCCAGGCGATGCAGCAGGCCAAAGCAGGCCTGGAAGCCGTTTACCTGTCCGGCTGGCAGGTGGCTGCCGACGGCAACACCTCGGAGACGATGTATCCCGACCAGTCTCTGTACGCGTATGACTCGGTGCCGACCATGGTGCGCCGGATCAACAACACCTTCAAACGCGCCGATGAAATTCAGTGGAAGAACATCGCTGACGGCAAGATGGCGGAAGAAGAGGCGATTGATTATTTTCTGCCGATCGTGGCGGATGCCGAAGCCGGCTTCGGTGGTGTTCTCAATGCCTACGAGTTGATGAAGAACATGATCGCGAATGGCGCTGCAGCGGCCCATTTTGAAGATCAGCTCGCGGCGGTCAAGAAATGCGGGCACATGGGCGGCAAGGTCCTGGTTCCGACCCAGGAAGCGGTGCAGAAACTGATCGCGGCGCGCCTGGCGGCCGACGTGATGGGCGTCCCCAGCATCGTGCTGGCGCGTACCGATGCTGAAGCGGCCAACCTGATCACATCGGACTTCGACGCCAACGACAAGCCCTTCATTACCGGTGAGCGCACCGCCGAAGGCTTCTATCGCGTCAAGAACGGTCTGGAACAGGCCATCAGCCGTGGCATCGCCTACGCGCCCTATGCCGACCTGGTCTGGTGCGAAACGGGCACCCCGGATATTGGCTTTGCCCGTGAATTTGCGCAGGCCGTGCAGCGGGAATGCCCCGGTCAGTTGCTGTCCTACAACTGCTCGCCCTCATTCAACTGGAAGAAGAACCTGAGCGATTCCCAGATTGCCTCCTTCCAGGAAGACCTGTCGGCGCTCGGCTACAAGTTCCAGTTCATCACTCTGGCCGGTATTCACGTCAACTGGTACCGCACGTTTGACTTCGCCTACAACTATGCACGCGGCGAAGGCATGAAGCACTACACCAACATGGTGCAGGAGCCAGAATTCGCTTCGCGCGAACGGGGCTACACCTTCGTGTCCCATCAGCAGGAAGTGGGTGCGGGCTACTTTGATGACGTGACCACCGTGATTCAGGGCGGGCAATCATCGGTCAAGGCGCTGGAAGGCTCGACCGAAGAAGAGCAGTTCTGATTCAGGCGCGCGATTCGCGCGCCTGAACCCGTAAAAAAGAACCCGCAAGCTGCATGGCTGCGGGTTTTTTCTTGTCAGCGCCAGCGACTTGCGCTGGACTAGCTGCCGATTCTCCGTTTGATCCCGGGTGCGCATGCTCGCCGGAGAGCCGGATTCCCTGTATGTGCAGAAGCCGCGCTAGGATAGGCCGATAATAAAACGCTGGGCCTGGGGGGTGAAAAGTGACACGACTGATACTTTGCGATGATCATCGACTGGTGCGTGCCGGTTTGCGCCGGGTGCTCGAGGACGCGCCCGGCATCACGGTGGTTGCCGAAGCGGGCAGCGGCGAGGAGTTGCTTGAGCGGGTTCGGGCCGAGCAGCCGGATGTCATCCTGATGGATGTGAACATGCCAGGCATGGGCGGCCTGGAAGCCACTCGGCGCATCCTGCAACGGTTTCCGGAAGTCAGAATCATTGCCGTTTCCATGTACATGGAAGAACCCTTCCCCAGCCGACTGCTGGCGGCAGGCGCCCGGGGTTATATCAGCAAGGATGCAGCCGCCGATGAGGTTGTCAGTGCCATTCGACGGGTGGCCGCAGGTGGGGTCTATATTACCGCCGGCATCGCCAACAATCTGGCTGAGAATCTGATCAAGGGCGTTGATCAGGAGCAGTCGCCGTTCGAGCGCCTTTCACAGCGCGAGATGCAGGTGATGCTGCTGGTCACCGAAGGCAAGGGCAATCAGGAAATCTCGCAAAGCCTGTGCCTGTCGCCGAAAACGGTCAGCACCTATCGGTACCGGCTATTTGAAAAACTCGGTGTCAGCAATGACGTTGAGCTGACCCGTATGGCCATGCGCTACGGCGTGCTGGGACTGGTTGAATAGGACAGCGGATGGGGGTTGCAAACGGTTTTGATGCCACCAGATTCCTGCACGGGCTGACCACCCAGCCCGGTATTTACCGGATGCTCGATGGCCATGGTGAAGCGCTGTATGTCGGCAAGGCGAGGAACCTGAAGAAACGGGTGTCGAGCTATTTCTTGCGCGCTTCTGGCAATCCCAGGATCGAAGCAATGGTGGATCAGATTGCCGAAATCCAGGTCAGCATTACCGACTCCGAGGACGAGGCCCTGTTGCTTGAAAGCAGTCTGATCAAGTCCTTGAAGCCGCGCTACAACGTCTGCCTGCGCGACGACAAAAGCTATCCCTATCTGGCCCTGTCGGATCACCCATTTCCGCGGATCGAGTTTCACCGCGGTGCCAGAAAAGCCGGGGCGCGCTATTTCGGCCCCTTTCCCAGCGCTGCGACGGTGCGCGAAACCATGGCGACCCTGCAGCGTGTTCTGCGTCTGCGTGGCTGCAGCGACGCCTATTTCAGCGGTCGCAGTCGTCCCTGTCTGCAATACCAGATTCAGCGGTGCTCGGCGCCCTGTGTTGGCCTCATCGATGCGGCGGATTACGGCGACAGCGTTCGGGCTGTGGAAGACATCCTCAATGGGCGCGCGGTCGATCTGATCCATAACCTGCAGAAGCAGATGGACATGCAGGCGAAGAAGCTGGATTTCGAATCCGCCGCGCAGAGTCGGGATCGAATCGCAGCCCTGCGCCGAATGCAGGAACAACGGGTTGTGACGGGGCTGGATATCGATGTTGATTTCGTCGTCCTGCACCAGCTCAATGGCCTCAGCGGCGTCGGCGTGATGAGCCTGCGC
>JBFKDQ010000071.1:0-13635 GCA_041619555.1 Oceanococcus sp. | reverse complement strand
TCGCTCATCATCAGCCAGTGGCCCGAGGTGAGTTGTGGCTCGTCGGCGGCGTCGGCTCTGGCCGTGGGTTCGATGCGGTCGGTCGCAGCCCGTTGGCCACAAGCGGCCAACAAGGCCGCAGCAGCGATCATCAGAAGGAATTTTTTCATGTTTCGTTTCTTGCGTGATCTCATGTACAAAAGGCCCGGCCAGCCTGACTGGCGGCGCGTTCACCGGAACAGCTGAGTAGGTAGGTGGTTGCGCTCACGGCCCGCCTTCCTCGGCGGTCTGCGCGTGCGCCCGGAGGATCTGCGCGTACTCGGCGGGGAGCGGCAGCTTGAAGTTCCGGTATTTGTCCTCCTGCACGATCGTGCGCAGCTTGGCCAGGGTTTTTAATGGCGTATCGGGCAGGCGTTTGTTGGCCAGCATCGCCGGCGGGCTGCCACCCAGATCGATGTGAAGCTGGTAGCTCACCTGGTAGCCGGACGAGGCCGGCCGGAATGACCACAGGCCCTGATAGGCCGTGTTGCGAACCGAGCCGTCGGGCGCGGGCAGGGCCTGTTTCGCCTCCGGTGGCAGGCGAGCATCGTCCAGCGCCGTCAGGCGCACCGTGACTTCCGGAGTCTCTGTCGAGTAATCGATGAAGGAGTGCAGGACCAGTGCCCGGTCCTGGTAAGGCCACGGCAGATCATTCTTCAGATAGATGTAGCGTTCCCGCCAATTGGGTTCGGCCAGCGGCTGGGGGGACAGGCAGTTGTGAATCCAGCGGGGGCAGGCCGGGACATCGTCCAGCAAACCGAGCAACTGGGAGAGCGAGGCTTCGACATGAGTGCTCGCCCGGATGGCCAGATAATCGGATCCTGCCACCGGTTGGCTGTAGACCTTGATGCCGTCCTGGTCACGCACCAGCGTCCATGGGCTGTCGCTGGATGGTGTCGTCTGTGCGGCCACCATGGGCAGCAGCACGGCCAGCAGGCCAAGGACGCCAGCCGCCGCGCGGCGGGCGCCGCCGGGGCTGGCGTACACGATGAGGTCCGGCGCCAAGGCTTTAGCCCATGATCCTGCGCCGCCAGCCGAGCAGGCCGAGCACGATCAGATACGCGCCCAATGCACCGCCGGCGCTGCTGCCCGATGCCGCGCGGCCGTCGGCGGCGTCTGCGATTTGCGCACGGACCTGGGGCTGGCCATCCGCGTCCACCGCATACTGCGGCAGGCTGACCGTGCCCTCGACGATGACCAGCGGGTTGAGCATGTCGCGCGAGGCCGAGCCGAACATTTGCGGATGGCTGCCGTAGAACACCACGCCGAGTTCATCGCCGGGCAGCAGCCGCTCGGCCACGCCGACCATGTCCACGCTGTGCATACCCAGACCGCGCAGCGGTGTGACCTGATCGTCAATCAGGCCGAAATTCGGCAGATCTCCGCTGCGTCGTCCCAGGCCGACGAAAACGATCGCGTCGCAACCGAGGGTGCGATAGGGGATGGCCTGACTCATGCAGTCGGCATTGCCGGCCATCTCGTGGCCCATCTCGTTGAGGCCGCTGAGCGAGGCGATGGTGACCTCCAGGTGCGGGATGCCGGCGAGGATGGTTTCTTCCTCGATCACGCCCAGGCTGGCCCAGACCACCGTGTTGCCGCTGTCGTTCAGCAGGCCGATGGCGCTGGAGGGTGCGAGGACCCCGCCGACCGGGACGTTGCCCACCAGCTCCTGCACGGTGAAGTTCTCATTGCCGCCCAGCGGTTGCGGGGCCAGCACCTGATCGGCATCCAGGTAGACGGTGTCCTCGTCGGTGCCCAGCGCAAAACAGGTGTCCTGCAGCTCAACCGCACCCACGCCGCGCAAGCGATCATCAAACCAGGCCAGCTTGTCCACGCCGCAGCTGCCGCTGTTCGCCGGCAGCTTGTCCGGTGACTGCAGGCCCGGCAGGGTATGTCCGCCATTGTGGGTGTACAGGCTGACTTCGGCGCCGGCCGCTTTCAGGCACTGGAAATTCCACCAGGCGTGGTTGTAGTTGAACAGGGTGTCGATCATGCCCTGGGTCAGCAAGACGTCCAGGCCGGCAAGATGCTGGCCGGGATCGGCTGCCGCAACCAGGAAGTCACCGATGCCCGGACGGCCATCTGCTTCTCGCGGCGGCACGTTATAGCTGCCCACCGCATCCACCATCGGAATCACGTCCGGGGCGTAGTCGGGGTAGGGCATGGCGGGCAGACCGTTGGCGGCGCACCAGTAGCCCAGACCATGGTAGTGGAACCAGTCCAGCGCCTGACGGGGGAATTCGTTGAGCGTCGCGCCTCGGCTCAAGGTCTCCTTGATGAACGGGTCCTGGCCATCTTCGGTGGGTGCTCCGCCACTGGAATGCCCCGCAGCTTCGCCGCCTCCGGTCAGAGCCAGATCCCACAGGGACTTGACCACGTCACCGGGATTCAGCGCATCGCGCAGGTCGTGCCAGGTGATGTCGGGTGCGATGGCATCCAGGCGCCGCTTGTGATCAACCGTCAGGATCAACAACTGGTAGCCGCCGCCGTAGCTGCTACCCATCGCCCCAAGCAACAGGTTGGGGCCGCCGACGAGGCTCTGCGCACCGGCAGGCTGGGCCATCAACTGCCCGCTGGCCTCATCCCGCCAGGCCAGGTAGTCGAGGTTCTGCTCGGCCCAGTCCAGGATCTGCAGGTAGTACTGGCCCTCGAAGTCCGGATCCATGACGCGGACCGTGCCGGAGGTGTCGCCAAAACCGCGCGGATCCCAGGAAATCACGGTGTAGCCCGCCTCGCGGTATTTGTCGAAACCGCTGGTGGAACGGCTGCCGCTGTAACCCGGGCCGTGCAGCAGCAAGGGGTGGGCGCCGCGGGCGATGTTGGCACAATCGAACTGCGTGGGTTCCAGGACCTGGAAGCTCACTTCATGGCCGTCATAGGTCGGCAGCTTGACCTGATAGCTGCGCTTGCCGTCCAGATGGCTGCCGGTGGCGCAGGAGGCGTTGTCTTCGGCGGCAGCCAGGCCCGCCACCAGCAGACCGGCCCATAGCATCAGGCCCAGGCTTATTCTCGTATACATCTGTGCTGTCTCTCCAATCAATGTTATTCGCCGCATGGCGCCGTGCCAGGACGTGTCGTTTCAAGCTGTAATTAATCGTGCCCATCGCTTGCGGCGCGGCCGCGTGATGAGCAGCAGGGCCAGAAGCCAGAGGCTCAGGGCGCCACCGCCTCGGAGCCGCGATCCGGATGGTGCCGCGCGCGCCGACTCCCCGGCTGCGCCCATGGCAGCGGGGGCTGTGTCGGCAAAGGCCGGCGATGCCCAGCCCGCGGGTGGATCACCCGGCACCGGCAAGGGGGCGCCGCCGACGGTGATCTCGCCCTGTTCATCGCGATAACCCAGCCAGGCCCTGGTCTGGACGGTTTCGGCGATGCCCGGAAGCGCGTAGTCGCACACGCCGTCCGCGAACAGGCTTTCCAGCTGCTGCCACTGCGCTTCGGTGAAGGGCAGCGGTCCGAAATCGTCCGCGCGTGAGAAGGGCTTGAGCTGACAGTCGTAGTTCATCGCATGGCGATCCGCGCCGGCTGCGGTGCGCGGAGTGCCATAGGCATAGGCCGGACGCAGCAGCTCGACGCAGAGCGCATCGGCGATCTTCTGACCCAGGCCGTTGCTGCACTGATCGTGCACATCGGCCGGACGGTTGCGCACAATCTTCTCGGCCAGCGGCGCGTCGCTGCGGTCGGCTTCCACCGCGGCGAGCCAGCGGTCCATGGCGTAGAAACTTTGCGGAAAGTACCAGGGGTCACCGATCAGTGGCCCCGGTCCGCCCCACATCACGTGATTGTCGTGGTGACCATGCCTGCGTTCCAGGCGCCAGCGGGTCCACCAGGCATGCACCGCATCGTGCGCCGCGCCGGGGTCCGGGCCGAAGAAGTTGATGATGGCCACCTTGTCCAGGTGGTTCACCGGGTTGGCGATGCCGCTGCGCATCGCGCTGGCGATGGCGCCGGGGTCCGAATGCGTGCGAGCGGCCTGAAGGTTCATGTCGTGATCCACCCCGCCGATCTGCTGGTTCAGATCGACGAACTGGGCCGGGCTGATCTGGCCATCACGCAGGGCTTGCAGGCCATAGGGAATGCCCTGGTTGCCGTAGGTGAACTTGCTCACGGCAATGGGCGGATCGCCAGCTGGGCCGGGCACCAGCCGGGTGCCCCAGACATGGGTGCCCCATTCCATGCGCCCGCAGCGCACGCCCTGGGGATTGTTGTCCGGATGATAGCTGTCGGGGCCGGCGCAGCCGGTGTCCGGGCGCAGCGAGTCATAGAACAGCTCGGTGGTGACCACGGCATTGAGGTGGCTGACATGGCCTTCGACCGGCCCGAACTGATGCGGCGACCAGCTCACCCCGGCGCCCCAGCGGGTGGGATTCTCCAGATATTGCCGCAGCAGGTGATAGTCCACGCCCTTGACCAGCGAAGACCAGCCGTCCGGATAGGAGCAGGTGGTGAGCAGGCCCTGGTAGACGCCGGGGTAGGCATTGGCCACCGTGTGCTGGGCGATGGCGCCGTTGGAGCAGCCGGTGCCGATGGTGTAGCGCAGCTCCCCGTACTGTTCGACCAGGCGTTCCTTGGCCATGATCATGGATTCGGCCTGCAGCACCATGTCGCAATTGTGCGCGCCATTGTTCAGTGCGGTGGACAGCACGGCAAAACCGCTGCCCAGGGCGTAAACATAGGTATGCTCCGGGCCGCCCGGCACGCCGCCGGTGGAATCGCTCAGCTGGGGTTCGCCCGGGCTGTAGGCGCGTCCACAATTGCCGCCATGCGGGATCAGCAGCTTGCGATTCCACTGCGGCTGCGGCTGCCAGGGCTGCCAGTCCTGCTCCGGTTGGTACAGCACCAGGATGGTGTAGCGGTCACGGTCCAGGAAGCCATCCTCCCGGCGGACCACGAAGGGCAGGGTGTGACCGTTGTCGGTGGTGGTCATCGCCACGTCGTCAGGCATGCCGCCGGCCGGGTCAAACTCCACCAGACCGGGCTGCAGGGGATTGGCCGGCTTGTACAGCCAGCGGTAGCTCGGCGCCACATTGCAATCCTTTTGCGGACTTTGCAGCCCGGCACGGCAATCTTCCCAGCCGTCGCGGCGGTGCTGCCCGGCAGAGAACAGCGGGCCGTAGCCGGGATGATTGCGGATTTCCAGCGTGCGGCTGCCCTGGTCATCGAGTACATGCAGCGTGTTGGTACCAGGTTTCAGTCCCTTGAGCAGCCCCATGCGTCGGCCGTTTTCGCGCTCGGTGAATCGCTCGGTGACATTTCGGCCATCCAGCTCGATCCGCAGGCTCGAATCGCCGGTCGTGGTGCCGAGAACTTCGAGCAGTACATCGCCGTCACTGACCAGGGCCGGGTGACTCGACAGCACCTTGATCTCGGGGGCAGCGAAGCCGGGCAAGCTGATCAGGCCGGCAAGCAGCAGCCATGATCGTCGGCAATTGCTCATGTTGCCATTTCCGTTTCCTGCCAATGTGTGCTCCAGCCATCAGGGTGCCGGGTGATTGTGTGGTGCCATGCATCTGCGACACCACCAGACACGCCTTACCATTTGGATTTGTTCCAGCGCGCGGATTGCCACCGCTGGAGCGCAGCACTGTACTTTGCTGAACTCAGTCGGGTCAACCCGACTGAGTTTGTGGGGCTGGATGCCTTTGGCGTGCGCTCTGCTGGCTTCGCGGGGAACACGTCCTCGCCCGGGCCTGGCAGTCCTCGCATTTACCGACCGGAAAAATCGACTTCACGTCCTGCTCGCAGGTCCTCGGTGAAATCCACAATGGTCGGCAGGGCCAGGTGAGTGAACCGAGCCATCTTGCGGGCGTAACGGGTCATGCCGCGATCGGCATCCTGCGAGTACAGCACCGTTTGGCCAGTTCCGGATCCAGACTGGGGCATCGGGGTAGGCCATGCGTGCGACGAGGCGTACATTGCGCTTCATGGCGTACCGGCTCATGGTGTGAAGCGCTTCGCCCCGCCGGCAAAGCGCGGCAGCTCAGGTGAAAACACCCCGGTCAATTTTCAAGGCCCGGCAACAGTCCATTGACACTTGGTCGATACGCCCCTGTATACCCTGGCCAGGATGCGGATACTTCGTCGAGGCAGAGAAGTGCCAGCATTTCAGCGCGTTCTGATCCGCGTGTTCTGACCGGGCGAGCGCGATGTCTGGCTTGGTTTCTCGCGGATTCACGCCTGTTCGAACAGTCTTAACCCGTATGAGTTGACGCGATTGGGTTGGGGCGCTAGCCTGACGCTCGATGTTGAACCGACTTTTCTTTGGATTCCTTGATTTTATGAGCAAGCCATCCGCGATTGATGTCCTGGTGGGTGCCATTCAATGGCCGCCGGACCTGCTGAGGGCTTGCCCTCAAGAACGCCGCAAGTCGGTGAAGGATGCGTCTGCATGGAATGGATTTTGGCGCTATTTCGCGGTGATCGGTCTGGTCGGCGGGTTGGTGATGCCCGTGCACGCCGCGCAGGACGACGCTGCGGAAGGCTGGGAACTCGATGGCCTGTTCGAGGATGAACCTGCGGCAGAAGCCGAATCGCCAGCTACAGCGACAGCGGAAGAGCCGGATGCCAAGGGCGAGCCTGCAACAATCATTCTGAAAGTGGAACCACAAGAACCCGTGCGTCGCGCGCCTTCGCGTGCAGTGCTGGAGGAAATCATCGTCACCGCGCAGAAGCGGGCCGAAGATCTCCAGACCGTGCCGCTGTCGGTCACCGCGCTGAGCGGGGATGACATCACCGAAAAGAACATGGGCGACATGAACGAGGTCGCTGACTACGTGCCCAATCTCAGCCTGCTCGCGGTACCGACTTTTCCACGGGTCTACATGCGCGGTCTGGGCTCAAGTTTCAATCGCGGCTTCGAGCAGTCGGTGGCCATCCTGATCGACGAGGTGTTCTACGGACGGCCCTCCTATATCAACCAGGGCCTGCTGGATCTGTCCGCGATTGAAGTGCTGCGCGGCCCGCAGGGCACGCTGTTCGGCAAGAACTCCTCGGCCGGGGCCATCCATTTCCGCACCGCCATGCCGGAGTTCGACTTCGACACCAAGGCCGATGCGCTGTTTGGCGACCGCAATCTGCAGCGTTACCGAATCGCTTCCACGGGGCCATTGACCGACACCGTGGCCTGGCGGGTGGCGCTGCTGCGTGAATCGCGCGATGGCAGTGTGCTCAACACCACCACCGGTATCGATGAAGAAAATCGGGATACCTGGGGCGGGCGGCTGCGCCTGCAATGGGATGCGGCCGATGATCTGAGCCTGGGTTTCACCTTCAATGCCAGCCTGGTCAATCAGCACGGCGCGGGTACCCAGGTGATCAAGGTGCGCGAGCGCCATCGCGCGGCCATGGAGGTCTTTGATCCGCGCTTCAGCGATGCGCCCTATGATGGCCTGAGCGCGCTGGATCATGCCGGCAGCGTGGCGCGCGACGCCTATGACGGCACCATTCGCGCGGACTGGACTCTGGACAATGACTGGGTCGTCACCAGCCTGAGCAATTACAGCTATCTGGCCGATGTGGTGACCTTCGATGCGGATTTTTCGCCGGTGCCCTTCCTGATCCTCGATACCAATGAGCACATGCGGCAGTACAGCCAGGAGTTGCGTCTGACCTCTGGCCCGGGTGAGCTGCAATTCGTGACCGGGCTGTATTACCTGCACACCGAGGTGGATGCCGACTACGACATCACCAACCTGCTGGAGCTGAATGAAATTCTGCAGGTGACCGGGGAGGGCGAGCGGGCCGGCTGCCTGAACTCGCCGGATCCTCAGGGCTGCCAGGATGCGGTGCTGGATGATGCGCAAAGCGGTCGTGTGGCCGGGGAGAGCATTGCCGCACGCATGGCTGCGCAAGGTGGTCCCAGTCCGGTGGAATCCACGCTGACCCGCTACCAGCAGCCTACCGACAGCCTGGCGCTGTTTGGTCAGGCCAGCTGGCAGTTCCATCCGCGCTGGAATCTCACCCTCGGTGGCCGCCTGAACTACGAGGAAAAATCCCTGGATGTGGTGCATCGCCTGATCAACAACCGCACCGGTCAGGAAGGCAATGCGGTGGTCAGCGGGGAAGAGGCCCCGCCAGGTTCCAGCTACGGGCCAGGACCCAACCCGCTGGGAGCGTCCATCGTCCCGATTCTCATCGCCGGCGACACCCAGTTCAGCGCGCAGCGCGAGCGTGTCGACTTCAACGTGATTCCCAAACTGTCGCTGCAATACGATGTGACCGACCAGGCCATGAGCTATCTGACCGTCGCACGCGGTTACAAATCCGCTGGTTACAACGCCCAGCCGGTGAACGATCGCCAGTTGGAGGTCGATGAAGAGGACGCCATGACCTATGAGCTGGGCATCAAGTCCGAGTGGTTTGGCGGCGCTGCCCGGCTCAATGTATCGGCCTTCTACAATGCTTTCGACGGCCTGCAGGTCGCGACCTTCAACGGGGTCAGCTATGTGGTTGGCAATGCAGCGGCGGCGACCATCCAGGGCATCGAATACGAAGCCATGCTGATGACGCCCTGGGGTGTGCTGCTGGGCCTGAATGGCGCCTTCACCGAGGCCACCTATGACAGCTTCCCCGGCGGCCCTTGCCAGGCCGAGGATGTCAGCGAGCCGCCCTGTGATCTCAGTGGTGCGCCACTGCGCCTGGCACCGGAATTCACCACCACCTTCACCGCCGGCTGGGAAGGCCAGCCTTTCGCCAAACCCTGGATCGTCACCGCCGGCATGACCGCCAGCCACACCGGCGAGGTGGTGCTGGCCACCGACCTGGACCCGGTGGATTTCCGCGGGGCGATCACCACCTACGGCATCCAGCTGGGTCTGCGGGCAGCGGACGATCGCTGGCATCTGACCCTGTTCGGCGACAACGTTGGCGAGCTGGACTATCTGCTCGCGGCCGAGGATGCGCCGGGCTTTCGTGGCACCCACTTCGGGGGCGCTTATCCCGGCGCGAGCTACGAACTGCAGCTGGGGCTGCGTTTCTGATTTGAACAGGCACACAGAAGAGTTTGCAATGAAAACACTGGTGACCGGAGGTGGCGGTTTCCTGGCCGGCCATCTGATCGATCAATTGCTGGCCACCGGCCATCAGGTTCGCACCGTGGAGCTGCCGGGGCGTGACATCGAGCGGCTGAAAGCCATGGATGTGGAGATCCTCATCGGCGATCTGTGCGATGCCGAGTTTGCCGCGCGTGCCTGCGCCGGCATGGACGTGGTCTTCAATCCGGCCGCGCTGGCTGCTCAGGTCGGGCCCTGGCAACGCTTCTGGGCCATCAATGTGGAGCTGACCGACAACATCATCGCCGGCTGCCGGCAGGCCGGGGTCAAACGTCTGGTCCATGTCAGCTCGCCGTCCGCGGTTTTCGATGGCCGGGATCATGTCGATGCGGACGAGTCGCTGCCGTATCCGAAGTCCTTCATGAATCACTACTGCGCGACCAAGGCCGAAAGCGAAAAGCGCGTGCTGGCGGCCAATGGCCCGGAGCTGGAAACCGTGGCGATCCGGCCGCACGCGATCTGGGGGCCACGTGACCGCACCCTGTTTCCACGCATCATCGAGCGCGCCAAGGCCCGGCAGCTGGTTCAGGTGGGGGATGGGCGCAATGTGATCAGCACCCTGTACGTGGAGAACGCCGCGCATGCCCTGATTCTTGCCGCCGGTGCCGAAAAGGCGCCGGGCAATGTCTACTTCATCACCGACGCCGAGCCGGTCAAGCTGTGGGACAACCTGCGCCGGATCATCAATGATCTGGGATTGCCGCCCATCACACGCAGCGTGCCCTACCGCCTGGTCTACGCTTTGGGGGCCATACAGGATGCGCTCTGGGCGACCTTTCGCCTGCGTGGCGAGCCACGCGTCACCCGCTACGCCGCGGCCGAGCTGGCCACCAACCACAGCTACTCCATCGCCCGGGCGCAGGCCGATCTGGGCTATGCGCCAATCGTCGGCCGGGAAGAGGGCCTGCAACGCTTCTACGCCTGGGCCCGGGAGCATCTGCTGTGAGCGCCGCCGCGCGTCCCGTGCGCCCCGATCGCGAGACCAGCCTGTTCCGCATCCTGGTGCATACCGAGATCGACATCGCCGCGCCGCCTGCGCGCTGCTGGGAGGTGCTGACCGATTTCGCCGCCTATCCGCAATGGAATCCGATGGTGAAACAGGCCAGCGGTGAACTGCTGGCCGGCAAGCGACTGAGCCTGCACTACCACCCGCAGGGTCAGAAACAACGCCACTTCCGGCCGCTGTTGCTGACGGTGGAGTCCGGCCGGGAACTGCGCTGGCAGGGCCAGCCCGGTGCGCGTTTTCTGGTCGAGAGCGAGCACAGTTATGTTTTCACCGAGTTGAGCGACGGAACCACCCATCTGGATCACGACATGGTGTTCTGGGGTTTGTTGATTCCGCCGTTCAAGGGTCTGATCGAAAGGACGATCCGCGAGCCTTTCAATGAGCAGAACCGGGCCTTGAAGCTCAGGGCGGAAGTCCATCAGGTGCGGGTTTGAACGCCGCACCGCTGACTCATCCCCCCGGCCGGCACAAGCGCCCGATCTATTTTCCGTATCAGGAGCCAGTTGCCTCATGAGCAAACAGGAAGAGGATGTCATCATCATCGGCGCCGGCCTGTCCGGCATCGCGGCCGCCTTTCATTTGCAGCGGCGCTGTCCGCACAAGCGTTATCGCATCCTTGAGGCGCGCTCAGACCTGGGCGGCACCTGGGATCTGTTTCGATATCCCGGCATCCGGTCCGATTCGGACATGTTTTCATTTGGCTTCAGTTTCAAGCCCTGGACCGACGACAAGGTGATCGCACCGGGCGAAACCATACTCAACTATCTGCGCGACGCAGCCAGAGAAAATGGCATCGATCAGCACATCGACTTCGGCCAGAAAGTGCTGGCTGCGGATTGGGACAGCCGGCGAAGTCGCTGGAATCTGCAGATCGAAGACCAGGCTAGCGGCGAGATTGAAACCCGGCATTGTCGCTTCATGATCGCCTGCGCCGGCTATTATCGATACGACAAGGGTTACACGCCGGATTTCCCTGGCGTCGAAGATTTCTCGGGCCGGTTGGTGCATCCCCAGCACTGGCCGCAGGATCTGGATTGTCGCGGCAAGCGGGTCTGCATCATTGGCAGCGGTGCCACCGCCATGACGCTGGCGCCGACGCTGGTCAAGGCCGGCGCGCGGGTCACCCTGTTGCAACGTTCGCCAACCTGGATCATCGCCCGCCCGGATCGCGATGAACTGGCCGCCCTGCTGCGTCGCATTCTGCCGGCAAAGCTTGCGCATGGGGCCAGTCGCTGGCGCCATATCACCGAGCAGATGTTCTTCTATCAGGCCTCAAAGCGCCAGCCGCAGCTGGTGAAGAGGTTTCTGATCTCTCGGCTTAAAAAGCATGTCGGGAAAAAGGTCGATGTGCAGAAGCATTTCGTGCCGAGTTATGACCCCTGGGACCAACGCGTCTGCCTGGTGCCGCGCGGCGACTTCTTCCATGCGGTTCGCGACGGCGGTATCACGATGGCGACGGACCACATCCATCGCTTCGACGCAACCGGCATCGCGTTGCGTTCCGGCCAGCGCATCGACAGTGACATCATCATCACCGCCACCGGCCTGGTACTGGAACCGCTGGGCGGCATTTCGCTGAGTCTGGATGGTCAGCCCATCAATCCGGCCGAGCACTACGCCTACAAGGGCATGATGCTCAATGGTGTCCCCAATGCAGCGATCGCCGTGGGCTACACCAATGCTTCCTGGACCTTGAAGACCGAACTGATTGCACGGTATGTGTGCCGCTTGCTGGAACACATGGATCGCCATGGGCACCGTGTCTGCATGCCGGTCTTGCCTGATGGCGATCTGCAAGACGAGTCCCTGCTCGACCTGCAGGCGGGGTATGTGCTGCGGGCACAACACAAGCTGCCGAAGCAGGGTAGCCGGCGGCCCTGGAAGCTCTACCAGAACTACATTCTGGATCGGCTGGCCCTGGCCCGCGCTCCGGTCGTGGATGACTGCATGTGGTTCGGATCTTCAGCCAGGCTCGAGCCTCGTCGGCCCCGGCTCGACACGCCGGTGAACAGCCATGCCGTCTGAGTTTCGGTGTGACCAAGGCAAATCTTCGTTAACATGCATGGGTTAAGATTTGTATTTTGCATCGCAACAAACGAGTGAAAAGGTCGAATTTCCATGGCTGAACTGACGGCAAGCACAAACAGGATGGTGGACGCGGCCGGAGACGATGTCCCGACCCGTCTGATTGAAACCGCGATTCGGCTCTACGGTGAGCGTGGCACCCAGGCGGTGTCGACCCGCGAGATTCAGCGCAGCGCCGGCGTGCTCAATGAGGCGGCCGTGCGCTACTACTTCGGCGGCAAACCTGGACTGCTGGATGCGTGTCTGACCCTGGTTAACGAACGGTTTCAACCGATTGCGGAAAACACCTGGAAGACCGTGCAGGCCACCGTGGGCGCCGGTCCCGGCACGGTGCGGGATGTGATCACCGCCTTCGTGATGGCGATGTACATGTTCAAGCAGACCCTGCCCGGCGGCGTGCCGCTGCTGGCGCGCATGATTCACGAAGAGGGCGAGGCGGGACAGGATCTGTTGCTGAAACACTTCGGCTCGGTGGTGTGGCGGCTTGAAGATCAGCTGCGCGAGCATTTGCCCGATAAATCGCCGGAAATGCTGCGTTTGCATGTGTTTCTGGTCATCAACAGCACGATCACCGGCATCATGGACGAGAACTTTTTCTGGCGTCTGCCCGCACGTCCTGATGCACCCGATCGCTATGCGTTTCCGCGCAGCCAGATGGCACACGGCTTCATCGATTTCCTCGCCGCCGGGATCAGCGCGCGGGCGGAAAAACAAGGTCGCTGAAAACCGCCGTGATGACTCGCACGCGAATTCTGTCGACGATGGGTGCAACTGGTCAATATTTGCGACTTACCCGTCCGGGCATGACTGCTCAGTATGGCTGTACTACAAAAAGCTTGCGAGACGAGAAAGTGAAGGCCGTTTTACCCCTGAAAGAATCGATGGTTGCGGCTATGCTGCTGGTCACATCCATGGCGGCATTGGCCGGCCCGGCTGAGATCGAAGCTCTGCGCAAGCAGCCTGGCGTTCCGTATGACGCCGCCATCGAAGCGGTCAAATCAACACCGCAGGTCGATGAGTGGGATCTACCGGATTTGCGCGGCGAATACGATGATCTGATTCCGGTGCCGGAGAATTACCCGCTGCCTGAAGTCCCCTCCCGAATGCATGATGTGGCGACCTTTCGTGATGGCCGCTGGATCAGGCCGATTATTCCGATGGTGCGCACCACCAATGATGGCAGGTTAGGCATCGCCCCTGGCGGCGACTCGACATCACGGGCGTGGCAGTTCTTTCTGTATGCCCCGGAAAAGCTGGAGGCCACGGGCACCCATTACACACAGATGTCAGATGGGGCGGGCGATCTGATGAGTTCCAAGGTGTTCAAGCTGTCCTACGAGCAGTTGGTGCCGGAGGAGACCGGCCTGGCGTCAACCATGTTTGCGGTTTGCGAAACCAGTTACTCGCAGCTCGACAACGAAATTTATGGGCATGACAACGAGACCATTCATCGCAATCCATACCCCATCAGCGAGAATG
>JBFKDQ010000070.1:0-14509 GCA_041619555.1 Oceanococcus sp. | reverse complement strand
GGCCTGGACATCATCAACAAGGCACATGTGGCCCATATCAAGGTGTCGACCGTTGGCGAACCCGGCCTGCACTTGGCGACCATGCTCGGCGCCCTGCCCGGAATGTCGGCGCTAGTGACCCGCCAGCTGCAGAAAACCATGGCCGAACTGGACATCCCGCCGATTCCGGAATTTCTGGAACTGGTGGCGGATTCCGGCTGCGGTCTGTACGCCTGCCAGGCTTCGGTGCAGATGTTCAAGCTGGGCAAGGAGGATTTCATCGATCAGGTCCAGGACATCATCACCGTGGGAGACTTCTACGGCCTGGCCGAGGGCGGGCACATCATCTTCACCTGAGCCGGCACCGTGGCGCCACGACTCATCGGCGGCGCGGACACCTCGAACCACCGGCAAAAGCCCCCCGGAGCAGGGGGCTTTGTTCGAATCGGGTGGAGGATCAGCCCTTAGCTGCGCTTGTTGCCCTGGTTATCCTGGCCGACGGCCGCGACCGCAGCGCAGCGCTGCGCTCGCCACGTTCGATCGCAAAATTCTTCAGCGTGAAATCACCCTGGCCGCTGACCAGTTCGGTACCGAACTCGATATTCGCCATGTACAAGCCGGAATCGGCCAGGCCGGTGTCCAGCAGATGCTCGACGAAGGAGTTCCAACGCAGGCGGCTGCCTTCCACCCGGGCTTTCGGCACGAAAGCGATATAGGACCAGCCCGGCGCATCGGTCTGATACAGCTCGAAAGTCACGCCGTCGATCTCGACATCCCACAGGTGAGCACCCCAGGTATTGAAGGTCTCGGTACGGTCCAGCCAGACCATCATCTCGACGCCCACATTGTCAATCGCGGTCTTCTTGGTCGTGTGCATCCACGACTCCAGCGCGATGTTGCTGGCGCCGCTAACGCCCAGCGACTCCATGTCGTAATGAATGATGTATTCATCCAGGCTACGCAGCTTGGCCGGCAGGCCGGTGGTTCTCTTCGGCGCGCTCACCAGGCCGAACTTGTCGCCGTAAATCATCACCGGATAGCCCTTGACCAGACCGCCACCCACCGGCCAGTCCCAGCCCCAGCTCATCTCGAAGCCGCCGCTGGCATCCTGCTGCACCTGCATGCACTGCAGATACTCCGCACCGCCGGCATGGCCGACGCCCCAGATGTTGTTTTCCATCACGAAATCACCCACCTGAACCTGCTCCCAGCCATTGCATAGCGACTGACCATCGACATCGGCGGCGGAAACCAGGGCGCTGCCCTTGCCGGCCTTGGAGATCACCTGACCGCTGACCTGCAAGGCCGCCTTGTTGCGGGTCTCCGCGTTAATGCCGCTGACCAATTCGGCCTGCGGCGCCTCGTTGCAGGCCCCGAGCAACAGGGCCGAGACTACCAGCGACGCGAAACGGCTGCCGTTGCGGCGCAGAAGAGGGGAAAAATGAATGGCTGACATGGAGGACTCCCGGGTTTGATTGACTGTTGACTGCCGTATTCATCGCAGCAAGCATGCCAAGCCCGCAGAATAACTTTTAATTTTTTATTCAATAACTTACATAAGATCTTTCAGACCCACCGCAGGCTTGTCTGGAGCCTGATCCCAATACGCCTTGCATTTTGCAAAACAATTTGCAAAAACACCCCGCTCACCGCCCCACCCGGCCAGTTCCGGCAGGATCACCCCATCGGACGAAGTTGAATTGTCCCGCCAAGCCTAGATTTGAGCCCCATCGTGCGGGCCGGCGCGCCCGCCGCCCGCTCTGGAGAAGACTCATCAGTCGCCTTGAATATCATTCCCTACGCCTGGCCGACGTGATCCGCGAAACCACCGATGCGCACTCGCTGGTGTTCGACATACCGCCCGACCTCGCCGAAACCTTTCGCTACAAACCGGGCCAGTTTCTGACCCTGCATGTGCCGCATGGTGCCAAACCCCTACCCCGCTGTTACTCGGCCTCCAGCTCGCCCCATCTGCAGGAACCGCTGCGGGTGACGATCAAGCGCGTGGTCGACGGCCGCGCCTCGAACTGGATCTGTGATCAGCTCAAGGCCGGCGACTGCATCGACGTGGCGCCGCCTGCCGGCATCTTCACGCCGCAAAGCCTGGATGGCGATTTTCTACTGTTCGCCGGCGGCAGCGGCTTCACTCCGGTGCTCTCCATCCTGCGCAGCCTGCTGCACGCCGGACGCGGGCGGGCGCGGCTGGTGTACGCCAATCGCGATGAACGCTCGGTCATTTTCGCCGAAGAGCTGGCGCGATTGTCCCGCGAGTTCCCCACCCGCCTGCAGCTGATCCATTGGCTGGACTCGGTGCAGGGCGTGCCCTCCCAGGCCCAGCTCGGCGCCCTGACCGAGGGCTGGGAAGCGGCCGAATGCTTCGTCTGCGGCCCCGGCATCTTCATGGATGCCACCGCCGCGGCCCTGCACGATGCCGGTTTTGCCCGCAGCCACGTGCATATCGAGCGCTTTGTCTCCCTGCCTGAAGACGCCGAAGAACCACCTGCGGAAACGCTGGGCAGCAGTGAATCCGGCAGCGTCAGCATCAAGGTCCAGCTGGACGGCGAACAGCATGAAGTGAGCGGCCAGAAAGGCCAGTTGCTGCTTGATGCCCTGGAAGCCGCGGGCCTTGATGCCCCCTACTCCTGCCGCGCTGGCGCATGCGCCGCCTGTATGTGCCGTCTGGATGCCGGCGAGGTGGAACTGGCGCACAACCATGTGCTGGATCAGAACGATCTGGATTCGGGCTGGATTCTGGGCTGCCAGGCCCTGATCCAGTCCGATGCCATCGAAGTCAGCTACCCGGAATAAACCATGAGCACAGCCATACTCGCATTTACCGAAGTCGTCGAACGTCAGGGCGCTCACCCGGCCATGATCGCCGAGGACGGCCGCAGCTGGACCTATGCGGAGCTCGATGCCGCGCGCATCGAGGCGGCCCGCGCCCTGATCGCCATGGGCATCCGGCCCGGCGACCGCGTCGCGATCTGGGCGCAGAACAATGCCGAATGGGTGATCGCGGGGCTCGCGATCCACAGCGTGGGCGCCGTGCTTGTGCCCATCAATACGCGGATGAAAGGCGCCGAGGCCGGCTATATCCTGAGCCGCAGCGGCGCACGCCTGCTGTTCTGTACCGGCCAGTTCCTGGGCCAGCATTATCCGGATTTGCTCGGTGAGCATCGCCCGGCCAGCCTCGAGGCCATCGTGGTGCTGTGCGCCGCGCGGGAGAACGACCTGAGCTGGAATGCGTTCCTGCGGCGCGGCGCCGAGGTGCCGGCACGCGAGGTCACCCTGCGCAGCAGCGCGGTGACGCCGGACAGCCGCATGGACATCATGTTCACCTCCGGCACCACCGGCGCCCCCAAAGGGGTGATCACCCATCATGGCCAGAACATCAAGGTGATCCGCGAGTGGTGCGCGCGCATGCAAATCGTGTCGCAGGATCGCTATCTGATCGCCAATCCCTTCTTTCATGCCTTCGGCTACAAGGTGGGCTGGCTTGGCGGCCTGGTCAGCGGCTGCACCATCCTGCCGCATGCGGTTTTCGACGCCGCCTCGATCATTGCCCGTATCAGCGAGCACCGCGTCTCGGTCCTGCCCGGCCCGCCGACCCTGTTCATCAGCCTGCTGGATGACCCGGCGCTGAAGGGCGGCGACTTTTCCTCGCTGCGCGCCACCATCACCGGCGCCGCTGCGGTCGCGCCGGCACTGATCGAGCGGGTGCGGCGGGATCTGGGTTTCGACATCGTCCTCACCGGCTATGGCCTGACCGAAACCTGCGGCATCGTCTCGCTGTGCGACCCCGCGGACTCGGCCGAGACCATTGTATCCACCTGCGGCAAGCCGGTGCCGGATGTGGAGGTGCGCATCGTCGATCCGGACAACCGTCCATGCCCGCAAGGCGAAACCGGCGAGATCGTGGTGCGCGGCTACAACGTGATGCAGGGCTATCTGGATGATCCGGCGGCCACCGCCGAGACCATCGATGCCGAGGGCTGGCTGCACACCGGCGATGTGGGCCTGCTGGACGAGGCCGGCTATATCCGCATCACCGACCGCCTCAAGGACATGTATATCTGCGGCGGCTTCAACTGCTATCCGGCCGAGATCGAGAAAGTTCTCGCCGCCCACCCCGCGATCTCCCAGGTCGCCATCATTGGCGTGCCCGACGAGCGCATGGGCGAGGTCGGCAAGGCCTGCGTCGTGCCCAAGCCGGGCCAGCAGATCGATGCCGATGAGCTGATTGCCTGGTGCCGGGAACGCATGGCCAATTACAAGGCCCCGCGCCATGTCAGCGTGCTGCCGGCCCTGCCGATGAATGCATCCGGCAAGGTGATGAAATTCGAACTGCGCGCCCGCTGACACGGCCGCCACCCGCGCACCCTGAAATCTAACCACCGGATCGCCTCATGCAAGCTGCTCTGAACAACACCATCGCGCTGGTCACCGGCGCCTCCCGCGGCGCCGGTCGCGGCATCGCGATCGCGCTGGGCGCGCAGGGCGCCACCGTCTATGTCACCGGCCGCAGCCAACAGGAAGGCGATGCGCCGCTGCCCGGCACCATCCATGCCACTGCCGAGGCCGTCACCGCGGCCGGCGGACAGGGCATCGCGGTGGCCTGCGACCATGCGGACGACGCCCAGGTGGCCGCGCTGTTCAGCCGCATCAAAGCCGAGCAGGGCAGCCTGGACATCCTCGTCAACAATGCCACCTTTCTGCATGATCAACTGATCGAAAAAGGCCCGTTCTGGGAGAAATCCCTGGATCTGGTGAAAATTCTTGATGTCGGCCTGCGTTCCGCTTACGTGGCCAGCTGGCATGCCGCACCGCTGATGTTGGCCAGGCGCCGCGGCCTGATCGTGTTCACCTCATCTTTTGGCGCCAACTGCTACATGCACGGCGCAGCCTACGGCGCGCAGAAAGCGGGGGTGGACAAGTTCGCCCGCGACATGGCAGTGGATCTGCGCCCGCATGAGATCGCCAGCGTCTCGATCTGGATGGGCATGCTGCGCACCGCGCGCTCAAAGGCCGCAATTGACCGGGCGCCAGACAGCTACGCCGGCCTCTGGGAGATTGCCGAAACACCGGAACTGACCGGCCAGGTGATCGCCGCCCTGTACCGCGATCCGGCGCGGATGGAACAATCCGGCAAGGTCTTGATCGGCGCCGAACTGGCGCAGACCTATGGCATCCTCGACAGCGAAGATCGGCAGCCAATCAGCCACCGCCCGATGCTGGGCGCACCGCCCGAAGCGCACCCGGCGATCGTCGACTGAGCGACCGGCGATCCCGTCGATCGCGGCGCGAGCCGCTCAGGGCGGGGGCGCCGCCGGCGACAGGGGGCGCAACAGCACCCAGGCAATGCGGTGGCGGAAACCCAGCTCATGTCGCTCCCATTCCAGCCCCGGCCTCAACGCGGCCACCTCCACCTGCGCTTGCGCATCCATCAGCAGCCAGCGCTCGACGCCATCCTGCTGCCAGGCCAGCGCCGCGTCCACATCGTCGAAGGCGTGCAGTGGGCGTGAGGCAAACAACGCGAGCTGTGGCATCCAGTCGGTCGTTGCCAGTTCGGCCTGCGGCGCCAGCAAGGGCTCGGCCTCGACGAAGATGCGCTCGGAGGTGCGGATCTCGTTCAGGGTGGGATAGGCCCAATAGCCGAGCAGAAGCCAGCCGACGAAGAAAAAGGTCGGCAGGCCCAGGGCCCGCGGCCGTCCACGCAGAGTGAAGCTGATGCAAAGCCCGATGACGCCGAGGCTGAGGAGAAAATTCCACAGCAGATTGGGAATATCGCTGGGATACGGCAGCTTGCCGGCCCACAGCTCTTCCTCGTGGCCGATCAGTCCCAGGGCAATCGCGCTCAGGCTGAACACCCACAGGCTGGCGACACTCAGCCGCTGCACGCCGGGCCGCCACCACAGGCCGCCCAGATAAGGCGCCATCAGCAAGGCCATGGCCGGCAGCAGGACCAACAGCTGCACGCCATGCTTGCCTGGCAGCAGGCTGAACAGACCCAGGCTGAGCAGCAGGTAACCCAGCAGCAGGCCGATCAGGGGATCCCGCGCGCGCATGCGTTGCCGCCAGATCGAAAACTTCCAGGGCAGCATCAGGCTGAGCGGCAGCCAGAGAATCAAGGCCTGCACTGGCAGATACCACCAGACCTGGGGCTGGGCCGGGTCAAGCACGCTGGGACCACCGGCCAGATTGATCAGCAATTCGGCGCGAAACCGGTCCAGCGCGGCGTCATCGGCGCCGGAGACGAAACCCAGGGCCGGCAGGGTCCAGGCCAGCACCACCACCAGGGCCGCCACCGCGGTCGACCAGAACGCCTTGAGGGAACGGCCGGCGGGCAGATCCGGCCAGCGTTGGCGCAGCATGTAGGCATAGGGCAGGATCAGCAGCGCCGGCAGAAAACCACCACCTTTGGTCAACACCGCGAAACCGATGGCCACCCCCGCCAGGGTGCACCACTTGCGCGTATTTTCCAGCAGCATGTATTGCAGAAGGCTGTACAGCGCCAGGGTGGTCCAGAACATCAGCACGGCATCGACCTGACCGCGATGGGCCTGGACCATGAACTGGAAACTGCAGAGCAGCGCGGTGGCCGCAAGGCGACCGGTGCGGGGGCCCCAGAGCTTTCGTCCCAGGTCATACACCAGCCAGAGCGTGCCGAGCGAGGCCAGCAGGGCCGGCAGCAGAAAGCTCAGGCGCATCGAACCGGTGGCATCAAGAAATGCGGCCTGCAGCCAGATGGCAAAGGGCGGATGCTGCACGAATGGCTCGCCACCCAGATAAGGAATCAGCCATTCCCCGGTATCGGCCATGGTCTTGGCCATCAGCGCCAGCGCCGGCTCGTCCGGCGGCCAGGGATCCCGCAGCCCCAGACCGGCGCTGAGCACCACCACGGCGATCAGGGCGATACGCAAGCCCTTGCGCTCATCCCCCTGGTTCAGCCAATCAAGAATCTGTTTCAAGTCGTGGGGCTCCCTTTGCCCGGCTTGCGCTACGACAGGTCGGCGACTATCTTCGCGCAAACCCTATTCTGGCGAATGTACCAACGATGAGCAAAACCCTGTTCGAAAAAGTGATTGATGGCGAAATTCCCGCCGACATCGTGCATCAGGACAGCCACTGCGTGGCCTTTCGCGACATCAATCCCACCGCACCGATGCACATCCTGCTGGTGCCACGGCGGCCGATCCCGAAACTGGCCGACGCCGGACCGGACGACACCGGCCTGCTCGGCCACATGCTCAGCGTTGCGCCGCGCATCGCCGCCGAGCAGGGGTATGCGGATGCATTCCGCCTGGTGATCAACAACGGCGAAGGCGCCGGGCAAACCGTCTTTCACCTGCACATGCACATCATCGGCGGCCGAGCGCTGAACTGGCCGCCGGGCTGAGCGCCCGGCGCGGCCCCACTCTCAGGGGCTGGCCGGCATCGCCCCGACCAGCAGGGCCGGATCGATGCGCTGCCCGAACCAGTTCATGCGCCAGTCCAGATGCGGCCCGGTCACGCGCCCGGTGGCGCCGATCTCGGCGATCAGTTCCCCCTGCTCCACGCGCTGCCCCACCTGGACGTGAATTCGACTCAAGTGCAAGAAACTTGAAGACACGCCATGGCCATGGTCCAGAATCACCGTGCCACCGGAAAAGTACATGTCCGGATGCGCCAGGGTGATGATGCCGGCGGCCGGCGCCCGCACCGGCGTGCCGGTGGGCGCCGCCACATCGACGCCGAAATGAGGCCGTCGCGGCTGGCCGTTGAGAATGCGCTGGCTGCCATAGACGCCGGAAATCGGCCCGATACTGGGCCAGATGAAGGACTGCATGAAATCCAGACGCGGATCGTCGGTGCGCCGCGCCGCGCTGGCCATGGCCCCCTCGGCACGGATGCGTTTGAGGGCCTCGGGATCCGGCGTGACCTGTTTTGGCGGCAGTCCATCAATGCGCTGAATCCGGTATTCACGCGCCTTCACGGCCAGGGTCTGAGTCCAGCGCGAGCCATCCGGCAGCCCGACCTGAAGTTGCGCCTGCGGGCCATGATCGCGGCCAAAGCCGAACACGAAGTCACCACGGCTGGACACGCGCAGGCGCTCGCCGTCCAGCTCCACGACGCTGCCGGGTGGCGCCTGTCCGATCACCAGCCCGCCCTGCTGGAACTCGCCGCGCAGATCCACCGGCGCAGCCAGGGCGAGACCGGCCAGCGCGCTGCCGACCAGACCCAGCAGCCAGCGCCTCATGGCGTGGGTGCCTGCATGAATTCGATCGCACGCTGCAGGCGCTGCTCGGTCTGCGCGCGACCGAGCAGTTCCAGAGTCACGTCCAGCGAAGGCGTATTGCCGGCTCCGGACACCGCAATCCGCAGCGGCTGACCGACCTTGCCCATGCCTACATCATGGGCCGCGGCCACCGCTTCCACCTGCGCATGCATGGCCGCCCCGCTCCAGACCTCCAGGGCGCGGCTGCGCTCCAGCACATCGCTCAGCAACTCCGGCGTCTGCGCCTTGAAATGCTTCTTCGCATCTTTTTCCGCGTAAGCCTGCGGCGCCTCGAAGTAGAAACGGGTGGTTTCAGCCAGTTCCAGCAAGGTCTTGGCGCGCTCCTGATGTGCCTGAATCACGTCCACCGCCGCCGGCCCGCCGTCCGTGCATACGCCCAAGCGGTTCAGATGCCAGGCGTATTCGGCCACCAGATCCTCGGCCGCGCTGGCCTTGATGTAGTGCTGATTCAGCCATTTGAGCTTCTCCAGATCGAAGCGCGCCGCCGCTTTCTGCACCTTCGCCAGGTCGAATTTCTCGATCATTTCCTCGAGGCTGAAAATCTCCTCATCGCCATGTGACCAGCCCAGCCTCACCAGGTAGTTGAGCAGCGCTTGCGGCAGGAAGCCTTCATCGCGATAGGCCATCACGGAGACCGCACCATGGCGCTTGGACAGGCGTGCGCCATCGGCGCCCAGGATCATCGGCACATGACCATAGGCCGGCAGATCGGCCTCCAGCGCCTGCAGGATGTTGATCTGCCTCGGCGTGTTGTTGACATGATCGTCACCGCGAATCACGTGGCTGATGCCCATGTCCATGTCATCGACGACCACGGTCAGGTTATAGGTGGGCGATCCATCGGCGCGGGCAATGACCAGATCATCGAGCTCGCTGTTGGCAATGCTGATCCGTCCCTTGATGAGGTCATTCCAACTGACCTCGCCCTCATCAGGGTTACGGAAGCGGATCACCGCATCGGCGTCCACGTCGAAGTCCTGCAGGTCGCGACAACGTCCGTCATACCGGGGCTTGTCGCCGCGGGCTTTCTGTTCCTCCCGCATGTCATCCAGACGCTGCTTGCTGCAGAAACAGGGATAGGCCTTGCCTTCGTCCAGCAATTGCTGGATCACTTCCTTGTAGCGCTCGAAGCGCTGGGTCTGGAAATACGGCCCCTCATCATGGCTCAAGCCCAGCCAGTTCATGCCATCGAAGATCGCCTGCACCGAGGCTTCGGTGGAGCGTTCACGGTCGGTGTCTTCGATCCGCAGGATCATCTTGCCGCCCTGCTGCCGTGCGAACAGCCAGTTGTACAGGGCGGTGCGCGCGCCACCGACATGGAGATAACCGGTCGGACTGGGCGGAAAACGGGTGACGACAGCCATGCGTATCTCGTGCTTGATAAAACCCGTCATTCTAACAGGCACGCGGCGGCATCCCGCAGCACCGCCCGGCTTCAGCGTAAAATGCTGGCATGAAACTGGAAACCCGTCTTTTCATTGCCGATCTGACCCACCTGGACTGCGCCTATTTCGATGAGGGCCAGGGCCTCACTGGCGAGAGCTGGCGGGTGGACGCCGAGGTCGGCGGCGAACTGGCCGAAAACGGCATGCTCTGCGATTTCGGCATCATCAAGAAGCGGCTCAAGCGCGCACTGGATGACGGCACCGATCATCGTCTGCTGCTGAATGCCGCGCAGGCGCGCCAGCTTGATGAAACCGGCGAGGCCTGCGAACTGCAACTGACCAGCCGCGGCGGCGAGCACTGGCGCTACCGCGCGCCGCGTCAGAGTTTCGCCCTGCTGGATCTACCCGAACTGACGCCGGAGTCCCTCGCGACCGCCCTGGCCGACCAGTTGCTGGCCCTGCTACCGGACAACATCCGCCAGCTGCGACTGTGGCTCAGTCCGGCCCACGAGCAGGGCCCCTATCGGTACTGTCATGGCCTGCGCATGCATCAGGGCAACTGCCAGCGCATGGCCCATGGCCATCGCGCGCAGCTGCAGGTGCGCCTGGACGGCCAGCGGATCGAAGCGCTGGAAGCCGACTGGCGGCAGCGCCTCGGCGGCCGTTACATCGGCGCGGCCGCCGATCTGGAGAGTAGCGCCGGAGGTCGCCATCGCTTTGCCTACCTCGGCAGCCAGGGCGCGTTCGAACTGGAATTACCGAGCGCGCGGACCTATGTGATCGAATCCGAACCCACGGTGGAGAGCATCACCGCCCATATGGCGAGACAGATCGCCAGCGAACACCGCGGCCAGCAGGTGCAATGCCGGGCATTCGAGGGCATCGGCAAGGGCGCGCTAACGGACTGCTGCGCGGAATAAAGCGCAGGACTTGGCCGTTAACCCTGCACCGCGATGCGCAGCATGAGAGCACTGCCGGCGATCTGATCGCTGAACTGCGCATCCAGGCTGGTCGCCCTGCGCAACTCCCGCGCCAGGGTTTCCTTCATGATCAGCGCTTCGTGTTCAGCCACCGCCGCCGCCAGTTCGGCATCGGCCGCGAACTCCACCGCAATCCGGTCGGTCACCTCGAAGTCCAGCTGCTTGCGCAAGTTCTGAATCCGGTTGATCACCTCGCGCGCCAGACCGCGACTGCGCAGGGCAGGAGAAATCTCGGTGTCGATGGCGACGGTCACGCCATTTTCGCGCGCAACCGCCCAGCCTTGCAGCTCCTGCGTTTCCACCAGCACGTCCTCCGCCGCGACCACAATCGACGTGCCGTCGACCGTGAACACCTGCTCGCCGGCCGCCAGCAAGGCGCCGATGGCCTCGTTGTCCAGTTGCGCGATCTGCGCCGCCAGGGCTTTCATCCTGGCTCCGGCCTTCTTGCCCAGGGTCCTGAAATTGGCCTTGGCGCGGCGCTTGACCAGGCCGGCATCGCCTTCGACCAGCTCCAGGGCCTCCACATTGAGTTCATCGAGGATCAGCTCGGCAACGGCTTCCACCGCATCGCGTTCAATCCCCGGCTCCAGCACGACCAGCACCCGGGCCAGTGGCTGCCGCACATTGATCTTGTGGGTATTGCGCAGCTGCAGCGCGGTGGCGACCACGGTACGGGCCAGGCTCATGCGAGCTTCCAGCGCGACATCAATGCAGCTGCCATCCGCCTGCGGGAAATCGGCCAGATGCACCGAATCCTCGGCGCCATGGCTGCGCCGGAGGCTCTGGAACAGCCAGTCGGCATAAAACGGCGCGATCGGCGCCATTAAAAGGGCAATCCCTTCCAGCAGTTCATAGGTGGTCTGGTAGGCGGCCAGCTTGTCCGCATCGGCAACGCCGGTGTCCTTCTTGCCCGCCCAGAACACCGGGCGCTGGCGCCGCACGTACCAGTTCGACAGCTCGTCCACCAGCTTTTCCACCGCCCGCGCCGCCCGCGTCGGGTTGTAGGCATCGTAGGCTTCGATGGCCTGAGCAATGGTGCTGTGCAGGCGCGACAGCATCCAGCGATCGAGCTCGGGCCGCTGCGCCAGCGGAATCCGCGAGCCGGTTGGCTCGATGGAATCGATGTTCGCGTAGGTGGCGAAGAAACTGTAGACATTGCTCAGAGTGCCGAACAGCCGCCCTTTGTGCTCATTCACCCCGCGCTCCGAATATTTCAGCGATTCCCAGGGCGGCGATGAGGCCATCATGTACCAGCGCAAAGCGTCGGCACCATGGGCGTCCAGGGCATCGAAGGGATCGACCGTATTGCCCTTGGACTTGGACATTTTCTCGCCCTTCTCGTCCAGCAGCAGGCCGTTGACCACCACGTTCTTGTAGGCCACCGAGCCCTTCACCAGGGTGGCGATCGCGTGCAGGGTGTAGAACCAGCCGCGGGTCTGGTCCAGGCCCTCGGCAATGAAGTCGGCAGGGAAATTCTTTTCGAACAGATCCTGATTCTCGAAGGGGTAATGCCATTGCGCGAACGGCATCGCACCGGAATCGAACCACACATCAATGATTTCCGGCACCCGGCGCATGGTGCCGCCATTGGCCGCCGGCCAAGTCAGCTTGTCGACAAAGGGCCGATGCAGATCCAGTTCCTCTTCCCCCGGCCAGGCCTCGCCGCAACGCGCCCTGAGCTGTTCGATGGAGCCGATGACCTCGATCTCTTCCGGATCGCTGTCATTCACCCAGATCGGCAGCGGCGTGCCCCAGAAGCGATGGCGGGACAGCGCCCAGTCGACATTGTTCTCCAGCCACTCGCCAAAGCGGCCCTCGCCGACATGCCGCGGCTGCCAGTTGATGGTCTTGTTCAGGGCCACCAGATCATCCTTGAACTGGGTGGTGCGCACGAACCAGGAATCCACCGGATACGACATCAGCGGCGTACCCTTGCGCCAGTCGTGCGGATAGTTGTGCAGGTACTGCTCACGCTTGAACAGCAGGCCACGTTCCTTCAGATCACGGATGATGGGCTTGTCGGCGTCCTTGAACCACAGCCCGCCGACCAGGGCCAGGTCGTCCTCGAAGCAGCCATCACGCCTGACCGGATTGACCATCTCCACGCCTTCACGCTGCGCGGTGGCATAGTCATCCGCGCCGAAGGCCGGTGCGGTGTGCACGATGCCGGTGCCGTCTTCGGTGGTGATGTAGTCGGCCGCCGCCACCCGGAAGGCTCCGGGATGGTCCTTGAAATGCGCGAAAACGGGCTGATAACGCATGCCGACCAGTTCCGAGCCCTTGCAGCGCGACAGGATCTCGTACTCCTCGGTCAGCACCGAGAGCAGGGCTTCGGCCAGGATCAGTTTTTCCTCTCCGCAAGCCACGGTCACGTAGTCGAGATCAGGCCCCACCGCCAGCAGCAGATTGGAGATCAGGGTCCAGGGCGTGGTGGTCCAGGCCAGGAAATAGGTCTTGGCCTCTCCCACCACCGGGAAGCGCACGGTGACCGACGGATCTTCGACCTCCTTGTAGCCCAGCGACACCTCATGCGAGGACAGCACGGTGCCAGAACCGGGGCTGTACCAGTGAATCTTGTAACCGCGGTACAGCAGGCCCTTCTGATGCAGCTGCGACAGCAGCCACCAGACCGATTCGATATAGTTATTCTGATAGGTGACATAGGGGTGGTCCAGATCCACCCAGTAGCCGCTGCGCCGGGTCAGTTCGTTCCACAGCTTGGTGTAACGATGCACGCTGTCCTTGCAGGCCGCATTGTATTTCTCGATGCCAAAAGCTTCGATCTGGGCGCGATTGCTCAGCCCCAGTTCCTTCTCCACCTGGATTTCCACCGGCAGGCCGTGGGTGTCCCAGCCGGCCTTGCGATCAACCCGGAATCCCCGCATGACCTTGTAACGGCAGAAGGTATCCTTGATCGTACGTGCCATGACATGATGCACGCCGGGGCGACCGTTGGCGGTCGGCGGCCCTTCATAAAAACTGAAACGCGGCGCCTGTTCACGCAGCGTCGTGCAGCGCTGAAAGACCTGGTGAGTTTCCCACCAGTCCAGCATGGTTTTCTCCATGTCGGTAAGGGAAAACTGATTGGGCTTGATTTCGGCAAATCGTCGCATCATGTCTGGAAAACCACAGCGGCAGGCGCAAAACCCCCGATTGTAACGAATCCCTGCGCGCCGACGTCGAAAAATGAATTTCTTGTGAAGGAATGGGAACCCCGCGATGGCTTTGGCCGTGTTTAAAGCCAAGTCCCGGCCCTGAGCCCGCAGCTCGGCGCCAGGCCGAATCCATCGCCCTCCCGGAGAATTACCGTCTATGCTGACCAGAGTCATGGCCCGCCTGATTGCGTGCTTCGGCACGCTGCTGATCACCTCCCCCGTACTGGCCTCCACCACCACTGAAGAACTGATCCAGGTTCTCAGCCAGGCCGCTCCGCGCCTCAACCCGGACGTTCTGGAACTCGCGGTCAACGCACTGGATTGCGCCAATCAGGGCCGCCTAGACAGCAACAGACTGGCGGTGATCGATTACAGCCGGCCTTCAACCGAAGCGCGCATGTGGGTCTTCGACCTCAGCAGTCAAAGCCTCCTGTTCGAGGAACTGGTAGCCCATGGCCAGGCTTCCGGCGACAAGTACAGCACGAGCTTCTCGAACATCCCCGGGTCCCACCAGTCCAGCATCGGCCTGTTCAAGACCCTGCACAGCTACCAGGGTCGTAATGGCTACTCCCTGCGCATGCAGGGCCTGGAAACTAATTTCAATCACAAGGCCCTGGACCGGGCGATCGTCATCCATGGCGCCCCCTATGTGAGCCCGGAATTCATCGATCGCACCGGCCGCATCGGCCGCAGCCATGGCTGCCCGGCGGTACCGCAGGACAAGGCCGAAGCGCT
>JBFKDQ010000069.1:0-15418 GCA_041619555.1 Oceanococcus sp. | reverse complement strand
GGCCTCAGGGCGTCGCTGGCGCCAAAGGCGATCAAGGGGACACTGGAGCTCAAGGGCCACAGGGGATTGCCGGCGCCAAAGGTGACAAGGGCGATCAGGGTCTGACCGGACCGCAGGGGGCCACCGGGCCTCAGGGCGTCGCTGGCGCCAAAGGCGATCAAGGGGACACTGGAGCTCAAGGGCCACAGGGGATTGCCGGCGCCAAAGGTGACAAGGGCGATCAGGGTCTGACCGGACCGCAGGGAGCCACCGGGCCTCAGGGCGTCGCTGGCGCCAAAGGCGATAAAGGGGACACTGGAGCTCAAGGGCCACAGGGGATTGCCGGCGCCAAGGGTGACAAGGGCGATCAGGGTCTGACCGGACCGCAGGGGGCCACTGGCGCCAAGGGCGACACCGGACCACAGGGCCCTCAGGGCGTTGCTGGGGCCAAGGGCGATCAGGGTCTGCAAGGTGAAACCGGGGTCGGCATTTCGGTCAGTCAGGTTGATGAATTCGGCTTCCTGAACATCACCTACACCGATGGCAGTCAGCATACCGCGGGGCACGTTCGCGGAGCGCCTGGCGACACCGGGCCACAGGGCCAGCAGGGGGAAGCAGGGCCGGCCGGTCCGCAAGGTGCCAAGGGCAATCAAGGCGATACGGGTGCCGCGGGCCCCATCGGCCCTCAGGGTCCCCAAGGTCCGAAGGGTGATGCGGGACAGGATGCGGTGCGCAGGACCCATCTTCTTAATGGCCCGGCACATGAGTCCTTGTTCAGCCCCGATTACCAGCTGCAAATGGTCGGCCCCACAATCCAGCTCAGCTTTACGACTGCCAAGCGGCTGACCGGATCTGTTGGTGCGTCCATCCAGAACCCATCCGAAATCCCCGTGACCCTGTCATTCAATCTCTGCTATCAGAGCGTCCCTGATGGAACAGTTCAGGCATTCGTGGAAAACGGCTATCTGGATCAGACGCTGGGCTTCCTGACCACATCGGTCAATGCATCATCGAGCGTTGTTCTGGCGGCGGGCAGCTACCGGGCCGGCTTCTGTGGCTTTGTGACCGAAGACATCGATCCGGACCATTTGGCATTCAACTGGATCAACGGCTGGATGCAGGTCAGCAACGATGTAGAACAGCAACAGGCGCCCTAGTCATCACACGCCAGATGCCCTTGGAACTTCGTCTCATTCACGTATGAGACGGCGATCCTAATTGAAAAGCCCGGAGATCTTCCGGGCTTTTTTATGCCCGATCCATCCTCAGGGCGCAGATGCGGGATATCTGGCTCAACTGCGGCTCAGGGCAGCCGAAGGGCGCACCGCGCGCCGCCGAAGCGGCTTTCGTTGTCACAATGCAATTCCCCATGCACACCATGGTTTGCATGGGTTTCCGCCACCAGACGCGCAAAATGCAGGCCCAGGCCGGTGCTCCCATCGGCAGATGCCATATCTTCGCCCAGACTGACCACCGCCGGCACGGCGTAGCCGGGCCCGTCATCTTCCACCAGGATCTGCACGCCCTCGCCCCGTGCGTGAGACCAGGCCCGCGCACTGAGCAACACCCGTCCGCGCGCAAAGCGCAGCGCGTTGTGCAGGGCATTGCCGATCACCCCTGAAACCAGTTCGCGATCACAGAAACCCTCCAGTTCCTCCGCACAGGACCAGTCCAGCTCCAGTCCGCGACCGGCGAACAGCGGCACATACTCAAGGCAGGCCTCTTCGAGGATTTCCGCCATCATCCAGGACTCGACATTCGGCGTGTACAGATGGGATTGCAGCTTGTACAGAGACAACATCTGCATCATCTGCTGATTCAGGCGCAGACCCGCCAGGCGCAGGTCGCGATAGTGCTGCTGGCGGCGCGACAAGGGTTCTTCGGCCTGCTCCTCCAGGGTTTCCACGGTCTGCAACAGCAGCCCCAGGTTGTTCTTCATGTCATGAATGGAACTGGCCAGGATGGTCGTGAGATCCAGCGGTCTGAGCTTGGCCTCTTGCGGTCCTTGCGCGCTCATTGCAGCGTCTTCTCCATCGACTGGGCCAGGGCCATCAGCTTGCCATGGCGCCTCTTCCCGGCCCCTGTCGCCTGGGTCCGCCGCAACAGATCTTGGGCCTGGCGCAACATGCGCCAATTGCACTGCTCCTGCTGCATCAGCATCAACAGGGATTGCGCCGCGTTGAGATTGATCGCGACATTGTCAGGCATCGCGTGCGCCGCCTTGAGCAACATCCCCACCGATGCCTTGAGCTCTCCGTCCTTGGCCAGTTGCACGGCCTCGTTGTTCAGCTGGATCAGGCGCTTGCGTTCCGCCGCGATGATCTTCTGACCTTCCTCGGCGAGTCCCACGCGGGCGAACATGTCCTGCGCCCGTGCCAGCATCGCGTCATCTTCATGGTTGGCGCGCACCACATGCTGAATCAGGCCGGCGGCAGCCTCATTGTCGCCGTTCACAAGGCAGGTCTCGGCCAGGCTCATGGCCTCTTCCCGATCCAGGCTTTCAGGACTGTGCTCGAACAGTTTAAGTGCGGTGTGCATTGCTGCCTTGCTCTCTTCCTCATGTCCCAGGGCCGCATGAACATGACCGTCGACCACCGCCATCTTGAGTTGCAGTGCCGGATCGGCCCGCTGGTAGCTGCGATGCATCCGTCCCAGAACCCGCTCGGCCTTGTCGGCCTGATCTCCAGCCAGGTAGATCCTGGACATCGCGCCATAGTCGGAGGGACTCCCGAAAATGGAATTGCGTCCCTCCCGCAACACCTGGCTAAAGGCTTGCTCAGCCACCTCCAGATGCCCGTTCTGCAGGGCTGTATCGCCCAGCGCCTTCTGCCGCCGCAGATTTTTGGGCGACAGTTTCACCGCCCGCTGCAAGGTCTGTTCGGCCTCGCCAAGCTTGCCCAACGCCTGCTGGGCGCGCGCCAGCCAGTCATGCGCGGCGACAAAGTTTTCCTTCGCCTTGATCGCCTGCTCAAGCACCTGCACGGCATCCGTCCAGCGACCAAGCTGGCATAGGGACCGCCCCAGCCCGAGTTGCGCCCAGGGCAACTCCCGCAAGGCCAGGACATGCTGGTAGTGCTTCTCCGCCGCGGCGAAATCACCGGCCCGCAGCAAAGCATCCCCCTTGATTCTCATCAGGTCAAAACGGTAGCGATCCCCGCTGGCGATGGCCTTGTCACACAGCAGACAGGCGCGCATGAATTCACCATGTTCGACTGCATGGGCAATTTCGGCAAAGCGTCTTTTCTTCTCCTGCAGGCGTCGCAGACGCTGCTGCAACACAACCCGGGTAAAGGGTTTGGTCAGGTAGGCGTCGGGTTCGTGCTCGACCACCCCCATCACCATTTCCAGGGTATTTTCGGCGGTGATCAGGATGAAGATGCAGGAATACGGCAGCCAGTCATGCTCGCGCGCCTCTTCCAGCACTTGCTGGCCATCCTTGCCATCTCCGAGGTTGTAATCGCACAGGACGATATCGGGCTTGCGCCGTGACATGGCTTCCAGCGCCTCTTCGCCGTTTTTGACCGATTCGATGTCATCCGCGCCACTGCTGACCAGCATTTCGCGCAACATCGTCCGCATCTGGGCGAAATCGTCAACGATCAGAATGCGCAGACCCTGCAGAGTCCACAGGCGGTCGCGAGGAGAGCCGGACAAATGGATACTTCCATTCAAGAACCTGTCTGAGATCATGCAGGATGCATTCCGCACCCCGCCGGCCTGATCCGCCGAGCTGACCACCGTCTGCGTGCAGCTGCGCCGCTTTAGGAACTGCAGGAGAGCGCCGAACAGCCGGCCTTGTGCCGCGCCCATTCCGGCCGCCGCGCCGCATAGAACTCAAACTCCGGCTGCTCCGCATAGGGCTGCAGCAGCACCTGCTGCAAACGCCGCAGTTCACTGTCATCACCGCGCGACGCCGCATCAATGGCCTGCTGGGCAAGATAGTTGCGCAGCACGTATTTGGGATTCACCCCATCCATCACCTCGCGCCGCTGCGTCGGCGCCAGGCCTGTTTCCCCAAGGCGTAAGCGGTAGGCCTGCAGCCAGTCCAGCCACGCCCGTGCACAGGCCGCATCCGGCTCGCCATAGAATGCGGGTCCCAGCAGGGCCAGATCCGCAGCCGACACGGGATGCGCCGGATCTTCGATCCAGGGCAGGCGGGCCAGCAGGCGAAACAGGATGCAGTAGTCGGTTTCCGACTGCTGCATGCAGCCGAACAACGCATCCAACAAGGCGTCTTCCTGCGCCAGCTCACGCAAACCCAGCTTGCACGCGAAAGCCGCCGCATACTGGCGGTGGTAGCTGTCCGCGAATGTGTTCAGTCCCTCTTTCAGTGCCTCTTCGTCAACGTGCGCGCAGCGCAATGCCTGCGCCAGGCAAGCCAGGTTCCACTGCGCAATGGCCGGCTGCCGCCCGAAGCAGTAGCGCCGACCTTCAGCATCGGTGGTATTCGGCGTCCAGGCCGGGTCATAGGGTTCCAGCCAGCCATAGGGTCCATAGTCGATGGTCAGCCCGTGGATGGACATGTTGTCGGTATTCATCACGCCGTGGACGAAACCGACGCGCATCCAGTCAACCATCAGGCTGGCAGTGCGCTCGCACACCAGGCGGAACCAGGCCGGCAAATCCGCCTCGCCGTCAGGCCGGAGGCATTCCGGCGCGTGGCTGGCCAGGGTGTACTTCAGCAACTGCTGCAACAACGGCAGATCCTGGCGCGCCGCCGGCAATTCGAAGTGCCCGAAGCGCAGAAATGAGGGCGCCACCCGACACACCACGGCGCCCGGCTCGGCCTGCGGATGGCCGTCATAGAACATGTCGCGCACCACCATGTCGCCCGTGGTGATCAGGCTCAAGGCGCGGGTGCTGGGCACGCCCAGATGGTGCATGGCCTCGCTGCAGAGGAATTCACGCAAAGAGGATCGCAGCACCGCCCGGCCATCGGCCCCGCGCGAATAAGGCGTCGGCCCGGCGCCCTTGAGCTGCATTTCCAGGTGCCCCCCGGCCGGCGTCAGCAATTCACCCAGGCTGATGGCTCGGCCATCGCCGAGTTGCCCGGCCCAGTGACCAAACTGATGTCCACCGTAACAACTGGCATAGGCCTCCATGCCCGGCAGCAGCGCATTGCCCGCCAGCGCCTGAACCCAGGGATCGGCATCGCTGGCAGGCCGACCAAGACCCAGTTCCTCTGCGCAGGCCGCGGACCATCCGAGCAGGCGGGGATGGGCCACCGGCGTCGGCTGCACGCGCGAATGTACCGCGGAGAACACCTGATGCGGCCCGCTGTGCAGGTCTTGCTCGGTCGGCAAATCGCGCAGAAAGCGGTTGTCAAATGTCCAGTGGGGCAAGCCGGTTGTCCTTGTGTGAAATCACCGCCACCATGGCACAGGTCCGGGCGCCAGCGACAGCGTACCGGGCGTCGGGCCTGCCGGGCCGGTCGCTCGTCATGGCGCTCCGGCCGCCAGCCGCAGGAGCTGACCACACAGCCAGGCGGCATAGGTGCCCACCGCATAGCCCAGCACCGCCAGCAGCACCCCGACCGGCGCCAGTGAATGATGGAAAGCACTGGCCACGACCGGCGCGCTGGCCGCGCCGCCAACATTGGCCTGACTGCCAACCGCAAGATAGAACGTCGGCGCCCGGATCAGCCGCGCGACCACCAGCAGAAGCACGGCATGAAACAGCATCCAGGTCAGACCCACTCCGAACAGGCCGGGATTGCTGAAAATCGCGCCCAGATTCATGTGCATCCCGATCGTGGCCACCAGCACATACAGCATCGCCGAACCCAGCTTGGAAGCGCCGGCGCCCTCAAAATGGCGCCAGCGACTGAATGACAGGGCGAGACCGAAACTGGTCGCCAGCACGATCAGCCAGAAAAAGCTGCTGCCAAGGGAAAAGCGCTGTGCCCAGGGCTGGCTCGCGAACATGTCAGCAAGCGGCGTGGCCAGCGCATGCGCCAGCGCGGTGACGCCAAAGGCAATGCCAAGCATGCTCATCAGATCATTGAGATTGGGAATCCGGGCATGCTCGGCCTCGAATGCCTGCACCCGGCGACGCAGTTCGACCAGACCCGACACATCCGCACCTGAACGCGCATCGAGTTCCTCAGACCGCGAGGCCATCCACAACAACACGGCCATCCACAGATTGGCGACAATCACGTCAACCGCAACCATCATCCCAAACAGGTTGCTGTCCACGCCATAGATTTCCTTCATTGACGCCATATTGGCACCACCACCGATCCAGCTGCCCGCAACCGTGCTCATGCCGCGCCAGACATCGCCGGCCACCGTCTCCGGGCTGAGCCAGGACCACAGCAGCAGCGCCAGCGGTCCGCCGAGCACGATGCCCAGGGTACCGGTCAGAAACATGATCAAAGCCTTGGGTCCCAGCTTGCGAATCGCGGGCAGATCGATCGACAGGGTCAACAACACCAGCGTCGCCGGCAGCAAATAACGGGAGGCCACGTAATACAGGCTGGATGCCTCGCCATCAATCAATCCCAGGGTGTTGTAAAGCGCTGGCAGGAAATAGCACAGCAACAGGGCCGGCACGACGCGGAAGAAGCGTCGCAGGCCGGGATGGGCGCTGTTCGAGGCCTGGAAAATCAGCGCCAGGGTGGCGGCGAGAAGGCCGAACACGACGGCGTCGTTTTGAATCAAGGGCTGCATGGTGCTCCGATATTCAGTGACATTGCCCGCTTCGGGGCGTAGACTGCGGGCAGTGAGTCCGGTGTCCTCCGGTGATGCCCGCAATTTATTGTATCGACTCGCTGCCTTTTTTCCGCAACTCATTGCGGCCCCCACAGCCTGAACCGGAATCCGCAGCAACCCACTTGCGCGCGATAGGCTTCAGAAGAAAACTCTATGTCATTTGAAAATTTGGGGCTGAATCCTCAGCTCCTCAAAGCGCTTGCGCGCGCTTCCTACACCACTCCAACGCCAATCCAGCAGCAGGCCATTCCGGCCGTACTGGAAGGGCACGACATCCTCGCCGCCGCCCAGACCGGCACCGGCAAGACCGCCGCCTTCACCCTGCCGATTCTTGCCCGCCTGGGTCAGAATCCACGCCGCGGCAATCATCCCCGTGTGCTGATCCTGACCCCCACCCGTGAGCTAGCAGCCCAGGTGGCGGAGAGCGTGGAAACCTACGGCGCGGACATGAAACTCAGCTGCCAGGTGATTTTTGGCGGCGTCAGTGCCCGCCCGCAGATCGAGCGCCTGCGGCGCAGGCCCGACATTCTGGTCGCCACTCCCGGCCGCCTGCTGGATCTGGCAGGCAGCGGCGACCTGTCGCTGAAGGAAATCGAGACCTTCGTGCTGGATGAAGCCGATCGCATGCTCGACATGGGCTTCATCCATGACATCCGGCGCGTGATCAAGCTCCTGCCAAGCCAACGTCAGAACCTCATGTTCTCGGCCACCTTCTCGCCGGAAATCCGCGAACTGGCCTGTCGCATCGTCAAGGATCCGGTCGAAATCGATGTGGCGCCACGCAATTCCGCTGCCCAGACCATTGCCCAGCGCATGATCCACGTCGGCAAGGACCAGAAGCGCGAACTGCTGTCCTGGCTGATCGGCCACTACAACTGGGAGCAGGTGCTGGTTTTCACCCGCACCAAGCACGGCGCCAATCGTCTCGCCGAACAGCTGGAAACCGATGGCCTGCGTGCCGCCGCCATCCACGGCAACAAAAGCCAGGGCGCGCGCACCAAAGCGCTGGCCGGCTTCAAGTCCCGCAGCCTGCGCGTGCTGGTGGCCACCGATATCGCCGCCCGCGGCATCGATATCGATCAACTGCCCCATGTGATCAACTACGAGCTGCCGATGGTCGCGGAGGACTACGTCCACCGCATTGGTCGCACCGGTCGCGCCGGCAGCCAGGGGGAAGCCCTGTCACTGGTCTGTAACGAAGAACTGAAACAGCTGCGTGCGATCCAGAAACTGCTGAAGAAGGACATCCCGCGCTGGCACCTGGAAGACTTCCTGGTGAAGGAAGACAAGGGGCCGATGGAAATGCCCAAGAGCAATCGCGGCGGCGGCCAACGACGACCGGCGGGCAATCATGCCCAGCCTGCCGGACAGCGCCGACGTGGCGGTGCTCCGCGCGGACAACAACGCAGCGGCGCCAAGCGCTAGCGACATTCGGATTGAATCCGGGCGCGAGCAGCGCACAGGAAAATACTGCCCCTTTGAGGCGGGAATCACCGCCGATCGTTCTTTGATCGGCAAGATTGCCAACGACAAAGGGGCGTTTTTTTTCGGCAAGCTGTCAGGGCGCTAGACCTGCCGCGACGACGTCGATGCAGCCACCTGCTGTGGCAGCTGGGCGAGCAAGGCATCAATGATGCGTTCGGTCATCGGCGCCAATTCCGCCTCGACCTGCGCTTTGACCGTGGCGGCGATCTCGGCACCCGCCTCGGTCAGCTTGGTATCGCGCAATGCCATCCGCGCCACCGGTGCCGGCGTTCGCCAATGCCTGAGCCGCTCACGCAACGCATCCTTGCCGACCACATACAAGGCGCCGCCACCGGCCAGTCCCAGGGCGGCCCCCAGCAACAGTCCAACCGGGCCGGAAGTGCCAAGCAGATGGGACAGCACCGCAATCCCGATGCTTTTGCCGATCCCGCCACTGATCGAGGCGATCGCCGCACTGACCGTGGTCGCCACGACCAGACCGATGGCCCCGCCAAGATCCGCAGCCACGGCGTTGCCCAGCGCGCCACCCAGTTTCTGCGTCGGCGCCAATCCTTCGGAGCGCAATCCGGGCGCCGCCAGGCCCGCAAATTCACGCCCGATCAGCGCGTACAAGCGGGTCTGCAAATTCCGGCCAAACTCGGCCTGCTCTTCCTGCAGGTGCCGATCCAGGATCGGCGCGAAGGCATCGGCCTGCGCCTCGATGGCCTGCTCGAGATCGATCAGTCGCCCACCATGGCGACGGAATTTCTCCAGTTCCGGTCGGATGCGCTCGACGAACAGCGCCTGATGAACGAAATCGGCCAAAGATTCCGCCAGCACCGCGGTTTCTCCGCGAATTTCATCCGCCATGCCATGGCGGATGCGATCGATGTGCTGACTGCGCACCTCGCCCAGGATCTGCTCGAAATAAGCCGTCGTCAGATCCAGCCGCAGGGCGGCCGCCAGCCTGCGCGCCCGCCGCCGCGCCAAGCCCGCCAGCACGGCGCGTGGCAACAGCACCACGAACCCGGTCATCAGCGCCAGGCGATGCAACCAGACCGAGGCAGCAGCCCCCTCGGGCGCCAGCAGATGCATGACCTCCCCCATCGCAAGGCCTTGTCCATCCAGCGCCCACAAGGCCGGTGCCAGCAAGACATCCAGCAACCCACGGATGGTTTCGGGCTCGGAAATGAAAGTGCTGCGCCAGACCGCGTGGTATTCGATGAACAGCCCTTGCAGATACAGTCCCGCCAGCGCACCCAGGCTCAAGGTCAATGCCGACAAATGCAGGACCATGCGCAGCTGCGTCGACACCAGCGGCCCTGCCGCCTGCAGGTACAGGGCCAGATACCGCTGGCCGAGCCCGCTCCAGCGACGGGCTTGCTCGCGCGTATGGGCAATCCCGTGACGCAGGGCAAGATAGCGACGCCACAGCCCGGGCAAGGCATGTCTGAGCCACCAGTTGCCAGACACAGGCGGCCTCTCCGGGGAATGATCCTTCGCCATCGAGGCTGAATCCGCGGGGTAGACGGGCACCCGCAAAGCCGGCCGGCGGCGCAAACGCTCAAGCCCCAGCAGCAGGTAGGCCAGCAAGTTCCACAGCAGCAGCACGGAAACCGGGTTGTAGACAATGTGAAACTGCCCGGCCGGACCGAGATAGTTGGCGAACAGCCCAAGCAGAAAACACAGCAGGCTGATGCCGGCCCAGGCCATGGCAGGCAAGCCACCGGCAAACAGCCAGGCCTTGATGCTTGAAGGCAAACAGCGACAGAGATAGGCAGCCCGCCGACTCAGGATGTCCTCGTCGCTGCGCGCACCCAGCGCGCTCAGCGCGGCCGCACTGCGATCATCCTCGCCCAGTTCGGTCGCCTGCGCCTCCTCCAGCGCCTGGACCAGCAGGATTTCCCGCAATGCTTGTTCTGTGATGGAGACCGTCATGGGGCTAGTGTACTGCGTCGCATTTGCCAGTATCCGCGAGCGCAAGCTGGCCTTGCAACGGACCTGGCAGGAGCGCAGTTCTCGCGCCAATCGACTTGCCGGCCTGCCGATCACAGGGCAGCATGCGGATTACCGCCGTGCTTGAGTCGCCCCCGATCCGATCCGGCTGAGCGGCTTTTATTTCAATCCGGGACTTTCCTCATGCGCACCATGCTTTTGTGTCTCTGGCTTGCCGTCGCACCGCTGAGCTGGGCGGACGACCGCTCGCCCACCCGTGAACTCACGGTCAGCGGCCAAGCCAGCCGTTTGCTCGCACCGGACATCGCGACCATCAGCCTGGAAATCCAGGGCCGCGGCGCCACCCCGGCCGAGGCCATGGCGCTTGCCGGGCAACGTGTCGGCGCACTGATCCAGGCGCTCAGCGGCAAGGTGATCGCACAGCAGATACGCAGCAACCAGGTCCAGTTGCGCAGTGTCGTCTCCGGCACCGAACGGCCGTGGCGACGCGATGGCAGCGAGGCGATGGAAATGCTCGCCAGCCGGGAGATCCAGATCGACCGACTGGCGCTGGAAAACCTGCCCGAGATCATGAGCATCCTCGCGACCTTGCCGTTGTCAAAAATCAACCATGTGAGCGCACGTCCGGCGCGGGCCGACCAGGTCAGGGACGAATTGCTGCTGCTGGCCATCGACGATGCACGCGCCCGTGCGCAGCGCATGGCGCAGCGGCTCGGCGTTCGTCTGGGACTGCCGCTGTCGGTGCAAAGCTTCGGCGATTCGCCGGAGCCGATGTTCGCCACTGCCCGCACCCTGAGCCTGGATAGCGAAGCGCAGGCGGGCACCGGCTTCGAACAATCCGGTCAGCAGCGCATCGAGGCCCGGGTACGAATCGTGTTCGAACTGCAGGCGCCCTGACAGGTACACTCTGAGGGCGCCTCGCCCGCTCAGCCAGCCCGCGGCCCTGTGCTGCCCGGGCGCACAGGATTTCCCTGCCGGCACATCCCTTGGAGATGATCGCGCGAATCGATAGATCGCCTGACTGCAGGACTCAGCGCCGCGCCTACAGGCTCCCGCCCGCCTGCCGGTAGTGCTTGGCCACGCGCTTGATATAAGCCTCAGTTTCCTTGTACGGCGGCACGCCGCCGTAGCGCTCCACCGCCCCGGGACCGGCATTGTAAGCCGCCAGGGCCAGTTCCTCGCGCTGATCGAAACGCTTCAGCAGGTAGCTCAGATAGGCCGTGCCGCCGCGGATGTTTTCGGCGGGATCGAAAACGTCGTGGACGCCCAATTCATGGGCGGTCGCCGGCATCAACTGCATCAGACCGCGGGCCCCGGCGCGCGACACCGCATGTCGGTCCAGACAGGACTCGACCCGCATCACCGCCGCGATCAGGCGGGGATCGACCTGGTATTCCGCGGCAAAACGCTCCACCCAGGGTTGATAGCGCTGCACCCGCGCCTGCATCAGGGCGGTCTGATAGCCGGCACAGGATACGCGGTAGGTGCGACGACCGTACTCGCCCAGATAGGTATAGCCGCTTTTGCGTCGCTTCTGATCCGTATACAGACGCGATCCATCCGGTTGCTTGTACATGTGAATCGCGCGCTCCGCATGCAGGACCGGCGCGCACAGCACCAGGCCAAGGCCAAGGCTGAGGCTGAGGCTGAGGCTGAGGCTGAGGCCACACCACTTTAAACGGAACGCTCGCCACATCAGTCGGGTCACTCATTGCATCCGCATCCGACCTACAAGATTAGCACCGCAAGGTCTTGCCGTTTTTTTGACGCGCGACTGCCTAGGCTGTTGCTGTATAGGCGGCGCAGGCAGTCCCAAAAGGGGACTGTCTGGGCGGAGGAACTCAGGCACGCTCAATCCGTCCAACAGGTGACACCGTTCTGCAGGCATCGGCAGAATGGGCAGAACGAAAGGCGACGGAGCCGGGCAGCAGCATAGACGAGGTGGAGAGATGGGCATTTTCGAAGGGTACCGAGAGAATTATCTGAAAGGTCGGGAAGAGGAAATGTCCCTGGCGGACTACCTCGATCTGTGCAAACAGGACCCCATGGCCTACGCCACCCCGGCCGAGCGCATGCTCAAGGCCATCGGTGACCCGGAAGTCGTGGACACCCGCAAGAACCCCAGACTTTCAAGAATTTTCTCCAATCGCATCATCAGTCGCTACCCGGCTTTTCGCGAGTTTTATGGCATGGAAGAGGTGGTCGAACAGATCGTCGCCTATTTCAAGCATGCCGCCCAGGGCCTGGAAGAACGCAAACAAGTGCTGTATCTCCTAGGGCCGGTCGGCGGCGGCAAGTCTTCGATTGCCGAACGTCTGAAAGCCCTGATGGAAAGCTTTCCGATTTACGCCCTTAAAGGTTCGCCGGTGAACGAGTCCCCGCTGGGCCTGTTCAGCGCGGACCGCGACGGCGCGGTCCTGGAAAGCGAATACGGCATCCCGCAGCGATATCTCAGCGGCATTGCCTCCCCCTGGGCAATCAAACGCCTGGCCGAGTATGAAGGTGACATTTCACGCTTCAAGGTGGTTCGAATTGCTCCGTCTGTCCTGAAACAGATCGCGATCGCCAAGACCGAACCGGGCGACGAGAACAACCAGGACATCTCCGCCCTGGTCGGCAAGGTCGACATCCGCAAGCTCGAAGGCTACGCCCAGAGCGACCCGGACGCCTACAGCTACTCCGGCGGCCTGTGTCAGGCCAATCAGGGGCTGCTGGAATTTGTCGAGATGTTCAAGGCGCCGATCAAGATGCTGCACCCCTTGCTGACCGCGACACAGGAAGGCAATTACAAGGGGACCGAAGGATTTTCCGCGATCCCCTTCCAGGGCATCATCCTGGCGCACTCCAACGAGTCGGAATGGCAGACCTTCCGCAACAACAAGCACAACGAGGCCTTTCTCGACCGCGTTTACATCGTCAAGGTGCCCTACTGTCTGCGGGTTTCCGAAGAGAAGAAGATTTACAAGAAACTCCTGGCCAACAGTTCCCTGGCCGATGCGCCCTGCGCGCCGGGCACACTCAACATGATGGCGCAGTTCTCCGTGCTGACCCGTCTGGTCGAACCGGAAAATTCCAGCATTTATTCCAAGATGCGGGTTTACGATGGCGAGTCGCTCAAGGATACCGACCCCTCGGCGAAGTCCTATCAGGAATACAAGGATTTCGCCGGCATCGACGAGGGCATGAACGGCTCTTCCACCCGCTTTGCCTTCAAGGTGCTGTCCGCGGTGTTCAACTACGACTCCGAAGAGGTTGCGGCCAATCCGGTTCATCTGATGTATGTGCTGGAGCAGCGGGTTCTGCGCGAGCAGTTACCGGAAGACACCCAGCGCCACTATCTGGAGTTCATCAAGGGCTGGATGGCGGTGCGTTATGCCGAATTCATCGGCAAGGAAATCCAGACGGCCTACCTGGAAAGCTATTCCGAGTATGGGCAGAACATTTTCGACCGCTACGTCACCTTTGCTGACTACTGGATCCAGGACGAGGATTACCGTGACCCGGACACCGGCGCCAGCTTCGACCGCGCGACCCTGAACGCCGAACTGGAAAAGATCGAAAAACCGGCCGGCATCGCCAATCCCAAGGATTTCCGAAATGAGGTGGTGAATTTCACCCTGCGCGCCCGCGCCCAGAACGAAGGCAAGAACCCGGCCTGGACCAGCTATGAAAAAATGCGCGAGGTGATCGAGAAGAAGATGTTTTCCTCCACCGAGGAACTGCTGCCGGTCATCTCCTTCAACGCCAAAGCTTCCGCCGAGGACCACCAGAAACACGAAAACTTTGTCGAACGCATGGTGGACAAAGGCTATACCCGCAAACAGGTGCGCCTGCTGTCCGAATGGTATCTGCGGGTGAGGAAATCCGCCTAGCGGAGCACCCCATGTCCATCATCATCGATCGGCGGCTGAATGACCGCAAGAAAAGCGCGGTCAATCGCCAGCGCTTCCTGCGCCGCTACAAGAAGCAGATCCGCCGCTCCCTGTCCGATGTCGTAGCCGAGCGCTCGATCACGGACATGGAACATGGCGGGGATGTCCGCATCCCCACACGGGACATCTCCGAGCCGAGCTTCCACCATGGCGCCGGCGGTGACCGCAACATCATCCATCCGGGCAACAAGGAATTTTCCCCCGGAGATCAAATCCAGCGCCCGCAAGGCGGTGGCGGCGGTGCAGGCAAGGGCCAGCCCAGCGAGTCCGGCGAAGGCGAAGATGAATTCATGTTTACCTTGTCGCGCGAGGAGTTCATGAATCTGTTCTTCGATGATCTGGAACTGCCCCGACTGGCCCGCAACGCCCTCGGCGACATCCGTGAACCGCGCTGGGAACGCGCCGGACACAAACCCAGCGGCACACCGATGAATCTGGAAGTGGTGCGTTCGCTGCGTAACGCCATGGCGAGACGCATTGCTCTGGGCGCACCCTTGCGACGTGAAATCGAGAAACTGGAAGCCGCAGGCGCGCCGCAGGAAGACATCGATGCACTACGGGCCCGCCTGCAGCGCATCCCCTATCTCGATGAATTCGACCTGCGCTTTCGCAATCGCGCGCAGGTGATGAAACCGGTCAGCCGGGCCGCGATGTTCTGCCTGATGGACGTTTCGGCCTCGATGGATGAAGCCAAGAAGGATCTGGCCAAACGCTTCTTCACGCTGCTCTACCTTTTCCTGTCACGCAAGTACGAACATGTCGATGTGGTCTTCATCCGCCATACCTCCGATGCGGAAGAGGTCGACGAGCAGACCTTCTTTCACGATCGCAAGACCGGCGGAACCATCGTCTACTCGGCCCTGAAACTGATGCACGAAATCATCCTCGAGCGCTACCCCGCCGACAGCTGGAATCTTTACGGCGCGCAGGTTTCCGATGGCGATGCCTTCGGTGCCGACACCGAGAAGAGCCGTGCGATGTTGCAGAACACCCTGCTGCCTTTTCTGCGGTATTTCGCCTATGTCGAGGTGCCCGACAATGAAGACCGCGCCACCCCTCTATCCGCCGTCTACCGGCAGATTCAGGACCCGCGTTTTGCGATGCGCTGCGTCACCGGCCGCAATGACGTCTACCCGGTCCTGCGCGAATTGTTCTCCCAGGAGGCCACATGACTGACATGAGCGATGCCCTCGCCACATCCAGCGGCGCCGAGTGGAATTTCGAACTGATCGAAGATCGTGACCGGACCATTGCCGACATCGCCATCAACGAATACGGGCTGGACACCTACCCCAATCAAATCGAGGTGATCGCCTCGGAGCAGATGCTCGACGCCTATGCCTCCGGCGGCCTGCCCATCGGCTACCCGCACTG
>JBFKDQ010000068.1:0-16708 GCA_041619555.1 Oceanococcus sp. | reverse complement strand
TGGCGCCGTACCGCTCGCGCATGGCGACCGCCCAGATGCGCCGGGCGACCCGGCCGAGCACCGTGTACTCCGCGTCCATCCCGTTGGAGAAGAAGAACGAAAGGTTCGGCGCGAAGTCGTCGATGTCCATGCCGCGGGCGAGATAGCTTTCGACGAAGGTGAAGCCGTTGGACAGGGTAAAGGCCAGCTGCGAGATGGGATTCGCCCCGGCCTCGGCAATGTGATAACCGGAGATGGACACGGAATAGAAATTCCGCACCTGATTTTCGATGAAGTATTCCTGGATGTCGCCCATGCATTTGAGGGCGAACTCGGTGGAGAAAATGCAGGTGTTCTGGCCCTGGTCTTCCTTCAGGATGTCGGCCTGTACGGTGCCGCGCACGCTGGCTAGGGTTTGCGCCTTGATCCGCTCGTATTCATCGGCATTCGGGGCGCGATTTTCGGCTTCCCGGAAGGCATCGACCTGCTGATCGATCGCGGTGTTGAGGAAGAAGGCCAGAATGGTCGGCGCCGGGCCGTTGATGGTCATCGAAACCGAGGTTGTCGGTGCGCACAGGTCGAAGCCGGCGTACAGGTCTTTCATGTCGTCCAGGGTCGCGATCGAGACGCCGGAATTGCCGACCTTGCCGTAGATGTCGGGCCGGGGATCAGGATCTTCGCCGTAGAGTGTCACCGAATCAAAAGCAGTCGACAGGCGCGCCGCAGGCATGCCTTCGGACAGCAGATGGAAACGCCGGTTGGTGCGCTTGGGGCCGCCTTCGCCGGCGAACATGCGGGCCGGATCCTCGCCTTCGCGTTTGAAGGGGAATACTCCGGCGGTATAGGGGAAGTGGCCGGGCAGGTTTTCCTTGTACAGCCAGTTCAGCAGATCGCCGTCATCGGAGAATTGTGGCAGCGCCACCTTGGGGATGCGTGTGCCCGACAGCGATTCGCGCTGCAGCGGAACCGAGATTTCTTTGTCGCGGACCGTGTAGGTGTAGTTCGTGCCGGAGTACTTCTCGACCGTCGCCGGCCAGTGCTGTAGCAGATGCCTGGATTCGGCGTTCAGGTGGTCCACCCGCCGGTCGAGTTGGTGAGCCAGGGCGGCGGTGGGTTCGCCCGCCTTGTCCAGCATGCGTTTGGCTTCGCGCAGGTGCTGGGCTTCGCGGGCGATTTGCGCCTGCTGCTCGGCATGGCGCTTGTAGCCCCTTACCGTGTCGGCGATTTCGGCCAGATAACGGATGCGGGCACCGGGCACCAGCGAGCCGGCCTTGGTCGAGGTGGTGATGCCCGATGGGCGCAACTGGCCGTCCGGCAGGGCCAGGCCCTGGCGGGCAAGGTTGGATTTGAGCGCGAAGTACAACGCGGTCACGCCGTCATCATTGAATCGGGCGGCGATGGTGCCGAATGCCGGCATCTCGTCCGCCGGGCGGTCAAAGGCCACCTTGTTGCGTTGCATCTGTTTGCGCACGTCGCGCACCGCATCTTCGGCGCCGCGGCGATCGAACTTGTTGATGGCCACCACATCGGCGAAATCCAGCATGTCGATCTTTTCGAGCTGGCTCGCGGCACCGAATTCCGGGGTCATCACGTAGAGCGAGACATCAGCGATGTCGGCCACCGCCGCATCGCCCTGACCGATGCCGGCGGTTTCCGCGATGATCAGGTCGAATCCGGCGGCCTTGCACGCCGCGATCGCGCCGGGCAGGGCGCGCGACACTTCCATGCCGCCCTCACGGGTGGCCAGGGAGCGCATGAAGATCCGGAACTCGCCCTGGGCGGACTTGTACAGCGCGTTCATGCGAATGCGATCGCCGAGCAGGGCGCCACCGGATTTGCGGCGGGATGGATCGACCGCAATGATGGCGATGTTGAGCGTGTCTTGCTGGTCGATGCGGAAGCGGCGGATGATCTCATCGGTGAGCGAGGACTTGCCGGCGCCACCGGTACCGGTAATGCCGAGCACCGGTACGGCGCGACTGGCAGCAGTCTGCTTGATCCGTTCGAGGAAGCTGGCCGCTACGGATTCGGCTTCGATCAGGGTGATGAGGCGCGCCAGGGCGCGTTGATCGCCGTTGCAGGCGGCATTGAGCAAATCTTCGCCCGTGCCGGTGAGATCCTGGCCGGCGCGCTCGATCATGTCGAGAATCATGCCTTCGAGCCCGAGCTTCTGGCCATCATGCGGAGAGTAGATGCGGCATACGCCGTAGGCATGAAGATCGCGGATTTCTTCCGGCACGATGACGCCGCCGCCGCCACCAAAGACCTTGATGTTTTCTCCCCCGCGTTGGCGCAGCATGTCGATCATGTACCGGAAATACTCGACATGGCCGCCCTGATAGGAACTGATGGCGATGCCATGGGCATCTTCCTGCAGCGCGGCGGTCACGATTTCTTCGACCGCACGATTGTGGCCGAGATGGATGACTTCGCAGCCCTTGGCCTGCAGCAGACGGCGCATGATGTTGATCGAGGCATCATGGCCATCGAACAGCGAGGCGGCGGTGACGAAACGCAGCGGTTTGCGGGCGGTTGCGGCTTGCAGGGCTTCTGCGGGCTGACTCATGGCCGGTTCCTGAACGATCGGTTAATTCTCCAGTATAGCGAAAATCCCGATCACGAAAACCTGCGTCTGGACCAAGACCGCAGCCGCTTCGGCGACTGCGGGTGGATCAACCGATCCGGCTGGCCCGGCGCCGGTCGCCGACGAAATTGTCGTACAGAAAGACCTGGTCGCCGCAGGATTTGCGCAGCACGCCATGCTGGCGCGTCAGGCTCCAGCCCGGTTCTGCCGGCAGATCGTGTTTCAGCGTTCCGACCATGATGGGGCTGGCGTCCAGCAGCACGTCCTTGCCGCAGTAGTAGCGCGACAGCGCCATGTTCTGGGCCTGTGCTTCATGCGGCAGGAGTTCGTTCAGGAACGTCACCTGGGCGGGCAGCAAGCGGCGAATGCTTTCCTGAAAGGTCTGCTGCCACTCGGAACTGGGGTCGTGCAGGGTCAGGCACAGGCTCACGCGGTCCAGGCGGTGTTCGGCCGATTGACTGATCGCCGCCTCGGCGGCCAGCCCGGGATTGCCCTGACGCTGTTTGCCGATACCGAAATGGAAATCCAGATCCGGTGAATCAATCAGCATCAGCGTGACCCGTCGTGTCGTTGCGGCGTTTTCGCTGGCCGCGCCGATCAAGGGCATGCCGGGCCAGGTGTCGCTGATCGTGCGCAACAGACACTTGTCCTGGGCATGGCCATCGTTGATCAGGACGCCAGCCGCGGGCTGATGCGGTCCAAGATGGGCCAGACATTGCGCAATCGCGGCACCGATCGCCTCGGCGGTATCCGGAGATGTACTAGATCCAACTGATATCTTGAACATGAATTTTGACTTGGGAATTCAGCATGGAGCGATTTATATGCCACTGACCGCAGTCAAAAAGTGAAGAATTGTCAGTGTCTCCAGTCTCGCCCACCGGGGGTGGCGACTCAGTGTTGATCGGGTCCGAACGGAAGTTCCAGGCTGAGGCCGATGCCAAAACTGCCGGTGCGCGATGCGGCGGGATCGATTCTGGGCCAGGAGTAGCCGGTGATGTATTCCGCGTACAGTCGCTTGCCGAACCAGGGCTGCCGCAGCAGGGCGCGAACTCCATACTCACGGATCGGGACAACATGCGCGGTCTCGCCGCGAATGAAGCTTTCGTAGGCGACGGCGCGGTCGGAACTGAGTTCCTGATACAGCAACACGGCCGAGCGCCAGGCCAGTCCCTGGCTGGTCTCGCTGACCGTGCCGATGCTGTCCCAGCGCAGCAGCATGCGGGAGGACAGGACATGCATCAGGTCCGCGCCGGTGGTGCTGCCAAAGCCTTCTTCATTGGTCCAGAACAGGGTTTCACGCAGGGTCAGGACATTGCTGGCGTCGGAATAGGCGAGATAGCGGAAGCGGTTTTGCAGGAAGACCTTGGTGTCGGTCAGGCGTTTGACGCCGACGCGAAAGTCCGATTTGAACACGCGTGACCCCGGGAAGCTGTAGCCGAGGCCGGCGAGCCAGTCGTCATCGCTTGAAAGTGACGGGAATTCACTGCGCAGGGCGAAGCTCTCGCTGCGACCCTGAATGAAACTCGTCTCGTTGTCCAGGCCGACGAAGGCGGACAGCCTTTTCTTCAGCACCGGCAGTTCCACCCTGACCCTGAGGCGGAGTCGGGTTTCCGAGCCGGCAAACTGAGAAGTGTACTGCGACAGTTCCAGGCGTCCGCGTGAGCGCCGCGCCGCCAGCACGCTGCCACGTTGCCCGGTAACGCTGTCCAGCCACAAGGCTGCGCTGCACAGGCTCTCTTCCAGGGTTTCCCGGGTGGCGTCCAGCAGGCGATGATCGGACACATAGATCTGGTCGCAAGGACGCGGTTCCTGCCGCAGGTGCAGCGACGGCTTCTCGGGCTTCAGTTCACTGGGCGCAAGGCTTGCGAAAGCGCTCGGACTTGCGAGCAGGCCCAGGCTGACCACAATGGGGTAACAGAGCATGCGGACGCCGCTGGCGACCTCATGCGCAAGTCCTTGACCCGTCTGGCTAACCCTGACCCCCATACTGCATTACAGTACGCCAGACCACAGCCCCTGAAAACCTTTTTGCACGCCTTATGAACACACCAAGACCGAACGGTAGCTGTCTGGACGGACTGGATTTTTCCACCTTGTCGAACAACCAGACCGGCCTCGAGCGCGAGATGCTGCGGATCGGCGCGGACCATCAGCTGGCGACCAGCGCGCATCCGGTGGCGATTGGTCACAAGCTGACGCATGCGGGGATCACGGTGGACTTTTCCGAAGGTTTGCTGGAACTGGTCACGCAGCCGTTTGGCCGGCGTCCGGCCATGCTGGATCAGATGCGCGGCATGCATGCCTTCGTCGCCCGCAACCTGCAGGATGAGGAGTATTGCTGGGCCTTGAGCATGCCCCCGCAAACGCAGCCAGAGCGGGTGCGGATCGCGGAGTTCGGGCCCAGTCTGTCCGGCCGGATGAAACAGGTTTATCGTCAGGGGCTGGCCGCGCGCTATGGCAAGATCATGCAGGTCATTGCCGGCGTGCACTACAACTTCTCTTTCGATCCGCGTTTTCTCGCCCAAGAGCAGGCCGTTTCAGGTTCCACGGCGGACGCTCAGGAATGCCGCAACCGTCTGTATTTCAGGCTGATCCGGGGGTTTGGCGCGCACGCCTGGTTGCTGCCCTATCTGTTCGGCGCATCACCGGTGGCGGCGCGTTCATCCGCGCGCGAGGACGTCAGCGGCCTGCTGTCACTGGACGCCGATCACGTGTATGGCGAATACGCGACCAGCTTGCGCATGAGCGACATCGGCTATCAGAGCCCGGCGCAGGCCGATCTGGTGATCTCGCATCATTGTCTTGAGGACTACGTGAGGGATCTGGTCCTGGCGACACGGACGCCGTGGCCGGAGTATGAGCGCCTGGGTGTGCGCAAAGGCGAGGACTGGGTGCAGCTGAACGCCAATATCCTGCAGATCGAAAACGAATACTACAGCGCGATCCGGCCCAAGCAGATCGTGCAGCGCGGCGAGCGGCCCGCCTGTGCCCTGTTCCATCGGGGCGTCAGCTATATCGAGGTGCGGCTGCTGGATGTGGATCCCTTCGAGCCGCTGGGGATGAGTGCCGCTACGGCACAGTTCATGGAGATCTTTCTGCTGGTGTGCCTTGCGCATGGCGAAGACGACTGGCTTTTTGCCCAGGCCGACCGGCATAACCAGAAGCTGGCGGTCCGATATGGTCGGCGCCCCGACCTGAAGCTGATGCGCGGAGCGTCCAGCCTGCCCTTGCGGCATTGGGCGGACGAGTTGCTGGACGAGTGTGCGGCGGTGGCCGAAAAAATGGATGCCGCCCAGGGCGGGCGGGCCTATGCCGATGCGGTCGCGTGTCAAAGGGCCAAGCTCCATGCGCCGGAAACCCTGCCCTCACAGCGCGTGCTTGATGCCAGTGCCGGCGGCTATGCCCGCTGGGCACAGGAACTGAGCCAGGCGCATACCCAGGCCATGGCGCAGGTCGAGCTGAACGCAGCCGAGCTCGCCCGGCGCGGCGAGGAGGTTGCGCGTTCCTTCGAACGGGCCGCGCAGCTGGAGCGGGAGCAGGGCGGCGATTTTGTCGAGTTCGTGCAGCAGTATTACGATTCGGTCTGTGGTGAGATGCTTGCCGCACTGCTCTGAATCACAAAGAATTCACTCGCATCGTGGTGTTCTTGAGCGGGCGCGGCCGTTGATCGGTCTGGCTTTGAATACATCCCACGGCGGAGGCACGAGAGTCCATGAGCAGTCCTGATCCGGAGCAAAGGCGGGCGCATTTCCGTTTGCGCTACCCGGAGTTCGAACGGCCGCTGTTCGTGACTCCAATCGGAGAATTCAGCGTTGCCGAGCTGTCCGAGGGCGGTTTGCGTCTCAGCCTGATGGCCGATCACTGGAGCCATGGCGAGCGCCTGGCCGGTGAACTGCGCCTGGTGAGCGAGAGCGTGAGCGTGGCAGGGCAGTTCCTCAGGCAAAGTGATGATGAAGTCGTGCTGGTGCTGGATCCCGGGGTCAGTCTGCGGCACATGTTGCTGGAGCAGAAGCGGCTGATCCGAAAATATCCTGCCCTGTACGGCCCCAAGAGTCGTCAGGGCAAGGACTGACGCCCCTTAGCCCTGGCGGGCGGGCTGCGCCAGCTGTGCCTGTGGGGGCGCATCAGGCGCTTGCGCAGGGCGCTGATACTCCGGTGGCATCCACAGATGCCTGAGGCGTTGGATCAGCGAGCCTGGACGAGCAACATCGCTCCACATGGCGGCGAATTCATGCAGGTTCAGGGTCAGAATATTATAGCTGTGGATCTGCTTCGGTATCCCGTATTCCACCTTGTCCACTTCCGGTTCGAAAGTTCCGAACAGGCGGTCGAACAGGATCAGCACGCCGCCATAATTTTTGTCGATGTACTGCGGATTGCGGCCGTGATGGACGCGGTGGTGGGAGGGCGTGTCGAAGATGAACTCGATCAGCGGATGCAGCTTGCCCACCGATTCGGTATGAATGAAGAACTGATAGGCCAGGTTGCAGGCATAGAGGAAGAACACCACCGCCGGGTGCACGCCGAGCAGGATCAAAGGGCAGAAGAACAGCCACCAGCCGGTAATTGAATACAGCAGGCTCTGGCGCATGGCTGTCGTCATGTTCATGTGTTCGCTGGAATGGTGGACCACATGTGCGCTCCAGAACCAGCGGATTCTGTGGGAGGCGCGATGAAACCAGTAGTAGCAGAACTCGACGCCCAGGAAGATCGGCACAATGGTGTAGGCGTTGACCGGGATCTCGAACAGGCGGTGTTCCCAGAGCCACAGCACGGCGGCGCCGGTGACCAGACTGTGGGCGAGGATTTCGAACACTTGGTAGCTGCCGCCCAGACCCAGATTGGCGAGAATGTCCTTGAGCACGAAGTGCTCGCGCTGGCCGCGGCGCAACATCACCCGCCATTCGATCGCGAAGGACAGCAGAAACAGGGGAGTCATGCCGATCAGGAAGACCTGCTTCCAGTCGATATGAGGGCCCATCATGGATTCCAGCAGGGGCAAAATGGCGTCAAACATCGGTGTCTCCGAAGGTGTTCTGATGGCATGTAGTGTGCCCGGTCGTCGACTCCAGGGATTGACCTTCAGGGACAAATTTTTGACACTTCACGCCATGACCGCATCCAGTAAGCCGTTAGGGCGCGACGGTGACGTCCAGATCCAGGGTGAAGTGCCCGCCACCTACGTGCGCTTGCTGTATGACTACCTGCGCCATTGCGGGCAGGACCCGGTGCGCGTGCTCGAGCGGCCGGAGCCTGCGACACAACAGATCGAAAGGGTGTCGATTCAGGCCTGGCGGAGCCTGTTACAACGGGCCTCACGCCATCTTGAAGACCCGGCCCTGGGTCTGCACCTGGGGCAGCGGGTGGCGCCAACACACTTTGGCGTGATGGGGTATGTGTTGCTGGCCTGCGAGAATCTGGCCGCAGCGCTTCAGCGTATGGAGGCCTTCCATCGGCTGATCTACGATGTGAACCCACTGCAGATCCGGCAGCACGGAGACCAGGTCGAATTGCGCTGGGGCGTCGAGCGTGGGCGTCCCGGCGCCCTGGTGGACGAGGCCGCGATCACCGCCCTGGTGCAGTTTGCACGCGACATCACCGCCACGCCGGGCGGGGTGTCGCGCATTGATTTCATCAATCCCGCCCCGGCGGACCTTGGGCCGTATGAGGCGTACTTCGCCTGTCCGCTGCGATTTGATCAGGCCCAGACCTGTGCGGTATTTCCGCTGCAATTGCTCAATCTGCCGCTGCGTCAGCCGGATGCGGCCCTGCTCGCGCTGCTGGAATCCCAGGCGTTGCGACTGCTGCAAGATCTGCCGGCGGCCGACCCGCTGGCTGCACGCGTGCGCCGTGCCGTGGCCGAGTTCGCGCCGCAAGGACGCCATAGTCTGGATGGGGTGGCGCGGGCGCTGAATCTGTCGACCCGGACCCTGAATCGACGTTTGCAGGATCGCGGGCTGAGTTTTCGCCAGTTGCGGGACGACACCCTGCGCCGCATCGCCCAGGACCATCTGCAGGACCCGCATCTGCAACTGGCCGATGTGGCCTTGCTGCTTGGTTACTCCGAGCAGTCGGCCTTCCAGCGGGCTTACAAGCGCTGGACCGGTGAGACGCCGCGACATTACCGCCTGCAGTTCGAAGCTCAAGGCCCATCCGGCGACCGCCTCAACTGAAACCCGGCGGTGGCGGGCGATGAGGGCAAGCTCTGGCGCGTCCTGCACCAGTTCGGTCATAAGACGCGTGGGCCAGCGGCCAGAGCGGCCCTGTAGCCGGCCTTCCTGGGCGTGTCGCTGGCGTGAGTGCGGTCTAGCGAGCGCTCGTGATCTGGCCCGGGCGCTGGCTTACAGGTGCAGTTCCCCGCGCTCAATGGCCGCAAGGTGCGTGGCATCCAGCGGCGCATAGTGCCCGTCCTGCAGGACATACACGGGTTCGTCGCAGGCCTCCGGCGAGAAGGCCTGCTGCTTGAGTTCGACCTTGCGATGCTTGAAGGTGCCGGTGATTTCCGGGCTGCTGCGCAGGCGGATGAAGCGTGGCACCGCATAGGCCGGCAGGATGTCCTGCACATGACGGGCAAAGCCGGTCAGATCGAAGGTCTCGGCGGCACCCCTGGGCGTGATCGCGGCCATGCCGGCGCGCCCATCGGCATGCGGCACTTCCACCCCATAGACCACGGACTGTTCGACTTCGGACCACTGATTGATGGCGGCCTCGACTTCAGTGGTGGCGACATTCTCGCCTTTCCAGCGAAACGTATCGCCGAGCCGATCAACAAACTGGATGTGTTTGAAGCCCTGATCACGCACCAGATCGCCGGTGTTGAACCAGCAGTCGCCCTTGGCGAATCCGTCGCGTAGCAGTTTCTTCTGCGATGCGGCGCTGTCGGTGTAGCCTTCGAAACCGAAGCGCTCGGTGACCTCGGTCAGCAGCAGGCCAGCTTCGCCCTTTTCAACCTTGACGAGCAGGCCTTCGGCATTGCGTAAGGGCTGCTCCTGCTCTAGGTCATACTTGACGATGGCGAAGGACATCGGGCAGAAGCCCGCGGTCCGGTCCATGTTGAACGCGTTGGTGAAAACGAGGTTGCCTTCGGAGGCGCCATAGAATTCGTTGATTCGGTCGATGCCGAAGCGTTGCTTGAACTCATCCCAGATGTCGGGACGCAGGCCATTGCCGACGCAGATGCGGACATCATGCAGACGATCATTGGACTTGGGTGGCTGGTTGAGCAGATAGCGGCACAGTTCGCCGATGTAGCAGAACATGGTGGCATCGTAGCGGCGGATGTCGTCCCAGAACCGGCTGGCGGAAAATTTGCGTGCCAGGGCGAAAGTGGCTCCCCCGCCCAGGGCGGCCGACCATCCCAGGGTGAGGGCGTTATTGTGATACAGCGGCAGGCAGCAATAGAAGACGTCGGTATCGCGGGTGCCCAGTGAGGCCAGTCCCATGGTGTAGCAGGCCCGCATCCAGCGCAGATGGCTCATGACCGAGGCTTTCGGCATGCCGGTGGTGCCGGAAGTGAAGATGTAATAGGCGGCCTGTCCGGCGAGTACGTCGTCAGTGCTGGCCGGATTGGTGCTTGGCTGATGCCTGAGTTCGGCATCGAAGTCGATCATGTCCTTGGGCTTGCGCTGTTGGTTGCCGTCGCGTTGGAACAGGCAGCGCGCGCTGAAATCGGCATCCATGTCCGGCGTGATTTCCGCAATGGCCTCAAGCAGTTCGGAGCCGACAACAACGAGCCTGGGTTTCACCAGATTGAGGCTGTGTTTGAGAATCTCGCCCCGCTGCGCGGTGTTGATCATGCTCGCGACGGCGCCAAGCTTGACGATGCCGGCCACCGCGATCAGGACCTCCGGGCGGTTCTCCATGAAGACGGCGACGGCGTCACCGCCACTGATGCCGCGGCTTTCCAGGTAATGGGCAACCTGGTTGGCGCGCTGATTGAATTTCGCATAGGAGTAGATCTGATCCTCGTAGCGCAAGGCGATCTGGTTCGGACGCCGTGCGGCTTGCTGCTCCAGCAGTGCGCCGATGGAGGTGGCGCGATCCTTGTTCAGCATCAGTGCCCTGGCGGTGGCGACGGCGGCTCGGGGCAGGCTTGGCGTCAGGCGCAGGGCCTGCTGGGCCAGTTGCTTGAACTCAATGGTCTGACTGGTGCTCATGGGCAGAGTCTTCCTTGTACGGATGCGAGACCGGGGCCTCAATTGTGAACAGTTTTTCGTTGCCCGCGCCTTTGCTCAGACGCAGGGTGAGCGTGACCGAGGTTCCGACGCTCAATGGCTGTTTGGGGCCTTTCAGCATCAGGTGGGCCCTGCCGGGCGCAAGAACCAGCGATTGACCACCATCGATCCGGAACTGCTCGACCTCCCGCATCTGCATCATGCCGTTGTGCGTATTCAACTCGTGCATTTCGATCCGGGCAAAGGCGGGGGAGCTGATGCCCTGCAGGGTCCAGGTCTGGCTGTCCGGATTGTCAATCTGCAGATAGCCTGCCAGGACCTTGGCGTTAGGGGGCGCAGCAGCGATCCAGGCTTTGAAAATCTGCGGGTCGCGGGTCGGCGAGCAGGCCAGACTCAGGCTCAGGGCGATCAGGCTCAGCAGGATGCGCATGGGGGTTCTGGGAGCGAATTCATGGGGCGGATGATAGCATTCGGTGCTTGCGTCGATGAGCGTGCTCATGCCTGAAATCATCTATTGGGCGGTACCAATCTTCCTGATTCTTTTGCTGGCCGAGTTTTTCTGGTGTCGCCGGCGTCTACGACCGGGGATCAAGGGCTATGAGGCGGCGGATACCGCGGCTAGCCTATCCATGGGCCTGGGTAATCTGGTGGTCGCCGGACTGTGGAAGGGCGTGGCGCTGGGCTTGCTCTATCTGGTTTACGACTGGCGCCCCTGGACCATTCCGCAGGATGCGCTCTGGGCCTGGGGGCTGCTGATTCTGGCGGATGACTTCTGCTACTACTGGTTTCACCGCTTCGGTCACCGCGTGCGCCTGGGCTGGGCGGCGCATGTGAACCATCATTCCAGTGCCTATTACAATTTCTCCACCGCATTGCGGCAGTCCTGGACCGGTCCCTTGCTCAAGGTCTGGTTCTATCTCCCATTGGCGCTGCTGGGCTTTCATCCCCTGATGGTGATCTTTGCCCAGGCCCTGAGCCTGATCTATCAGTTCTGGATCCACACCGAGTGGCTGCGAAAATTGCCGCGACCTCTGGAATGGCTGTTCAACACGCCATCCCATCATCGGGTACATCATGGCTCGAACCCGGCCTATCTGGATTGCAATTACGGCGGCATCTTCATCTTCTGGGACCGCCTGTTCGGCAGTTTCGTCGCGGAGCGCGAAACCGCGTGCTATGGCCTGACCCGGCCGTTGTTGAGTCACAATCCGATCAAAATCGCTTTTCATGAATGGCAGGCCATGCTCACGCACGTGCGCCGTGCGCGACATCTGAAGAACAAGTTTCTTTACCTGCTGATGCCGCCGGAATGGGATCCACCCGACGAGGATGAGCCGCGCCTGCATCTGCAGGCCTGAGCCCGGACGCGATCAGAATCGCCGCGTCAGGCCGATGGAAACCCCGGCGCTGCGTGGATACTCCTCGCCGTCAAATTCACCTTTTTCGGTGGCCTGGAAGGCCTCGATACTGAGAAAGCGGAACAGGTTGAGACCTAGACAGATGACGCCCATACCCTCGTCCGCGAGATTCTGGCGATAGCCCAGACGCAGGCTTGGTAGCCACCAGGGGCCGGAATAGGCCAGGCCGACATGACTCCACTGGTAGGCCCCGCCATTGATGCCCTCCAGGGCATTCAACTCGTGGCTGGCCAGCACGCTCAGGCCGCTCTCGCCCAGGGTGTAGCTCAGTTCCAGCACGGCCTGCAGGGGCAGCGTGTAGTCTTCGCGTGCCGGAATCGCTTCGGCACCGTAGCCCGTCGCGGGGTCTGGATCGGTGTAATAGGCCGTCGCCTCGCAGTCGCTGCGTTGTGGTTCGGGTTTGGTGGCGCAATCCCGCCCAAGGTCGCCGAAGGAGAATTCCGGTGGCACGAGGTTGCGCAGGTTCAGGCCCATCGAGAAGTTCTTGCCGATAAAGCCCACGCCCAGGTCCAGGCCCAGGGCATTGGCGGTTTCGCTATTGGCATCGTAGTTGTCACCCGCACGGTCAAAGGCGGTGTCTTCTTCTTCTTCGCCGTCATCATCGACCCGCATGACCTGACGGCTGAGCTTGCCTTGCATCAGGTGCAGACGGGCGCCAAGCGAAAGCTCGCCGTTCAGGCGCGCCAGCTGGAATGTTCCGAGGCTGCGGCTGTAGGCGAATGCGACATCGAAGATCTCCGCGGACCTGACGTACACTGCCGTATCGTCGTCGATATTCACGGTCTGGCTGATGTCATCGAATGTGGCTTCGGTTCTGCTGTTAAGCACCCGCGCGCTGAGGCTGGCCGCCGCTTCGGCGTTCACGGCAAAATGGCCGCCGAGCCCCTGGGAGACCAGCGGCAATCCTGGCAGGGCCATGCTGAGGTCCAGGTTGACCCTGGCGGCGCGGGCCATGTCCTGCATCAGCGGAGAAAGTTCATCATCGACCTTTTCGGCGGCGGCTCGGCGCTCCGCGTAGGGCCGGTTTTCGTCCTCCGCGATTTCAATCTGTTCCTCCAACTGATCGAGACGATCAACGAAGTCCTCTTTGAAGTCGCCCAGTTCCAGCGCGATGGCCGGCAGGCCAAAACCATTGATGCCCAGTGTCTGCCCATCCAGGGCGCGGGCCAGCAATGCCGGATTATGGGCCAGCGACGTCGTGGCGTGGGGCAGGCTGGTTGCGCCCGCGCTCAGTTGGCCACCTGCGCCGAGATTGCCGGGCAGTGCAAAGGACTTGAAGCTCAGAAACAGGAGTGTGATCGTGGTGATCCTGGCCGCTTGCGACATGATGATTTCCCCCTTGAAACTTTGCCGGCTCGACTGGCGGCCAGCGATTCCCCGTTGTTGGTCAGGGCCATTGTGCATATTTCTGCGATGCCAAGCTGTGAACCAGTTCACACTTGGCCTCACTGCTGCGAGAAGCAGGATGCAGGGGTCTGGCTGTTCAGGGGTGCGGGAACCGACCTTGCAGCGGCCAGGAAAGGTGGTGCGTTCATGTCGGCGCCCGGGGGGCGGGGACGGTCAGGCCGAAGCGATCGTGGTTGCCAGTGCGAGATGGCATGCGGCCGGGCGCAGGAGCGCGCGCCCGACCGCGTACAGGCTGGAACGCAGGGGCGTCGGAGTCCGGATCAGACCGCTAGACGCATCAGACCCACGTGTCAGCGTTGCGCGATCTTGCGCACGTTGCTGGTGCGGAAATAGCTCTCATCGAAGGTTTCCTCATTGAACAGCGGTTCTTCGTTGGAGAACTCCATCGCCAGATAGCGATTCGATTGCAGATCGTAAATCACGTGACCTGCAGGGCCGACGGATTCAAGCCAAGGAATGAGAATCTGATGGTATTCCTGGATGCGCCACAGCTGGTCACGATTGTCATAGATGTCGACCACAAGAATGGTCCAGGAATCTTCGTCGACGTAGAAGGTGCGGCGCTTGTACTGATGGCTGGTACCCTCGCGTAGGAAAGAGTCGACAACCCAGACACGGTGCAGTTCGTAGCGCGCGAGTTCCTGATTGAGATGACCTTCGCCGGCGATCTCCTCGTACTTCAGGCGGTTGTCGACCAGCTTGTAGGCGTTGTAGGGCACGTACATCTCGCGCTTGCCCACGAGTTTCCAGCGATAGCGGTCGGTGGCGCCATTGAAGACATCCAGCTGGTCGTTGGTGCGCAGTCCGTCCGAACCCGTACCAGGATTGTCATAGGCGACATTCGGCGCCCGACGTACACGACGCTGGCCGGGGTTGTACAGCCAGGCCCGGCGTGGTTCCTGCCATTGGTTCATGGTCTCGTGGACCAGCAGAACCTGACCTGCGGAACGCGGTGGCGCCAGGGTGATCTGCAGGAAATAGGTCATCACGCCTTTCAGGTCCGCGGCGCTGACCCCGGGCATGGAATAGCTGAACAGAACGTCTTCGCGCAATTTATGGGGGGTGAAGCTGCCTGAGGTCTGGACCGCGAGCTGGACGTTGTAGCGTCGGATCGACTTCCCACGGTAGCGTGTCTTGTGGTTCCACATGATTTCCTTGCCGTCCTGCGGGATCGGGAAAGGAACGCCGGTGGTGACATCGACGATGGATTCGCCGAAATTCTCGGTTCGCCCTTTCAGGGCATTCTTCTTGGTGGCGGCATAAATGTAATCCGGCGCATAGACGCTACGTTCGCTCGGGTAGACGTGCATCTTGTAGGTTGCCGGATAGCGTGCGAGCAGGGTCTGGTGGCTGGGTGAAAGCCGGGCGGCGTACTGACCTGCATTGGCGGCCGAAATCGTGAACTCGATCTTCTGATCCCCGATGCCGGGGTAGGATTCAGGATGGCGGGCGACCTCTTCCGGAGGCACCCGGCCCAACTTGTAGCCCCCGGTCCATGCCGGGATGCTGCCATCCTCGTTGCCCGCGCGTTCGGCGCCCATTGGGGTCAGGTCCTGATCCAGTCGGGCGGCTTCTTCCGCACTGACGGCCGCCATGCCCTGGCATGCCCAAACACTGATGGCGGTTCCTGCCGCCCAAGCTGTAAGCGTGTGACGCATCGTATTCCCCTGCGACTCTGTAGGTCGCTGTTGCCTAGTGTCTCCTGCGCCCAGCATAACCTACCTGGGCGTCAAGGCGCTCGCTGGCAGAACGGGTAAAGGCAGTCCGAGGCGTCGGGTCCGGATCAGGGCCCTGTTCGTGTCAGGCTGCGGCCATCTCGATCTGGTCCACCACGGTGCCGCCTTCATCAGTGGTTTCTAGCACCACCCGGTAGCCCCAGAGCCGATGGAGATGCCGCATGACCTCCCTGGCATCGTCATCCGCGAGCGGGCGCTTGCTGACGCGCTGGTGGCGCAGCGTCAGGCTGCGATCGCCCTTGATGTCAAAATCCCAGACCTGGATGTCGGGCACCAGGTAACCGCGGTTGTATTGCCGGGCCAGGTGGCGGCGCAATTGTTTGTAGCCCTGTTCATTGTGGATCGCGTCGACGACGAGATTCTCCTGGTCTTCGTGGTCGGCGATCTCGAACAGGCGGAACTCACGCATCAGGCGGGGCGACAGATACTGACCGATGAAGGATTCGTCCTTGTAATTGCGCATCGCGAAATCCAGGACCTTTTGCCAGTCACGGCCGGCGATATCGGGAAACCAGTGCCGGTCTTCCGTATCCGGTGTCTCGCAGATGCGGCGGATGTCCTGCATCATCGCGAAGCCCAGAGCATAGGGATTGATGCCGGAATAGGCGGGGTGGTCGAAGCCTGGCTGAAACACCACATTGGTGTGGGAGGCGAGCACTTCGAGCATGCAGGCATCGTCCACATGACCGCGGTCGTAGAGTTCATGCAACAGGCGGTAGTGCCAGAAACAGGCCCAGCCTTCGTTCATGACCTTGGTCATGCCCTGCGGATAGAAATACTGCGCCATCTTCCTGACGATGCGGACGATCTCGCGTTGCCAGGGTTCAAGCAGCGGGGAATGTTTCTCGATGAAGTACAGCAGGTTTTCCTGCGGTTCCGGGGGGAAACGTTCCCGGCTTCCGGCCGGCGCATCGCGGGCGTGACGAACGCTGGGCAGGGTGCGCCAGATCTCGTCGTACTGCTTCCAGTCATGCTCGGCCCGTTCACGCAGCCGGTCATGTTCTTCCTGGGCGGACAGCGGCGCGGGATGATGATAGCGATCCACGCCATGGCTCATCAGAGCATGGGCGGAGTCGAGCATGTCTTCCACCGCGTCGATGCCATAGCTCTCCTCGCACTTCAGGATGTAACCGCGGGCAAACACCATGTAGTCGATGATGGCGTCGGCGCTGGTCCATTGGCGGAACAGGTAATTGCCCTTGAAAAAGCTGTTGTGGCCGTAGCAGGCATGGGCGATGACCAGGGTCTGCATGGGCATGGTGTTCTCCTCCATCAGGTAGGAGATACAGGGGTTGGCATTGATGACGATTTCGTAGGCCAGTCCCTGCGCGCCCTTGCGGTAGCGCTGTTCATTGCGGATGAACTCCTTGCCGTAGCTCCAGTGCGGGTAGCCGATGGGCAGGCCGC
>JBFKDQ010000067.1:0-18005 GCA_041619555.1 Oceanococcus sp. | reverse complement strand
CTCGGCCGAGCTGATCCATCGGCTCATCTCCCCCGTCCGGGTGCCCGCGTCGGAAGACGAAGTCGCCATCAACATCCGTCTGCTGGGTTTTGCCCATCGCTTCGAGGCGGGTCACCGCGTTCGCTTGAGTCTGGCCAGCACCGATCAGACCTCCTACAACGCAAAACTGGCCGATGTGATTACCATAGTGACTGGTGGTGATGATCCAGCCTATTTCGACTTACCTGTAAACCGGTAAAGGCCTGGATGAGCTGTTGCAGGGGGCGCAAGGCTGATGAGATTGGCCAGCCCTGGACCCTTCAGCAGCATCGCGAGCACCAGCACGGCATTGGCGCCCAGGCAACTTCCAGTGATGGGGTTTGGAATAAGCAAAATTGCGATAATCGGGGGAGGGAGCCTGTTCCGTAGGTTTCTCGTGCGCAAGACCTGCTAGAAGTGGCATTACCCGACTGCTTTTCAGGACTGAAACAAAAACCGCCCTGCAGAAAATCTGCAGGACGGCAAATCTGGCAGGGTTTGCGATGACACCGGAGGAAGGTAGGCCGCATCGGTATGCTGATGCGCTACCCTGCTTCATGTCACGATTCCGACCAAATCAATCCCAGCTCAGCGTACCGCCGGCCTGATACTCGATCACGCGGGTTTCGAAGAAATTCTTTTCCTTCTTCAGGTCCATCATCTCGCTCATCCAGGGGAAGGGATTGGTCGCCCCGGGGTAGAGTTCGGTCAGGCCGATCTGGGCGCAGCGCCGGTTGGCGATGAACTTCAGATACTCGTTGAACATGCCGGCGTTCAGGCCGAGCACGCCGCGCGGCATGGTGTCGTGGGCGTAGCGGATTTCAAGATTGGTGGCTTCATCGATCATCTGATGAATCTGCGCCTTGAACTCCTCGGTCCACAGATGTGGATTTTCGATCTTGATCTGGTTGATCACGTCGATGCCGAAGTTCATGTGCATGGATTCGTCGCGCATGATGTACTGGATCTGTTCCGAGACGCCGACCATCTTGTTGCGCCGGCCGAAAGACAGCAGCTGGACGAAGCCGACATAGAAGAAGATGCCTTCGAACACCACATAAAAGGCGATGAGATCACGCAGGAAGCGCTGGTCGCCCTCCGGGGTGCCGGTGTGGAAATTCGGATCCGCCAGCGACTGGGTGTAACGCAGCGCCCAGGCCGCCTTGTCGTGAATGGACGGCACCTCGCGGTACATGTTGAAGACCTCGGCTTCATCCAGGCCCAGCGATTCCACGCAATACTGGTAGGAGTGCGTATGCAGGGCCTCTTCGAAGGCCTGGCGCAGCAGATACTGCCGGCATTCCGGATTGGTCAGATGGCGGTAGACCGCGAGCACCAGATTGTTCGCGACCAGCGAATCCGCCGAAGCAAAAAAACCCAACGAACGCTTGATGATCAGGCGTTCGTCGTCCGACAGCGCCTCCGGGTTCTGCCACATGGCCAGATCCGAGGCCATGCTGATTTCGTTCGGCATCCAGTGATTGGCGCAGCCATCGATGTATTTTTCCCAGGCCCAGGTGTACTTGAACGGCACCAGCTGGTTCAGATCGGCCTTGCAGTTGATGATCTTCTTGTCGTCGACCTGGATGCGCGAAGCCCCCATCTCGACCTGCTCCAGCCCGGTCGCGCCGGTCACCTCGGCGCTGGCGCCATCGACCGCAAACGGGTTGGGGTGGCTGGCCGGCGGCACCGCGGCGCCGGCTTTCGGCGTGGTCGGCTGGACCGTCTGCAGCGCCGGCTCGACGCTCTTGTCATCGTCCCATGAAAGCATGATGTTCTCCCTTTGTATTTTACTGACAGGCTTCGCAATCCGGATCCAGAATCGAGCACACCTGGGGGGCGGGCTCGGTTTTCTGGCTGGCGCTGCTGGCGCCATTGCCGCCGGCCTGCTGCACCTTGTTCAGGCGTGAATCACTGATTGTGGATTTCTCCGCATGGGTGGCCCCCATGGTGCGCAGGTAGTAGGTGGTCTTCAGGCCGCGCAGCCAGGCCAGCTTGTAGAGTTCATCCAGCTTGCGACCCGAGGGCTCGCGCATGTAGATGTTCAGGCTCTGCGCCTGATCAATCCATTTCTGGCGGCGGCTGGCGGCTTCTACCAGCCAGCGCGCATCGACCTCGAAAGCACATTTGTAAACCGCCTTGATGTCGTCCGGAACGCGGTCGATCTGCTGTACCGAGCCGTCGTAGAACTTGAGGTCGTGGGCCATCACCTCATCCCAGAGCTCGCGCTTCTTGAGCTCCTGCACCAGGTAGGGGTTGGCGACCGTGAATTCCCCGGACAGGTTGGATTTGACGTACAGGTTCTGGTAGGTCGGTTCGATCGACTGCGACACGCCGGTGATGTTGGCAATGGTTGCGGTGGGCGCGATCGCCATGGTGTTGGAGTTGCGCATGCCGACCTGGCGGACCCGCTGACGCAGGGCCTCCCAGTCCAGGCGCATGGTGTCATCCTGCACCAGGGAGCCGGGCTTGCGGGCTTCTTTCAGCAGGCGGATGGAGTCGATCGGGAGGATGCCCTGGTCCCACAGGCTGCCCTTGAAGCTCTTGTAACGACCACGCTCTTCGGCAAGGTCCGAGGAAGCCTGGATGGCGTAGTAGCTGATCACTTCCATGGACTCGTCGGCGAACTGGATCGCAGCATCGGATTCATAGGACAGTTGCAGCTTGTACAGGGCGTCCTGGAATCCCATGATGCCCATGCCGACCGGACGGTGGCGCAAATTGGAAGCACGTGCGGTGGGCACCGAGTAGTAGTTGTACTCGATGACATTGTCCAGCATGCGCATGGCGGTCTTGATCGTGCTGGCCAGTTTCTCGCGATTCAGCACCGTGCTGCCATCGGGCAGGGTTTCGATATGCTGCGGCAGGTTGATCGAGCCCAGATTGCAGACCGCGATTTCCTTGCCGGGGGAGGTGTTCAGCGTGATTTCGGTGCACAGATTGGAGCTGTGCACCACACCGACATGCTGCTGCGGGCTGCGCAGATTGCAAGGATCCTTGAAGGTGACCCAGGGGTGGCCGGTCTCGAACAGCAGGCCAAGCATCTTGCGCCAGAGCTGCACCGCAGGAATGCGTTTGGCGTTCTTGATTTCGCCGCGATCGAATTTGGCCTCGTATTCGCAGTAGCGGGTTTCGAAAGCCTGGCCGACCAGATCGTGCAGATCCGGGGTGTCCTCCGGCGAGAACAGGGTCCACTGGGCCTCGTCGATCACCCGCTGCATGAACAGATCGGGAATCCAGTTTGCGGTGTTCATGTCGTGGGTACGCCGGCGCTCATCACCGGTGTTCTTGCGCAGATCGATGAACTCCTCGATGTCCTTGTGCCAGGTTTCCAGATAGGCACAGACGGCGCCTTTGCGCTTGCCGCCCTGGTTCACCGCCACGGCGGTGTCATTGGCGACTTTCAGAAAGGGCACGACGCCCTGTGAGGCGCCATTGGTGCCCTTGATGTGAGCGCCCATGGCCCGCACCGGGGTCCAGTCATTGCCGAGGCCGCCGGCGAATTTGGACAGCATGGCATTGTCGTGGATGGCGCCAAAGATGCCGTGCAGGTCATCGGGAACCGTGGTCAGGTAGCAGGACGAGAGCTGCGGGCGCAGGGTGCCGGAATTGAACAGGGTCGGCGTGCTGCTCATGAAGTCGAAGGAGGAGAGCAGGCGATAAAACTCGATGGCCTTGTCCTCGCGCTCCACCTCGTTGATCGCCAGCCCCATCGCCACGCGCATGAAGAAGGCCTGCGGCAGTTCGAAGCGCACGCCCTGATGATGGATGAAATAGCGGTCGTACAGGGTCTGCAGGCCGAGGAAATTGAACTGGTTGTCGCGGTCCGCATCCAGGGCCCGGCCGAGTTTGGCCAGATCGTACTGGATCAGCTTGGGATCGACGAGTTCCAGCTCCGCCGCCTGTTTGATGTAGGCGTCGAAATATTCCGGGTACAGCTCGCGCATTTCCGAGTGGGTGGCATAGCTGATGGCAAAGCCGAGTTTCTCCAGGGCTTCGTGCCGCAGCTTGTCCATCAGCAGACGGGCCGAGACGTAGCTGTAGTTCGGTTCCCGCTCGATCAGGGTGCGGGCGGCCAGGGTCGGGGCCTGGGAAAGCTCGGCTTCGCTGATGCCGTCATACAGGTTGCGCAGGGTGTCGCGGATGACCCGATCGGCATCCACATCGGCAATCCCCTCGCAGGCCTCACCAATCAGCCGCCGCAGCCGTGCATCGTCCAGGGCTTCGAGGCTGCCGTCGGCCCGTTTGACCTGCAGCACCGGTTGCGCCTGCACGGCCTGGACTTCGGCTGCGCGGGCGGCGCGCTTGCGGGATTGCTCCTCCCGGTAAAGCACATAGGCGCGGGCGACTTTCTGCTCGCCGCCGCGCATCAGGGCAAGTTCGACCTGATCCTGGATGTCTTCGATGTGCACGGTGCCGCCGCCCGCCAGATTGCGCGTGACCTTCTCGAAAACCTGCCGGGTGAGCTGGTCGACGACTTCATGCACGCGGGCCGATTCCGCCGCGCTGCCGCCTTCGACGGCGAGAAAAGCCTTGGTCATCGCGACCTTGATCTTGCTTGCATCGAACGGCGTGACCTTGCCGTTGCGGCGGATGACGCGATATCCGCCCGGTGCGGTCGCGCTGACCTCCACCGAAGGTTTGCCGGTCGGCGCGTGGGCCGCATGAGCTGCGGCATTCTCCTGATTGATCTGGGTTTCCATGTCTTGATTGTTCCCCCCTGGAACGGCGTGTCTCGACTCGTTGAACAGCTTGCCCGTGGCGCCAGTGCTGGCAGCCGCGCGCACTATATCCTGTGTCCAGTGGTGTTCGTCAACCCAACATCTTGTGTTCAAAAGTTCTGAGCGAGCTGTGGATAAGTGGGTGAAAAAGCCTGCATAAAGGGGAAAATTCACGTTTGTACAGAGACTTGGCTGGCATTGGCCAGGACCGGCGCTTCCTCGTACCATAGGCGCTCAATTTTTCTGCCGGATCGTTTCCGCCATGCTTGTTCCCGTCCTGTTAACCGGAGGTTCCGGTACCCGTTTGTGGCCCCTGTCGCGCAAACTGCACCCTAAGCAATTTTTACGACTGACGGATGATCATTCGCTGCTCGAGAACACCGTTTTGCGCCTGTCTGGCGCAAGCGGGATCGGTCCATTTCTGGCCGTTGGCGGCGAGGACCATCGCTTCATCGTGGCGGAGCATCTGCGCCGGGTGGGACAGGGCAGCGCGCGGATCATCCTGGAACCGCAGGGTCGCAATACCGCACCGGCTGCGGCGGTGGCCGCGCTGGAGGTGGCGCGGGCACATGGGCCGGACACCCTGATGATGCTGTGCCCGGCGGATCACGTGATCCCCGATGTGGCGGCGTTTCAAACCGCGCTGAAGGTCGCGATGGAAGCGGCGCAGCCCGGCGTGATGGTCACCTTCGGCATCGCCGCGAGCAAGCCGGAGACCGGCTTTGGTTACATCAAGGTGGGGGCCGAACAGGCGCCTGGGGTGTTCACGCTGGATCGTTTCGTCGAAAAGCCGGACCTGGCAACGGCGCAGAGCTATGTCGCCAGCGGCGATTATTTCTGGAACGGTGGCATGTTCGTGTTCCGCGCCCAGACCCTGCTGGATGAACTGGCCGCACATGCGCCTTCGATTCTCGAAGCCTGTCGCCAGGCCCATGCTCAGGCCGCTGAGGATGGTCAGTTCCTGCGCCTGGACGCGGCGGCCTTTGGTGCTTGTCCGGAGGATTCCATCGACTATGCGGTGATGGAAAAAACCGCCCACGCGGCGGTGGTGCCGCTGGATTGCGGCTGGAATGATGTCGGTTCCTGGAGTTTCATGAACGAGATCGACCCGGCGGATGCCGATGGCAATGTCAGCCATGGTGATGTGCTGCTGCACGATACGCGGAGCTGCACCGTGCGATCCGAGCATCGCCTGGTGGCGGTGGTCGGGATGGACGATACCGTGGTGGTGGAAACCAAGGATGCGGTGCTGGTCAGTCGCGCCGACCGGGTGCAGGAGGTGAAAGCGATCGTGTCACGGCTGCAGGCCGAAGGCCGGCCGGAAGCGCAGCATCACCCGAAGGTGTACCGGCCCTGGGGCTCTTACGAGGGGGTGGATGAAGGTGCGCGGCACCAGGTCAAGCGCATCATCGTCAAGCCGGGAGAGAAACTCTCGCTGCAGATGCACCATCACCGTGCCGAGCACTGGATCGTGGTCAAGGGCACCGCGCGGGTGACCTGCGATGGCAAGTCCTTCCTGCTCAGCGAGGATGAGTCGACCTATATTCCGCTCGGCAAGAACCATCGGCTGGAAAATCCGGGCACCATTCCGCTGGAACTGATCGAGGTGCAGACCGGGTCCTATCTGGGCGAGGACGATATCGTGCGCTTTGATGACATCTACGGGCGTTCGCAATAGCGAACGGGTCCGAGGATGTCCCTGGGCGGCTTGACTGATGGCCATCTGCCGGAGTGAAGACGACCTGTTTTGACGTCGGTGGCCCGTGGCGTACATGCACCGCCAGGACGCAAGCGCTGCCGGGGCAGGCCCCGGCAGCGAAGCGGACTCAGAAGCTGTAGGACAGATCCAGCGACACGTTGTCTCGGTCATTGATCAGATTGAAGGCCCCGCCGCCCCAGTAGCGGGCGTAGGTCAGGCGCAAATTCCACACCTGCAGATAGCTGCCTGCGAGTGACAGGCGCATGTCCTGGCGCCCCTCGACAAAGTTCAGGATCGGCGTCGCCGACGTGCCTTCCACGTCGTGGCTGTAGATCAGGCCGGGCTCCAGCGTGAACATGTTGAACACGTTGTTGTAGGTCAGTCGGGCGGCAAACTTGTAGCCCCAGCTGAACTCATCGGCAAAGCCGCCCTGCTGGGTGCGAGGTGAGCCATCGTCATTGAACAGGCGGACCGCCGCTGCGACCACCGGGTTGGCCGGCAGATAGGTGCCGGGCCCTTCGTACAGGAGTTCGCTCTTGTCGGGCAAATCGTGGATGTGGCTGCCTGCGACCTCGAACAGCAGCAGGGCCTGATCATAGAACAGCACGTTGGACGGGCCGAGGATTTTGGTGGTCGACAGATCCCATTGACTCACATCATGACGGCGCCAGCCCTGGATGGTTTCGCTGGGGGCGAATGGGCCGATCTGCGAGGGCAGGGGTGTGCGTAGTCCGGCCAGCAGGACTTCGATGTCTTCAAGCTGCAAGGGCTGGTCCTGCTTGATGCTGTACTCCCCCTGCAGTGCGAGGCCGCCAAAGGGCAGCATGGTGTTGAAGCTGATGCCGTAGAGTTTGATGTTCTCGGGATATTCGACGAAATAGCTGCCGGCCGGAGCGATGCCTTCGAAACCTGCCGGCGCCGCGGTGCCGCTGACCAGCGGGAGGCGACTATGATAATTGGCCGCGTAGATCGCCAGGTCGATGCCACCGGAAAAGTCGAGGAAGGTGCGCAGGGATACGCCGCCCTGTTCGCCCTGGCGCGGTTTCTTCGTGCCGGTGCGTGGAATTGCCGAACCGCCGGCCGCGGCAGCACAGGAGCCGGGCGCGCTGAGTTCCGGACAGGCACCGAAGCCGACTTCCGCGGTTTCCCCGCCGTAGGTCGCAAAATCATTGGTGCTGAAGAACGAGCCGGCTGGATCGGGCTGGGTTTCGACCCAGTCGTACTGGTAGAAAGCTTCGAGCGAAATGTTGCTGGTCAGGTCGGTCGAGATCCAGGCCATGCCGGCGGGGATGAACACCTCGCTGAGGTCCACACCGGGCACGCGCAACTGCGAGGCATCGGCGGCCACGATGCTGTTGATGCCATTGAGGACCAGGGTGGATTCGCCCCAGTTCAGAACCTGGTGGCCGACGCGGACGCCGAAGTTGTGGCCGGCGATCTCGAAATTGCCGTAGATGAAGCCTTCGAGCAGATCGGCATCATTGCCGATGCGGCCTTGCAGGCGTTTGCGCCGACGTTGCAGGTCCTCCTCATCGGCGGAGCGCGGCGGGGTTCCGCTGGCGCCGCTGTAATCCGCCGGATCGAAAAAGTCCTGATCGTTGAGGACCGGGTCGTAAAGGTAACTGCCGCGGACCTGTGCGCCCCAGTCCCCCCAGCTGAGGTTCATGGTCGAATTGAGCTTGATGCCGCCGGAGATCAGGTCGCCTTTGTCGAAGGCCAGATTGCCGTCATCGCCATTGGTTGAAAAGGCCTGACCCTGGCGGCCATTGCTCGTCGTATTGGAGCGGCCGACGATGCGTGGGTCCTGTTGTTCGAGGCGGAAGGCGGCGCCGCCGGACAGGGTGCTGTCCACGCGACCGGCAACCGGGCCGAGTTCGAAGTCATAGGCCCAGGATGTCGCGATGGGAAGAAGCGTCACGGCTAGAACGGAGCCCGCGGAAAAAAGAGGTGATCTGCGCATGGTGGTCTCCGATTAGGGTTGCGGGCAGTTGCCGCCGACTGGCAGGCAGGCCCCGTTGCTGGCAAGGAAGTTCGCGACCTGTCGCTGCATTTCAACGAATGCCGCGTCCTCGGTCGGATCCTGCGTGCGTGGCAGCAGAATGCTGCCGTGGTTGCCGTCATCGAACTGCACCCAGTGGCTGCCGCTGAGAAGCTCAAGCCCGTTGACCGGCGGGCTGACGCTCTTTGTGGTCAGCCCCATCGCACTGGCCAGCGGGGTGGTGCCGGAGAGATAGCCTGGAATGATCACGGCCGCGGTATCCAGCGCGGTGTTGGGCACCACCGTGTCGCCCAGCACTTCGATCAGATGCACGCTGCGCTCGCTGGTGGCGCGGGAGGCCCAGTTGACCGGATCGGCCGGGTCCACGGCGAGCTGGGCGAAGCGCAGGAAGATCTCATAGCTGTCCGTGCCCTTCTTGATGCCGGCCGCGGCCTCCAGGCCGCCGGCCACGATCGGGCCGAAGGTCGGTGAGGCATCCAGCAGTTTGCCGATGCCACCGCCGGGCATGGCCAGGCTGGCGGCTTTGATGTCGCCATTGACCCCCAGCAGGGTGCCGCCGACGATGCCGCCCAGAGAATGGCCGAGGAAGTGGATGCGCTGCAGATCGATGCGGTCGCCGTAGTCCTGGGTGCCGGCCTGCAACTGCCCCAGCGAGCGGACCAGATTGATCTGATCGCTGACCGATTGACGCAGATTGTCGCGCGAGGTCAGCGGGCTGGACAGGTTGATGAAATGGGCGCCGGAGTCATCGACCACGCCGTCTTCATCAAGATCGGCATCGAAGGTGCGCTCGGTGGTCCCGGGGACCCGCAAGGGATGTCCGGGCGGCAGTCCATGCAGCGGCTGGTCGATGGCCACGGTGACGAAGCCGGCTGCGGCCAGCGTGCCGGCAATCCCGAACATCTGCGAACGATTGCCGCCGATGCCATGCAGGAACACCACCACCGGCCAGCCCGATTCCGGCGCTTCGCCGCGTGGTCGGGTGAGCAGCAGCGGCACGGTCTGATCCGAGCGCTTGAGCGGTGCCGGATAGCAGATCGTGGTGCTCAGCGGGCGCAGCAGATTGGTGCAGGGGGCGCCGAGGGCAGGATGACTGGCCTCGGCGTTCACCGCGCCATCGTTGTTCCAGATCGAGGTATTGATCGCCGCGGCGCCGGAGCTGTGGTAATAAGGCAGGGTAAAGGAGCCGACGTAAACCAGCGGGTCCATTTCCGGTGGCAGCGGAACCGGATTCGCCGGGTCGCCGGACAGGGCCTGACCGAGGCTCAGGCCGGTGTAAACGGAGTTGATATTGGCGGACTGCGTGGCCTTGTCATCAATGGCGGCAAGGGTCGGCGTGATGGACTGGGTGGTGAACGACCAGGCCAGCACCATGTCGTTGCGTGCGATGCTGCCACGGCTGTTGGGAGCGAGTCCGGAGAGCTGCTGCAGGCCGCCGATGACCGGCGCGAGGTAAGCGGTCTGAATGTTTTCCAGGACCGGAATCAGATCGCTGCGGCCGAAACGATTCAGGGCGAGCAGGATGGAACTTTGCTGCTCACTGAACTTGGTTTCGCTGCGCAAGGCCTCGAACAGTTCATTCGCCAGGGCCGGGGCGCCTGCCGGACTGCGCAGATCCCGGGTTAAGGCAACCAGGTAGCGCGTCGATTCTGCGAGCGGCTTGAGCCAGTGCACGACCAGGCGAGGGCTCAGCGCCGAAACCGGCGACAGGCTGACGCGAAAATCGACGCCAGGCTGCAGTTCGCTCGCCCGTTTGCTGTCAAAAATGCGGATGCCGTCGCTGGCATTTTCCAGATCGACCTTGCCCTGTACATTGAAGAACAGGGCCGCCGTGGTGGACCAGCCATCTGCCAGGCCCCAGCCCGGGATGGCGGCCAACGAGCCTGCCGGAGCCAGCGTGCCGTCCACGTCATTATCGGGATTGGCGTCGCTGGCGGGGTCCTGTCCGTACAGCAGATCAATTGGCAGAGGGACAATCGCCGATCCGGTGGCACTGGTCGGCATGACCACCGGGTCGAACAGGGGCTTGGGTCCGAACTGCGCGTCTGTCCGCGCGGTGTCGTCCGGACTGCAAGCAAGTAACACGGGTAGCAGCAGGCAGGCTGCCGCCGAACCACGAATATTCATCTTTTTGTCTCCTCATGGCGTGACCAGTGTTTGCCTGGCCTCAAGGCCGCCCTTTTAGCAAGGCCCATGTGAAGAGAATATGAGTATGGGGTGTTGCTGCGATGTCAGATATTTCCCCATGAACATGTAGGACTGAACTTACGCAAGCAGGGGGCTTGGCAGGGGCGACGAGGCCAGAACGTGCTGCGGACGGCCTGCTGGATCGATGCGAGCCAGGCATGAGTTGCCGGCAGTCCAGGCCGGCCGTCGCTCCTAAGCCGAGGTGGCCGCCTGATGTGATGCCGGCCGTGCGCCAGGCTCTGCTTGCAGGTCTGCTGCGGGCCGTAGAGATCGGCAAACCGCAGGTGCGCATCGTACAATAGAGCGATGAATTTGGAAGAACTGCAAGCCAGCTTTGCGCTGATGGGAAGCTGGGAAGAGCGTTACGGGCTGATTATCGATCTGGGGCGGGAGCTGGAGCCCTTGCCGCCGGACGCCTACTGTGATGCGAACAAGGTGCGTGGCTGCATGAGTCAGGTGTGGATGACGGCGCAAGCCGACGAGTCTGGCCGTCTGCATATTCAGGGCGATTCGGATGCCCACATCGTCAAAGGCCTGATCGCGATCCTGCTGCTGATCTACTCCGGCAAGACGGCGCAGGAGATCGCCGCGGTGGACATCAGAGCCCTGTTTACCGAACTGGGTCTGGAACAGCACATCAGCGTGAACCGGCGCAATGGCCTGTTTGCGATGGTCGAAAGGATCGGTGAACTGGCCGGCCGCGCGACCTGACGCCGCAGCGGTCTGGTTTAAGCTCACATTCTCATCACATGTCGGCCGCTAGGCTCGGTGGAGAATTCAATCGGGTGGCGTGGGTCTTGGACCCGGAACGAAACTTGAACAATGACACCGCGCATGGGATGCATGAGACGGCCGAGCGCTCAGTGCTGCCGGTAGAGGGCGCGCCGGCGACCGATCTCGGTGAATTGCTCGAGAGCGCGGTGGCGATCAGCAACGCACGCAGTACCGACGCCATTCGCCTGAGCTTGCTGAAGACCCTGTTCGAACTTCTGCCCATCCGGCGTTTTACCGCCTACCGCCTGTCCGGCCCACGCGACGCCCCTCGCCTGAATGAACTGGTCAATGCCCGCCTCGGCCCGGCGGCAGATCGCTCGGACCTGATCGTCTGTGGTCTGGGCGCCAGAGGTTTGGTGCCGGGTGCGCTGGAGCAGCAGAGCCTGCAGGCTCTCAAACCCCGGCAGACCTACAGTTCACGTGGCATCATCGAATGTTTTCCGGTGCTCTGCGCCGGTCGCGTGACGGAGTTGCTGGTGACCGACCGGCAGTACGAAGAGAGTGCTTCGGACCAACGCGTGCTCTATGCCCTGGTGCGTCTGTATGCCAATTTGCTGGAACTGGTTCATGACAAGGAAGTTGACACCCTCACCGGGGTGCTGAACCGGCGCGCTTTCGCGGCTCAGTTGGACAGCCTGCTGGAAGAGCGCAAGACACCGCTGCTGGTGGGCAAGGACCAGACTCACTGGTGGCTGGTGATGATCGACGTCGATCATTTCAAGTCGATCAATGACCGCTACGGCCATCTCATCGGGGACGAGGTGCTGTTGCTGCTCGCGCGTCTGATGCGAGAGCATTTCCGTGCCATCGACAGTGTCTATCGTTACGGTGGTGAAGAGTTTGCAGTCATCCTGGCGCCGTCGACGCGGGATGCGGCGATGGCGGCGGTGGAGCGCCTGCGACTGCTGGTGGAGGGCCACCGGTTCCCTCAGGTCGGTCAGGTCACGATCAGTTCGGGGTTGGTGGCGGTGGATCACTACGAATATCCGGCCAGCGTGATCGGCCGTGCCGATCGCGCCCTGTATTTCGCCAAAGGCGCCGGGCGCAACCAGGTGTTCGAGTATCAGGCACTGGTGGAACAGGGGCTGATCAGCAATGACCCGACCGGCAACGAACTGGAATTGTTCTGAACGAGGAGTCGCGGATCTTTATTCCAGCGGCAGGTGATGAATGCGCTGGCCCGGGGTGGCGTTTTTTCCGAGTTCGATCATCGCGCTGGCGACGTCACCGGCTGAAATCGCTCGATAGCGTTGCAAGGGGCCGCACAGCAGGCGGTTGAGCAGCGGGGCCAGTTTTTGCCCCAGAGCTTCGCCGGGGCGGTTGTCCGGCCGCTCGCCCAGCAGCAGGGATGGCCGGATGATCTGCAGGCTGGGGAATTCCAGCGCACGCAGCGCGGCTTCCATGCGACCTTTGGTACGGCTGTAGTGGACCGGTGAACTCGCATTGGCGCCGATCGAACTGATCACGCAGAAGCAGGATACCCCGGCGGCCCGTGCCGCCTGGGCGATGGCATGGACATACGCCAGGTCAACCTTCTCCAGGCCCGCCTTGCCGGCCTTGGCCGTGGTGGTGCCGAGGCAGCAGAACACCACGTCGAGACCGGAGCAGTCCGCGGTCTCGGCCAGTCGCTCGAAGTCGCACAGCTGCCAATCGAGCCTGGTGTCGGTTCGGCTGCTGTCGCGCCGCGCCCAGACCCGCAACTGGGTGCATGCGGGATCGGCGAGCAACTGCTCCAGCACGGCCTGGCCGACGAGACCGGTGGCGCCGATCAGGCCGGCGCGCAAGCCGGTGGCGCTCATGCCGCCTTTCTGGCCTGGCGGCGACTGCGAACGTCTGCTGCCAGTTGCCGTAGCAGGGTTTCCGTCGACTCCCAGCCCAGACAGGCGTCGGTAATGCTCTGGCCGTAGTTCAGCGGCTGGCCGGGATCCACATCCTGACGGCCGGCCAGCAGATGGCTTTCCACCATCACGCCGAAGATGCGCTCGTCACCTTGCGCGATCTGGCGGCCGATGTCGGCGGCGACCAGCAGCTGCCGCTCGTGTTGCTTGGCGCTGTTGGCGTGACTGCAATCGATCATGATGCGAGCCGGCAGGCCGGCTTTCTCCAGCATGGTCGCGCTTTCATTGATGTGTTCGGGCGAGTAGTTCGGGCCGTTGCTGCCGCCGCGCAAAATCACATGGGTCTGATCGTTGCCGGTGGTTTCGAAGATCGAGACCACGCCGTCGGTGGTGAGGGAGAGGAAGCGGTGGGGATTGCGTGCCGACAGGATGGCATCGACGGCCACCTTGATATTGCCGTCAGTTGCGTTCTTGAAGCCAACCGCGCAGGACAGGCCGGAGCCCATCTCGCGGTGCAGCTGGCTTTCGGTGGTGCGGGCGCCGATCGCACCCCAGCTCACCAGGTCGGACAGATACTGCGGCGTGAGGATGTCAAGATACTCCACCCCGGCAGGCATGCCGGACTCGTTCAGTTCCAGCAACAGCTGGCGGGCCAGGCGCAGGCCCTTGTCGATGCGGAAGCTGTCGTCCAGATCCGGGTCGTTGATCAGGCCTTTCCAGCCGACCGTGGTGCGGGGTTTCTCGAAATAGACGCGCATCACGATGGCGATGTCGTCCCGGAGTTCCTGGCGCAAGGCCTGCAGGCGCTGCGCATACTCCTTGGCGGCTTCGGTATCATGGATGGAACAGGGGCCTACAATGGCCAGCACGCGATCGTCCTGCTGGTTCAAGATGCCGGCGATCTCCTGTCGCGCCGCATCGACCGTTTGGGCTGCCGGCTCGCTCAGGGGAATTTCACTGCGGACCACATCGGGTTTGGAGACTTCCTGAATGGAGGCGATGCGCAGATTATCTATGGGTTGCATTGAGATTGTGACCAGGCTTGCGAAGCAAAACCCGTGATTCTACGCCATGAAGCTTGATGATTTGTACCGGGGGCAGCCGGATCTGCCGATCTGGACCTTGGTGTCCTCTCTGCGCGAGAGTCTGCGCGGTGGCTCGAGAGCGGTGCTGGTGGCGCCGCCTGGGGCGGGCAAGAGCAGTCTGGTGCCCCTGTTATTGCTGGCAGAAGACTGGCTGCAGGGGCGTCGAATTCTGATGCTGGAGCCGCGGCGCCTGGCGGCCCGAAGTCTGGCCTGGCGCATGGCGGAACTGCTCGGCGAGCCGCTGGGCCAGACCGTGGGCTTGCGCACACGGGATGAAAATCACGGCTCAGCACGGACCCGGATCGAGGTGCTGACCGAGGCGCTGCTCAGCCGGCGGCTGCAGTCCGAGCCGGAGCTTGCCGAAGTCGGTCTGATCATTTTTGATGAATTCCACGAGCGCAGCCTGCATGCGGATCTGGGCCTGGCCTTGGCGCGCGATGTGCAGCAGGGATTGCGGGATGATCTGCGCCTGTTGCTGATGTCGGCGACCCTGGACGAGCAAGCGCTGGCCGCCCGCTTCGATGCGCCAGTGCTGCGCTGCGAAGGGCGCAGCCATCCGGTTGCGGTGCGTTATGAGGGGGCAGGGGGCGTGCGGCAACCGCTGGAGCAGATGGTGGCGACCGTGATCCGGCGCTGTATCGCGCAGGAGAGTGGCAGCCTGCTGGTGTTCCTGCCGGGAGAGGGGGAAATTCGCCGGTTGCAGCGCGAGCTGCGCGAACTGCCGGACGATTGCAGTGTGCATCCTCTGTATGGCCGCATGCCCCGGGAAGATCAGGCCGCGGCCCTGCGGCCGGCCCGCGCCGGCCAGCGCAAGATCGTGCTCGCCACCGCGGTGGCCGAGACCAGCCTCACCATCGACGGGGTGCGGGTGGTGATCGATGCTGGTCTGGCGCGCGGCGCGGTGTATGACCCCAGTGCCGGCTTCGCCCACCTGCGCACCCGCCGTGTGACCCGCGATGCCGCGGATCAGCGCGCCGGCCGAGCCGGACGTACGGCGCCCGGCGTCTGCATTCGTCTGTGGTCCGCCGAAGAGGTGCTCGAGCCGATCAGGGCGCCGGAAATGCGCAGTGCCGATCTGGCGGAAGTGGCCCTGAACGTGGCGGCCTGGGGTGGACAGCCGGACTGGCTGGAGGCGCCGCCCGCCGGGCCATGGGCGCAGGCCTGCGATGTCTTGCAGGCACTGGGGCTGAGCGATGCTCAGGGGCGCATCACGCCAGATGGTCGTCAGGTCGTGGAATGGGGCGCCCATCCAAGAGTCGGGCGCCTGCTGCTGGATGCCCGCGCCGGCGGGCAGCTGGCCATGGCCTGTGATCTTGCCGCCCTGCTGCAGAGTGAGGGCAGACCGCGCATCGATGTTGATGTCCATCAGCTCTGGCTGGCCTGGCGTCGTGGGGGTGCGTCCCCGGATTGGTGTGCGCGCATGCAGCGCGAATCCCTGCGCTGGCGGCGGCGTCTCGGAGTCGGCAAGCAGGTCGAGGAAGCCGATCCGGGGCCATTGCTGGCCGCGGCATTTCCCGAGCGTATCGCGCAGCGGCGTAGTGCGACGGGGGCTTACCTGCTGGCCAACGGTCGGGGCGCGCGGATGGCGCCGGAACAGGCATTGGCGGGCTCTCCTTATCTCGTCGTGCTGGACCTGGATGGTCGCGGCGAGGGGCAGATTCGCCTGGCTGCCGAATACTCCGAAGCCCGCCTGCGCCAGCAGTTCGCCGAAGACCTTGTGCGTGAGGAACAGATCCGGTTCGATGCCCGCAAGGCCGAGGTCCGGGCGCGGCTGCAATGCCGTTTTCATGCCCTGGTGCTGGAGCAGCAGCCCTGTCCGACGCCCGATGCCGAGGCCGTAAGGCAAGCGCTGCTGGCCGGCATACGGGGGCTGGGGCTGGCCTGTCTGCCGTGGACGACGGAGGCGCAGAATCTGCGTCAGCGTCTGCACACGATGGCGCGTTCCAAAGCGCAATGGCCCGAGGTCAGCGACGATCGCCTGCTCGCCGAGCTGGACGAATGGCTCGGCCCATACCTGTATGGCCTGCGGCGGCTTGACGACCTGCCGGCGTCACGCCTGATCGAGGCCTTGACAGCGCGGCTGGAGCCGGCGCAGGCGGCAAAACTGGAGCAGCACGTGCCGCGGCAACTGAGCCTGCCGAGTGGGCGCCGATGCCGGCTGGACTACGCCGGCGAGGACGGGCCGGTGCTGGCCGTACGCATCCAGGACCTGTTCGGGCAGGATGCCACGCCCACCGTCGCCGGCGAGCCGGTGCTGCTGCATCTGCTGTCGCCGGCGCGCCGGCCGCTGGCGGTGACCCGTGACCTGCCGAGTTTCTGGCGTAATGCCTACCCGGAAGTCCGCAAGCAGATGCGCGGACGGTATCCCAAACATGATTGGCCCGAGCAGCCCTGGCTGGCCACGCCACCGCAACGCAAGGCATGAGCGCGCGTGCCGCTTGCCGGCATGAAAATGTTAGATTGCCCAGCCCAAGATCTGGACCCTGGAGGGAGAACAACATGAAATACGGGATTGCAGCACTGGCCTTGCTGGTCGCAGCCGGCGCCCAGGCTGGCGAGCGCAGCAGCGCGCCGGACACCGCCTACGCCTACATCATTTCGCCGGCGCATGGCGAAATCGTCGACAGCGAATTTCTGGTCCGTTTCGGTCTGTCCGGCATGGGCATCGCGCCTGCCGGGGTGGAGCGGGAGGGCGCCGGGCATCATCATTTGCTGATCGACACCGAAAGCCTGCCGCCGGCGGATCAGCCCATGCCGGCCAGCGACAAGCTCGTTCATTTCGGCAAAGGCCAGACCGAGGCCAGGGTCAAGCTGTCCCCGGGCGAACATACCTTGAGGCTGGTGCTGGGTGATCACATGCATGTGCCGCATCAGCCGGTGATCAGTTCCCGGCCCATCACGATCACGGTGCGGGCGGCTGAAGAGCCGGCGCCAGCGGCGCCGGCGGGCAAGCTCAAGGGCCTGTTCAGATAGCCGTCCGGCGCCTGTCGCGCCGCGCTTTCATGCGTCAGGGCCGGTTAATGCCGGTCATTGTTTTGCCGGGCCTAAGGGTCTGTTGCCGAAGGGGAAATCATGCGTCTTCTAGTGACTTCTGTGCTGTTCCTGGCCACATCGGCCGCGTTTGCACTGGACTATCCGGTGAGCCCGCGAGGTGATGTGGTGGATGTTTATCATGGCGAGCGTGTGGCGGACCCCTATCGCTGGCTGGAAGCGGTGGATGCGCCCGAGGTCAAGCAGTGGGTCAAGGCCCAGAATGCGGTGACCCAGCGCCAGCTTGCCAAACTGCCGACGCGGGCGAGCTTCCGGCAGAGCCTGGGGCGGCTGTGGAACTACGAGAAGTTCGGTCTGCCGCAGCAGGTCGGCGATGCCCTGTTCTATCGCTACAATGATGGACTCAAGGACCAGGCCGTCCTGATCCGGCAGTCGGCGGATGGCCAGCGTGAGGTGGTGCTGGATCCCAATGGCATGAGCGCCGATGGCACCGTCGCCCTGACCGCCTGGGAGGTCTCGCCGGATGGCCGGTTTCTGGCCTACGGCATCGCCGAGGCAGGCAGTGACTGGAATCGTTTTTTCGTGCGCGATCTGCGCAGCGGACAGGACGAGCCGCACAGCCTTGACTACATCAAGTTCTCCGGCATGTCCTGGACCCGTGACAGCGACGGCTTTTTCTACTCCCGCTATCCG
>JBFKDQ010000066.1:0-18485 GCA_041619555.1 Oceanococcus sp. | reverse complement strand
CCCTGACCGGTGACGCGGAGGCTCTGGTCAATGCGTTGACGGAGATTTTCCGCCAGATCCTGTCGGTCTCCACCACCTATGTCGCGGCATCCATTCCGGTCAATGTATTCAACCGGGCAGAAACCGAGGACGAGCTTTTCCTGGCCCTGTTTGAAGCGCAGGAAACCCCCTACTGGCATGGCAATGTCAAGAAGCTGAAGATTGCTTCATCGGGCGGTTCGCGGACGATTGTCGATGCCCTTGGTGAACCCGCCGTGGGGGAAGACGGTCGCATCAAGTATTCGGCCCTGACCTCCTGGACCCGTCTCAAAGACAACAGTGACAATGATCTGCTGCCCGCAGACCCGGATCCGGACACCAATATCCTCAAGGACCGGGATGGCCGTCATGTCAATCGCGGTGGCGCCGGGCAGAACATCGTCGGATACATTGCCGACACCGGCAGCATCGGTGAGAACAATACCGATGGTGACCGCAAGGTCTATACCAATAGTGGCAATACCCTGATCGATCTGGACGCTGACCCCACGCCACTCACGCCCAGTTCCCTGTTGACCAGCGTCATGTCGATTCTGGGACTGGGCTCGGCCACGACCGCCAACGATCTGGTGCGTTACATGCGGGGCCTGGACATCGATGATGCAGACGGCGACTCATCCACCACGGACGCGCGGCCCTGGCTGTTTGGTGATCCCCTGCATTCCAAACCCTTCCCGATGAACTACGGAGCGTTCAATGACCCCGTGGCCGGCCAGTACACACAGTCCAATCCGGCGATCTACATTGCCGTGGCCAGCGACGATGGCGGCATCCGCATGATTCGCAATACCAATATTGATGGCAGCGAAAGCGGCCGGGAACTGTGGAGCTTCATCCCGCAATCAACCTACGAAACTCAGGAAAAACTGCGCGCGAATCAGCCCGGCCGCGCGCATCCCTACGGCGTTGACGGCAGTCCTGCCCCGGTCTTCTTCCGCGCCGATGAAGGCGCCAGCACCGTCGATGGCAGTGCGGACACGGTGATGTTCGTCATCGGCCAGCGTCGAGGTGGCAGCAATTATTACGCCCTTGATGTCACCAACCCCAACGAACCCGAACTGGCCTGGAGGATCACCCCAACTGGTGATTTCAGCAATCTCGGACTGACGTTCTCGACCCCCCAATCCGGCAAGATGCAGACCGATAGCGGCACCCTGCAGGTGCTGGTCTTCGCAGGCGGCTACGACAACAGAAAAGACCGCCATGTTCGCGGCCAGGATGATTCGAAAGGTAATTCGCTGTATGTGGTCAATGCCGAAACCGGCGCCCTGATCAAGGAACTGACCCATCTCGATTTCGAGGACTCGGCACCTTCCGACGTGACCATCGCCGACACCGATGGCGATGGCCTGATCGATCGCGCTCTGTTCGGTGATACCGGCGGCAATCTCTGGCGTGCGGATTTCCACGGCAGTCAGTCGAGCTGGCGCCTCAGCCATCTGGCGGCCCTCGGCCGCCATGGCGACGTCGATGATGTTGATCGTCGTTTCTTTCACGCCGCCGACTTTGTCCAGTCCCGCGACGCGCTTGGCGCCTACGACGCGATCATCATCACCTCGGGCAACCGTGCAAACCCGCTGGATTACGGCGGCGCCCATCAGAATTACGCCTTCATGCTGAAGGATCGCAACATCACGAAGGGCGACGGCGCACCGCTCGGCCCTGATCGCCCCCTGGAACTGGCGGATCTGGCGGACATCACGGACAACTGCCTGGCCGATGACAGTTGCACCACAGCACCGGATCTGACCTACGGCTGGCGCTTGAAACTTGAAGCGCAGGGTGAGAAGGGTCTGGCTGTACCCTTCAGCTTCGGCGGCGTGATCTATTTCACCACCTATCTCCCACCTTCGGCGGATACCGGTGCGGCCTGTAGCGCTGCCGAAGGCAGCGGGCGACTGTATGCCGTCAATCTGCAGGACGGAACGCCGGCCAAGGATTACAGCGCCACCGAGGACGGCAAGGAAGACCGCTATGACACGCTGGATTCCGGCGGCATCCCAGCCGAGGTGGTCTTCGTCCCGCCCAATCAGATTCTGAAACCGGACCTCTCCTTCGAGGATCTGGACAAGTCCAACCGCTTCCGTACCTACTGGCAACTGGTGGAGCCCGCCGTTGATGAATAGCCCAATTTGGCATCGATCCGAGCCACAACGTGGATTTTCCCTGATCGAACTGATGGTCGCCCTGGCGATTGTCGGCATCATCGCGGCCGTTGCCATTCCCTCCTATCAGCAGTACGTCACCTCTGCGAAACGCTCTTCAGCCAAGAACGTACTTCTGGACATCGCTTCCAAGCAGGAGAATTACTACGCCGACCTGAAACGCTATGCGGCTACATTGACCAAGCTGGGCTACCCCGCCACCATTTTTTATATCGACGGTGAGGGCAGCCCCAGCGCAACCCAGCAGGATGATGCGACCTACAAGCTCACCTTGAGCCAGAGCACCAACTTCGATTTTCTGGCCAAGGCCACTGCGGTCAAAACCCAGGCCCATGACACCCACTGCGCGGAATTCAGCATCGATCAGCGGCAGACCCGCGGGGCCACTTCAGCAGACTGCTGGTAGTCCCGCCGACGGCAGGTTCAGCGCAGCATCGAGGGCAGGACGAAAGTGATGTTTTCCTCCCGCCCGGGCAGTTCCTGCGGCGCCTCACCCCCCAGTTCCTGGAGCCGGCTGACCACCTGCTGCACGAGAATATCTGGCGCCGAGGCGCCCGCACTCAGGCCGACACTCTGACTGCCCTCGATCCAGGCCGGGTCGATGTCCTCCGGCCCGTCAATCAGATAGGCGCGGGCGCCGACCAGTTCCGCCAGTTCACGCAGACGATTCGAATTGGATGAGTTGGCCGAGCCCACCACCAGGACCACATCGCAGTCCTGGGCCAGGCCGCGCACCGCATCCTGCCGATTCTGAGTGGCGTAACAGATGTCATCCTTGCGCGGGCCGTCGATCTGCGGGAATCGTGCTCGCAAGGCGTCGATGACGCGAGCGGTATCATCCACGGACAGGGTGGTCTGGGTCACATAGGCCAGGCGGGCAGAATCGCGAACCTCCATGCGCGTGACATCCGCCGGCGTTTCAACCAGATGAATCGTCCCGCCCTGGGAGGAATCAAACTGCCCCATCGTGCCCTCGACCTCGGGATGACCCTGATGCCCGATCAGCACCACATCGCGACCTTCGCGGGAATAGCGCAGGACTTCCACGTGGACCTTGGTGACCAGCGGACAGGTGGCGTCCAGCACCGTCAGGCCGCGCTGGCGCGCCTGTTCACGCACCTGCTGCGACACCCCATGGGCGCTAAAGATGCAGGTTGCACCGGCAGGAATCTCATCGACTTCCTCGACGAAGATCGCCCCCTTCTGCCGCAGATCTTCGACCACGAAACGATTGTGTACCACCTCATGGCGTACGTAGATGGGCGCTTGCAGGCGCTGCAGCGCCCGTTCGACGATCTCGATCGCTCGATCGACACCGGCACAGAAGCCACGCGGATTGGCCAGTTTGATTTGCATGCTTCAGCTTCCCTCGCTCACATTCTTGTCGGCTGATTTTTCTTTCCGTTCGCGCAGCCACTGCAGGATCATGTCCAGAATCAGCAAGGCGGCGCCGCAAGAAATCGCCGCATCCGCCACATTGAATGCAGCGAAATGCCACTGGCCAATATGAAAATCAATGAAATCGACGACAAATCCATGACGGACCCGGTCGATCACATTGCCCAGGGCGCCGCCCATGATCAGACACATGGCCACCGCCACCAGTTGCTGGCCATGAAGATTACGGCGTAGCCACACCACGATCCCGATGCTGACACCGACCCCCAGCAGGACAAACACCCAGGGTGGCAAACTGCTGAAACTGGAAAACGCCGCGCCGGTATTGCGAACATACGTCAGATTCAGATGATTGGTGAGGGGCATCACCTCGAACCAGTGGAAATGACGCAAGATGAGTTGCTTGGTCACCTGATCTGCCAGGATCACGAACAGGGAGAGCCACAGCCAGTAGGGGTTGCTGAAACGCAATTTCACGATAAGTCCTGCCGATAGAATGTGTGAGCTTTCTGTACGTCCGCGGCAATGGCCTGACGCAACTCATCAAAATCCGCGAAACGCTGTTCCGGGCGCAGGAAAGCCTCGAAGTCAACCGTGACCATCTGCCCGTACAACTGGTGCTGCTTGCCGCTGAGCAGGTGCACTTCCAGGTGCTCGCCGCTGCCGCCCACGGTCGGGCGCAGACCGATGTTGGCGACGGCCGGAAGCTGATTCAGCCGCACGCAATACACTCCGTGGCGCAGCGGCGTAGGCCGACGCAAGGCGACATTCGCGGTGGGTGCACCGAGCTGACGGCCCAGCTTCTGTCCATGCACAACCCGCCCACGCAGACGATACGGACGGCCAAGGCAGCGGGTGGCCAACTCGATGTCGCCCTGCTGCAGACCCGCACGAACGCGCGTGCTGCTGATTCTTTCCTCCCCTTCCCGAACGGTATCCAGATGCACGACCTCATAACCGGCCACCGCCATCTTACGCAGCAGGCCGATATCCCCCTGGCGCTTGTGGCCGAAACGATAGTCATCGCCGACCACGATCTGCCGCACGCCAAGTTCCTCGATCAGGATCTTACGCACGAAATCCGCAGCGGGCATCCGCGCCAGGGCATGATTGAATGACAGCACCAGGACCTGGTCCAGACCGGTATCCCGCAGGCAACGCAGCTTCTCCGCCAGGCTCTGCAGACGCAATGGCGCGCCCTTTGGCCTGAGCATTTCCAGGGGTTGCGGCTCGAAACAGATCGCACAACAGCGCGTTCCAGGCATTTGTACACGCATCTTTGCAAACAGCGCCTGATGCCCCAGGTGCACGCCATCAAAATTGCCAAGACTGACCGCCACGCCGCGGTCCGGCGGACGGATGTTGTGCACCCCTCGAATCACACGCATGTTTGTTTTCACTGCGCGCGCAGGAAATGTTGCGGGCGCATGCCAGAGAGAAATAAAACGCAGAAGTATGCCAGAGCCGCGACAAAGATAATGCCCAACAGATGGACCGCCCGGCTGAGCGCACCGGCGGCCAGCCACCAGTCGAGTTCCGGGGTGATCATCCGCAACAGCAGCACCATCACCAGATTGGCAAGCAGGAATTTGAGCCAGCGACCGGCCTGCGCCGCGGGCCGACGATAGACGCCGGAGCGCAGGAGTCCGCGCAGCAGCAGGCCGGCATTGACGAAAGCCCCGAGCGAGGTCCCCAGCGCCAGGATGGCATGCGGCGCCGACCAGCCGAAGTGCAGCGCCAGCCCGACCCCCAGCACATTGAAGCCCATGCCCAGCAGCAATGAATAGATTCCGACCCGTACTGGCGTCCGGCTGTCCTGCCGCGCAAAGTAGGCCGGCGCGAAGATCTTCACGAAACTGAAGCCGATCAATCCGAAGGCGTACGCCATCAGGCTGTAGCGACTCATCAGCACATCGTGCGGGCCAAAGGCCGAATACTGAAACAGGGTGCAGATCAGCGGTCCGGCCAACATGAACAGGCCCACCGCACTGGGCAAGCAGACCAGCACAATCAATTGCACCGCCCAGTCCAGGGTCTGACTGAAACCGCCGGCATCGGCTTCGGAAAATTGCCGCGACAAATTGGGCAGGATTACGGTGGCGATCGCAATCGTGAAAATGCCGAGCGGAAACTCCATCAGGCGATCCGAGTAGTACAGCCAGCTCACGCTGCCGGTCACCAGCAGGGACGCCAGAATGGTATCCAGCAGCAGCGCCACCTGGGCCACGCTGGAACCGAAGATGATCGGCAGCATCAGTCGCACAATTCTGCGCACCGGTTCGCTGCTCCAGCCCCAGCGCGGCCAGGCCAGCAAGCCCAGGCGATGAATCGCCGGCAGTTGCACCACCAGCTGTGCCAGACCGGCGATGAACACGCCAATCGCCAACGCGGTCACCGGCTCGTCCCAGCGGGGCGCCCACCAGATCGCGCAGGCGATGAGACTGAGATTGAGCAAGACTGGCGCCAGCGCCGGAATCGCAAAACGTCCGTAGGTATTGAGCACCGAGGCCGCAAGCGCGGTCAGGGCGATGAACAGAAGATACGGAAAGGTCAGGCGCAGCAACTGGCCGGCGAGCGCAAATTTTTCCGGCTCATCGACAAATCCGGGCGCGAACAGCAGGATGATCCAGGGCGCGAACAGCACACCCGCCACGGTGAGCAGCAACAGGGCCACGCCCAGCGTGCCGGACACGTCGGCAATCAACCCGCGCACTTCGGCATGCGACTGGCGCGTCTTGGCCTCGGCCAGAACCGGCACGAAAGATTGCGCAAACGCCCCTTCGGCAAACAGACGCCGCATGAAATTCGGGATCTTGAACGCCACCAGAAAGGCGTCCATACCGGCTGAAGCGCCGAACAGAATCGCCAGCAACATGTCACGGACGAAGCCCATGATCCGGGAAATCAGGGTCATGCCGCCTACCACCGACGTGGACTTCATCATGGAGCCGGACATGCGAAACTCTTTCTCGAAAAAACGATCAGCGACGGATGATACCAGCACATTGACAAGCCGTTCGATCTGTCTATAATTCGTCGGCTTAATTCATCTCCAATGAAAGATACCACGTGGCAAATTCTCCTCAAGCAGCCAAGCGCGCCAAGCAGTCCGAAGTTCGTCGCCAACGCAACATGAGTCAGCGTTCGCGGTTCCGCAGCTCGGTCAAAGCCGTCCTGCTGGCCATCAAAGATGGCAACAAGGATGCGGCAGCGCAGGCGATGAAAACTTGCGAGTCCCTGCTCGACCGCTATGCGGGTCGCGGCCTGCTGCACAAGAACAAGGCAGCGCGCCACAAGAGCCGGCTGAATGCCAAGATCAAAGCGCTGAGCTGATCAGCACCGCTGAGAAAAAACCGCCTTTCGGGCGGTTTTTTTTCGCCTGCCAACTGGGGCGATCCTGGTCAGCTGAGAATCAGTCAGCTGAGAATCAGATTGTCCCGATGGATCAGCTCCGTTTCGGCCGGCCGGCCAAGCCGTTCTCGAATTTCCGCCGAACTCATGCCACAGAGCCGCGCCGCATCCTTTGCATCGTAATTCGACAGGCCACGTGCCAACTCCCGGCCATCCGGTCCCAGACAGGCGATCAGATCTCCGCGCAGGAAGTCGCCTTCTACCCGCGTGGCGCCCACCGGCAACAGGCTCTTGCCACCCTCCTGCAATGCCGCGCAGGCTCCCGCATCCAGCCAGATCCGGCCATCCACCTTGCGCCGCGCCGCCAGCCAGCGCTTACGCGCAGGAAGTCGCCCCTGGTGGCTCGCCCATAGACAGCTGCCCACCTTTGCACCCGCCGCGATCCGCGGCAAGACATCCGCCTGCATGCCGCCGGCAATGACCGTGTTGGTCCCGCTTCGGGCCGCCATCCTGGCCGCCTGCACCTTGGTCTGCATGCCGCCACGACCCAGCGCCCCGCCGCTACCGCCGGCCATCTCATCCAGGGCCGGATCCCGAGCATCGATCTGATCGATCAGTTGCGCCGAGACATCGGCGCGCGGGTCGGCGGTATAGACTCCGGCCTGGTCGGTCAGGATGACCAGCAGGTCGGCCGAACACAGTTCCGCCGTGACCGCGGCCAGGGTGTCATTGTCCCCAAATCGGATCTCGTCATTGGCAACCGAATCATTCTCGTTGATCACCGGCACCACGCCCCAGTCGAGCAGCGCGCGCATGGTGTTGCGGGCATTGAGAAAGCGCTGCCGGTCGGCGGCATCTTCATGCGTCAGCAACATCTGCGCGGCATTAAGCCCATGCTCGCGCAGCGCCCGATCCCACATGAACGCAACATCCAGCTGACCGACCGCCGCCGCCGCCTGCAATTGCGCCAGCCCTTCCGGCCGTGCCTTGAGACCCAGGCGCAGCATGCCGGCCGCCACCGCACCGGAAGACACCACAACCACTTCGATTCCACTGGCACGCAGGCCGGCAATCTGCGCGCACCAAGCCGCCACGGCGGCATGTGCCATGGCCTGCCCCGAGTCCGTCAGCAGGGAGCTGCCGACCTTGACCACCCAGCGGCGAGCGCCGCCCAGATCACTGCGTTTCATCCGCCTCGGGCGCCTTCTGCGCATCCAGCCAGCGCATGCATTCGGCCATGATGGGCTCAACCCCGTCCTTGGTCGCAGCCGAACAGGCAAAGACCGGCATCTGGTAGCGCTCAGCCAGCGCGGCGAGCATGGCCGGCCGCTCCTGTGGCGCGATCAGATCCATCTTGTTCAGCACCAGCCAGCGTTCACGCTGCATCAGCTCATCGCTGAACTCGCCCAGCTCATGCACCACCTGCTCCAGCTGATCTTCGATGCTCTGCTCATCGAGAGGGGCCACATCCACAAGATGCAGTAACAAACGTGTCCGGCTCAGGTGCTTGAGAAACTGGATCCCCAGCCCCTGACCCTGCGCGGCGCCAGCAATCAGACCCGGCACATCGACCACGGACAGACTTTGCGCGGGGCCCACGCGTACGATCCCCAGCTGCGGATGCAGGGTGGTGAATGGATACTCCGCGATTTTCGGCCGCGCGGCCGACACCGCCGCAAGAAAGGTCGACTTCCCCGCATTGGGCAGGCCAAGCAGGCCGACATCCGCCAGCAACTGCAATTCCATGCGCAGGATGCGCTGTTCGCCTGGCGTGCCCGGTGTACATTGCCGCGGCGCCCGGTTCGTGCTGCTCTTGTAACGCGCATTGCCGATGCCATGAAAGCCGCCCTTGGCCACCAGCAAACGCTGACCGGGACGCACCACATCGCCGATCAGCTCATCGGTTTCCTCATCGAACACGATGGTTCCCAGCGGCACCGGCACGATACGATCCTGGCCCGACTTGCCCCGACAGTTGGCGCCGGAACCTGCCTGGCCGTTTTCGGCCCGAAATTTGCGCTGCACGCGAAAATCGCTGAGCGTGGTCAGGCCGCTTTCCCCTTCGAGAAAAACATCGCCGCCATCGCCACCGTCACCCCCATCGGGACCACCGAAGGGAATGTACTTCTCGCGACGAAAGCTGACGACGCCACGTCCGCCGTCACCTGCCTCCACGCGAATTGTCGCTTCATCTACAAATTTCATATACAAAAAAGCCCCGCCAAGGTGGCGAGGCTTTCCTCCAGGATCTGGCAGGCCAGCTTATTCAGCCACGATACTCACGTACTTGCGACTTTCCGGACCCTTGGTCTCGAACACCACCTTGCCGTCAACCTTGGCGAAAATGGTGTAGTCCTTGCCGATTCCGGTGTTCTTGCCGGCACGAAAACGGCTGCCACGCTGGCGCACGATGATGCTGCCGGCCGAAACCTGCTCACCGCCGAAACGTTTGATACCGAGTCGTTTGGATTCTGAATCGCGCCCGTTGCGCGTACTACCACCAGCTTTTTTATGAGCCATGGATTCCTTACCTTGAATTTAATCTGGGGCGATTAAGCCTGGATTTCGGTGATGCGAAGCTGGGTGTAGGCCTGACGATGGCCCTGCTTGCGACGATATTTCTGACGGCGTCGGAATTTGACGATCGTCACCTTGTCGGCACGACCGTGCGCTTCGACGTCGGCGACAACCTTGCTGCCTTCCACGACCGGGGACCCGATCTTGGCTTCAGCGCCGTCACCCACCATCAGAACGCGATCGAAAGTGATGGACTCACCCTCGGCAGCTGGCAGTTTTTCAACCCGGATAACATCACCCTGGGCCACCCGGTATTGCTTTCCACCCGTTTCAATTACAGCGTACATTGGATTGCTTACTCAAATCAGCGCACAAAGAAGCGGAAATATATCGCTTGAGCGGCCTGCGGTCAAACACAAAATCAGCAAATCTCTTGCCGATCTCAGCCAGAGCGCGGCCGTGGGCTTTCTTGACAGTCCGGGACGCTGTTCCTAGGATCGCGCTCGAAATGAGCACCCGAACTTGAGCACACTCACCGACATCCTTTCCCCGATCGAATCGGACATGACCGCTGTGGACCGACTCATCCGCGAAAGTCTAAGTTCCGATGTGGTGCTGATCAATCAGCTCGGGGAGCATATCGTCGCCGGCGGCGGCAAGCGCCTGCGCCCCGCCCTGGCCCTGCTCAGCGCACGCGCGCTGGGCTATCATCAGGAGGCTCATCATACGCTGGCGACGGTGATCGAGTTCATCCATACCGCCACCCTGCTGCATGACGATGTGGTCGACCACTCGGACCTGCGCCGCGGCAACCCGACAGCCAATGCGCTATGGGGCAACGAGGCCAGCGTGCTCACAGGGGACTTCCTCTACTCCAGAGCGTTCCAGTTGATGATCGGCCTGAACAGCCTGCCGATTCTCGACGCCCTCGCCAACGCGACCAACCTGATTGCCGAGGGCGAGGTGTTGCAGTTGATGAACTGCTTCAATCCCGACATCACCGAAGCCACCTACGACCAGGTGATCGATCGCAAGACCGCCGTTCTGTTCGCCGCGGCAACGCGCTGCGGCGGGCTGCTGGCCCAGGGCGACGACCGGCAGATCGATGCCCTGAGTCGCTTCGGCCAATTGCTGGGGATGACCTTCCAACTGATTGACGACTGCCTGGACTACAGAGCAGACAGCGCAAGCACGGGCAAGAACCTGGGCGATGACCTGGCCGAGGGCAAGACCACGCTGCCCATCATCATCACGCTGCAGCGCGCCGCACCGGCCGATCAGGCCCGACTGCGCGAGGCCCTCAGCACGGGCAATCGCGATGAACTCCAGTGGGTCATCTCCCTGATTGAAGCCAGCGATGCAATCGCGTACACTGCGCGCCGCGCTGCGGAGTCTGCCGCCGCCGCGATCGGCGCCTTGGACGTCCTGCCTCCCAGTCCGTATAAGTCCGCCATGGTGCAGCTGGCCGAATTTTCCGCCGCTCGCGCCTACTGAATCAATGCAATCGGGGTGTAGCTCAGCTTGGTAGAGCGCCATCTTCGGGAGGTGGAAGTCGGAGGTTCAAATCCTCTCACCCCGACCATTGATCTGAGCCGCAGGGGATCACCGAGAGCCCCGCAGGCACGGCCGACGCGCCGGGGAGAACAATTCGCCAGCGCAGCGCTTTCCCCATGCCCCGAATTCAAGCATTATTGGCCAATGCTTCCAACTGACAAGAACAGGGCATGCTGAGCCGAGGCGTCTATGTCGAACGCGGTGCCGCCCTTGCCGCGCTGGGCATCACCCCTTTGGTCGTGTCATCCCTGGGCGAGCCTGTCGGCAGCCTGGAAGGACTCTGGGCGAGCTGGAGCAAGCTGTTTATCCTGTTCCCCGCCTTCATCGCCTTTGGCGTCCTGGGCGGACTATGGCGCCATCATCGCACCCGCATCCGCACCATTACCTGGGGCGGCGAAGACGAAACCGTCGCCCTGCTCAAACAGGCGGCCGCCGAATTCGTCAACGGCAAGGCAAACGGCAAGATGCTTGCTTCCGCAAGCCAGGCGGCGAATGCTCAGGAAGGCCGTCTGGCCGGACTGTTCTTCAGCGCGCGCATCGAGCAGTTGCGGCGGGCGCAGGCTTTCCAGCGCAGCAGTTCACCCAATCCCGTCCCGCTGGGCAAGCGCCTGACTTGGACGCTGATCCTGGCGCTGGCTTCCTGCATCTACCTGCTCTGGCCTGTCGCCCATCTGTATCGCATCCCCGCTCAGGCCGTCCTTTTCGTCCTCATCGCCCTGCTGCCCATCCACGTGACCGCCATGCTGATCGTGGGCGCCGGCATCCCGGACGCGGACGGCTGGCTCACGCGCCTCGGCAATCTCCGCTCCGGGCGGAGCGCGCGCAAGAAGAAAGAGAAAATCAAACTGCACCGCGGCGGCAAACCAACCTCCGTCGCGGGGCAATGGCACAAGCGCAGCCGCGGCACCGAACTCCCGGTACTCAGAGGAACCTTGATCCTGGTCCTGGCGGTGGCCGGCAGTGTGTTCTTCCTGCGTGAATACGGCGATTTGATCTTTCCGCCCCGCTCCACCGTTTTTCCCGAGCAACGGGTGAGCAACCTGCGCCCCGCCACCCCACCGCCCAGCCTGCCGCCCAGACCCACTCCAGCGCCAGTGCGACAGGCCAGCCGGGGCGGCGGAAAGAACCGCGAGGCCCAGCAGGCCACCCCACCTCCGACCTATCAAGTCCCCACCAATGGCGTGCTGATCTCAGCCAATCTGGACGCACTGAACTATGCCGGCTGGGATGCAGCCCAGCTCGATGGCGTCCTGACCCGCTACAAGCAGACCCGCCTGGATGACTGGTATCGCACCTACCTGAACGCCGCCCCGCTGGCCAAGGGCCACGTCATCTTCACGCTGGAACTGCGGCCTGCGGGGCAGATCGGCGACATCAGCGTCATCGATTCGCAATTCGGTACCGACCGCTTCGAGAACGGATTGATCGACCGGCTGCATGCGATGGACCTGGGCACCACGGCCCTGGACCCCGTCACGATCACGCTGGGCCTGGATTTTCGTCCCTGACCTGGAATTGACGCAGGAGACTCCATACGGACCGATCAGCGATCGTTCGCCTGTACTGGCTCCGCCCCGCCCCGCAATTTACGCCTGAGCCAGGCCCACATGCGGCCCATCACACGCCACAGCTTGGGCAAAAACCAGAGCAGCGCCAGCACGAACAGCAGCAAGAAGCCCAGGAACAGCATCGGATGGTTCAAGGCGGCCCAAAGGCCGCCGAACACGGCGGCATCTTCGGCCAATGACATGCTCCAGTTGGATACCGGCTCCGGCGACGTGTTGATCACCACCCGGGTCCCCGCCTTGGCGGCATGCGTGGCTGCGGTCAGGCCACCGCCCAGCAAGGCCGCCGCCAGCTGCGCCGCCGGCCCCATGTCGCCGATCGCCGCGGCGGCCAGCACCGCGCCCGCCGGAATTCGCACGAAGGTGTGCAGGGCATCCCAGCCCGTGTCGACGCCGGGGATCTTGTCCGCAAAAAATTCCACGCAATACATGAAAGCGGCGGCGGCAATCACGACCGGATCGGCCAGAATCGACAGTTCGGCCGGCAATGTCATCTGGCCGGTCGCACCGAGGATTCCCAGCATGGCGACCGCGGCATACAGATTGATGCCGCTGGCCCAGGCCACGCCCAGCGTCAACGCCAGCAGTTGCGTGATGTCATTTAATTGATCCATAGGCAGATCCCCCTGCAAGCGCCAGACCGTCTAAGATACGCCCACCCATTCAATCTCCGTACGATTTCTATGCTGTTCAGCAATCCCCGCGTTCTCCCTGCCCTGCTCTTCTGCATCGGCGTCGGCATCATCTTCCTGCGTGGCCAGGAACTCGACCAGACCAAGGACTGGAGTCCGCAGGACATGGAGACCGCGATCGAACTCAACCTGGCGCTCGATCTGGTGCGCAGCGGCCACCAGGGTGAACTCAGCGACAGCGAAAAGCAGCAGCGCAAGGCGGCGATCCGCAGCGAACTGGAAGAAACCTTCATCAAGCCGCAGCAGCGCATCCGCAATGAATATCGCCAGGGTTTCTGGATGGCCGGCGCCGGCGTGGTATTGATGGTTCTGGTCATGCTGCTGCAGCAGCGCGGCATCCTGAAAAAATAGTGGCGATGACCGCCGACCACGCGACGGACAGCGGCCCACCCTGGAGTCGCCTGCCGCTGGAACTGCGGGCGGTCGGCGAGTACCTGCGCGCCCGCTGGCGACCGCCCGCCACGGCCAACTGGCCACGCGGCCACGGCCTGCCTGTCCTGGTTCTGCCCGGCTTCGGCCAGAGCGATGCCAGCACCGAGCTGCTGCGCCAAGTCTTGTTGCGACAGGGATTCGAGACCCAAGGCTGGGGCCTGGGCAGAAATCTGGGCCTGCAAAAGGGCATGACCGGGCAACTGATTCATCGGATCGAAGCCCTGCAGGATGCCCACGGAGAAACGCCAGCCCTGATCGGCTGGAGTCTGGGCGGCGTGATTGCACGCGAACTCGCTCGCAAGATCCCCAGGCAAGTTCGCCAGGTCATCAGCCTTGGCAGTCCCCTGGCCGGCCCGCAGGCCACCACGATCCAGCCACTGTTCCGTCTGCTCAATCCCGGCCAACCCGCGGCCAGCCACGACCCCAAGCGTTATCAACCACCCCCGGTGCCCTGCTGCGCCCTGTATACCCGCCAGGACGGCATCGTCGCCTGGCAATCCGCATGCGAACCGCAGACCGGCGACACGCAGAACATCGAGGTGTGCGGCAGCCACCTGGGCCTGGGCTTCAATCCGGCAGTCTGGTACGCGCTGTGCCATAGACTCAGCCCGGACACGGCGCAGCAGCCCTTCAGCTGGCGGCCCGAACACGGACGCCACGGCAAGGACATCGGCAAAGCTTGGTGGGACTAGCAGGAGTCGAACCTGCGACCTGCCGCTTAGGAGGCGGCCGCTCTATCCAGCTGAGCTATAGCCCCGGATCTCGCATCAAGACATCGTAGACGGCAAGCGCATGAGGCCGCGCGCGCCGGATCTTTCGCCCTAACCCCAAAAACTCATGTTTTCAGAAGCTTAGGATCTTTTCGCGGGCATAGAATAGCACGCACTGGCGGCCCTGTGCATGAGCACAGCCACGCACTCGCACAGCAGGCCCGATCGAGCCGGCCGAGCATCAGCGCCAGTCCCCGGCGCTCCGGGCGGAACGAAAAAAGCCCGGCGCGATGGACATCGGCCGGGCTTGCATTCACGCCAGTGGATGGCTCAGCAGCGCCGCCGCCGCAGCCCGACCAGACCGAGCAGGAGCAGCAGCGCCGGACCAGATGCCCCGCCACGGGCGGCGCTCATGCCGTCATTCGCCGCCTCTCCGGTCGTGGGCAGGGCCCGCGCCGGCAGCTCATCGGCAAACACATAGCGCTGCACACCGCGCCCGAAGGTGCCGGCAAACAGGTGCTGGGCATTGCCAGGCTGCAGGACCAGTTGATTCACCGGCACGTTCGGCAGGTCGCCCAACGGCGCCCACTCACTGCCCTCAAGATCCGAGGAGATGAACACCCCGATATCGGTACCGACGATCAACTGATTGCCACGCTTGAGAATGGCGGTGACGTTGGTATCCGGCAAATTGCCCGAAATATCGACAAAGTTCTCCCCGGCATCGACGGACTTGAACACGTGGCCGCTGCCGATGTTCATGTTTTCATCCAGATAGCCGCCCGGGTTCAACCAGCGTGCGGTGGAATACCCACCGAGCGCCACGTAGACGGTTTCCGGCTGTTGCGGATCCATCTCGATTCCGTAGATGAAGCGGTTGGGCAGGCCATTGACGCTGGCCTGATGCCAGCCGCTGGCCGTGCCGGTACGCGGCTTCGCCTTGCCACCGACGTTGGTGGCGATCCCACGCTGGAACTGGGCATCGCCCTCAAGAATCGAGCAGGGCCCGCACCAGCCGACATAGACGTTCGCACCCTCCACATCGATCGGCCGGTGGCGGGTCTGGTGCAGCGCGCCGCTGGCCTCATCCACCCCCAGATCGAAGACCGTAACCCAGTTGTCGCTGGTAGAGGCGCCAATCAGTTCCGCCACCCGCGTGCCTGAAGCAACCAGATGCTCGGGATTCTGCGGGTCCATCATGAAGGGCCCAAGGAAATGGGCCACCCCGACGGCATCGCCAGGATCATCGCCGTCCGGCGCGATATTGTCGTGCGTGCGCCCGCCATCGGTGGTGCGATTGATGCTCAGACCCGGCGTTTGCACGTAGGCAATGCTGGAATCGGTGGGATGCACCGCGACCCAGACCCCGTCACCGACATAGGTCCGCACCTGGCGCCGGGTATTCGGCTCGATCTTGCCCGAAGCATTGTCCTGCAGACCGTAGAACACGGTGCCATCTGCCGAAACATCAATGCCATAGTTCATCAGGGTATAGAAACCCTGATTGGCGCCATCGCCCCACTTGTTGTTGGCGAAATTGTCGGTGATCGGATCGGCCGAGTACTGCTTGTAAACGCCACCATCATTGCCTGCGATCAGCCAGACGCCGCCGCGCTGATCATCCGGCACATAGATCGCATCATGCTGATCGGGATGCGTGGTGGTGCCGTTAATGATGCCATCGTAAGTCGGACACAGCGGCACGCCAGGTCCGATATTGCCAACCAGGAACAGGCAGGTCTCACCGGCAAAATAAGTGCCGATCACACGCCAATCGTTGTTTGTCTGCTCCAGCCCGATCACCGGCGGCAGGGCCGGGACTGCGGCCGCCAGATCATCGACCCCCAGAAAGCGCAGCACATCGTCAACGCCTTCATCCAGCACCGGAACGGGCTGCGGGCCGGCCAGACGATTAAGCCAGATTTCCTCCATGCCGAAAGCCACCCGCGTGGGCGCACCGGTGGCCAGGTCGGCCAGCGTGGGGTCCGGTTGAATCCAGAGGTCATACCAGGCCTGCACGCCCGGGCCGATGCCCAGGGGCACCACGGCCGCCAGCGTCGAACCGGTGGTGGGGTTATAGGTGAGCTCCATGTCATCGGCCAGGCGCACCCAGCTGGTGCCGAAATTGGTGCTGGCATAAATGCCGTTGATCGCGGTGGGATTGAAGCCCGCGGTCACGGTATCGCAGACGAAACGCGGATCCCCATCCGGCACGCCGCCACAATCCAGCGGCAGTTGCGGATTCTTTTCTTCGGTCGGCAGGTCCAGCACCGGAATGCCGTCATTGAACAGCAGGGCATCCTGCACGATCGCATAGACGATGTTGTGATCCTGCTCGGGACCGATGGCCACGCCCAGTTCCACCCGCCCGATGCGCTCCTGCGGCGCGAAGCCAGCCGGCGAAAGTCCCAGGCTGCCCGCGCTCAAGCGCGTGAAACTGCCAGGCTGGCCGGTTTCGGAACGATACAGACCGTTCCCCGGCGCAATCGGCGTGCCATCGGCATAGGTCTGCTGGCTGCCGCCGCGGTAGCCCACGGCGACCAGCACGCCACAACCATCCGTCGAGCAGACGGTCGGAAACAGGGTGGTGGCATCACGCCCGCCGGGCTGGCGGATGACCACATCCGAGACCACATTGGCCAGCTGACAGGCTCCGGTGGTTTCAAACACGCCGGCGCATTCCTCGGACACCGGCAACTCGACGTTGACATAGCTCTTGCCGCCATCATCCGAGCGGAACAGACCCCGATGGGTGCCGGCATAGACGATGTTCTGATTCGACAGATCGACCACCAGAGCCGATGCGCCCGCACCGTCCGGGATGCCATCGGCCTGATGCCAGGTCAGCCCCAGATCATCCGACCAGAAGGCGCCGAGGCCGGTATAGGTATTGCCGCCCTGCACATGCTCGCCCGACAAGGCCAGCACCCGTCCACCGCCGGCTTCGGTCCAGGCCACCGCGCTGTTGATCAGCGTGGGCAGATTGTCGCCAATCGGCTCCCAGTGATCCGCCAGGGTCGCCACATCACCGTCCACCGCTTCGCTCATCCAGATGCCGCCGGTGCCGACCGCCGCAAACAGGCGCTTGCGAACCGCGTCATAAGCAAAATCGTCGACCCGTCCGGCCACGCTGGGGATGCCGTCCTTGGAGCCGTCACCGTAATCCTGATCGGAGACCTGCGGGCCACGTCCGTACTCTTCCCACCGACCATCGGCGTTGCCGACCTTGGCCTGCAGTCGCTTCATCGCGGCTTTCTGTGCCACCGCATCGCGCAAGGCGTTCTGCGGCACCCGGCCCAGTGGCGCGGCCGCGGCATCGGCCTGCACCTGTCCCCACTGGCCGATTTCAGCGATGGACTCCGGCAGGCGACTGTAGGAACAGCTGCGTTCACCATAGTTCGAACGGATCCGGGCGGCCTGCTCGGCACTCAGATTCGCATTGAACTCACGCGCGTATTCCACCGGATCGCGCATGCGATAGCCATCCGGACACTCGGACGACTCGGCCTGAACCTGCGGCTCAAGCTCCACCTCCCCAGTCGTTTGCAGCCAGGCTGTCGCGGCCAGACCAGCCGAAACAACGCCCAGCCCCAGCCACAATCCCTGACGAGATTCCCTTGTTTTCATATTGACTCACTTCTTTATTGAGTTGATTCGGCCCGGCGACTTGAGCTGTTGCGAAAACCATCGCCACGCATCGATGCGCATCATTCAGGCCGGTGCCCCTGCCTACACGCGAAACACCCGCAAATGGTTCCGTAAGTGAACAGGCCAGACCCTATGTTGGCCACAGGCAGGCCTGACAGCCCATCCGCGGCACGCAGCAACCGCCGTGCTCAGGGCCTGGCGCGCCTGAGCCGCAGCACCCGGCCGTCGGCCGCGTCGGTCAGCAGGTAAAGCGCGCCGTCGGGCCCGCTGCGCACATCGCGCAGCCGCTCGTCGAGCTCTCGCAGCAGAACCTGCTGCTCCACCACCTGGCCCTGCTTGATCACCAGGCGCCGCAGGCTGCGTTCCTTGAGCGCGGCGACGAACAGATTGCCCTGCCAGTTCGGGAACTCGCTG
>JBFKDQ010000065.1:0-19528 GCA_041619555.1 Oceanococcus sp. | reverse complement strand
TCCGCCAATCCTTTCCTGCCGGGCGCAGGGCGGTTAGCCGACGAGCGCCACTTCGCGGTGAACATCATCTCTGCGGCGCCGCCCGAGTCGGGGCGCGAGGACAATACGCTCTATGCCCATCTTCCGCTGGCGACCGCCGGCGATCTCGCAACCCCTTACGCGATCCTCATCTATCGCATCTATGTGCCGGACAACGGACGCGATCGTGCCGGCGACATGCCGCTGCCACGGATTGAGCTTCAGTCCCCCGACGGCACGATCTATCAGGGGCCGGAAGCCTGCGAGGCACTGGAGCCCTTCCTGCCTTCGACCATCAATGAAGAGATCACCGATGCTGCGGCAAACCTTCCCGTCCCGACGGGATTCGGTGCCTTCGCCAGACTCAGCTGGCTGAAATTTTTCGGCCTGCAGAGTTCGACCGAGAATCGCATCAATGCGACGCCGGCGCGGGAAGCCGTGCACGCCCTGGTGCCCAACCCCGCCAACAACAGCGGTGGTTTTGCCAGCAATATCGATAATCAGTACATCTATGCCGCTTTGAATCAGGATCACGGTCCCCTGGCCGTGTTCGAGGCGCAAATGCCGCAGGCGCCGCGCACCACCGCAGGCCAGGTGGTGATGGAGCAGGGCGACATGCGCTACTGGTCGGTGTGCACCTACGAGATCGCAACGCAGCGCTACTATGATTGCCTGTACGATGAAAACGCGCTTCTCGATGGCGCCGACCGAGGGGTGTTTCTGGTCGGGCGCGAGGCCGATCGACCGGCCAATGCCACCCGGGAATGCGGCGTGAACTGGCTGCCCTGGGGGCCCTTGAAGAATTCCTTGATCATCATGCGCCACATGCTGCCGGAAACGACGTTTCCGCATGCCATCCAGCGCATTCCATCGCCTTCCGGCAGCTGTGAGGCGCCGGTGATGGGAGACTATTTCCCCTACGGCGAACATCTCGACAAGGCGGCCTTCGAAGCCCTGGGCTGTCCGGTCGATCCCGCGCAGATTGCCAATCGCGCCAGCCAGTTCGAACCCACGGACGACTGTCCCCAGGCCCCCGCCGGTGAGGTGGATTCGCTGGGCCAGCCCTGAATCAAGAACACGGTAAAAAGGAGAACACAATGACATTTCAGCAAGATAGTCTTCGGTCCGGACGCGGCCTGTTTCTGACCCTGCTCATGCTGTCCGCCTGCGGTGGCCAGGTCGCGGTGCCGCTGGACGAAAACGCCGATGCGCAGGGGCACAGCGCCCCGACCGCGCAGACCATCGTCGCCAATCAGGCCGTGGCCGAAAGTCTTCCACTGGCCGATCAGACCGATTTCGACAACGCCCGGCGTGGTCTGATTGCCCAGCCCGAGGCCCTGGTGGTCCGGGGCGAGCGCGGGGTGATCTGGGATCAGACCCGCTATGCCTTCGAGCAGGGTGAGGCGCCGGGCAGCGTGAACCCCAGCCTGTGGCGCCAGGCAAAGCTCAACGCCATCCATGGCCTGTTCAAGGTCAGCGAGCGCATTTACCAGCTGCGTGGTTTTGATCTGGCCAATATGAGCCTGATCGAAGGCGACACCGGCTGGATCATCGTGGACCCCCTGACCACCAAGGAAACCGCGGCGGCGGCGTGGGCCTTTGCCCGGCAGCACCTTGCCGACAAGCCGATCCGCGCGATCCTGTTCACCCACAGCCATGTGGATCATTTCGGCGGGGTCAGCGGCATTGTCACACCCCAGCAGGTGGCCGAGCAGAACATCCGCGTGATCGCGCCGGCCGGTTTCACCGAAGAGGCCACCAGCGAGAACGTGATGGCGGGGGTGGCGATGCAGCGTCGTGCGTCCTACCAGTACGGCCGTCGTCTGGGCCGCTCCGAGCGGGGGCATGTGGATCTGGGGCTGGGCAAGGAGGTGCCGTTTGGTGGCCAGATCGGCATCCTCGAGCCTAATGAACTGATCGACCGTACGCCGCAGGAGGTCGAGATCGACGGCCTGCGCTTTGTCTTCCAGTTCACCCCGGGATCCGAGGCGCCGGCGGAGTTCACCTTCTATCTGCCGGATCTGAAAGCCTTCTGCGGCGCCGAGGTGGTCTCGCGCACCCAGCACAATGTCTACACCCTGCGTGGCGCCAAGGTGCGGGACGCCTTGCTGTGGAGCGACTACATCCACGAGAGCACCCGGCTGTTCGGTGATGCCGAGGTCTACTTCGCCTCCCACCACTGGCCGTTGTGGGGCAACGTACAGATCATGGATTTTCTGAAGAAACAGCGGGATACCTACAAATACGTGCATGACCAGACCCTGCGCATGGCCAATGCCGGCTACACCCCGATGGAGATTGCCGAGGAACTGAGCCTGCCCGCATCGCTGAGCCAGGAATTTTCCAGCCGGGGCTACTACGGCACCGTGAAACACAATGCCAAGGCGGTCTACCAGTATTACTTCGGCTGGTATGACGCCAATCCGGCCAATCTTGATCCCTTGCCGCCGCAGCAGGCCGCCCGGCGTTACGTGCAGGCCATGGGCGGCATCGATGGTGTGCTGGCGCAGATGCAATCGGCATTTGACGAGGGCGACTATCGCTGGGCGGCCGAATTGGGCAAGCATGCGGTGTTCGCCGATCCGGCGCATGCTGCGGCGCGCGCCTTGCTGGCGAAGAGCTTCGACCAGCTGGGCTACCAGGCCGAATCCGGCCCCTGGCGCGACGTGTATCTGTCCGCCGCCTACGAGTTGCGGCATGGCGGGCCGGAAACCGGCGTGAACATGACCGATGCCATCGACCTGCTGGCCGAGATTCCCTTGCACAAATTCTTCGAATCGATGGCGGCGCGGCTGATCGGACCCAAGGCCGAAGGGGTGGATCTGGCGGTCAACTTTATCTTCTCCGACCGGCAGCAGGGCTTCCATCTGTGGATCGAGAATGCCGTGCTGCACAGCGAGCCCCTGGCCGGACAGGAGGCCGACGTCAGCCTCAAACTGACCCATGAGCTGTTCCTGAAGATGGCGGTGAATCAGGCCGGGATCAAGGACACGGTGATGTCCGATGATCTTGAGGTTGAGGGCAGTCGTCTGGACCTGATCCGCTTCTTCCGTCTGTTCGACAAGCCGGATGGACGCTTCGCCATCGTAACGCCCTGAGTCCTGGCATCGCTGCATTGTCGAAGAACTTGCCAATCGTCGGCTGTTGGCAAGTTTGTTTCCTCAGATCGGCCCCTGTTCTGCGTACGCTTCGCGCCCAGCTGCTATCAGCCCTTGCCTAATCGATGAGCCCCAGTTCGGCAGCAAATTTTACCATCGCGCTGGCTGCGGCCTGTTTGGGAAAGGGATGGTCCAGATTGGGTGAGCCCAGGCGCATGGTCCTGGGAAAGGGACTGTAGGACAGGTCCCAGTGATGCCCGCGTAACATGGCCAGGTCCACGGCCAGAGGCAGATCCACCTTGGCCTGCGCCTGGGTGACCTGCATGTCGTTGTTGGCGTCGTACTTGGAGATCTCCATATAGCCCTGGATCTGGAAGTAGGGCACCTCGGTGAGGCTGGTGGCGCCGCTGAGGTTGAACACCGGGATATCCAGGTCGTCCAGGGTGGTGGCCTGCTGCTGCATGAAGGTGGCCCGGGCCGTCGTGGTCAGGTCACGCAGGGCGCCCTTGATATCGAATTCATCCAGGCGGCCGGGCGAACGGTCCATCCGGATGAAGGGGCTGATGACCTGCAGCAGGCGATTGATTGCGTCTTCCGCCCGCGCGATCTCCAGGTCCTTGACGCTGTTGTAGATGTCATCGGCCAGATAGGAGCCGCCGGGTGCGCCGGCCCAGTTGAACAGGCAGCGCACGCGCCCGGGGGCAGGTTGGCGTGCGGCCAGCCAGGTGAGGATGTCCGGCACGCCCTTGCTGTAACCGATCATGTAGACATCGCCGGGCGGCAAGGCCTGACTGGCGTCGATGCGCTGGCAGTCGGCGCGGAGGCCCCGCCCATCGCGCATCGCGGCATCCAGGTCGGCCAGATTGGCCTCGCAGCTGCGCATGGCATGCAGATCCGCGCGCAGGAAACGCCAGTCATGCGCGCTTTGCAGGGCCGGCAGCGCCTCCTGGAAGGCCCGCGTGGGCAGCAGACCATTGAGCAGGCCCGGGCAGAACAGGCCGGTGCAGTTGTGCAGGTCGGGTATCGCCGCAGCGGGCATTTCCACCGACCATTCGCGAATGGCATCCCCGCGCAGATAGCGTTCGGCCACCTGCTGACGCGGCGGGCGGACATCCTTGCGCAGCCCTTTCTTGCGGGCCGAAGACACCGCAGCCTCGTCGGCGGCGGCCTCGCTGATGAAGATGTTGCGCCAGCGTCGGCCGCTCCAGGCTTTCAGCCAGGGGTCGGCAAACACTCGCCGATCCGCCAACACCGCCTCGCGCACGCCGGCAATGACCGACTCGAAATCCCGCGCCTGTTCAGCGCGCTGCAGCTCTTCAAACATGCCCATCCCCCTGTGCGTCACCTGATCCGGAGCATAGCGCAGGACGCAAACGCACGGTGATCGAAACACCATACGCTGGCGAATTGATGGAAAGTCCCCCGTGCTTCGCGCTGCGGGCGTGTTCAGCATGAAGTTCTGCGTACGGGGGGCATCGTCGCCATCCAATCGGTACCCGAAGCGCCATTCCGTCATCGCTCGTCGTGATCCTGCCACCTGCCCTTGGGGCATGGAACAAGCTCAGCTTGCCGGTCGGGCAAGGGGGGTGCCCTGACCCGCATGGAGGAGAACACAAACGCGCAGAGAGTCATGGCGCCACTCACCTGATGGGGATAGAGATCGAGTGGCCGCACGCCAGGTCTGGTCTAGGGGCGTCGCCATGGCGTCGTTGGCATTCCGTTGCCCCCCGGATGGACAACGAAAGCAATCTCGTCGTGCCGGCCCTTGAAACTGTTCTGGGAGTGGTAGAAGGTGGGAGAACGTTCGACGCCAAGAGGGGGCTGAATCATGGGCATGTGGTTACTTCTGATCGCGGGTCTGGCACTGCTGTATCGGGGGACGGGCGGCATGCTTGCCGTCGTCGTGCTGGGTCTGGCCACGGTGGTTGGCGTGTTGCTGACAGGCTGGAGCTTCAGCAGCTTCCTTGCCGTAGCCGTGCTGCTGATTCTGGTGGGCCTGATTCTGCCGAGCGAACTGCGCCGTGAGCGCCTCAGTCGCTCGCTGCTCGGATGGGTGCGCGGCATGTTGCCGCAGCTTTCCGATACGGAGGCTGAAGCGCTCAAGTCGGGCACGCTGGACTGGGATGCCGAACTGTTTTCCGGGCGGCCGCAATGGTCGCGCCTGCTGAAGGCTACCCACTTCAAGCTGAGTGAAGAGGAGCGGGCGTTTCTTGATGGTCCGGTCGAGCAACTGTGCGAGATGCTGGATGACTGGCGCATCACCAACGAGCTCTACGATCTGCCAGAGTCGGCATGGACTTTCATTCGCGAACAGGGCTTCTTCGGCCTGGTGATTCCCAAGGCTTTTGGTGGCAAGGGGTTTTCGCACGCGGCGCATTCCGAGATCGTGATGAAAATCTCCACCCGCAGCGTTTCGGGTGCGGTCACCGTGATGGTGCCGAACTCCCTGGGCCCCGGCGAGCTGTTGATGGCCTACGGTACCGAGGCGCAGAAACAGTACTACCTGCCGCGCCTGAGTGCGGGGCAGGAGATTCCCTGTTTCGCCCTGACCTCACCGATCGCCGGTTCCGATGCGGGCGCAATTCCTGACAAGGGCATCGTCTGTCGCGGGCCATGGCAGGGCGAGGAGGTGCTTGGCCTGAAGGTGACCTGGAACAAGCGCTATATCACGCTGGCGCCGGTCGCCACCGTGATTGGTCTGGCGATCAAGGTCTATGATCCCGAGCATCTGCTGGGTGAGGAAGAGGACATCGGCGTGACCTGCGTGCTGGTGCCGCATGATCTGCCCGGTGTGAACCGGGGGACGCGTCATCTGCCGATGAATACCGTGTTCATGAACGGCCCGACCTGGGGCACCGAAGTCTTCATTCCGCTGGACCAGGTCATCGGTGGACGGGAAATGCTCGGCAAGGGCTGGACCATGCTGCTGGAATGTCTGTCCATTGGTCGTTCGATTTCACTGCCGGCATTGGCCACCGCCGCCGGCAAGATGGCCTGCCTGACCACCGGCTCCTATGCCAGCGTGCGCGAGCAGTTCGGCCGCTCGATCAGCCAGTTCGAGGGCGTGCAGGAAGCGCTGGAGCCGATCGCCGGCTACACCTACATGATGGATGCGGCGCGTCAGCTCACTGCCGGAATGCTCGATCGAGGGGTGCGCCCTGCGGTGCCCTCCGCCTTGCTGAAATATCGCAATACGGACCTGATGCGGGTTGTGGTCAACCACGCCATGGACGTCGTCGCCGGGCGCGGCGTGATCAGCGGACCGCGTAATTTCATGGCCAGAACCTACCAGGCGGTGCCGATCGCGATCACCGTGGAAGGCGCCAACATTCTGACCCGCAGCCTGATGGTGTTCGGTCAGGGGGCAATCCGATGCCATCCATTCATTGTCAAGGAAATCGAGGCAGCCGGTCTGGATGATCAGGACCAGGCAGTGCAGGCTTTCGATGAGGTGTTCTACCGGCACATCGCGCACACCGGTCGCAATGCCCTGCATGCCTGGCTGCTGGGCCTGAGCTTCGGCACGCTTTCGGCGGCACCCAGCCAGGGTGACATCGGCAAGTACTACCGCCAGCTCAATCGCTTCTCGGCCGCGTTCTCGGTCTTGACCGATGCGACTCTGCTCAGTGTCGGAGGAGGGCTGAAGGCGCGACAGCGTTTATCCGGTCGACTCGCCGATTGCCTGGTGCAGCTGTACTATGCCTCGGCGGTGATCCGTCTGTGGCATGAGGACGGCTATCCCGATGCGCACCGCCCGTTGGTCGAATGGAGCCTGCAAACCTGCCTGCACGAACTGCAGGAGCAGATGCGTTGCGCGATCGACAATTTCCCTCTCAAGCCCCTGCGTTGGCCCTTGCGCCTGCTGGTGTTTCCGCTGGGTGCCGTCGGTCTGCGGCGGCCCGATGATCGTCTCGGCACCGAGGTGGCCCTGAGCATCGTCAAGGATGCGCCCTTGCGCCAGCGCCTGGTGCGGGGGGTCTACCTCAACGACAAACCGGATGATGCCCTGGGACGCGTACTGAACACCTACCGTCTCGCCAATCAGACGCGGCCGCTGCGCGAGCGCCTGCATCAGGCCATACGCGACAAGGATCCGGACGATCTCGACGGGATCGCCTTGCTGATGGGGCACCAGCGAGAAGAACTGGCGGACTGGGCCGTGGCAAAGCAGATCATCAGCAAATCGGAGCGCGAGCCGCTGCTGGAAGCCTTGACCGCCCTGTACGATGTGATTCGCGTCGATGCATTCGAAGCCGAAGGCATTCAGGAAATGGCGCAGTGCGTGGCCGGCAAGCGCCGCGTGGTGGAGCGCAAACCCTGAAGCCGTGGCAAGAGAGCCCACCTACTTGTGTTGTGGCAGGAACGGGGACGCACCACGATGCTTGCTGATTCCGCTCCATCTGGAAAGCGCGCTGCAGTGACCGGGGCTTCATGAAAGTGGTGCGTCCCCGTTTTTCGTGTTTTTCGACGGGCTGATGGCAAGCCAGGCGCTGGCGGCTGAGAGCAGGGCCAGTGCGTACCAGGTCAGCGCGTAGCCAAGGTGCGCATTGCGGAAACGGATGACGGTCAGGCCGCCGATTGGCCAGCCGCCTGGATTGGGTTGCGGGTCGGCGTCGATGAAGTAGGGGGCCAGCGGGTCCAGTGCGCGGGCCTGGCCAATCGCGCTGACATCGCGCGAGTACCAGCGATCTGCAGCGGCCCGATTCGGCTGTAAGAATCGGCCTTGCGGTTCGCTTTGGCGCAGGAGGCCGCGGATCTCGACCTTGCCCTGCCGCTGGCCGGCAGGGCGCTGCGCGGCAGCGGCATGCGCCGGGTCGACGAAACCCCGGTTGATGAGGACCCAGAAGCCCTGTTCGGTCCGCAGCGGCGTCATCACCCAGTAGCCTGAGCCGTGCTTGGTCAATGCCTGCACCAGAGTTTCGCGCGCGTGATCGAACTCACCCCGCACGAGCACCGGCAGATAGGCGTGGCCGGCGCCGATGTCCGGCCAGATGCTTGGGTCGGGGGCTGGACCTGGCGCCCGTCGCAATTGGCGGTCGACCTGTTCGATGAGTTCAAGTTTCCAGGCGCGCCTTTCCAGTTGCCAGGTGCCCAGCGCACTGAACAGCGCAAACAGCGCCAGGCACAGCAAGACGAATACCGCCGTTCTGAGCGGCATCGCTGGCGTCCGCTTCAGGGCATGTTGCGGACTTCAGCCGCAGTAGGTGGCTGCGGATGCGTGTTGCTGTGCAGGTGGTACATGATCCAGATTGAACCGCTCAGCATGATCAGGATCAGGGTGGCGGTAAACAGAAAGGACATCAGCGTCCAGCCGCTCTCGGCTTGGGCATCCATGTGCAGGAAGTAAATGACATGGACGACAATCTGCACGGCGCCGAAAACGAGGATCGCAACGATCGTCGCGGTCTTGTTCGCCAGCACGTCCCCCATGACCAGCCAGAACGGGATGGCGGTGAGGATGACTGCGAGGACGAATCCGGTCATGTAGCCGCGGAAAGAAGCGTGCGGGATCTGATCCCCGTGTTCGTGTGGCTGCGCCGCGCCGCTCATCGCAAGACTCCCATCAGGTAGACGAAGGTAAACACCCCAATCCAGACAATATCGAGGAAGTGCCAGAACAGGCTGAGGCAGGCTACACGGCGTCGCATCGCCGGATTGATGCCGTAACGCTTGAGCTGGAACATCAGGGTGATCAGCCACAGGATCCCGAAACTCACATGCAGGCCATGGGTGCCGACCAGGGTGAAGAAGCTGGACAGGAAAGCGCTGCGGCCCGGTCCGGCGTCCTGGTGAATGAGGTGCGCGAATTCGTAGAGCTCGATCGCGACAAAGCCCAGACCCAGGGCGCCGGTCACGCCCAGCCAGAGCAACATCTGGTTCAGGCGGCCATCCTGCATCGAGATCATCACGAAGCCGTAGGTGATCGATGAGATCAGCAGCAGCGAGGTATTGACCGCGATGAGGTCGAGGTCGAACAGCTCGGCGGGAGTTGGTCCGCCGGCGTAGTTGGTGCCCAGCACGCCATAACACGCGAACAGAATCGCGAAGATCAGGCTGTCGCTCATCAGGTACAGCCAGAAACCGAGCATCGTGCCGTTTTCCGGATGGTGCTCCTCATGCAGGAAGAACCGGGGCTGGCCGGCGCTGTCGGTCATGATCATTTCGGATGGTGTGCTCACGCGATCAGCCTCCTGCCAGCTTGAGCTGTTCGGTTCGTTGCGCTTCGATCGTGGCAACCTCCTGTGCGGAGATGTGGTAGTCGCGATCGAAGTTGAAGGTGTGCCAGATGGACGCAAGGATCAGCAGCACCAAGGATCCGGCTGCGAGCCACCAGATCTGCCAGATCAGCCCGAAGCCGCAGCCGGTGGCCAGTGCCGAAAGCAGCATGCCGGCCGCGGTGTTCTTCGGCATGTGGATCGGCAGGAAGCCGGCGGTGGGGCGCTGGAAGCCGCGCCGTTTCATGTCCCACCAGGCGTCCTGGTCATGCACCACCGGGGTGAAGGCAAAATTGTACGGTGGCGGGGGCGATGAGGTGGACCATTCCAGGGTGCGGCCATTCCAGGGGTCGCCGGTGAGGTCGCGCAGCTGCTCGCGATGTCGCCAGGTGGCCCACAACTGGATGAAGAATGCAGCGATCCCGCCGGCGATCAGCACGGCGCCGACCAGGGCAATCTGGAACCAGATCTGTAGCGATGGGTCGTCAAAATGGCTCATGCGCCGGGAAACCCCCATCAGGCCGAGGACGTACAGCGGCGTGAATGCAACCCAGTAGCCGACCAGCCAAAGCCAGAAGCTGACCTTGCCCCAGAACTCGTCGAGTTTGTAGCCGGTGACCTTGGGAAACCAGAAATTGAAGCCGGCGAAGAATCCGAAGACCACGCCGCCGATGATCACATTGTGGAAATGCGCGATCAGGAACAGGCTGTTATGCAGCAGGAAGTCTGCCGGCGGAATCGCCAGCATCACGCCGGTCATGCCGCCGACCGTGAAGGTCACCATGAACGCCAGGGTCCACAGCATCGGCAAGGTGAATCGAATCCGTCCCCGGTACATGGTGAACAGCCAGTTGAAGAGCTTGGCGCCGGTGGGAATCGAAATGATCATGGTGGCCAGACCGAAAAAGGCATTGACGCTGGCGCCGGATCCCATGGTGAAGAAATGGTGCAACCACACGATGTAGGACAGGATGGTGATGACGCAGGTGGCATAGACCATCGAGGTGTAGCCGAACAGACGCTTGCGACAAAAGGTTGGCACAACCTCCGAAAACACGCCGAAAATCGGCAGGATCAGGATGTAGACTTCCGGATGGCCCCAGATCCAGATGATGTTGATGTACATCATCGCGTTGCCGCCGCCGTCGGCAACGAAGAAATTGGTGCCCAGATAGCGATCCAGCGAAAGCAGCAGCAAGGCGGCGGTCAGGACCGGAAATGCGGCGACGATGAGAATGTTCGTGCACAGTGCGGTCCAGGTGAACACCGGCATTTTCATCCAGCTCATGCCAGGCGCCCGCATCTTGACGATGGTGACAATGAAATTGATCCCGGTCAGCAGGGTGCCGACGCCACCGATCTGCAATGCCCAGATGTAATAGTCCACGCCGATACCCGGACTGGCCTCCAGGCCGGACAGCGGCGGATACGCAAGCCAGCCCGTGGTCGCAAACTCGCCGACGAACAGGGAGGCCATGATCAGGCCAGCCGCGGCCGTGGTCAGCCACAGGCTGAGATTGTTGAGGAACGGAAAGGCCACATCACGGGCGCCGATCTGCAATGGCACGATGATGTTCATCAGACCCACCACCATCGGCATGGCGACGAAGAAAATCATGATCACGCCGTGGGCGGTGAAGATTTGATCGTAGTGATGCGGCGGCAGATAACCGAGTTCATCGCCAAAGGCCATGGCCTGGTGCAGGCGCATCATGATGGCATCGGCGAAGCCGCGCAGCAGCATGATGATCGCCAGAGCGATGTACATGATGCCGATCTTTTTATGGTCGATGCTGCAGAACCATTCCCGCCACAGATAGCCCCACCAGCCGTTCTTCGTCACCCAGGTGAGTACGGCGCCACCTGCCAGTGCGGCTCCGATGAAGGTCCACAGCAGGATGGGATCATGGAGAAACGCCAGAGAATCGAGCGTCAGCTTGCCGAAGAGCACAGAGGCGTGGTCCGCATAGGTCTGGGTCACCGCGATATCCTCGGAATCAGTGGGTGGAGGTGGGAAGGTCGGGGCTGGCCTTGACCGGCGCCTCGTGGCGATGACTTCGGTTCGCCATCATGTCATCCATGCACATGCGATCAGGACTTGTACACAGGTTCAGGATCCGGTGGTACAAACCCGCCTCGACCGATGAAAAATACTGCACCGGATCCTTGCGACTGGCTTCGCTCAGTCGCAGATATGTCGGCGTGTCCAACGATTGCGGTGCACTTCTGATCTGGTTCAGCCAGGCCTCGAATTCGGCCTCACTCAGACCGTGAAAACCAAAGCGCATGTCGGAGTAACCGGCGCCGCTGTAGTTGCCGGAAACGCCGTGGTATTCGCCGGGCACGTTGATCACCGCATGCACCAGGGTCTCCATGCCGGGCATCGCGTAGACCATGCCGGCCAGGGTGGGAATGAACAGCGAGTTCATCATTTTGGGCGAGGTGGTCTGAAAGCGAATCGGTCGGTCGATCGGCGCGGCGAGTTCGTTCACCGTCGCGACCCCGTAATCGGGATAGATGAACAGCCATTTCCATTCCAGCGCGACGGCCTGGACGCGCAGGGGTTCTACGCCTTCCGGTACCGGACGGCCGGGGCCGACGCGGTCCAGGGCGCGATACGGGTCCAGGGTATGCGTGTTGATCCAGGTCATCGCCCCCAGCGCTATGATGATCAGCAAGGGGGCGGCCCAGACGTAGAGCTCGATCAGCGTCGAATGGTCCCAGTCGGGGGTGTACTTCGCCGCGCTATTCGACTCGCGGTAGCGCCAGGCGAACCACAGGGTCAACACGATCACCGGCACCACAATCAGCAGCATCAGCCAGGTCGAGGCCACGAGCAGATCGCTCTGCTGTCGGGCGACATCACCTGCGGGGTTCAGCAGCACCATGTTGCAGCCCTGCAGGGCCAGTGCGGAAACGATCAGCAGTGTTCGAGCCATGACCCGTGTCACTTTGTTTTGGCCTTTCATCATTTGATTCCGTCTGATGCAGAACGTGACCCAGCGCGCAGACTGTAGCAGTATGTTGCACCGGCAGAACAGGAAATCCCTGATCCAGGAGCCAGTCCTAGTTTGGAGTCAGACTTATGATCAACTCAACGGCGCTAAATGTGAACCCTTCGAACCCGCCAGATCATCACGGGGAGCACGGTGATCTGGAACTGCGGCCCGGTGAGATTGCGGTTGGCGTCATTATCGGCCGGGTCGGTGAATTCTTCGATTTTTTCGTCTTCGGGATCGCCACGGTGCTGGTGTTTCCCGCGTTGTTCTTTCCTTTCGCCACACCCACCGAAGGGCTGTACTACGCTTTCATGATCTTCGCGCTGGGCTTTTTCGGCCGGCTGCTTGGCGCGTGGTTGTTCCGCATCATCTACGACCGATTCGGCCGCGCAACCAAGCTCACCTCGGCCCTGTTCCTGCTGGGCACATCCACGGTGGCGATCGCGTTCCTGCCTGGCTACGCGGAGATCGGTGCGGCGGCCATCGTGCTGCTGACCGCGCTGCGCGTCGCTCAGGGGATTGCCGTGGGCGGCGCCTGGGATGGTTTGCCCTCCCTGCTTGCGACCAATGCGCCGGCGCACAGGCGCGGTTGGTACGCCATGCTGGCGCAGATCGGCGCGCCGCTGGGTTTCCTGGTGGCCACCGGTCTGTTCGCCTACCTGTCCACCAGCGTCAACGCGCAGGATTTTGTCGACTGGGGCTGGCGTTTTGCTTTCTTTACCGCGTTCGCCATCAACGTGGTGACCCTGTTCGCGCGTCTGCGCATGGCGGTGACGCCGGAGTACGAGGAGCTGTTCCAGGCGAGTGAACTGACGCCATCTCCGCTGCCGGAACTGTTCAGGCTGAAGGCCGCAGACATTGTGCTGGGGGCGATCGCACCACTGGCCAGTTATGCATTGTTTCACCTGGTCACGATTTTTCCGCTCGCCTGGGTGATCCTGGATCCGGATCAGTTTGACCTGGCCGATGTCTATGCCCTGCAGATCCTGGGTGCTTTCATCTGCCTCGGGACCATGCTGGTCTCCGGGATGGTGGCCGATCGCATCGGTCGTCCGAAAACGCTGTGGTGGGGCGCGGTGCTGATCGCCCTGTTCTGTCTGCCTGCGCCGTTCATGGGGAATACGGTGATTGGCGCGCTACTGTTCATCCCGGCTGGCTTCGCCCTGCTGGGCTTTTCCCAAGCGCAATCCGCTGGCGCGATCAATGATTGCTTCGAGCCCAGATATCGCTACAGCGGGGCGTTGGTCACGCATGAATTGAGCTGGCTGCTGGGCGCCGCGTTCGCGCCACTGCTGGCCCTGGTTCTATCCGAGCATCTGGGCAATGCCGGAGTTGCGTTGTATCTGCTGTCCGCGACCCTGGCCTCGCTACTGGCCCTGCAGCTGACTTTCAGGCGTAAAGCGGCACAAAATCGCGCCAATGCGGGGGAGTAGATCGGTATACGGGCAGGTTTTTACGCCCCCAGATCGTGAAAAATCGGCCGATCCCTCAAGCCGGTTGCGGCGTGGGCGTGACAGGTGGGGCGCCTGTCACGAGGCCGTTGCCGTACGGACGAAATCCAGATAGGCCTGCAGGGTGCCGGATGGATTTTCGACTTGGGGGTAGTGGCCGATCTGGTCCAGCAGCACGATGTCCGCGTCGGGAATCAGCTCCCGATACCGCCGGGTCATGTGCAGGCCGGAGACCGGATCAAGTGGTCCGTTGATCAGCCGTCGCGGGATCGTGGCGTGTTGCAGCGCCCCCACCCAGCGTTCGCGGAATTGGCGACGCTCATCGATGTAGCGAATCAGCTTGTGGGTGATTCGCGTGCCCTGGTTGTGACGGGCCAGCCGCCAGAATGCGTCAAGCTCAGCGGCCGAGGGCTGGCTCTGCGGGCCGAAGACGGCCGCCAGGCTGCGACAGAAAGACCTACGATTGACCAGCGCGGATAGCACAAGGCCCAGCGGGCTGTTCAGCAGGACCTGCAGTCGCGTGGCGCGGTGAGTTTCCGGAAACAGGCCGCCATTGAGCAGGCATGCCGAACGAATGTTCAGACCCGCCTCGCCGCTGCGCTGGCGCTCAAGAAAGCGGGCCAGCAATTCCTGCGCCACGGTATCGCCATAGTCATGGGCAAGGAGATGGACGCACTGAACCGACCGGGCGGCGAGCAGGCGCTCGCACAGATCCGCCTGATCGAGAATGCTGTAGTCGTACCGCCTGGGTTTGGCGGAAAAGCCGTAGCCGATCAAGTCGGGCGCGATGCAGCGAAAGCGTGTGCTCAGATCTGGCCAGAGCCGGTTCCAGTCCCAGGATGCGGTGGGAAAGCCGTGGATCAGCAAGACCACCTCACCTTGCCCTGAGTCTTGATAGAAGATGGGCTGGCCGCGGTGACGGAACTCCTGCCCGCTGCGTTGCCAGTCGTCCAGAGAAATTGTCATGCGGAAATCCTGATGTTGCTGGCCACGAGGGCCGCATCAGGGACGACGAGCCTTTTTTGTTGTGTTGACTCGCCGTCCCTGTCCTTTGCCCTCCGCTTGTTATTCGAAGTCCCTGCTGAACTTGCGCCGCACCGCCATCGCCTGAATCACCGATCCGTTCCAGTTGCCAATCGCACTGACGAAATCGCCGGGCTGGGTCTGGGCGAAAAACTCGGCCTCACCGGATTCGCCGAAATCGGTCTGATTGGAAACCTGCACCAGGGTGCCGAGCAGGCGGAAACGGCGACTGCCGGCACTGATGGTCTCGATCTGGCCGGCCGCCACGGCGAGGTTTTCAAACTGGGACGAGGACTGAAACTCCGGCCCCGGAGCGAGCAGGGCCGCGGCAATGCGATCGTTTGGCGGCATCGCCTGGTAGTTGCCGATGACCATGATGGTCTCGCCGGTTGTGGCGCTCTCGCAGGAATAACCACGGTTGTTCTGGCGGCCATCGGTATAGCCCTGGCGGGTCTCGGGGCCGATGTCGATGAAGAGATTGCCCCAGACCCGCAGGGTGCACAGGGCGTCTTCGGCGGTGCCCGGGCTGCCTGCAGGACTGATCGATTCGATCTGCGCCATCACGATGGCGGTGAGTTCTGGTGCGATTGCCAGTTGCTCCACCTGCAGCGTGCCGTTGGCGTCAAAACTCCCGATGGCCTGCACCCGTCGATCGGCTTGGAGGTCCTCGCAGCCGCCGTTGTGATAGACGGTGTTGGCATCGACCCGTGCCGGGCGTTGATTGATGACGAAACGCAATTCCGGACACTGACTGTTTGTGTCGATGCTGCGAATGACGCCCTGGACGCCGCCGCGACGGGCAGGGACAGCGTCCGCGTCGCGCAATTCGCTCACCCGTTCGGCCTTGAATCGTGGTGCCGCGGAGTCCGGCCGGCCCTGGACTTCGACCAGGTCGCCATTTTCCGGCGTGTCCGGATCGATCAGGCCGGCGCTGCCGTAATCAACCTCCAGGTCGTTAATGAAGAAGCGCTTGCTGCCGGCTTGGAGCGATTCAACTCGGCCGCGCAGAAAGAACGGGTCCTGGCGTGGCGGCTGGCGGCGCAGATAGGTTGCGAATACGCCGCCAGCGGCCCGTGGGTAGCCGGAGACCTGAACGATGTCGTCCACCGCGAGATCCGTCAGATTCAGAACCTGTCTGTCCTGGTCGAGCAGGCGGCTGAGCAGGTCGATCTGCACGTCCATGCCCATGACGACCAGGACCTGCCGCTCGAGATCGATGGAATCGATCGGGCCTTCGATCATGGCATTGAAACGGATGCGGCGGGCCTGCGCGCCGTTGCGTCGCAACTGGCCGGCATCGACTTCGACTTCGACCTGCATGCCCAGGGCCAGATCGCTGGCGGCCCCCGATTCGCCGTCGATCAGGATCTGGGTGTCGTTGCCGGTTTCATAGTGGGTGCCATTGACGATGATGCTGCCGTAGCCCTGCACCTCGCCCTGTTCGCTGTCGGGTCGATCACCGGTGCCTGTGATGTCGGCACTGCTGCCGCCGTTACAGGCACCAAGCAGACAGGCAAAAGCCAGGACGAGACTGCGTGGGCAAAGGTTGGGGTCGGGTGAATGACGGCTGCTCATTGTTTTTGCCCCTCCGCGGGCGGTTCTACGAAAACGTACATGCCGAGGCCGGCGAAATGGCCTGGAGCGTCTTCAGCTTGGTCGTGTGCAGCCAGCAGGCTGTCAAGTTCCAGCAGCAGTTGCTGGCCCTGGGCGTGCACTTTTTCCTCTAGCAGTCGGACGCCGGTCGGGCTTAGACGGGGGAAGCTGACCTTGCGCTGGAAGCGCGCATGTGCCGGATGCTGGAGATTGTTGTCGATGGTGGAAAGCAGCGCGGCGACGTCGGTGCCCAGCAGTTCAAGCTTGTCGATTTCGCTGGCGCTGGGGATGTAGCCGGCGCTGGATAACTGCAGTTTTCCGTCTTCTGTTTCGATGACGGCGCCGGAATTTCTCAGTTCCCGCAGTACCGTCATCATCGGAATTTCCGTGCCATGGCTGCGCACCAGGGATTCGAAACTGGCGTCCGGGCCCTCGAGCGGCAGCACGGCCGGCCGGCCCTGGGCATCCTGGTAGGCAGGCAACCGCACCCAGCTTGCAACGATTCGTGCGCTGCGATTGAAATGGCCGTCATCGGCAGTCTCACTCTCGCCAGTTTGTTCCAGCATGCGCGCCACCTCGCGGCGATTCAGTCCAGTCAGCAGGGCGATGCGCGACTTGCTGGATGGTCGGTTGCTGAGGCTGAACTCGGTCGCGGCCACCTCGACGAAAGCTTTTTTCGCGATCAACTCGAATTCCTCGAAGCTGATTCCGTAGCGCAGCAGGATGCGGGCGAGGGGGTAGGCCATGCGCCTGAGCGCGCGGCGGGCTTGGCGGACGAGCGTGTCATTCATGAGATACCGGATGCGTTCCTGGGGCGCGGCGATACAGGCCGAGCAGTTGGTCTTGGCTGGTGAAGATGCAATCGCCCTCATGTGCTTTGATTCTCATTATTTGGAGAATTTTGCACAAATAATCGAACTGGTCAAGAAAAGCGCTCCAGGGCCGGTGAGCGACCGGGTTTGGGGCGGGATGAATCAGGGCCGGCGACCCGCAGGGGCCAGGGTGCGGCGCACGCAGGGCGAAGACCTTTCCCGTCGAACGGGCTCAGGTCCTGGCCAGGGCTGCGCGGGCGGCGTTGCGTCCCGGCAAACCGGTAACCCCGCCGCCTGGATGGCAGCCGGAACCGCACAGGTAGAGGCCTCGCAGCGGTGTGTGGTGATCGGACCAGCCGGGAACCGGGCGCAGGTTCAACAACTGGGATGGATTCATCGCGCCGTGGAAAATGTTGCCGCCACTGAGGCCGAATTCGCGCTCCAGATCCGGAGGCGTCAGGATCTGCCGGTGCAGCACATGATCGGAGAAACCCGGCGCATAACGGTCGATTTCGGCCAGACAGCGGTCCGCGAAAATCTCGCGATGGCTGTCCCAGTCGCCGTCGCGCAAGGCATAGGGTGCGTATTGCACGAACAGTTGCACGATGTGATGGCCGGGTGGGGCCAGGCTCTCATCCAGCGCGCTGGGAATCGTCATCTCGATGAGCGGATGGGCACTGGTGCGACCGTACTTGGCCTCGTCATAGGCTCGCTCCAGCGTATCCAGGTCAGGGCCGATGTGGATGGTGCCGCGATGCTGCGGCCCAGGTACGGCATGGCCGGGACAGGCAAGGAAGTCGGGCAACTGATCCACGGCCAGGTTGATCTTGCAGGTGGCGCTGCTGTAATCGATCTTGCGGACGGCCTCGAGGAATGCTGGCGGCAGGGCGTTCGCGCACAGCAATTGCTCAAAGGTGACACGCGGCGTGGCATTGGACAGGATGAGCGGCGCGCGAATGCGGCTGCCATTGGCCAGTCGCACGCCAGTGACCTGGGTCCGCTGGTGCAGGATTTCGTCGACCGCCACCCCGCTGCGGATTTCGACGCCGCGAGCACGGGCGCTGGCGCCCATGGCCTGAGTAATGGCGCCCATGCCGCCGGCGACATAGCCCCAAACCCCGCGGGCGCCGCCGGCATTGCCCATGACATGATGCAGCAGCACATAGCCGGTGCCCGGGGCAGAAGGCGAAAGAAAGGCGCCAATCACGCCATCGGTGGCCAGCGTTGCCTTGAGCACATCGGATTCAAACCATTGATCCAGGACGCTGCGGGCGGAATCCAGCAGCAGACGAATCGCCGCAGGCTGTTCCTCGCCCAGGCTTGCCAGCGCCCTGCGCAGGCGCCAGGCGCCAAGCCAGTCCCGCAGGCTGCGGGCCAGCGTGTGACGACGCCAGGTGGCGGGCAAGGGCAGCAAATCCGGCGGCGCGGTCTGCAGGGCGGGCTCCAGGGCTTCGGCCACCCGTGTCAGAAAGGCCTCGAAGCGGGGGAAGGCTTCGGCATCATGGGCCGAAAACTGGGCGATCTGCTGCTGATTGAACGCTCTGTCCGGCCCGAGCATCAGCGCGCGGCCATCAGGCAGAGGCGTGAACGAGGCGGGCGAGCGCTGGATGACGCGGTAGCCGTAGCGGTGCAGATCGAGATCACGAATGATGCTTTCATCCAGCAACGAGACCAGATAGCTGCAGGTGGAAGCCAGATAGCCTGGCGCCAGTTCTTCGCTGACACAGGCGCCGCCGATGGTCGTGCGACGCTCCAGGACCAGGACCCGTCGGCCGGCTGCGGCCAGATAGCCGGCGGCGGTCAGGCCGTTGTGACCGGCGCCGATGATGATGGCGTCGTAGTCAGCTGTGGGCATGGGCGTTTCGGGAGTTCAAGGCCAGGCGACCATGCATCATAAGGCAGACGCGTTGCCAGCCCGAGTGCGGGCGGCGGCCGGCGCCGGTCGCATTCCTAGCTGGCCCCGGAGGCCGGTGGAATCGCATAGCTGCCCACGGCATGGGCAATGGCTTCGCTTCGTCCTTCCGAAAACAGATGCACCTCGCCGATCGCGAGTTGGCGTCCGCATTTCAGCAGACGGCAATGCGCCAGCAAGGGCAGGCCGGCTGCCGGCTTGCGCAGAAAATGGAAATTCAGGTCCGTGGTGACGACCATCGGTTCAAGGCCGATCCGCGCCAGAATCGCGACATAAATCGCGGTGTCCGCCAGTTCCATCATGGTCGGTCCGGAGACGGTGCCGCCCGGGCGCAAATCGCGTTCATCCACCGGCCGCCGGAGTTCGACCACGTCATCGGCTGCCGCAGTGACGACCGTGCGGCAGCC
>JBFKDQ010000064.1:0-19802 GCA_041619555.1 Oceanococcus sp. | reverse complement strand
GGCACTGGTGGTGCATGGCACGGCCGACCCGCTGGTCCACGTCTCCGGGGGCAAGGCGCTGGCCCGGGTGATTCCCGGAGCAAGGCTCGAGCTGATCCAGGGTTGGGGACACGATTGGCCACCAGGTCTCCATGCCCGGCTTGCCGAATTGCTGGCTGCGCATCTGGCCGCGGCCTGATTCAGCGATGAGGCAGGCCAGGGGTGTCACCGGTCGCGGTGGCCCCGGCCCTGCGTGATCGGCGGGATTTGCCCAGGTTCCGGGGGGAGTCCAGTGCCTCTGAGCTGCTGGCTGAAATGTTGAGACAGCGTACTCGGCGCCTCAAAAAAAGGCCCCGACACGGTCGGGGCCTTTGGGGGATTGGCTTCGCGCGGGCGGCTAGATCTTGCGGCGCCGCAGCAGGGCCAGACCGAGCAGCGCAAGGAGCATGAGCCCGCCCAGCCCGCCACCGGCACGCCGTGTGCTTGCCGGTGGCAGCAGATCGTCGCTGCGGCCTTCGTCGTTGCTGGCGATGCCGCAATGCCCGACGGACAGCTGATCGACATACCAGCCCAGATTGCCGTTGCAGCCGTCCTGGCCGAATTCGAAGCGGAAGGCGACGGTATCCCCGGCGCCGGCGCCCAGCGCGTCAAGTTCGACGATGCTGATGCCCCAGTCGCTGAAGGACTCGCCTTCATCGGAGCCGGACCAGGCGATTTCGCCCGCCATCGGACTGGTGTTGCCGCCGCTGTACAGGCCCGCCGGATCAGGAATCGGACCGGAGCCGGTTTCCATCGTGGTGTTGTAGCCGTTGTAGCGGAAGGCTTCGGCCGGCACGATCTCGAAATCACCGCCGTTGAGACTGAATTTCAGGTTGCCGCCATCGTAGGCGAATTCCGACTGCATCAGATGGGAAAAGGCGAAATGTGAGGCGTCTTTGCTGACCTCGATGACCGGCGAATCGAGCTGGAAGCTGGCGGAGATGTCGCCGCCCGGCGCACAGCTGCCGCCGGCGGAATTCTCCAGGAACATGGCCTTGCCTTCATGCGAGCCGGGCAGGTCCGCGACCACTTCCCAGGTGATGCCTAGATCGGTGTCGCCGGTGATGTTCTGGGTCACGGTCCAGCCGGCCGGAATGGCGCCGGCCTCCCAGGTCTCGCTGAAATCGGGAATCGGTACCAGATCTTCCGAGCACAGCGCGGGTGTGCTGGCTTCGGCCTGCAACAGGGGCTCGTAGCCGCATTTCTCGCGCGGGTTTTGGCGCATTTCCACCGCCAGCATGGCCGCCGCCACCGCAGCACAGGTGGCCTCGCTGATCACGTCCGGTGAGGGATTGCCCAGTACATCGGTGAGCGGCACGCCCTGCAGGTCGGCGCAGGACTGCTCCAGCGCATCGGCATGCTGGGCGAAATTGGTGGTCGGGGTCTGGTAGTGGGTCTGCGCATGGAAATAGATGTGCGCGGCACGGGTCATGCCGATGGCGGGAATGTCCACGCCATTGAAGGACTTGCCGTCGACCAGCATGGCGTAGGCATGATTCGGCACTGCCGAATTAGTGTGCACGCCGCCGCCGTCACCAGACCCGCAATAATAATTCGGCGAACTGATCACGCTGCCCGGCGAGCCGGTATTGAAGACCGGGAAACCCAGCACCGGCACATTGGTGGTGAAATTGTCCGGGTCCCACATGTCGCGTAACAGCAGTCCTGCAGCGGTCTCGCTAAGGTCTTCGCCCAGCACCCAGCGGCTGCCGCCGTTTTCGAAGTATTCGCCTTCGATCAGGCTGACGCCCAGCGGACCCTCCAGGCCATTCACCAGGTCATAGGTTTCGCCGAAAATATCCGAATACGATTCGTTCAGCGCGCCAGACTGGTACTGGTAGATCAGGCCGTGGGTATATTCGGTATAGGCGTGGCTCCATTCGTGGCTGACCACATCGTCGGCATCAAAGCCGGGGCAGTAGTTGGTGGAGTCGCCGTTCCAGTACGCATTGGGGCAGGCGTCATTGATCAGATAAACGCTTTTCTGCACCTGATCTTCCGGTGCCACTTCGGTGAAGTCGTAGCCCTCGGCGCCGAACAGATTGGCGTAAAGATCATAGGTGCCGCCGGCAAAGATGTAGAGATTGTCCGCCGGGTTGCGCGGAATTCTGGAGGCCGGGTCGCTGTTCTGATCGCCGGTCAGGGCAACATCGGCCGGTGCGTTGATCGCGCCTTCGGTGATGACGGGCGGGATATCCTGGTTCGGCGAATAGATCTCACGGTTCTTGATCGTATGGATCTCGTTGATCTGGTTGATGATGCCGCCAGCCGCGGCATCCACGATCACGCGTTCGCGCACATCGCCGGCGGCGCTCACCACCATCACCTCGTAGGCCAGATAATTGCGGCCTTCATGCAGATCCAGCAGGCCCGCGCGATAGACCATCAGCTGGGTGGATTTCACCGCCAGGCTGGAGGTCGGGCGAATTTTTGCCACCGCCCGTAGCGCGGTGGCTTCGGCCGCGCTTTCGGCAATTGATGCCTGGGTCGCAAGGCCGACAAGCTCAGGGACGAAGACTCCGCTGACCCCGGTGATGCCGTTTTCGCTCATGTGCACCACCAGTCGGGCACCGAAAACGGGCAGGCGAGCGTGGACCTGGTTCAGGTGCACATGCTGGCCGCCCGCCCGATCGGTGCTGATGCGTTGCAGTTCCAGTTCGGAGCCGGCGGCCGTAATGCCGATGGCGGCGCCGAACTGATTGAGAAAATTCAGGGCTCGGCTGGCCGGCGGCAAGGTGGGGTCATCCGCCAGCAAGGGGGCATCGCCGGTGGCGCGGAGCAGGTGGTAGGCATCGGCCGCACGGGTGTTGAAGCTCAACGCTTGGCCGGCATTGGTCCTCAAGGTGTCGATCAGCGCATCCACGGCGGTCGTCTGCGCATGGGCAGCTGTGGTCATGGCGCCTGCCAGCATCAGGATGCTGGTCAGGGTCGCGCTACTGCGAGGTTTGAAAGGTGTCGTCATGGTTTCCTTGGCCTTGCCGGTGCAAACCGGCGAAATAAGTGGTCTTTTCTCGAACAGGGGGAGAACGGATCTGGCGCTTGTCTTGGCCATTGTCTTGGCCGTTGTCGTGAGGATTACAGTCCTGTTGACGCGAGCAACATGCATGCCATGCCCGGCGCATATGCCCGGGAACGGCACGGCCGGGCCAGTTCTGCTGGAGCCGGGAAGAGGCTGGAACAGGGGGAGTCGTCCAGGCTTTTGGGCCTGGGTTTGAGGTCAGCGCGCCGGCGTGAGCGGTTTCACCGCCTGAGATGGCGGGGTGATCGGAGTCCGGGATTGACGCCCGCGGCCCGGTTCAGATGGGATTGGTGGGTCCCGGCGGCTCCGGACCGTTTTCGGTGCCTTCACCTGGAGTGATGAACAGCAGGCGTGTTGGCGCGGAAATCCGGGCCGTATGCCAGAGGTTTTTTGGCACTACCAAAAAAGCACCTGGAGTATCGAGCGTCACGCACTCGCGTCCGTGGGCGTGCTGCAGGGTCATTGTCGCCGCGCCGGACAGCAGCACGACGATTTCGTCGCCGGCCGGATGCCGCTCCCACATGCCCCAGTCGCTGGTGGAGGCATGCACGGAGATCAGCACATGGGACTTGAAGTGGTCGTAATTCGCATCAAGAGCGGCGTAGATCTGCGGCGAAACCGGTTCGAGGGCGACGCCTAATGCAGGCGTGAGGACGGCGAAGGTCTCGGCCAGATTCAGTGCCACAGGCCGAGCACCAGGCCAAACAGCAGGAACTGGCCGCAATGGTAGCCCCCGTCGATGAGCAGCAGGCGGGTGCTGCGCTGGGCGAACTGGTAGTTGATCCCGTAGCTGCTGGCGACGAAACACAGGCCGACCGTCAGTCCGCTGCTCAGGGCCGTGCCGAGTTCCGGCCTGGGGCCGAGGAACATCGCAAAAGCCAGGGCCGCGATCAGGCTGAACAGAAAGCTGAGGCCGAAAACCCGGGCCGGGTGGCCGGGCTGTTCCGGCGCGCCGCTGTCCGCCATCCAGGCTTTGCCGAACAGCAGTTCGGAATACCAGAGTCCGCCCAGCATGAAGCTGGAGGCCGCGGCGAGGACCGCGGCAAAAATATTGATGTCGCCCATTGGATTCCCCTGTTTTGATTCAGACCGAGCGCGGCTGTCGAGCGGCACCGGTGACGAGCAGTTGACGGCGATCGGCCGTGTGATGTCAAGCGGTCTGCGGCGCCTGCGTGCAGAACAGGCTGGGGTCTGGCCGTGTGAGTCTGCTCAGGCCCGTGGCGTCAGCGCTGACGGCGGCGCCGGGTGCGAGCCGCAAACGCCAGGATTAGCAGCGCGGTGGATGCCAGGCCCATGACGCCGCCGGCGCGGGCAGGCACCGAGGTATCTCGTCCGGCAGATGCGGGGCTTTCGTCGCGCTCTGCAGGGTTGAGGCGCAGCAGGAAAAGGCCTTCCTCGCCGCTGGAGACCGCAATCGTGCCGGATGGCAGGAAGGGGTAGTTGCCCCAGCTGCCGTCAAAAGTGGCTTCATCGTGATCCGGAAAGGTGTCGAAGGAGGCCAGGAGTTCGAGCTGGCCTTCGCGCGCCCGGGCGGTATCCAGAATTCTCAGACCAGCGGCATAATTGCTCTGATACAGCAGGCCATCCTTGACGTACATGTTGTGATCGGTCGCCCGGGTGCGATGGATGAAATCCTTGAGTAGGCGCGGCTTGTCGAGATCATCCAGGTCGACGATCAGGGTGCGGGTGTTGATGCCGTAGTTCTGCTCGTCCAGCTCGTCGCCCAGAAAGAAAGTGCGGTGATCGTCGCTGATCCAGCCCTGATGGACATAGGCCGTGAGCTGATAGTTCAGCTCGCCCAGGCGAACCGGCTTGGCCTTGTCGCTGAAGTCGACGATGCTGAAGTTGTCGCCATTGGAGTTCAGGCAGATTTCCTTGCCCAGGTGTTCGGTGTCGGGACCGTTGTAGACGATGCATTGACTGTCGTGCACATAGGCATCGCCGTCCCAGCACCCTGCATTCAGCGGCAGAATGGGATTCGACAGGTCCAGGGCAATCAGGCCGCCGGAGCACTCGTCACGGATGCCCTGGCCGAAATTGCCTCCCACCACATAGGCATAGTCGGTGGCTTCATTGATGACGATGTTGTGGGCGGACTGATTCGGCAGATAGCGGCCGGCGTCAAGAAAGAGGTTGTCGCTGCCGCTGGCGCCACGCAGCTGGGTGAGATCGAATACGCGCACATGATGCGGCACGGATTCCGAAACCGTGTACAGCCAGGTGTCATTCACCTTCATGTCGTACCAGACCAACTGCGCCGCGGCGGTGTTGGGCATGGTGCCGAGATATTCCGGATTCAGCGGATCGTTGACACGCAGGAAATGCACGCCATTGCTGACTCCCTGGATGATGTATTCGTCGCCGGTGACCGCATCATGCCAGCCCCAGGTTTCACTCAGACCACCGACGGCTGACAGCTCGATTCCGAACTCCGATTTGGGAACGAATGCGAGCAGGTTAAGGTTCTGGCAAGGGAACACGCCGGCGCGGCCGCGGACACAGGGCAGATCACTGAGGCGGTGATCCGGCACCTGCACCGAGCGGGCGCGGGTCTCATCCGGGTTGTGCGCGATCGCCGCACTGGCCTGAGCCAGCAGGCTCAAGGCCAGCACGAAGCCATGCCGGTTCATGGGGCGCCTTGCGTTGCGGCGAGTGCAGCCCTGCATGGGGGATGATCTGGACATCTTTTGGTTCTCGTGGGCGAGGGTGGATGAGCAGGCAGACGCCGGCGGTGGGGCTGAGCTGAGGCCTGATCTTGGGGCGCGCCCGATGCAGTGGCCCATCCCGCTGCGCTCAGGCGCAAGGGCGCGCGTGATGGCGCAGGAAAGCCGCGACATGGTAACCGTTCGCGGCGCCTGAATACATCAGCTCTGTATGCGGGCCTGGCGCCGGCTCAGCGCCGCCCTCCCCACCGCGGTGAGCAAGACCAGCGCGGCCAGCACGCAGACGATCAGCGGTCCCGCCGGCAGGTCCAGCTTGAGGCTCAGTCCCAGACCGGCCGCGTAGCCCAGTGCGCCGAGGCCATAACCCAGCAGCAGACCCGAACGCTCGGGCAGGCGGGCGCTGGCCAGGGCGGGCAGGATCAGGGAGGCGAATACCAGATAGACGCCGACCAGCTGCACCGATGCGGTGACGGTGATCGCAAACAGGAAGTAGAAGGCCGCCGGATGGTGCCGGGCCCAGGCAAACCACAGGGTCAGCACCGCCGCGTACAGCGCCAGGACTGGCAGCAGCTGGCCATAACTCACCCACAGGATCTGTCCGGTCAGCAGCGCCTGCATGTGTTCGGCGCCATGTGGATTGCCGGCCAGCACCAGGCTTGCGACGCAGGCCGCCAGCACATACAGGCTGCCGATCAGGGCTTCCTGCCATTCTCCGAGGTGGCGTTCGCTCCAGTTCAGCAGCGTGGCTGCGAGCAGGGCGGCGCCGGCTGCCGCCAGCTGGGTCGACAGATGCACGCCTTCCTCCGGCGCCCAGCCGAAGCTGGAAGCCAGGATGACGCCCAGGGCGGCAACCTGGGCGATGCTCAGGTCGATGAAAATGATGCCGCGCTCCAGCACCCTCCGGCCAAGCAGCACATGGGTGGAAACCACCAGCAGGCCGGCCAGCAGCGGCGGCCCCAGCAGGGATAACGCCGTCATGAGGCTGCCGCCAGCAATTGATCCAGGGTGACTTCGAACAGGCCGAACAGATCGTCGGTGCCTGCCATGCCGCCGACGGTGTAGGGCAGTTTTACCGCCGGAATGCCGGCGTGTTCGGCCATCCATTGTGCCGGACGAGCGTTCTGGTACGCCGCGTACAGAATCATGTGGGCGGGGCGGCTCTTGAGTCCCTCTAGCACCGTTTGCAGATGACCGGCGCTGGGCGGGATGCCCGGCCGGGCTTCCAGGGTCGCCACCCGTTCCAGGCCGAGCCAGCGATACAAATAGGGAAAGCCGCGGTGGGCGCTGATCACCGGCAGGCCACGCAAGGGGGCAGCACGGGTCTGCCATTGCGTGATGGCCGCGTGCCAGCGGCGCTGGAAATCTTCCAGGCGTTCGCGGTAGAGATCGGCCTGGGCCGGATCGACCTGGGCCAGCCGTGCGGCCAGCTCTTGGGCCGCCACAAGGAAGTGGCGTGGGTCGGTCTGGATGTGCGGATTGCCGGCGGGATGGACATCGCCGCCGGCACGGTCCAGGCTCTGCGGAACTTCCAGCATCTCGATCAGGCTGCTCACCTCCAGCCAGCCCGGCTTGCCGGGCTGCAGGCGCGGATTATTGCCCTTGCGCTGCAGGGCCGGCAACCAGCCGATTTCCAGTTCCGCGCCGGTGCAGATCAGCAGATCCGCCCGCCGATAGGCGGCAATCAGGCTGGGACGCGCCTGGATCCTGTGCGGATCCTGCAGGGCGGTGGTGGCGCTGTAAATCTCCAGCGCATCGCCGCCGATTTCACCGGCCAGCGCAGCCCATTCCGGCTCGCAGGCAAACACCCGGGTCGCAGCCTGGGCGTTGCTCATCGCGCTGGGCAGGGCCAGCAACAGCAGGGCGCCCAGGAACATGGATCGAGACATCGGCGCCTCCTAGAACTGATGCGCCGGGTGCGCGCCCAGGCTGAAGCTGGCCTGCAGCAGCAGCTGATCATCCTTTTCGCCGCCAGGGCGTGAGGCATCGCGATTGTATTGCAGGCGCAGGCGGCTGAATTCGCTGGGTGAGTAATCCAGCATCAGACTGCTGCGCCGGGGCGTTTCGCCAGCGGCATTGGCCACCGTGGCCAGCGTCGTGTCGGGCGCGGGGTTGTCCAGCTGGTTGTCCGTGGACAGACGGTCGTAGCGCAGCCCCAGGCGCCAGCCTCGCATGAACTGATAGACGGCCTGCAGGTAATAGGCGTCCTGGGAGCCGGTGTAGTTGCTGCGCTGATCGGCGCCGTCAGGATCATCGCTCAGTTCGCCGGACTCCCGGCGCTGCAGGTAGCCGGCCTGGAAGCTGAAATTGCGTTCACGTGCGTCGCCTGCGGGCGCCCACTTGTAGACCGCATCAAGCAGGCGCAGCGTGCTGCTGCCGCTGAAGCCCAGTTCCTGCTCCTCGCCGCTGCGACGATCGAGGGCGTCGGCATCCAGATAGCCCAGGCCGAGTCGCCAGGCGCCGCCGTTGCCGACATCGCCGCCCAGATGGGCAAAGGCGGTCCAGGCCTTGATGCCGCTGCGCGCTTCGCCACCGGCCGGGAAGCCGTCGCCACGCATGACCTCCGCGCCAAGTTCCAGCAGCACTGGGGTGGGGGCCAGCCAGCGCACTTGCAGCCCGTCGTCCGCGTAACGGTTGGCGAGCAGGCTGCGGTAGGCCAGCGGGGCGTCGACAAAGTCCCAGGCATGGGCATGCTGGCGATTGTGGTAGCCGATATCGGACAGGAAGCGCCCGAACTTCAGTGCCAGCCCGGCCGGCATCGCCAGGGTATCGATATAGGCTTCCTCGACCGCGACGACGGTCTCGCCGTCCTCATTTTCGAGCGCGATCGTGCTCCAGCCGTGGAAGTGCTGATCGATGTTGGCCTCCAGCACCAGCTCGGCTTCGCCGAGCGCCATGCCTTCAGGCTTGAGTTCGGTTTCCGGGCCCAGGGCGACACCGGCCACCTCGGCCTCGGAGCCTGCGCTGTAGTCCGCGTACTGCGCGCTCATGATCAGGCTGATTTTGGGGTTGAAACTCTTGGTGGCCGGAGCGGCCAGCAATGGCGAGGACGCCATCAGGGCGCCCGCCAGGGCGACATAGGCAAAATGGTTCATGATGATTTCCGATGTACTGACAGAATGAGACGACAGATGCCTGTCGTCGGATGAAATAAGGGTCAGCTGAATCGGAAAGGGGGTGCGCGGATGGCGTAGGCGTTAGGTCTGGAGGCGGTGATGTCCGGGCGCAGATGCTCGGCCCGGGCCGCTTGCGCCAGCGTCGGCCACGTCAAGGCCAGTGCGGCTGGCACGCCGTCGCTCATCTGGCCGCCATGGGCGCAGACCTGGCAGTTGGCATCTTGCAGGGCGAGAGCGGAATGCTCCAGATCGTGCGCCAGCACCAGCCATTGCCCGGCGAAAATCGCCAGCATAAAGAGCAGGAGCTTGAAAGGAGATCTCTTCATCGCACCGTACATCATACACCCGGCCAGTCTCCGTGATGAGGGGGGCGCTAGTGGCCTGCGAGTTCATTCATCGGCGAGGGCCTCGGCAAGCGTGTATCGGCCATCGTCCTGAGAGTCGCACCGGGCTTTCTGAAATCGCGCGATGCGAATCAGGGTGCTGTCAAGATCCCCGGCGGCAAGAAGACTGTGAACTTCGGCAATGGCTGCATCGTAGGCTTCGCAGCGTCGCAGGATGTCGATGAGGCGCAGTTGTTCCGCCCACCTGCTCTCGAGATCAAGTTCCGGCAGGGCTTGGCGAAGGTGGGTGGCGGCGAGCCTGCGCGCGGCGGCGGCATGGTCCGGCTGTTGGGCATCGTCGCAAGCCCAGGCGGCAAACAGGGAGTTGAGCGCCTTGTCGTGGCTGGTGTCGGCCAGCTTGGCCGCCTGGATAAATCGGCGGCTCAATGGCGGCGCGGTGTCGAAATCACCGCAGTCGCTGTAGTCCGCAGACAGAACGAGGCGGCGCGCCGTGGTGCTGGCCTCGCCCAGATCGGCCGCGACGTAGCCGCAATGGGTGCATTCATCGATCCAGTCCGGCATCGTCGAGCGTTGCGTTTCAGGCGGGCGCAGGTCGAGGTCCGGGCTGCCGAAGGCACTGGTGCTGGCAATCGACAGCACTTCGTTTTGGGCGCCGCAAATCGCGCATGTGGTCGAGTTTCTCTTACGTGTTGTCATGGGGGCGGGGGCTGCAAGCTGAAGCCCATCATCGCAGCGCTCAGGCTCATTTCCTGAGCCTGAGCCTGAGTTTCGAGGGCCGTGCGGCAGGTGGTGCGTCCCCGCGTGTTCGTGGTGCGGGCCGACCGGTCAGTACAGCAATTCCATCCAGCGGCCGGCGTCCTTGAGGGCCTGTTTGCGGTTCTGCCAGGTCTTGCTGCCATCGGTCATGCTGGTAAACCAGGCATCGAGCTTGTCGAGCTGTTCGGCTCGCCCGGCCAGGTAGACGCAGCTGTTGTCCTTGGCCAGCACGTCCCAGATTTCCTGGGTGCGGTATTCCAGCGCGTAGTCCCAGGAAATCGGATCCGCCCAGTTGGGCCGCGGGCTCAGGGCCTTGAAAGCCTGGAAGGTCTGGCGGTCGTAGTATTCGGCGAAGTCGTTGCGTTCGTCGTTCATGTACAGCAGTTCCAGGCCGCTGACCGCGCCATGGAACAACCAGACCCGACCGTTTCGCTCGGGCTGTTCTCTGTACAGCCGTTCGACAAATGCCCGAAACGGAGCAATGCCGGTACCCATGCTGATCAGCAGCAGGTCGGCTGCCGGATCGGCCGGAAGGGGGAAGGCGAGACCGAACGGTCCGTTCATCTGCAGCTTGGCGCCGGGCTGCAGATCGCAAAGATAGTTCGATGCGATGCCGCGACACTCCTCGCCGCTGTAGGTGTCGATGTAATTGCAGCGGCGCACGCACAGACGGATTTCCATTTTTCCCGAACTGCTGCGCAACGGGGTGGCCGCCAGGGTATACAGCCGGAAATGGTGGGCCTGGCCCATCTCATGCGGGCCGGGCACGATCACCCCGACGCTCTGGCCGGCCTGGGCTTCGAAATCGGCTTGCTCGATGGCCAGCACGAGTTCCCTGACCTCCGTGCAATCCTCGGGGGTCAGGCGTTGGGAACTCAGCAGGGTGGCCTGGAAGCGTTCTGCATGATCGTAGTCTTCGAGTTTCATCGGGTCTCCTCCTCGCGGGGACAGATACCGGCGCAGCCGCAGCTTCCGCAAGCGGGCCCGGTCGGATTGTTGGAATCAGGCCCGGCTGCAGGATTCAGCCGGCTGGCGAAAAACCACAGCAGGGCAAGCAGCGGCACGCACAGCAGGCTCAGCAGGACATGCGCCAGGGCGCTCATGTGCTCATGCCGGCAAAGCCCATGAAGGCCAGGGACAGGATGCCGGCGACGATCAGGCTGATCGCGGTGCCCTCGGCCAGGTCCGGCAGTTCGGCCAGTTCCAGTTTCTCGCGTATGCCCGCCATCAGAACCAGCGCCAGGGTGAAGCCGGCGCCGGCGCCCAGTGCGAACACCAGGCACTGCAGCAGGCCGTATGCGCGGTTGGTCTGGAACAGGGCCACCGCGAGAATCGCGCAGTTGGTGGTGATCAGGGGCAGGAAGATACCCAGGGCGCGAAACAGCGCCGGATTGAATTTGCGGATCAGCATTTCCACCAATTGCACGGTCGAGGCGATGACCACCACAAAGGCGAGCAGTTGCAGATAGGGGGTACCCAGGGCATCGAGAACGGCGTGAATGGCATAGGCGCACAGCGAACTGATCAGCATCACGAAGCTCACCGCGCCGCCCATGCGGGTGGCGGTGGACAGCCGCCCGGACACGCCGAGGAAAGGACAGATGCCGAGAAAATAGGCGAGCACGAAATTGTTGACCAGGCTGGCATTGATGAAAATCGAGGCGAGCGAGGGATCATTCATTCAGGCCCCCTGTGGACGGGCACGGCGACGTTTGAGGCCGGTGATCAGCAGCAGCCACGCCGCCAGGGTGAAGAAACCGCCGCCGGGTAGAATCATCACGACCCAGGGCTGGAAGGCCTCGCCAAAGAGCGCGATGCCGAACAGGCTGCCCATGCCCAGAATCTCGCGCACCGCGCCCAGGCACAGGAGGGCGAACGTGAAGCCCAGGCCCATGCCCAGGGCATCGAGCAGCGCGCGCAGTGGGGTGTTGCGCGATGCAAAGGCCTCGGCACGGGCCAGGATCAGGCAATTGACCACGATCAGCGAAATGAAGGCGCCGAGCGCGGCATGCAGTTCGAGACTGATGGCCTGAATGAGGTAGTCGACGACGGTGACGAAGCTGGCGATGATCAGCACATAGCAGGCGATGCGGACCTCGGCCGGAATGAAGGCGCGCAAGCTGGCAACCAGCAGACTGGACAGACACAGCACGAAACTCGTCGCCAGACCCATGGTCAGGGCGTTGAGGGCCGAATTGCTCACCGCCAGCACCGGACACATGCCCAGCACCTGAACGAAGACCGGATTGTCGCGCCACAGGCCCTTGATGAAGTCGTCGCTGGCGCTAGGGGCCATGGCGTGCGCCCTCCGCGCGGCTGGCGATGCCTTGCAGTGTCTCCTGGTTGCGCCAGATCAGCGGTGCCCACAGCGCGCTGCTCTGGCTCAGAATCCGGGCAACCGCCTGCGATGAAATGGTCGCGCCGGTGATCGCGTCGAACTGCCAGGGCTGACGGTGTGGGCCGGAGCGGATCGTGATCGGCTGCTGCACGCGACCGTCGTCGGCGCTGAGCGGGATCTGGAGATCCTCGAAGGCGGCCAGGAAGGCGCGGTCATGATGGATGCGATCGCCCAGCCCTGGGGTTTCGCGGCTATCCAGCACCTTGAGTCCGATCACCCGGCCTCGGTCCGGGGCGTAGTCGTACAGCAGTCGAATGAGATCCTGGTAACCCATGCCCTGCGCGCTGATCGCCAGGCCGGTGATGCGGCCCCCGGCGTCCAGGCCCAGATACAGCGGGGTCGCGGCGCCGTGCTCCAGCAGCCCCAGTTCGCCCTGGTCATTCGCATGCAAGGCCAGCGTGGCGGTGGTGCCCGGCAATACGGCGAACACTGCCTCGTGCAGGGCTGCGCTGCGTTTTTGCGCGATCAACGGGGCGGTGAGAAGGTAGGTAAACACCACCAGCAGCGCACAGACACAGCCGGTGCCGACCAGGGCCCGATACATCGCGAAAGCGCTGTTGCTGTCCGTTGCCCTCATGCCTTTTTCTCCCGTGGGGGCGCGAAGGGGCGTGGCTGCAGGTGCCGGTCGATGTGTGGCGAGACCGCGTTGGCCAGCAAAATGGCGTACATCACCCCTTCCGGCATACCGCCCCAGTAACGGATCGCGACCACGAGCGTACCGATCAGCACGCCATACACGATGGCGCCGCGGTGGGTGATCGGCGAGGCCACCATGTCGGTGGCCATGAAGACCGCTCCAAGCATCAGGCCGCCGGACAGCAGCATGAATGCCGGCGGCGCATAACGCAGGGGGTCAAGGCCATGCAGGAGCTGGCTGAGTACGGCCACGCTGGCGAGTATCGCGGCCGGGATGCGCCAGTCGAGCATCCGCCGCGCCGCAAGGTAGAGGCCGCCGGCCAGAATCAGCAGCGCGCAGGTCTCGCCGCTGGAGCCGCTGCTCAGGCCCAGCAGCAGATCCGCGTTCGTGCTGAGCGGTTGCCCCATCTGCATCTGCGCCAGCGGCGTGGCGGCGCTCAGCGCATCAAGATCGGGGCGCAGCAAGGGCGGCGCGAGCACCGATGGGGGCAGCGACTGGAACCGCTCTGCCGCCATTGCCGGGATCCAGTGCGTCATCGCCGCGGGAAATGCGGCCTGCAGAAAGGCGCGCCCCACCAGGGCGGGATTGAAGGCGTTGTAGCCCAGCCCGCCGAATACGGCCTTGCCCAGGGCGATCGCGATCACCCCGCCGCAGGCCACCATCCACAAGGCCAGGCCGGGCGGCAGGCTAAGGCCGTAGAGCAGGCCGGTGATGGTTGCCGAACCGTCACCCAGGCTTGATGGCCGGCCGGCGGCGCGGCACAGCAGGTGTTCGGTGGTGACGCAGGACGCGGTGGCCGTGACCAGGCCCAGCAGGGCGGCCAGGCCGAAAGCGTAGATCGAGAAGAAGGCGCAGGGCAGCAGGGCCAGCACCACATTGAACATGATGGTTTCGACGCGCGCGCCGCCGTGGATGTGCGGCGAGCTGCTGACCTGCAGCGTGAGCCCGGACTTCATGGTGTGTGCCCCGCCTTGCGCAGGGCGGTTTTGGCGACCCGGAAGGACTGCACCAGCGGCAGGTTCGAGGGACAGACAAAGCTGCAGCAGCCGCATTCAAAGCAGTCGAAAAGGCGCAGCTGCGCGGCCATGTCGGCGAAACGCTCCTTGCGCGCCAGCCGGCCGAGATCGCATGGATTCAGGGACATCGGGCAGGCCTGCACGCAGTAGCCGCAATGGATGCAGGGATGGGGTGGCCGCGGCTTGCCGGTCTGTGCCTGGGTGAAGGCGACAAAGCCGGTGGTGCCTTTGGTGATCGGAATGTCCAGATTCGGCAGGGCCTGGCCCATCATCGGGCCGCCGAGAAACACCATGCTCAGATCATCGACGGCACCAGCCTGCTGCAGGGCAAACCGCAAGGGCGTGCCGATCGGGATGCGGTAGTTCCCGCGCTGGCGCACGCCCGGGCCGGTGATGGTCACGACCCGCTCCACGATCCCGCGTCCATGCGGCAGCAGCCGGCCGATCTCGGCGCAGGTGGCGACATTGACCGTGAGCACGCCGACGTGCGCTGGCAGGCCGCCGGACGGCACCCGGCGGTTCAGCAGGGCCTGGATCAGCATTTTTTCCGCGCCCTGAGGATATTTCACCGGCAGCAGTTCCACGCTGAGATTCAGATCGTCCGGCTGCACCTGTTGCAGCGCTGCAGCCGCATCACGCTTGTTGTCCTCGATTCCGATCAGGGTGCGGCTGGCGCCACAGACCCGCAGCAGGTAGCGAATGCCGGTGAACACATCGCGTGGTTGCTCCAGCATCACGCGATGATCCGTGCTCAGATAGGGCTCGCATTCGGCGCCATTGATGATCAGGGTGTCGATGCGGTGGTCACCCGCCGGCCTGAGCTTGACGTGGGTCGGAAAGGCGGCGCCGCCCAGGCCGACGATGCCGGCCCACTGGATGGCGTGCAGGATCTCTTCCACGCTGGCGTCTTCGGCGCGGCAGGGCAGGCCTTCGGCCACTTCCTGGCTGGAGCCCGGAAATGGCGCCAGATAGACCGCCGGCTGCATCCGGCCACTGATGCTGGGAGCAAGTTCGATGTACTGGACGACTCCCGAGGCGGGAGCGTGCATCGCCACGGAGCGTTCGCCATCCGGCTCGGCCAACAACTGGCCGCGCAGGACGTCCTGGCCCGCACGCACCACCGGTCGCGCCGGCGTCCCGGCATGCTGCGACAGGGGCACGATGAGTAGCGGCGCGAAAGGAAATTGCCGAATCGGCGCATCGCGCGTGTCGTCCTTGGCCTGCGGGGGATGAATGCCGTGGGCGAAGCCGTGCGTTGCGGTCAGCGGTCTCATGGTCGCGTCGTGCTAGCCGTTGTGCTTCTCGGCGCGACGCAGCCATTTGTCGATGTCCGGTGCGCTGCGATCGGCCGGCCGGCCCGGATGAATGATGCCGGCGGTGCACTTTTCCGCCGCCTTCACCAGGTCGCTATAGGGTCCGCCCGCGGGGTCCTTGATCACCGCCTTGCCGGTGGCGTTATAGGCAAAGATCTGCGGGTTCAGTCGCGTGCATTCGTCGCAGGCGGTGCACTGATCGCTGTCGATCCAGGGCGCCAGGTAGTCGCTGGCCGGAGCGGGCGCCGCCGCTGCCGCCGTCGGGGTACCGGCGACTGCGCCGGCAGCCGCCGCGGCGCTGGTCGGGACCGTGCTGGTGTTGATCAGTTGCAGCAGGCCGGCGCTCAGGCGCGCAAGCACCTGCTGTTCGATCTCCGCGGTGCTGCGCGACATGTCGGGGCTTGCGGCCGGTTTGGTCCCCAGCGCGCGCAGCATGATCCAGAAATCGCGGCGCTCCTCGCAGGAACTGACCATGGCCTGGTCAACCAGCAGGCGTCCGAGTTTCTGCTCGCGATCCACCGTCCAGATGAACGGAAATTTTCCTTCCCGGCCGGTCGCATCGTGTTGCAGATAATCGGCCAGAGGCATCATGTCCTCATGCCAGCTATCCGGCGGAGCGGTGCGGAAGTGCTTGCGAAAGCGCGCTTCGGTCATCGCGAAGTCGGCGAATGTCATCGGCAGGCTGAGCTTTTTGTCGCGACCGCCGGCACGAAATTGGATCTCATAGCGTGGCCAGATGTCCTGCGGGGCAGGATTGGCCGAAAGATCCAGGCATTCCGCCACCGTCTGGCCGCGGGCCGGATCGTAGCGGAACAGCGGGTAGGCGCGGGATTCCACGGCCAGTCGCGCCTGTTCGCGGCCGGCATCGTCCGCAATGCCGTGCTCCGGCTGACACGCGGTGTACAGGTTGAACAGGGCGGGGCGCCGCGCCTTGAGCCCTTCGATGAATCCCTCGATCATGTGGTTCGGGTGGGCGATGGTGCTCTGCATCACGTAGGTGTTGCGATGGGCCATGCCGATCAGGCCGATCTCCTTGCGGATCTCCTGCTTACCCGATTGAGCGGCGCCGAACTGCGCCATGTCCGAGACCTGCCCCATGAAACCCGAGGTGCAGGCCTGGCCGCCGGTATTGGAATAAACCTGGGTGTCGACCACCAGGACCTTGATTGGCTTGCCAGACATCATCATGCGCGAGAGATTCTGGAAGCCGATGTCGTACATCGCCCCGTCGCCGCCCAGAACCACCACCGGCGGACACAGATCGAATTCCTGTTCGCTGAACTGGTGCCAGTCGAAACGCGCCAGCCGCTCGGCCTGGCTCGCTTCAAGCGGTTCGCCAGACAGTTCCACTTCGGCCTCGCGCAACAGACGGAAGCCCGCCGCCATCTTGGCCATGTGACCCTCGAACACGCCCATGGCCATGGAAGGGCTGTCCTGAAACAGATGGTTGGCCCAGGGGAAGGGGTAGGGGTTGAAGGGCCAGGTGCTGCCCCATACCGAGGTGCAGCCGGTGGCATTGACGAGGCCCATGGCGCTGCGGCCGCGACCGCTGGTGCCCGCGAGGTAGCGCTCGCGCAGGGTCTTGAGGCCGGCGACCAGCGTGTTCATGCGTCGCAGCCAGGCCGGATCCAGCAGTCGGGCGGCTTTGCGCGCTTCCATCTTGCCGGCAATCTCCGCCAGGCTGATGTCGGCATCCGGCTGCAGCGAGCCGAGCACATCGCCCATCGCCTCGGTGTCATCGACATCGATCTCGGCCACCAGCTTGAGCCGGATGTGCTGCTCCAGATCCTTGATCAAGGTTTCGATGCGGGCCAGATGCCGCTTCACGCGCGGCTGCATCAAGGCTTCGACGGTGGCGATGAAGAGGTGCACCACGGTTTTTTCCGAGCATCCCAGGCAGGCGCCGTCGCCGCTGGAGAATGCCTGGTAGACGTGTTTGTCCAGCAGGATGGTGTGCAGCGCCCCGGCCGCTTCTTCCAGATCATCGACGCGGATGTATTTCTGCGGTGTGGTCGGCAGTTCGCGCCAGAAATCCCAGTTGTCGCGCAATTGCTCGATCGACTCGGGCGTCTGCGTCACGCTTTCCAGCGCGCCGTCCTTGCAGGAGGTCACGCACTCCATGCAGCCCTTGCAGGTGTAGGGATTCACCGTGATGCTCAGCAGGCCGCCGCTGCCCGGCTGTTTCTTCTCCGGCAGGGTGTAGGTAGGCCGGCTGAGGGCGAAGTCGAAGGTCTTGAGTTCCGCCAGCATCGCATCGAACTCGCCCTTGAGGCTGGCGCGTCGCTGCGGCTCGGTGTCTGCCAGCAGCGTGCTGATGGCCCCTGCCAGAATTTCCCGCACATTGCCGCCTTCGCCGGCGGCGTTGAGTTCGGCGCGGAACAGCGGTTCCAGCTTGCGAACCGCGGCGGGCAGCTGGGTCAGGGGCTGGCCCTGGCGCCGCAGGCGCGCCAGCAGGGTGTCGAAGACTTGGCCGATGTCGTTGACCAGGCCTGGAATCGCGGTATCCGGGCAGACGGTGTAGCACTCGCCGCAGGCGGTGCATTTCTCCGCAATCCAGCGCGGGTGCTGGAAGCGTATGCCCGTCATGTCGCGGAACAGGGCGGTGCTGGCCGGCATCACGCCCAGGCTGATGAAGGGGTCGGCCAGATTGTCGTTCGCCGCGCCCCGTGCATACAGGCTGCCGGTGCGTTCCCAGAAGCCGTGGAGATCGCTTTGCGGTGATCGGCTTGGCGGCAGGTCGCGCAGGCGCAAGGGCAATTCGCCGGCCGGCACTTCGCTGCGGTTCTGGGCCACGATGGCCTGGGGCGCGAGCTCGCGCAGTTCGTCGAAACCGCGACGCACCACCCGCAGATTGTCTTCCACCACGCGCGCGCCCTTGGCGCCAAACTTGTGTTGCAACTGGCCGCGGATCGCTTCAAGCAGGCGTTCCTCGTCGAAGCCGGCCTTTGCCATCAGCGGTGATGCGGCAAAGAAGGCGCCCTGAAAGGCGATGCCCTGCATGCGCAGCTGCAGTTCGGGGTCGGTGGCCTCTTCGCGGGCGATGGCGAAAGCATCCAGGTGGAAAACACGGATTTTGCGCGCGACGATTTCGCGCTGGTAACGCTCGGGGATGCTGGCCCAGACCGCCTCCGGCGCGGCCTTGTCGCTCTGCAGAACGAAGACCCCGCCATCACGTAGTCCGGCCAGGGCATTGGTATGTCGCAGCACGTGCGGATCGGGCGACAGAACCACATCGACATGAAAGAACTCGCCGTTCAGGCGAATCGGTTCGGGCGCGGCAGCAAGATAGAAGGTGGTGGGCTGACCTTTCTTTTCCGAGCCGTATTTCGGATTGGCCTTGATGTGATAGCCCAGCAGTTCGAACAGCGTCATCGCCAGGTTCTTGCCGGTGGTGATCATCCCCCAGCCGCCGATCGAGTGGAATCGCACGGTGATGCAGTCTGGCGGCATCAGGTCGGGGTTCTCGCTGCCGTGCACCGCCAGCTTGGCAAGGTCCGGATACGCCGCTGCGATGGTCTGCTGGTGCAGTGCCTGCTTGGGCGTGTCCGGCCGTGGGCGCAGGAAGTCGATCGACAGGTAATAGCGGCGGCGGCGGGCGCCATCCGGCAGCATGTTCTCGATCGCGCCGATCAGGCCCTCGGGTTGCAGGTCGCGGCTGCCAAGACCAAAGGCGCCGGCATACAGGGGCGGCAGTTCGTCCAGGTCGCGCCAGGTGGCGAGCCCCGGCCACGGCGGGTTGCGGTGCTGCTGGCCGTTTTCCAGGCACTTGCCGATCACCGAACGGATCTCGCGCATCAGCGGCGGGTCTTCGGCCAGCGGCTGATCCAGGCGCTCGAGCACCGCGATGCCCTTGCGACCGCGCAGCAGCGGCGCCAGCGCGGCGGCGGGGAATGGCCGGAACATCAGCAGGTTGACCACCCCGACCTTGAGACGGCGGTGCTCGCGCAGATAGTCGGCCACCGCCCAGGCATTGGCGATCATGCTGCCCTGGCCGATGATCAGGTAGTCGGCATCCTCGCAGCGATAGGGCATCACCGGCGCATAGCGCCGGCCGGTGAGCGCGGCATATTCGCTGAAGGCCTGTGTCGCCAGGGCGGGAATGTGATCGAAGAAAAAAGGTCGTTGCGCCGCCACGCTCTGCATGTAGGCGTCCTGGTTCTGCACCACCCCGGCCATCATCGGATTGTCCACGTCCCAGAGCTCCGGGATGCGGCGGCGGCGGGCGCCATAAATCATCCGCTGCGCCGGAGTCGGGCAGTCGATGAGGTCGTCGGGGCGCCCGAGGAAGGCCTGGATCAGCTCGCGTTCCGGCAACAGCAGGGATTCGATCAGGTGGGTGGTCAGGAACCCGTCCTGCGCCACGATGCCGGGGGTCAGCGCCAGTTCGGCGATGCGGTGCGAGATGATGTTGAGATCTGCCACGTGCTGCGCGTTCTTGGCCATGACCTGGAAGAAACCGGTGTCGTCAACGCAGTGATAGTCGTCGTGGCCGGCGTGCACGTTCAGCGAGGCCTTGGTCATTGCC
>JBFKDQ010000063.1:0-20013 GCA_041619555.1 Oceanococcus sp. | reverse complement strand
TAGTCATTAATGTCTCCTTCAAGCCTGAATCAGGCATTCGAATGTGAACCTTAACTCGAACGTCAGCGCCTGGATTCACATCTCACGCCAGGGCTTGTCAGCGGACGCCAGCCTGATCTGCCGGGCGGACGCATGGGCCTCGGACCAGCCCGGCCTGCGATTTTCCAGCGGTTCGAACAGTGCCATTGCGGCACAGACGCAAGGCGCATCAGTGCTCAGCGTCGGTCGTTGCGTGTCAACCAGCGCTCATCTTCGGCCTAACACGATCCCCATCGGCAAAACGTTCCGCCGGACCTGGGCGATGCCTCGCCTTGGCCGCGCCCGGCGTGGCGCCTGGCCGGCTTGAATTCAAATTCGATTTGTCTTCTCGCAAGCCGCTTGAGTGGCTCAAGTTTTGAGCCTGTGGCCGCTTAATATGGGCGACCTACCTCAGCAGCCAGGGACAAGAATGTCAGGAGTTCCACAGAAAATCTGGTCCCAGGATAAGCCGGAAACAGAGGCTTCGGATTGCGCCATATCGGCCACGCGCTTGCGCGGTGCGCTCTGGGGGGCGCTGGTCGGCGATGCTCTGGGCGTGCCTTACGAGTTTCATCCGCCGGCTGAACTGCCCGCGTCGGTGCAGATTGAAATGCAGCCGCCACCTGGGTTTGCTCGGGCTCATGTCGGCGTGCCGCCGGGAACCTGGTCGGACGATGGCGCGCATCTGCTCTGCCTGGCCCAGGCCTTGATCGAGGCCGGGGATCGGCCTTTTTATGCGGCGCTGGCCAGTTTGCTGGTGGAATGGAAAGATCAGGGCCGGCTTGCCGTGGATGGCAAGGTCTTCGATGTGGGCGGCGCGACCCTGTCGGCCATCCATCGTTTGCGCCAACGCCAGGATGATGGTCGCAGCGCCGGCTGCATCGATGAACATTGCAACGGCAATGGCGCATGGATGCGGGTTCTGCCGCTGGCGCTGTGGTGTGGCGATGAGTCCCGGCTGGTCGAGCAGGCCATGCAGCAGTCCAGGATCACCCATGGGCACCCGGTTTCCCAGCTGTGCTGCGCCCTGTATTGCCTGTGGGTTCGGCGCTGTCTGGCGCAGACGCCCGAACTGGCCTGGCAGGCCGCGCTAAAGCGCATGGATGCGTACATCGCGCCCGCCTTGACGGCGCAATGGCGCAGGCTCCGGGAAGAATTGGAACAGGCGCCGGGCGGCACCGGTTACGTGGTGGATTGCCTGCGCTCGGCGCGCTGGGCATTGCAGGCGGAAGACTTCGAAACGATTGCCAGACGGGCCATCAGCCTGGGTTACGATGCCGACACCACGGCCTGCGTGGCCTGCGGGATTGCCGGGCTGGTGTATGGCGAAGAGGCGATTCCCCTGCGCTGGCGGCAGGCGATGCGAGGTGGCGAGCTTGCCGAACCGCTGATCCAGGCCTTCGTGGCCAGGGCAGGGCGCCATGGCTAACGGTGGCGTCAGCCTGTTTCTGTCACTCAAGCCCAAGCCCCAGCGTACGAGTCTGACCCATCCGCTTGCGATCGCGGAGTGCGTCAGCGGCTTCGGCGGCATGGTCGGGCTGTCCTTGTGTCCCGGCAAGAAGCAGCCGGCGAGCATGACCGGCGCCTGGAACCGCGATCTGGATCTCGACATCGCGGCGATCCGCGCCTGGGGTGCAGGTCAGGTGATCAGCCTGGTTGAAGATCAGGAAATGGTCGAGCTGTGTGTGCCGCATCTGGAGCAGGCGGTGATCGCCGCCGGCATGATCTGGCGGCATCACCCCTTACCGGACGGCACGGCGCCGAGCACGGGGTGGCTGGATCGCTGGAACGCCGATCGGCAGGCGATCCATGCCGCGCTGACTTGCGGCGAAAAGATCTTCGTGCACTGCAAAGGGGGACTGGGTCGGGCGGGGACCATCGCGGCCATGCTGCTGATTGATGGCGGCGCCAATGCCGAAGGTGCGATGCGGGAGGTCCGCTTGCAGCGCGGCGCAGAAGCGATCGAAACGCCGGAACAGGAGGCTTTTCTGGTGGGCTGGGCCGGACGCGGGCGGTGCATGGGGCCGGGCAGGCCTTGAGGCGGACGCGCGTGCATGGGCAGCGCTCGCGCTTGGGCACAACGAGGATGGCCTGGAAAATCGCACTGAACCGTGAAAAGGGCTGCTTGTCCTAGAGAGGCTTTGCGCCAATCGTGAACGCGGCATCGCGGCTGCAAAGACGACCTTTCTGCTTCGCAAAATCGGCCCATGGAACGACAATTGGCAAGACTTTCGCGGTGCAAGGGCGTTGTTTCCCGTCGCGCTGCTCACGCCCGGATTCGCTCAGATCTGCCACTGCTCGGGCAGATGGTCGACGGACCGAAGCGGGAATGCTTGCGACCTGCCGTCGGTCAATCGAACGGATGCTTGCATCCGCCAATCTGGCGCAGCACCCTGGGTGCTGTGACCAGCCCCTCATCAAGTTTCGCAGGAGATGACAATTGAAAACCACAACACAGCTTTTCGGCCCGATGCTGGCCTTGCTGTTGATGGCAGCCTGCAGCCAGGCCAAACGTGCGGGGGAGGCGCCGGGGCAGGTTTCCGTGGCCGAACTGCCGCGGGTCACGGTCTACAAAAGTCCGACCTGCGGCTGCTGTGGCGCCTGGGTGGATCATCTGCGTGAAGACGGATTTTTCGTGGACGTGATCGAGCAGGCCGACATCTCCGCACGCAAGGTCGAATTTGGCGTGCCGCCGGCGATGGGCTCCTGTCACACCGCCACCGTGGACGGCTACGTGATTGAAGGCCATGTGCCGTCCGCCGATATCCGCCGGCTGCTGAACGAGCGGCCCAGGGCGAAAGGTCTGGCGGTGCCGGGCATGCCGATCGGGTCGCCGGGAATGGAGATGGGAGATCGGCGTGATGCCTATACGGTCTGGCTGTTGGCGGATGATGTCGGGCCCAAGGCTTTCGCCCGGCATGGGCAGGCGCCGTAGCTTGCCGCGGTGGGCTGCGCTTGCCGGGCAGGTGCATGATGCGCTCCCGCGCCCGACGATGCTTGTGATGTTCCGCCCTTATCACCAGTGGCCGCGCGTGAACGGCTTGTCCTTCTGCTGGTCCGGAGGTGACGAGCGAAGGCTTAGCAGAGGATTGGTGGTCGGTCTTGATGTAAATCAAGTCATCCGTCTGCCGCGCTGCTAGCTTCAACTCGATGCTCCAGCTTGCGCTGCAGCAGCCCGTTCAGGGCCGGGCGCAGCTGAGCCTGGAAACCAGGGTTCATGGGAATGGCTCGGAGGGCATGATAGATCTGGTATAGCCTCAGACCCGTCCTGGTGACCGAATGGTGCTGAACCAGGTGGTGCTGGGCCTTGAGCGCGCAAAGTCGGCGAGTTCACAGAGCATGGAAGAAGGCGGATAAACTGAGCCACTTTGGCCCATGGTCAAATACGCAATTGGTCCGGGGCGGGGTGGCAAGAGCAAATGTCGACCAGCAGGAAACCTCACAGACAGCGAATTTGCCATGCCTAGCTGGACGTTCGGCAATGCGAGATTCGATGAGGCCACGCATACGCTAAGCGTGGCCGGCAGCCCTGTCGCGCTCGAGCGCAAGCCGTTGGAGGTTTTGCTGTGCCTGCTGCGTGCCGAGGGCGAACTGGTCACCAAAGAAGAATTGATCGAGTCGGTCTGGCGTGATCGCGTGGTCACCGACGGGGTGCTCTCGCAGGCGGTTAAACGCATCCGCGCGGCCCTGCACGACACCGACCGCAGCATGCTGCGCACCGTGCACGGTTACGGCTTTCGGCTCGACTTGCCGATCAGCTGTGAAGGCGCCGAGGATACGGGCGCCCATCTGGAACTGCTTGCCGGCATGGCCGTACCGGGCCTGGAGGGCTGGCGGCTCGAAGAACGTCTGGGCAGCCGACCGCACAACGAACTGTGGCGGCTGCGCCAGCAAGGCGGCGCCACCCGCAAGGTGATCAAACTGGCCCTGAACGAGCGCGCCACCGGTGCGCTCAAGCGCGAGGTGACGTTGAACCGCGTCCTGCGCAAGGAACTGGGAGACGACGCGCCGCTGGTGCCGCTGGAACAGTGGCAATTTGAAGTCGCGCCGGCCTGGATCCTGATGCCCTGGTATCCGGCCGGCAGCCTGGTCGACTGGATTGAACGCGAGGGCGGGGTTGATATCCTGCCGCTGCCGCGGCGGGTCGGCATCGTCGCCGAGGCCGCCGAGCTTCTGGCCCGCGCCCATGCCCTGGGCGTGATGCACAAGGACATCAAGCCGGGCAATCTGCTGGTCGATGAATCCGGCGCTGAGCCGCATTTGCGTCTATGTGATTTCGGCAGCGGTACCCTGGCCAGCCGCGAACGTCTGGAACATGCTGGTGTGACGGTGATGGGTTTCACCCAGACCGTCCGGGTCGAGTCCGCCACCGGCACCCCCGCGTACATGGCGCCGGAAGTGCTGGCCGGAGGAGTGTTCTCTGAACGCTCGGATGTGTATTCACTGGGCGTGTTGCTCTTCCAACTGGTTTCTGGCGATCTGCATCAGGCCTTGGCGCCTGGCTGGGAAGACGATGTGGCAGACGCCGGTCTGCGGCAGATCATTGCCGCCGCCTGTGCCGGGCGGCCGGAGCGGCGCATCGCTAGCATGCAGGCGTTGGCCTCGGAATTGCGGCATTGGCGTCCGGAGCAAGGGGCCTCGATTCGCAGAATGCTGCGACGCAGCCTGCGGTCGCCGGTGCCTCTGATCGCGCTGGCCATTGCGGCAATGGCCCTGGCGCTGGTGCTGCCTGATTCGCCAGGAGTGCCAGGCAACGGCCAGCGGAAAGTGGCCGGGCCGCCGAACAAGCGACTGGCGGTGCTGCCATTTCGTCAGCTCGGTGTAGATGCCGAGACCGGCCTCATCCTGTCCGGCCTGCATGAGGCCGTGATCGCCGATCTTGGCGCCCAGAGTGACTGGCGCTTGGTCATGGCGGACCATGCCGCGGCCCTGGGCCTGGCGGCGACTGACGTTGGGGCCATTGGTGCGCTCACCCGTGCCGATTTGCTGTTGCGCGGTTCGGTGCAGCAGATCGGGTCCAGTTTGCAGATCAACGCGCAGATCATCGACACCCGCAGCGGGGAGACGCGCTGGGCCAGATCAATCCCCGGTGGACTGGATGAACTGTTCGGGATGCAGCATACGCTGAGTCACGGGGTGCGCTTGGCTATTGGCGTCGATGCGGTAAGGCTCAGCGTCACCAGCCGGCATCCGGATGCCTATGCCGAATATCTTGCGGCGATGGCGATCGGCCGCTCCGATCCGGTGGGCTCGGGGAAAATGGCGCGTTTCGACGACATGCTGGTGCATGTCGACCGCGCGCTGGCGTTGGAGCCCCACTTCCTCGAAGCGCATTGGCTCGCGCTGGAAGCACTCAGCTACAGCTACTGGCATGGCCATCGATCGGGCGCACAGACCATTCCTAGGGCGCGTGAACAACTGGAGCAGATCCTGCGACTGGAGACGCAGCCTGAGATGCGGGCCTACGCCCAGGCGCTGGGCCAGATGTACCTCGACATGGATGCGGGTAAAGCGGCCGCCACGCTGCGGCCCTGGCTCAGCCAGATCGCGGGCGCGTCGGCGGTGCAGAACCGAATGGGCGAGATCCTGTTCCATGCCGGCGACCTGGACGGCGCGGAAGACGCCTTTCTGCGCGCCCAGGATGCGACCCCCGGTGCCGCTTTGCCGGTCATGCATCTGTACTGGCTGTACCTGATTTCCAATCGTTATTCCGATGCCTATCGCCTGATGCGCCACGCTCAGGCGCGCATGCCCGACAACCCGGCGCATGCCTTGCGCGCCGAAACCGTGCGCTTTGCCACGACATCGGATCTGGCCCATGCGCAGCAGGCCATCGCGCGCATCGAGTCGTTTCCGGTGCGCCCTTGGCAACTCGATGTGCTGCTCACGGAGCTTTACCTGAGTCAGGGTGAGCCGGAGCGGGCGTTACGGAACGCGAAGCAGATTGACGAGATCATCGTGCCAATGGCCACAGGCATGCGTGGTCTGACCCCGATCGAAGGCTATCGGGCGTTTTTCAAGAAGGCGGCAGGTGCGAATCCGGTCGAGGTGCGACGCAGCGCCGAGCGCGGCGTGGCCCAACTCGAGGCCAACCAGGCGCTGCTCGATCCGGATTCCAAGCAGATCGTGCTTGCCATGTTTCACGGGGTTGCAGGGAACGGCGCCGCGGCCCAGCAGGCTCTGGCCCAGATCAGTGCGACGCACACCCAGAGCGTGCCGATGAGGGCGTACTGGCTCCTGATGGCCAAGACCATCGGGGCTGCCGCTGCCGGTGATCGCACTGCATTGCTGGCCACGCTCGACATGGCGCTGCGGGCGAGCGTGCCCCTGAATTGCTGGGCGATGCGGCGGGTTTATGTTCAGGTGATGATCGCGCCCTTTGCCGAGGCGCGCGATCGCATTGAGTCTTTCTGCGGCCCGCTGCTTGAAGAGCAGGCCCGGAAAATCCGGGCATTCGACGCGCGTTCGGAGGATTCGGTTCGGATTAGGAGAAACTGAAACCCAAATTGAGCAGGGCTCGGCGCGGCGACAGCAGATTGGTGAAAATCTGCTCATTGCCGCCGTCGGCCGCATCGCCATCGCCGATCGCGGTCAGGACCGCCCGGCGGTCCAGGAGATTGGTTACCGTCAGGCGCAGTTCGGGGTGGCCCTGGCGTTGCGGCAGCGTCAGCCGCAGCCCGAAGTCCAGCAGATCATAGGCGGCTAGCGGAACCCGGTTGAAGAAATCGCTTCTTGAATCGTCCTGCCAGGCGTAAGACAGGTGGCCATTGAAGTGATAGGCATGCCGGTCAACCGCAAGCTCCAGTCCGGCCGCGAACGCAAGACGGGGCGCATTGGGCAGCGCAGTACCCTTGTCGACATGGCCACCGGGCGCGTCGAAGGCGGCGCTTGTGCGGGCGTTGGTGTAGGCGGCTCCGAGTCGCATCGTCAAGCCGAACGGGCTTCGCGCACGCAATGCCAGCTCGGCGCCGTCCGAGCGGCTGCCGCCGATGTTATCGATGAACGGCGTCGTGAAGGGTTTGGTTTCGGCTACCTGGTTGGTCTGCATGTTCTGCCAGATCAGCATGAAGAGGGTGGCGTCAAATTGCAGTCGTCCACCCAGCCAGTTGCTGCGCAGGCCGAGTTCGTGATTCCAGAGCTGATCCGAGCGGAATTCCAGAGGGGGGTCACCGATCGTTTTCCGGCCGAGGAAGGGATCGGCGTTGAAGCCGCCAAAGCGGAAGCCCTTGGCCGTGCTGACAAACAGGGACAGCGCCGTGTTCAGGTGCGCGGTTAGCGAGACGCGGGGGTTGAAGCCCCGTTCACGCAAGGCCCCGCGGCTTTCATCCAGCGGTCCGGCCAGAATCGGCGCCGGATCACCAGGTCGGATGACCGCCTCGCTCACGATCACGCCGTTGGTTCGCTGCTCGAAAAGACGGCCGCCCAAGCCCAGTTCGAAGCGCTCACCAAACAGCGAACGGGTGAAGTCGAAGTAGCCCGCATACTCGCTGGCCAGGGCCCTGCCTTCAATCAATGCCGCCGCGTTGCCCTGATCCCGGTCGGATGTCGGGGCCGAGTCGGGAACCGGTTCGGAGTCCGCCTGGGCCAGCCCGACATCGATTAGCATGTACTGATCGGTGCGCATTGCCACGATTCCCGCGACATAGTCCCAGTCGGCCAGGAGCCAGTTGTGGTGCTGGGTCCGCTGGCTCGAGACGAGGCGAATTTCGTGGGTCCAGCCCTCGACATCGAAATCGAAAGGCTGGGGTGTGCGGTTTGGCGTCTGCTGAAAATCGCCGACCGTGGTCAGGTCACGCAGCAAGCCTCCGGATTTGAGCAACTGGTGGCTGGACAGGCGCAGGCTCATGGAGTCGAGGTGCGCGGTCTCGAATTCTGCGCCGCGAATCTCCAGCTGCGAATGGGCCCACTCGGGAAAGAATTTGTGGCGGGTTTCGAGTCGGCTAAGGTTGTCGGTCAGGCTGCTGTCGTCGGTTTCGAAACGGCGTTGCAGGTAGACCAGTCGCAACTCGGATCCGGCACTGGTCCGCCGGGTTGCGAGCAGACGAGCCTGGCCGGCGAAACTTGTGTTGATATCGGCGCGCTCGTTGCGCAGGTCATCGATATATCCGCCAGCCCGCCTCAGGGTGCCGGCGAACCGGAGCGCCCAATGATCGCCAGCGGTCCGGTTCCACATCAGCGCTAGGTTCTGGTTCAGTTCCTCGCTCTGCGAACTCATGCCGAGGCCGCCGGACACGTGGCCTTGCGCATCGCCGAAGTCCGGAGGGTTGGGCAGGTAGCGCACCGCACCGGCCAGGGCCGTGCCTCCGAAAATCGTGCCTTGCGGCCCTTTGAGGATTTCCACCGTCTGCATATCAAAGGGATCGATGTCCGGCTGTGGCCCGATGAAGGTCGGGTTGATCAGGGACACATCGCCGAAATACATGCCGAACGCGCGATTGAAGAAAAAGGTGTTGCCGCCGATGCCCCGGATCGTGAGGTTGTTGGTGTCACCGTTTTCGCCTTTGCGGAAAGTCACGCCGGGGGAGCGATGCAGAATCTGCTCGAGTCCGCTCGCGCCGGCATCATGGAGTTCGGCGCCGGAAAATACGTCGATGCTCATGGGCAGCGAGCGCGCCGCGCGTTCGTGACGCGTGGTTGTCACGATGATTTCCTCGATCCGCGGGGCCGGCTCCTGCGCGCTGGCTTCGCTGCCCTGGGGTGCCAGAATCACTCGATCCAGCTCGTCGGTCGTCTCAGCGGCCCGCGCCGCACAGGGGCCGAGCAGCACCAGGGTGAGTGGCAGGATCAGGGGCCACCGGCCAGCCCGATGCCGGCCTCCTGGCGTCAGGCCGGGATTGGCGTCTCGTCTTCGATCATGGCCGGCGTGGGTGTTTTTCTGTGGCATTGAACGGCCCCCCTGTCACGTCCTGAAGTCGAGTCTAGTGCGGTCTGCAAGCCATGGGGAAGCGCATTGGTCAGGTCAAGCGATGAGGACGCCCCGGCGAGCGCCAGCCGCGCGAGGGGGCGCTGCTACCGAGCGGGGCTCAGCCCGGCCCGGCGACAGGCAGCCGGATGCGAAAGCAGGCGCCGGGGCCGTCATCGGCCAGCATCAGACTGCCCCCGTGCTGGCGGACGATCACGCTGTGGGCGATGGCCAGGCCCTGTCCCGAACCTTCGCCGAATGGTTTGGTGGTGAAGAAAGGGTCGAAGATCTGCTCGCGGATGTCCGGCGGAATGCCCGGGCCCGTGTCGCGGATCTCCACGCAGGCCTGATCGCCTTCCTGCCAGCTTCTCACCCGCAGCCGCCCGCGCACGCTTTGTCCGGCCATGGCCTGGGCGGCATTGCTGATGAGGTTCAGCAGGGCCTGGCCCAGCGCGCCGGGATAACAGACCAGCGGCGCGATGGCGCCCAGATCGATTTCGGTGTCGGCCACCTGGCGCAGTTCGTGGGCGGCGACGGTCAGCGTGCTGCGAATGATGCGGTTCAGCTCACCGGTTTCGGCATCGGCCTGGCCGGGGTGGGAGAAATCCTTCATCACCTGAACGATGCCGGCAATGCGCTGCAGGCCGTCCAGGCTGCGCTGGAGGGCAGCCGGCAGCTCGCTCGCGATGAAATCCAGGTCGGCCTGCTGGCGGGCCGCCTGCCAGCGACGGCGGATCTCGTCCGCCATCGGCGCGTCCTGGATGAGCTGTTCCAGCAGCGCTTGCTGAGTCTCCTGCAAGACCAGCAGATCGTCCGCCGCGGTCGCGGCGAAATGGCAGTTGTCGCTGATGAACTGGATCGGTGTGTTGATCTCGTGTGCGATGCCGGCGCCGAGCCGGCCGACGGCTTCCAGTTTTTGTGCCTGGCGCAACTGCAGTTCCATCGCATCCCGCTCGCGCAGGGTGCGCTCCAACTGCAGGCGCTGCTGATCCAGGGTGTGCAGGATCCGGTGAGTGCGCAGGGCGGCGGTTAGCGGCGTGATGAGTTTGTCGGCATCCGGCTCGGTCTTGTCGCAATAGGCATCGATCTCGAAGCGTTCGACGGATGCGCGGGGGGGCGCCTGGTCCGGCCGGGCGGTTCGCAGGATGACCCGTATCAAGGGCAGATGCAGTTCTTCGCGGATGCTGCGGGCCAGATCCAGGCCGGCGTTCGGGGTCTCCATGACCACATCGAGCAGGACGACGGCGATATCCGCTTGCGCTTGCAGCAGGCTACGGGCCACAGCGGCGGAATCGGCCTCCAGCAGTTCGATCGGCCGATCCTCGAAATGCAGGTCCGCCAGCATCGCCCGGGTCAGTGCCAGAATGTCCGGATCGTCATCGACGATGAGCACGCGCCAGGGGGCCGGCTTCATGGTGCGGCATCGGTCGCGGGCGGTGATTCCAGCACCCGGATGGGCTCGATCAGGCTGTTCTTGGGGTAATTGCGCAGCCGTTCCAGCAGCCCTTCGGAAATGACGTAGTCGCGCGCGGCCACCAGCACGCCCTTGCGGGTGCGCAGCCCTTCGGCCAGCACCATGCCGACGCGCAATTGCGGGAGCTCGTGCTCGACCACGGCAAACTGACGGTCGGCCTTGAGGTGCGTGCGCAGCAGGTCCAGGGTCTCGCGCGGGTGCCGCTGTACCTGCAGGGCCAGCTGTTCCAGCGCGCGAGCAGGCGTGAGGTCCTGGTCACGCAGATGGCGGTAATCCATGGCCAGGCGCAGGATGCCGGCGGCGCGAGCGACAAAGTCGGCGTCGTATTCGGCCAGTTCAGGCGGCGTGTCGTGCTCATCGTGAGCCTGCGCAATGATCGCGCACACCACCTCCATCCGCGGGATCGGTTGCAGCAGGCGGCGGGTCATCGCGGGCGCATGGCTGAGCATTTCGCTCTCGGCCGCGCTCAGTGCCTCGCGCGCCACCGCACGCGCCGCGACATCACGGGGCAGGCCGACGTATCCGGCGTAAAGCAGCATCGCCGCGATCCTCAGCGGCCAGGCGGGCTGGAGTCCGGCCAGTACGCCCAGGGCTTCGGCCAGCTGACGGATCGGGGAGATGCCGCCATAGACCTCGGGCATGGCGATGGACAGCGTATCGGACAGGGCGGCCACGCTGCCGCTGAGGGTCTGCTCCAGCAGCTCGCGCTCGGCCAGTTGCAAATGATGCTGGGCCGCAGCTGCGCGGATCACCGTGAGCAGCTCCTGCGGCGGGCAGGGTTTGGTCAGGTATCGGTAAAGATGGCCTTGATTCACCGCACGAATGGCGGACTGGGTGTCGGCGTAGCCGGTCAGCAGCAGACGGGTCGCCAGGGGGGCAAGCCTGCGGGCCCGGGCCAGAAAGCTGGCGCCGTCCATGCCCGGCATGCGCATGTCGGAGAGGATCACGGCCACATCGGGATGCTGCGCGAGCAGCGCCAGGGCCTGCTCGCCGGACTGGGCCAGCAGCACCTCGTAGTCGCGACGCAGATGCAGCCTGAGTCCGGTCAGCACCTGGGGCTCGTCATCGACGCACAGGACCTTGGCGGCTGCTGCTTCCAGATGCGTTGTCCAATAAAAGGATACGCGCCGATTATTCCCCAGGCCGGATGCCGATGCAATCGGCGTCCTGCCAGGCCTTGCGGGTGTTGCCGAATGGCCCGGCCCCTCATCGAGCCGGGCTCCGTGGGGAACAGGCTGCGGCAGTGCGACGGGCAACTTGCCGCGATTGGCGCCGGTGAAAAACCACTTGCGGCCCTCGATGGCGGCCTCCGGCCCGTCCAGCACCTGGGGTCGAAATTTGATCTTGATGCCCATCACGTCGGCGCCACGCTGGGGCGCCATGGGTTTGTGTGCGGATCGAATCAGGGCAGAATCAAGAGTTCCTGATGTCTTTTCCGGAATCAAGCTTCATGGCCCACGTCTTTTTGCGGATCACCCACTGCCTGGCACTCATGGGCGTGTTTGCACTGAGTGCCTGTGACGGGCGCGAGCTCTCACACTCTCCAGGTCCGGCCCAGAGTTCCATGCCCCCGGCCGAGGTCCATCCCTGTCGCAGCGCGACCTACCCGTCGGAACTGTGGACCCAATGTGAAGCCGAGAATTTTGCCAGGACTGCGGAGGCGCCCGCGGAGCAATCCGCCAATGCGGAATTCCTCGCGTTGTGGGGCGCGCAGAGCCAGGCCAATGTTCTGGAGTACGAGCAGCGCAATCTGTCCGACCCGTACTGGAACAGCCAGGGCAACGTCTGTGCAAGCTGGGGCAATAATTGCCTGGGTGATCCCTACCGCTATCCCGGCACCGATGCCTGGTACGACACGGTGGGGGGCTTCACTCCGGTGAATTTCTACGATGCCGAGGGGGCGCGTCTGAGTGGACGGGTTTGGGCGCCGCTGAATCCACCGGCGGGCAAGACCTATCCTGCGGTGGTGATCATCAATGGCTCGGTCCAGGCGCCGGAGCCTTTGTACTGGTGGGCGGCACAATTGCTGGTCTCCAACGGCTACCTGGTGATGACTTTCGACCCGCGCGGGCAAGGGCGGTCCGACAACCAGACCCCGGACGGCCAGCAGGGCAGCAATGCCAACTCCGTGGTGTTTCGTCGCAACCTCATCGACGCCATCGATTTCTTCTTCTCCAGCCCGGTTCAGCCTTACCCGCACAATCTGGCCGGCGCCCCCGGGCCGGAGGCCGATCAGAACCTGGCGTCGACCACGGCCTTCAATCCGATTCACGCCTTGCTGGACCGCGACCGTCTGGGCATTGCCGGACACTCCCTGGGCGCGACCGGCGTTTCCGTGGTTCAGGGCGAGAGCAACTGGCAGGGGGCGCTGCACGACAGCAACCCGGTCAAGGCCATGGTTGCCTGGGACAATCTGATGCTTGCGAGTTCGCTGGATGGCATCGATGTCATCCCGCGCGTGCCCGCCATGGGGCAGTCGGGCGATTACTTCCTCGCCCCGGCGCCGTATACGCAGCCGCCCGGCGAGGACAAGAACGCCGGTTTCGATCTCTGGCGTGACACCGGGGTGGACAGCTTCCAGGTCAATATTCAGGGTGGCACCCACTACGAGTGGAGCCTGCTGCATCAGTTTCCCGCCAGCAGTTGGGAAGGCGGGCGCATCATCAGCGCCGACGGCAGCGAGCTTGGCGATGGTTGGGGCAATGTGATCGCCCAGTACTACACGCTGGCCTGGTTCGATCGCTACCTGAAACTGCCGGGAGAAGCGGGTTACGAGGATGCGGATGTCCGCCTGCTCAATGACGGCCTGCTGCGCGAGCGCTTCAGCTGGTATTTCCCGAGCAAGCGCAGCTACCACGGTCGCGATGGTGCGCTGCATGGCTGCGAGAACATCGCCCTGGGCTGTTGAGGGTGAATTCGGCTTTTAATCGCCTTGAGCGAAACCGCGCCGGCTGGATTGCTCAGTCTGCACTTGTGAAAGATTGGCATGGCTTGCCACTCAATGGAGGGGCGATGGACAGGATTCGCATGAAGCATGCCGCCGTGAATGACGATCGCACGCAAGGCGTTTCCCAGGCGATTTGCACGGGGTGTTTATAGTTCCGGTCCACTGGGTTATCGTTCGGCCACCAGCTCCACCGAGGCCCGCTGGGCGGTCTCCTGCCTGCCTTGCCCGGCAGATGAAGTCGCCACGCCGACAAATGAATCCGACCGAACCCGTGCTGGACATCAGCAGCGTCTCCGTCTTCGCCGCAATCGACCCCGATGGCAGTCGTGGAATCGCGCGCAAGGTGTTGCTCAAGTTTGCCGAAGGATTGCCAGACCGGGTTCAGGCCCTGGTTGAGGCCGCAGACCGGCGTGACCCGATCGCAATCCAGGTCGCCGGCCATGGGCTGGTCTCCGGTGCGCTCAGCGTTGGTGCCCGTGCATTGCATGTTCGCGCCGCGGCCATCGAGCGGGCTGCAACTGACGGGAACCTGACCGAACTGGTCGAACAGCTTGCCGAGCTCCAGCACTGCGCCGCAGAAACCCGCAAAGCGATCATCGCGCGGTTCGGGGGCGCTGGTGATTTCTGAGACGCGACCGCATACCGTCCTGGTGGTCGATGATGACGAAGTGGCCCGGATGCTGCTGGAACAGGCGTTGGACAGCATGGGCTACAGAACGGTTCTGGCCGGCTCGGCCGAGTCCGCCTGGGACCTGCTGCAGTGCAATCATGACATCTGTTTCGCCTGTATCGACTGGATGCTGCCCGGCATGAGCGGGCCGGAGCTGTGCGGACGGATCAAGCAGGAGATTCGGGATCGCTATGTTCATACGGTCATGGTGACCAGCAAGGCCGCGCGCGAGGATCTGATTGCCGCGATTGAGAGCGGGGCGGACGATTTCCTCAGCAAACCGCCGGACATGGGCGAACTGCTTTGCCGGATTCACGCCGGCGAACGGGTGATTCAGTATGACAAATCGCTGCGCGCCGAGTCCGAGAAAACCGATCGCCTGCTGGAATCGATCTTGCCGGCCAGCATCGCCCAGCGCATGAAGAAGGGTGAAATGCGCATCGCCGACCACATCGATGAATGCTCGGTGATGTTCGTGGACATCTGTGGTTTTACCGCCACCTGCATGCGCGTCGAGGCCGAGGAATTGATCGCCGAACTCGAACGCCTGTTCAATTTCTTTGACGATCGCATCCAGCGTCGCGGCGTCGAGAAGATCAAGAGCATCGGTGATGCCTATCTGATTGCCGCCGGGGTGCCGGAACCGGACCCCGAACATGCGGTTCATCTTGTCGAAACGGCGCTGGACCTCAACCGCGGCGTGCGAGAACTCGGCGAGGCTTTCTCCCAGCCCATCCGGGTTCGTACCGGCATTGCTTCCGGCCCGGTGGTGGCTGGCGTGATCGGCCGCAAACGTTTTATCTACGATGTCTGGGGGCCGACCGTCAATCTGGCCAATCGGCTGGAATCCATGGCGCCTGAAGGAGGCATACTCGTTGATGCCCGGCATCGGGAACTGCTCGGCGATCGTTTTCCGCTGCGTGCCCGAGGCACCGTGACGCCGAAAGGCTTTCGTCCCCAGGCGGTGTGGGAACTGGGTTAGCGCCATCCGCTCGCAATCCTCGCGTGGCGAAAGCTGGTCCTCCTCGCGCGTTGAAAATCAAGGGTGGAGGGGGGCGCACAACGGGGGAGCCGGATGTGAGCTTGTGAACTGCAGAGCGCGATGCGGCAAGTTCAATGATACGGGCTCCGGCTCGATGTGCCGATCCAGATCGAAGGCCGTGAGGATCCCGGCACCCAGCTTGAGCTGCAGGCCGGCACCGCGGTGCCGGGCCTGCCCGGCTGGGATCTCGAGCGGCGGCTGGGCGCCCGCCCCAGCAACGAGTTGTGGCGGATCAGGCACCAAGACAGTGGCGAGCTGCGGGTGCTCAAGCTGGCGCTGAACGCGCGCGCCGAGCGGGCGCTCCAGCGGGAGGTCACCCTGAATCAGGTGTTGCTCCAGGAACTGGGCGAGCCGCCGCCTCTGGTCCGGCTCACCGCCTGGCAATTCGAGCACAAGCCGGCCTGGATACAGATGCCCTGGTACGCTGCCGGCAGCCTGACGGACTGGGTCGCGGAGCAGGGCGGTGCCGGGCGGATTCCGCTGCAGCGGCGCGTGCGCATCGTGACCGAGGCGGCCGGGGCCCGGGCCCATGCCCTGGGCGTCATGCACAAGGACATCAAGCCGGGCAATCTGCTGGTCGACGACAGCGGCGCGGAACCCCGGCTGCTGATGTGCGATTTCGGCAGCGGCACCGTGCAGGGCCGGGAACGGCTGGCCCGTGCCGGGGTGACCGTGATGGGTTTCACCCAGACCACGAAAGCCGACCTGTCGACCACCGGCACGCCGGCCTACATGGCGCCCGAAGTGCTGTACGGCGGGCTGTACTCGGAACGTTCAGATGTCTACGGACTGGGCGTAATGCTCTATCAGATCGTTGCCGGCGACCTGAATCAGCCGCTGGCGCCGGGCTGGGAAGAGGACATCGACGACCCCGGTCTGCGCCGGATCATCGCCGCCGCCTGCGCCGGTCGGCCCGAGCGGCGGCTCGCCAGCATGCAGACACTGGCGACCGAACTGAACGCCTGGACGCCCGATCAGGACGATCCGCCACCCGCCCCGCAACGCACGCCCGCAATGGCCCTGTCCCGCTGGGCTGGGGCTGGGCTGACGCTGCTGCTAACCCTGATCGCGCTGTGGTTGCTGCGCCCGGACGCGGAACCCGGCGGCACGCTGTCTGGCGCCACCGGTCCGCTCCGCGTCGCGCTCCTGCCCTTCGAGTTGCCGGGGGTGGATGAGCACAGTGCGCGGACCTTGGCTGGTTTGCAGAATGCACTGGCCACCGACCTGTTCCAGGTCAGCGGCCTGCGCCTGGTTCTGGGCCGCGATCTCCAGGCCATGGGTCTTGCCGAAGCCTCGAGTCGCAAGATCGGCGAGGCGCTGGCGGCCGAGCGTCTGATCCGGGGCTCGGTGCAGCAGGCGGCCGAGGCGCTGCGCGTCAATATGCAGGTACTGGATGCCGCCAGCGACAACACCGTCTGGGCCGGATCGGTTGAGGGTGCGCAGGCGTCCCTGTACGAGCTGCAACAGGGCGTCGGTGTCGCGCTGGTGGCCGCACTGGACCTCGATGATGAGACCCTGACCTCGCTTCACCGTGCGCCCGATCCGGAGGCCTACGCAGCCTACCTGACCGCCCGCTCAATCCTGCGCTCAGGGCCCTATGCTTCAGGCCGCCTCGAACTGATCGACACCATCAACGCCGAGCTGAACCGGGCCATCATGCGGGACCCGGAATTCGTCGATGCGCGGGTTCTGGCCATCTCCACCACGGCCTTGGCCTTCTGGTTTTTCCGCCTGGATCGGGCGCCCGCCGAAGAACGCATCGGCACCCATCTGGCCGCACTTGCGCGCTTGCATGCGGAGCCGTTCAAGCTGGCAACGGCACGCGCCGTCAGTCACTATTATCTCGAGCGCGACCCGCGTGGCGGCCTGGAAATCATGGCGCCGCACCAGCGCCGCGTCACCGCTGATCCTGAAGCCGCCTGGTTCTATGCCAACATGCTCAGACGCGCCGGCCGATTCGACGAGGCCATCGCGCTGATTCAGCGCGTGTTGCGCGCCGTTCCCGGTGACGTGAGCCACATCGGACTCCTGGCCGAACTGCACGTCCTGCGCGGCGACACCTTCGCGACGCAAGAGTTGCTGCGCGAGGTCGGCCAGCGGCTGCCCAACAACCCCGTCATGCTCCACCTGGCCGCAATGTATGCGTACTTCGCCAGCGGCGAGCGCCGATGTATCGAAACCTGCGTGAAGCTCAGCGCGGCCATGCCGCCACATAGCGGGCTGTATATAGAGCCGCGCATGGAGCTGGCCTACCTCGATCAGGACCGGGTCACGATGGCCACGCTGCGGGAGAACTACACGGCGGCGGGATCGCCCACGGGTGGAAATGGACTGACGCCGAAGCCGCTGCTGCTGGCCCTGGCGCTGGACGCTGCGCGGGCGCCCACGGCCGAAATTCAGCGTCAGGCCGCGGCGGCGCTGGCCGAGCTGGAAGCCAGACGCGACCGCTCGGACAGTGCCTGGCTCAGGCTGAGCAGTGCCCAGGCGCTCGCCTTGCTGGACAGGGGCGAAGAAGCGCTCGCCCTGCTGGACGAGGTATTGGGCGCTTTTCCCGCCGAAAGGGACGCCTGGGAGGCCATGGCAATGGGCATGTATGGCAGCATCGTGCTGGCGATGCTGGGCGAGGATGTGCGCCTGCTGGCGCTGATCGAATCCCGGCTCCAGGCGCCAGGCAATGCGTATTTCTGCGGCGCGCTTCTGCATTCCAAGACCTTTTATGCGCCGGTTCACCGCATGCCCGCAGCGATGGTGGCGCTGGAGGCCGGCTGTGGCGAGCGCATCCGCAAGAATCGTGAGGCTCTGGCGGCTTGGCCTTAATGCATGCCGTCTGGACGGCGGGGGGCAGGCCAGATCGCGACTACGCAGGCCGGCCGCTAGGCGCGAATGGGGAGTGAACGATGAGCAAGAGCGTGATTTGAGCGGCTTCGGCAAGCGGGTCGAAGAGGCCTGCAAGGAGTCCTGCGTGTGAATGAAGCGGCGGCGCCGGGGCAGCCATCAGTCGGCGGCTTGTCGTAGCAGGTCAATGATGTGCTCGACATCGGCCTGACTCAGGCGGCCTTCGCGAATGAACAGTACCTGGTTGTCTGCGTCCAGCAGCAGGATGGCGCTGCTTTTCTTTTGCAGTCCCCAGTGGGCGCGGCCGTAATCCATGTCAGCAATCATTGGCGAATCGGGATGTTCCTGCTTGTTGGACTTCAGCGCATTCATCGCAAAGCCGGTGGCGCCAAAGGTGACATCGCCGACATTGATGATGTTGTAGAGTCTGAAATCCCGCAATTCGCTTTCCTCCGCTCGTTCGGTGATCGCATCCAGCGCCCAGCGATTAAGCCGGTCGGCGGAGGGGCGGGCAGCCAGGTATTGCAGCAAGGTCCAGTGCCCCTTGAGCTGTTCGCTGGACCAGGGCTTGAAGACCAGTTCGTCGTTCACCACGTCGATTTCACCCTTCTCATCGATCAATAGTGCGGGCAGCGTTTGGCCGATCACCGGCGCCGTTTGCGCCACGGCGCTCGTGACTGCCAGGATCAGGATGACTGAGCAAAGTATTTTCATGTTTCAAAAATAAAAGCGTGCGAAGTTACGGTAGTCAAATCTCCAGATGCCGGCAATTTTGACCGGGCATGGCGTGGACGGGTGCTCGGTCCTCGGTTCTCATTGAGGATTCGCTGGCGCCGTGTGAACTGTTGCGCTCAATCCTCGGGCTCGGCGTACTCCTGGCTGCGGACATGCATGGCCAGCCGGTCCAGCGGGCTCAACGCGCCCAGCCCACCACGATTCATGACATGGGTATAAATCTGGGTCGTGCGCACATCACTGTGTCCCAGGAGTTCCTGAATGGTGCGAATATCCGCGCCGGTTTCCAGCAGGTGAGTAGCAAAGGAGTGGCGTAATGAATGACAGGAGGCGGCCTTTTCTATCCTTGCCTCCCGCACCGCATTGCGCACCGCGCGCTGCACGCTGGATTCGTTGAGATGATGGCGGCGTTCCCGACCGTCGCGCAGATCAAGCGAACGACTGCGTGCAGGAAACAAATATTGCCATTGGCGCGAACGCCCTGCGTTGGGGTACTTTCTGGCCAGCGCGTTGGGCAGCCAGACCTCGCCGAAACCGGCGGCCACATCCGCCTGATGCAGCGCCATTGCCGTGCGGCATTGTTCCCGCAAGGCCGGGCTCAAAGCGTGCGGCAACGGCACGAAGCGGTCCTTGTTGCCTTTGCCGCCGCGTACAGACAACTGCCGATAAGCAAAATCAATGTCCTTCAGGCGCAAGCGCAACGTCTCCAGCAAGCGCAGGCCTGCACCGTACATCAGCGCAGCGCATAAATGATGGGAGCCCTTCAAATGCGCCAGAACCCGAGCCACCTCCGTGGGGGTTAGCACAACCGGCAGTTTGGCAGGGCGCCGCGCCCGCACCACCTGAGTCAGCCAGGCTGGCTCGACATTGAGAACCTTGCGATACAGAAATAACAAGGCCGACATAGCCTGATTCTGCGTCGAGGCTGTGACTCGACGATCACTCGCCAGGTGCGACAAGAACAACTCCATCTCCCTCTGCCCCATGTCGCGGGGATGCCGCTTGCCATGAAACAGAATAAACCGTTTTACCCAATGCACATACGCCTGCTCCGTCCGCAAGCTATAGTGACGTAAACGGATCTGCTCGCGCAGCTGATCTAACAATCTTGGCGGAGGCACTTCTATCATGACCACCTATCATCCGAGTCTGACCTATGGACTAACACGGGGTTTGTTGGGCATTGCGGACATTGGTGATGGGCCATCCGCGGATAAATGTGCATTTTTGTCAATTGGAAGCGGTCTATTCTTCACAGCTAATAGGCGTTAGCCACCAATTCGGCGCAGCGCTTGAGCCACCCGTCTTTATCCCCGGCCTCGAGAAAAGGACGGGCCAGTTCGATAGTCGCCATCGCGTTTTGGTAGTAGACGAAACCTTCGCCTCTACT
>JBFKDQ010000062.1:0-20068 GCA_041619555.1 Oceanococcus sp. | reverse complement strand
TGCAGTCAATGCGGCCTTCAATGTGGGGGTGGAGATTGCCGGTGCGGACCGCCTGGTCACCACCGGTAAATACTCGCTCACGCAAATTTTGCCGTACAGCTACTGGCAGCGGATCCAGAACATGCCCGGTGTCGACAAGGTGACTTTTGCCTCCTGGTTCGGTGGCTATTACCAGAAAGAGTCCAACTTTTTCGCCCAGTTTCCGGTCGACCCCGAGTCCTACTTTGACGTCTATCCGGAACTGGTGATTCCACCTGCACAGCTCGATGCGTTCGTGGCCAGCCGCACCGGGGCGGTGATGCCGCAGATCCTGGTCGACCGCTATGGCTGGAAAATCGGTGATCGCATCCCGATCACTGCCGGCATCTGGCCGCTGAAAGACGGTTCGAACAGCTGGGAATTCGATCTGGTCGGGATTTTCGACACCCGCGATCCCGCCGCGCGTTCGCAACACGAATACATGCTGTTTCAACATGCTTATTTCGATGAGGCCCGGCAGTTTGGCGAAGGCCACGTGGGCTGGTTCGTCACCCGCATTCAGGCGCCTGATCGCGCGGCGCAAATGGCGCGCGAGATTGATGCGATGTTTGCCAATTCACCGAACGAAACCCGCACCGATACCGAGAAGGCCTTCAATCAGAGTTTTCTGAAGCAGATGGGCGACATTGGCCTGATCATCCGCTCCATCCTCGGCGCCGTGTTTTTCACCCTGCTGTTTCTGACCGGCAATACCATGATGCAATCGGTGCGCGAGCGCGTTGCCGAACTGGCCGTGCTCAAGACTCTGGGTTTCACCGGGCCGATGCTGTTGAGCTTGGTACTGGCGGAGTCCCTATTGTTGACCCTGCTGGCCGCCTTTCTGGGTCTGGGGCTCGCGGCCTTTTTGTTGCCCGGCCTGGCTGCCAGCATGCCGGGTTTCGCCGGTCTGGCCCTGAGCCCGGAAGCCTGGCTGATCGCAAGCCTGATCGCGGTTGCTCTGGCCCTGGTGGTGGGTTTGCCGCCGGCCTTGCGGGCGTTGCGTCTGAATATTGTTGATGCTTTATCGGAGCACGCATGATCGAGCAAATTATCGCGGTCACCGCGATGAATCTTCGCAGTCTGCCGTCGCGACTGGGCAGTTCTGCGGTCATCGTCATCGGCATTGCCGGGGTCGTCGCGGTGATGGTGGCGCTGCTTGCCATGGCCGTGGGCTTCAAGGCGACGCTGGCCAGCACCGGCAAAGCCGATCGCGCCATCGTGCTGCGTAGCGGCTCGCTGGACGAGCTCAGCAGCGTGGTCTTGCGGGAGCAGGCCGAAATTCTCGCCCAGGCCCCGGGCGTCGCCAAAGACGCGTCGGCTCGGCCGCTGGCATTGGGCGAACTGTTCGTGTTGACCAATGTCACACGCCCGGGCGAGCAGGCGCCCAGCAATCTGGTGGTGCGGGGCACCACGCCTGAGGTGCTGGCCTTGCGGTCCGAGGCCAAAGTGCTGGCCGGACGCATGTTCCAGCCCGGACTGCGAGAGGTGGTGGTCGGCGTCGGTGCGCAGCGCGAGTTCAGCGGGCTGGACATCGGCCAGTTTCTGGAGGTGCGGGAAGGGGGCTGGCCCATCGTTGGTGTGTTCGAAACGGGTGGCGATGTACACGAGTCCGAGGTCTGGGTTGATCGCGAAGCCCTGGCCACCGCGATGCGCCGCGCAGCCTGGAACAGCGTGACCCTGCAACTGGAGTCCGCGGGTGCCTACGGTGCGTTCAAGGATGCGATCACGGCGGATCCCCGCCTGAACCTGCAGGTGCAGCGGGAACCCGAATATTACGCATCGCGCTCGGTGGCCCTGGGGCAGCTGATTACCGGGCTTGGGTATACGGTCGCCGTCATCATGGGGATCGGCGCATTGTTCGGTGCTTTGAACACCATGTATGCGGCGGTGGCCACGCGCACAGTGGAGATCGCGACCCTGCGCGCCCTGGGTTTCGGCAGCCTGCCGGTAGTGATCTCCATCCTGCTCGAAGCCTTGCTGCTGGCCTTGCTCGGTGCCCTGATCGGCTCGGCTCTGGCCTACGTTTTTTTCAACGGTTACAGCGTCTCGACTCTCAACTTCCAAACTTTCAGTCAGGTCGCGTTCGCCTTCCGGGTCACCCCGGAACTTTTGATTCAGGGCACGCTATTGGCCTGTCTGATCGGTTTGTTTGGCGGCCTGATGCCGGCCCTGCGAGCGGCGCGCATGCCGATCGCCGATGCCTTGCGGGCGGCTTGAGTGATCAGACGAGTTGAGCGGGGTCTTCTGATCATGAATTGATCCAGGTGACCGAGCCCGACGCCCCGTCCGGTATTCCGGTCTACCCGCGAATGGCGGGCATGGCCAGCGGTCAAGGATTTGCATCGGCTCCTGGCAGGATCTCTTGCGGCTGGACTCGGTCCACCGCCTTGGCATTTAGGCCTACACAATTCACAGCAAGGAAAGCTGGCATGAAATACCCGTCGAAGAATCCTGAGGCCTGGTCCTCAGGCACGCAGAGGGTGGCCGACAAAACTTTCCGCCGCGCACTGGCCGGGGGGCTGTGGTCGGTGGCCGTCTTTCTTTTCTCGGCGTGCGACGGTGACAGGGGCCTGGCGGACGATTCATTTCGGTCAGACCAAAGCGATGTGGCCCAGGCTTGTGTGCTGGAGAGTCCGATGTTGCACTACGGCCAGAACCATCGCCCGGCGGCGCTGCAGCCCCTTCCCCAGCCGGCTGCAGGGGGGCAGGCGGACCCTGCGGATGCACGCTGCGGCAGCAATGATCGCTTCCGCTTTGGTGCCGGCATCCGGGATATCACCGGTCCTGCGGGCGGCAAGATCCACATGGGCAATGAAAGCCCGAGCAATTATTCGGCCGGGATTCAGCTGCGGCAGTTCGCGCGCAGTTTCGTGATCGCCTCCCCGTGCAATGGCAAACGAATTGCGCTGGTGCTGACCGATACCGGCATGATGTTCGAATCGGTCCGCCAGGCGGTGCTGGATGAGATCGCGCTCGACCCTACGCTAGGGGCGCTGTACGGGCCGGATAATCTCATGCTCAGCGCAACGCATACCCACTCCGGGCCTGGTGGCTATGCCCATTACACCGCCTTCAATTTTTTCCGCTTCGGATTCGACGAGCAGAACTTTCAGGTGATCGTGCAAGGCATCGTTGCGGCGATCAGGGACGCGCACGCCGAGTTTGATTCGAATCCGACGCTTGGCAGCATCGATCTGGCCATGGGTGAACTGCTGGGCGCGAACGTGTCGCGCGCGCCGGAAGCCTATCTGAGCAATCCTCAGCAGGAACGTGAGGCCTACCGGGATGAGGAGGGTGGTGAGGTCGACACCAATCGGCTGATGACCTTGCTGCGCCTGCAGAGGGACGACGGCTTTGAGGTGGGCAGCCTCAACTGGTTTTCCGTGCACCCCACCTCCGATGCGCATGTCAGTCAGGGGGCGGTGCCCATCAGCAGCGAAAACAAGGGCTACGCCATGTATCTGTGGGAGCGGATGCAAGGTGGGCATGACCCGGCAGATGCGGCCCGCGCCCCGTTTGTTGCCAGCTTTCAGCAAGGCGATGAGGGCGATGTCTACTCGATTCTCTGGCACCGTGATGATGAGGAAGAGGCCCGGCGCGATGCGCAATTGATGCAGGATGCCCATCAGGATGAGCCCTTCGCATTGACGGTGGCGAACGGGACGGCGCAACTGGCCAAGGCGCTTGAACTCTATGCGCGTGCGGACGAGTCCCTGATCGGCGCTGTCGATTATCGCCTGAGTTTCGTGAAAATGGATGAACTGGAAGTGACCGACCCCGTGGTCCTGGAGTCGCTCCGCCATCCCGCTGAACTCGATGCCGAGCCCAAACGCACCTGCACCGCGGCCATGGGGTTTTCCTTTCCGGCCGGCGGCGGTGGCGACCCGCCCGGCGCCGCAGCAGGGTTTACCCAGCAGGGCATTTCCTGCCGCGACCTTGAACTGGTCGATGCCGTGCAGTCCGATCTGCTGGCCGTGCTGGAAGGCCGCGTTCCGCCGGAAACCCTGGCCTATGCCGTGGGCTGTAATTTTGACGAGATTCCCGGTTTGAACCTGCAGTGTCAGGCCGAAAAGCCGGTTTTGCTGGTGTTCGGCCCTCCGGTCGAAGCATCGGCCAATATCGTGCCGATGCAGATCTTCCGCATTGGCAATTTGGCGATCATCGGCCTGCCCTGGGAGATCAACACCATGGCCGGTCGCCGAATCCGCGATACCGTCCTGCAGGTGCTCAAGGATGTGGGCGTGGATTACGCCGTGATCAATGGCCTGTCGAATGACTATGTGAGCTACCTGACGACACGCGAGGAATATGCGGTTCAGCGTTACGAGGGCGCTTCCAATCAATTCGGGCCGTGGACGCTGGCCGCCGTCCAGCAGGAGCTGAGAAAGCTCGCGATCTCCCTGCGCGATGATCAGCCCGCACCGAGCGGGCCGACCCCGCCACGCACATCGCCGGCCAATCCTCAGCCGTTCCCGCCACAAGTTGCAGACAGCGTGCCGCCGGGCGGACGCGTCGGACATCTGCTAGACGATGTTGAATCGAATTACGTACCCGGCGATACCGTGCGGGCGAGCTTCCAGACGGCGAACCCCAACAATCATTTGATGACCGATCGCAGTTTTCTCTGGGTCGAGCGGCAAGCGGCTGACGGCAACTGGCAGGTGATCGCCCGTGACCGTGACCCTGAAACCACGTTCAACTGGATCTCAGAATCACCGGAGCCCCAGTTCATGCCCTCGCCGTACTCGGTCGCGGAGATGGTCTGGCGAATTCCGCGCAACGCGGTCGCCGGCACCTACCGTCTGCGCCACACCGGCTTCAGTCGCGACCTGAGCGTGCTGGAGCCTGAGGCCTTTGAGGGGATTTCAAGTCCTTTCGAGATCGTCGGTCAGGCGCAGGCCTGTCCGTGACACGTCGATCCCGGGCCGGTTGGCACCAGCAAGGGCGCTGATCCCCGTTTTTCGGTTGGCAGAGAACTCGATCCGGCTGGCCATCACCTGACGCGACAGGTGAATTCCTGATCAGGGCGTGAGTGGCTAGGCCAAGGGCTCCTCGATCGCACTACGCGTCGCCGGCACCCTCACGCCATTCCGATTCCGGACAATCCGGATCATCACTGGTTGACCAGGTCACGTTGTGGCCGGAGGCCTAGCGCTGCCATGTTGCGCTCCGCTGATTCCGGCGTGCGTTTGTGGTGCGGCGCTTTGATCTGGTGCGTGTGTCGGTTTTTGGCGGTGCGTTATCGTTCGCGTCGGACCTGAGAATTAGTCTAAAAAACATTAAAACAATAACTTAATGAAATTGGCACGAAGCATGCTCGCAATAAAGCCGCAGTTCCAGATCGCCCCGCTGCGCGTCTGATGCAGCTTAGTATGTTGCCTCTTCCAGCACCCAGCGGCGGCCATGGAGTCGGGCGACAGCCCGCCGGAAATAACACGGCCATCAGGCCACTTCGGGAGAACGTGATGAACAGGATCAAACCGTGGGTTGCCACAGGCGGCTCATTGATGATGGCGCTCGGCGTCGCAGCCGCGCACAACGCTGAGGTGCATCCTCAGTTGAAAGCCCAGGGCTCTGTGTCGGTGGCGCAGCGCTACGAGGAGACCAAGGCCAAGGATGGGCTTCTGGCGGTGGAGGAGGCCTGGTTCTGGCATCAGTCCCGGACCTTTGATGGCGAGGTGCCCAGTTCGGCCGCCTGCACCGAGCAGACCTGTGAAACCTACCAGATCGAGATCGAGCCCGGTGGGGAGCGGCTGCGCGTCGGCATCGCCACGCCGGAACGAACCGATACCTTTGCGGTGGAGATCTACGATCCGGCCGGTCAGCTGCGTGGCTCTGACACCACCTCGAACCAGTTCAATTCGGAGGCCATTGCGGATGCGCCGGAAGCCGGCACCTGGACCGTCGTGGTGCGTCCCCAGTCGGTCACCCTCGCGTCCTATCGCCTGCGCGCCAAACTGGAACTGGTCAAGCCCGAGGACCTGGTGGCCACCTCGCAAGCCAGCCGCCGACCGCTGTACCCCAACCTGCGCACGGTGCCGCCGTATGAATTCACCTTCACCGCGCCGGCCAATCCGCTTAATGGCTTGTACCCGCCAGATTCCGCCAATCCGCCTGCATCTGTGGCGGGTTATTCCCTGGCTTCCTGCACCGCGGATGAAGCCGCGCCGGTCGAAGCTGGTGGCGGTGGCGCAGTGCACTGCCTGCGCCTGACCTCGGGGCCGATCAACATCGGTGAGGGCATCTACGACATGCGCTTCAAACTGATTGAAGACTATCTGGAAGGCACGGCGCAACTGAATCCGGACGAGGCCTTTGCCCGGCTGGTGGTCGGGCCAATGGAGCAGGCGGTGCATTACAGTGACGGCAGCATCGACTTCGTGCAGGCGGGCACCTATTCCTTCCATCCCACCCATGCGCATTTCCACGATGACTACATCCTGAGCTACTACCTGTATCAGGTGGTCGACCCGGTCAGCGGCGAGATGCAGCGGGTTGGCACCGGCTCCAAGTCTGGGTTCTGTCCGGCGGATCAGCTGTGGGGCAACTGGCGCGCTTTCGAGCAGGGTTTCGAAAAGCCCGGTGGGGATAGCCCTGGCGGGAACTGTTTTTCAGCCACCAATGGCATTGTCGGTTTGTCGGTGGGCTGGGGCGACGTTTATCGCTGGCAGCGTCCCGGGCAGTACGTGGAATTCGCCGGCCTGGGTAACGGTCGGTATGTGGTGCATGCCCAGGTCGACGAGAAGAACAACGTGATCGAGTCCGACGAGACCGACAACATCTCTTATGCCTACATCGAGGTGCAGGGCGAGACGATCACGACCCTGGAGCGTGGCTGGGGCCTGTCGCCCTGGGATCCGAACAAGGAAGTGTTCGTTGGGCCGCATCCGACCCAGCGCGCGGCCGACTACGGCAGCGATATCGTTCCGGCCGAAGCTCGGGCCGTGGTGCCGGCAGCGGCTGGCGGCGCCCCGGGCGCCATGGTGTTGCTCATCGTCGCTCTGGCTGGTCTGCGCCGCCGTCAGGGGGCGCGAGCGGGACTTTGAAAGGTTGGGCCGGGGGGAAGTCCCCGGCCCCCATTCGGTCCCATCTGAGGTCACTGTTGTCCGCTTCATGCGCCAACAAGGCCAAGCCGATTTGCGCCGGGTAAGCATGTTTGCTTGGGCGATGACTAAGGCAAACGCTGAGCAGGTACGGTGGGCTACACGCGAACAACTGGACAGCCCGGCGCATCGCGGTGCGAATCGTAACCGAAAGTTCTCTCCGGTCTTGCGGCAGTCCAGCCGTGTATTGGGTTGCGCTCCTTGCCGGGAGCACCAACGGCGGTCATTTTTCGAAGGCCTGTGCCGGGCGCTGCCAGACGAGCTGAGGTGGCTTGAGGTGCGGCCGGCGATCAGGCGTCAGCCTACTTGATGGCCGTCAGTTCCTCGCGCGTGCGCGTCGTCAAACGTTGGTCGACACCATAACGCCGGGCAAAAATGGATGGCGAGCGCGGTGCGCTCCTGTCGCTGCGCGATCAGGCCGTCGATCCGGTGAAACTGCCCCTGAATGGGGTGCTCGGCGCCCAGCGCTGCCAGTGCCTGCCGGTCCACTTGCTGGAGCACGGTGGTCGCGGCGCCAGGACCGTCCGCTTGGAGCACGATCTCGGCGTACGAAATGCGGATCGCCTGGCAGTCCGGATGCGCAGGTGTTGCGGTCATCGCACAAATGGCCAGTGCCCGTCGCGCCGTCGCCTCGGCTTCCTGCACTCGGCCCGCGGCGAAGTAGGCGCGGGCAAGATGGAGACGCACATAGAACGTGATATCGGTTTCCTCCACCCAGTGGGTTTTCGTCAGGGTGTTCAGGACCTGCTTCAGTTCGCCGATCGCAGCAGCTGGCTCGCCGATTGCAGTCGCCAGGCGCCCTTGCATGTCGCGAATCCAGGCGCGCAAGCCACTGTTTGCATTGGTGACTCAGGGGGCTACCAGCGATTCAGCCTGGCTGAGCAGGTCTTCGGCTTCGCCAAACCGGCCGAGCCGGATCTGGCTGTTTACCAGCAAATTCAGCGTTTGCGTGCGGATGATTGCGGTCTGGGGGAAGTTGGCAGATCGGCCAGCGCGGACTTGGCGGCGCGGAGCGTCTCGAGTGCGGCCTCGAATTTGCCGTTCTCGGCCAGCACCTGGCCAAGCAATCTCCGGCTGGTGGCCAGTATCAACGGCGCGAAGCCGAAGTTGCGCTGATCATTGACCAACCCCTGCAAGGCCGCTTTGGCGGTCTGTTATTGGCCAGCATAAAAGCGGGCGATGGCCAATTGCTCGCGTAAACGCAGCACGGCCGGATTCGTGGGTCCGAGTGCGAGCTCGGCTTCTGCCAGGGTCCGTTGGAAACGCGGCAACAATTCCGGAAGTCGGTTCATGTGCCGTCGCTGCATGTGTAAGAGCTGGGCCGCAACATCCACGGCGGCGGCGCTGTTCGCGCTGCCCGCGGACTCGAAGTCACGCAGGGCCTGATCGAGATGGCGCTCGGCTTTGGCAATGTTCTCCACGGCAATCAGCGCGTTGCCGAGTGCGACATGCAGCTGGGCAGCCACCGCGGGCAGCTGCTGCTGACGCTTGTCCAGATGACCTCCGGCGGCGAGAAGCAGTTCCCGCACGGTGAAATCGCGCAACGGTTTTTCTCCAACCACCGAGAACAGATCTTTGGACAGAAAATCGGCCACCGCCTGCGCTTCCTTTGCCGATTGCGAGGCTTTCTGTTCGGCGGCCAGCGCACGCCGCGCTTCGGCGCTGGCTTTTTGCTGCTGTTGCAGTGCCAGTGCCAGTCCTACGCCGAGCGTAAGCATCACGGCGCCCCCCCAGCGCCGGCGGGTGCGTAGCCGTTCCAGCTCGCGCTCGGCCTCTTCGGCGGCCTGTTCGACCAGCCGCGCCCGTTTCTCGGCGGCGCGTTGGGTTTCCCGCTTTGCACGGCGCTGTTCGAGGTGGCGCAGGCGGTGGGCGAGATCGGTGCCGCCAGCCAGGCGCTTGTACGGGTCCCCGTGAGCGGCGACGGCGATGTCCTCGCGCAGCAACTCGTCGTCGACATCCGCTTCCCAGCCGGGGGCGAGCGGCTTGCGCAGATCCCCGACGACGAGCTGGTAAAGCATCACGCCCAGGGCGTAGATGTCGGCCTGTATGGTGGCGGGCTGGCCGCTGAGCAGTTCAGGCGCGTAGTACATCGGCGTGCCGCGTGAACTGCCGCTGGACACCACGATCGAGTGGGTAAAACCCATGTCGGTGATGTTGGCGTCGTGCAGGCTTTGCGTGTCAAGCACCCCGCCGCTACCGAATTCGGCCAACTTGATCGTTGGCTCAGCATCGGGCGGCTGGTGGACCAGCACGTTGCGCGGCTTAAGATCCTTGTGCAGCACGCCGATGGAGTGCGCCGCGGCCAGCGCGTCAGCCACTTGAGCAAGCATGGCCAGCCGGGTGGCCAGCGGCACCTTGTCGAGACCACCCTGGGCCTTGGCCCAGCTCAGAAGGTCCTCGCTGCCACCGTACTCACATTCGATGAAAAAGGGTGCGAGGTCGAGGTTCCAGTCCACCACGCGGATGAAATGCTCGTTGTGTGCGGCGCCGTGCAGCAAGCGCGACAGGGTGATTTCGCGCTTGAGCGAACTCAGCCGGCTCGGGTCTAGCGCGAATTTGTACACGCGCTTCTCGCCGGTCTTGCTGTGGCGGGCGAGCCAGACCTCGCCCCGGCCACCCTGGTCAAGCATCTTGTCCAGGTCCCACAGCGGACGCAGTGGAGGGTGGTCGCCTGGCTTGAAGTCGAACTGGGTAAGTGCGGCGCTGGGCGCGGCCTCGACGCTGACCGGCACCGCCAGGCGATAGCCGATGCCGGCCTGAGTGCGAATTTGCGCTTGCTCGCTGTCGCGCAAGGCCTGGCGGAGTTTGGTGATGCGTCGGCTCAGAGCGGCCTCGGATAGTTTGCCGGCCGCCTCGCACAGTACTTCCTTGGTGACGATTTCACCGGCGTGCCTGAGCAAGGTCTCCAGCACGGCGACAGCATTGCGGTCCAACGCGACGGCCACGCCACCGACAACCAGTTCGTGGGTGTATTCGTCGTATACGGCGACACCGAAGCGCCAACGCCGGTGGGCTGGCTCGCCTGCGGTCGCTGCGGCACTGATCGCCTCGGGTGTGCATTCCGGGCCGGGCAGGCAGAATACCTCCAGCGGGGTCCTGATGTTTTTAAGCGCCTTGACGCCCAGACTCTGAATTGGATGACTCAGCGTGTTGTAGATCTGATCGCGAACCTGCGGGCTGATTGCGATGCCGCCCGGCGGGGCCAGGTTGACGAGACGGGCGGCGATGTTGACACCGTCGCCAAAGATTTCCTGGCCCTGGATGCCGATGTCGCCCAAATGGATGCCGGCGCGCGCGTGGATGGTCGCGTCCGGTGTTTTTTCCGAATTGTGCCGGGCAAGGGCGTTGAGCAGTTGCAGGCAAGCCCGCGTGGCCGCGAGAGTGCCCGAGAACGTGATGAGCATCCCATCACCGAACGTGCGGATCTCGACGCCGCCATTCTCGGCGATCAGCGGCCGGGTGAGGCTCCAGAGGGTCTGGACAGCCCCATGGGCGGCTGCTTCACTGCGCTGCATCAACACGCTGTAGCCGACCAGATCGATGAACCCGATGACGGAAAGTTTGCGTTCAGCGGCGGCTGCTTGGCTAATATTGAATCTCCTCTTTCCCTGTCGCGCTGCCTCCGCAATGGTTGTTGTACGCCGCGCCCTTGTTTTGAGTTTAGAGAATTTGGATGGTTCTCGATAGCTCAGGATGGTCGTGCGCAACGCCGTGGTGTCGGTTCTTCAGGTGAGCGGTGGGATCTGGTCAAGGGCAGGGTGGTGCAATCCATTCGGCTTTGCTGTTGGCGCAGGTTGATGAATGGGCCATGCAGTCCTCTCGCCACATGACGCGCGAGATCATCACCGAAGCTGTGGAGCTCACTGACATCAGGCGGCCTGCTGCGCTCGCTTGAATAGGGCGGCGTGAATCAGTCAGACTTTGATCGACAAGCCTAAAGGCTTTACTCCGGGCGAGGACTCGGCCTCCCATCTTCGTATCGTTGATCAAACTGAATTGATGACCGGAAATTTCCCGCTTCGTGCATGTTTGCTGACGATTTCGATCATCCCCGTGTGCGTGCTTGCTGAGAGCGAAACAGCCAGAGAGCCGGTGGATCCGCCGCCCATCACACTGCCAGCGCAAGCCCCACCCGAGTTGCAGGCGGACCAGCCGGCACAACTGGAAACCCTGATCGTCACGGCGACCAAGCGCGCCATGCCCATCGATGATGTGCCTGCCAGCATCGGCTACCTCGATGGCGCGGCGCTGGAAAAGGCGGGGGCTGCGGAACTGCGAGATTTTCTGCCCCGTGTTCCCGGCATCCAGCAGACCGAGGTGTTTCCGGAGTTCAACCGCATCTCGGTGCGGGGTATCCAGGCCGATGCCGCGGCGGTCACCCCAGCGGCCACCGGATATTTTGTCGATGACATTCCTTTTTCCGACCCGTTTGTGCTGCATGCCCGCCCGGATCTTCCGCCCTTCGATCTCGAAGCCATCGAGGTGCTCAAGGGGCCACAGGGCAGCCTGTTCGGCGCCTCATCCCTGGCCGGAGCGCTACGCTACCGGCTGCAGGATGCGCGGCTCGGCGAGCATGAGGGGCGCGGATTCCTGCAGTATGAAACGCCCACCGATGGCGGCTTCAACCAGTTGGCCGGTCTGGTGGTGAATCGGCCGCTGGGTGACAACACCGCGTTGCGGCTGGTCGGCAGCAGCCGGCTGGGCGGCGGACGCATCGACGATCTGCGCAACGATCTGATCGATACCGACAAATCGCGACGTTACAGCGGCCGGGCCCTGTTGCGCTGGGACGCCGGCGGTGACTGGTCGGTGGGTGTCAAGGCGATTGCGCAACGCTCCTTTTTCGAGGATGTGCCCGTCGCGGAAACGACGGATGGCCGTCTGCAGCGCGAGCGTGCCCTGGTCAAAGCCCCCATGCGCGCGCGCTTTGGTTTTGGTTCTCTGGACCTGCGCTATCGCATGGCCTGGGGCGATCTGGTCTCGGTGACCAGCCTGGTCGACAAGGCGGCCTTTCTGAGTGGTGCCAACGGGGCGCGTGGCCTGGGTGTGGAGGCCGCCGGACAACCGGTGGATCTGCCCACCCGCGAGCAAATTCATGGCTTCATGCAGGAAATCCGCCTGGTCTCGCCAGCGACCGATTCGCCCTGGCAATGGCTGGGGGGGCTGTACCTGCACCGTTATGCGGACCTGTCGACCCAGCGGGCCACCAGCACCGAAGCCAACAGTGGGGCCCAGGCGGTGTTACTGGATTTCGTGGCCGATATCAGCGCCCGCGAGCTGTCCGCATTTGGCGAGGTGTCGCGCACCTTCGGAGAGCGCTGGGGCATCACCCTGGGCGGCCGGCTGTATCAGGTTCAAACGGCCGGAGAGGTGGTGTCCACCGGCGCCATCATTCTGGCGACCGGCGCGAGCGAGAACCGCAATGATGCCAACATCAAGGAGGCCGGATTCAATCCGAAGCTGGCCGTGCAATATGGGTTCAGCGACGAGCTTCGGGCCTACCTGAGCGTTGCGCGCGGTTTTCGTTTTGGTGGCATCCAGATCGTGGGTCCGTCCCCGTCGGCGCCGGATGTCCCCGCCACCTACAAGTCCGACACCTTGTGGAATTACGAGATCGGCCTGCGCAGTCGCTGGCTGGAGGATGCCCTGCAGGCGGACGCATCGGTGTATTACATCGACTGGCAGGACCCGCAGATGCAGTCCAGGACCGGCGGCGCCGTACCGCTCAATATCATCGACAACATCGGTCACGCCCGCAGCTATGGCGGGGAGTTGCAGCTGAGTTACCGTCCGCCCATCCGGGGCTTGAGCCTGAGTGCTGCCGCGGCCTGGACCGATGCGCGTTCCACGCAGGCCTATACCACCCCCAGCGGCGCCGAGGCCGAGCCGGGTGCACGCCTGCCGGGTACGGCACGCGAACAGTATGTGGCGAATATCGAATATGGCTGGACCTGGGCCGGCAGCGCGCTGGGACTGGGTCTGCATTACACCCGGCAGGGGCGCGGCGTCAGCGACATCCTGCAAAGCCTGTCGATCTACGATTACGATACGACAGACCTGCGCCTGCGTCTGGAAAACCAGCGCTGGTTGGGTCCGACGCAGATCGTGCTGGGCATCAATAACATCGCGGATCATCGGGCGGTGACCCAGGCCCTGGTGATTTCGGAAAGCAATTTCACCACCATGTACAACAACACCCGCACCTACGTTCTGCGGGTGAATTTTGCCTGGTAGATCTTAGTCGACCGCATCGCTGCTACGGATGCCGTTGTCTGATTTTCAACGGCAGCACCATCACTGAGGGTGTCCGCCTTGCTGTTCACACAACTCTAGGTGTCTGGCGGTATCTTGGCGCTGAGCAGGTTGATTTTGGTGCCACAGTGCGGGCGCCGAGCATTTCCAAGATTCGTGGCGCGAAAGCGAGTTCTAAATCAGTTCGCTCAAGGGGTGGTCAGCCTCTCGAGTTTCTCGCGTGTACCACGCGTGCGGGTGTGGGTGGTTCCGTATCGCAAGCTCAAGATGCGGAGGGCTTCACGCAGATTGAGCTCCGCATCAGCGATTCGGCGTTCAAGCATGAACACCCGCGCCTGGGCCTGCAGCCAGGCTGCCTGCAGCGGATGATCCGGACCAATGCGCGCCAGTACTGCGTGGTCGACCTGATCCAGCATGGCGACGGCTTCGTTCAGCTGCTGGCGATCCAGGTGCAGTTCGGCGAGCTCGATGCGGCTGGCCTGGGCCAGCGGATGCGCGGCGCTGAATTTTTCCGCATACAGCGCCAGCGCATGCTGCAAGGTCTGCTCCGCCTCATCAAGGCGCCCCGCAGCGCGATAGGCCTGCCCGAGCTGCAGCCGGTAAATCGCGGTGCCGCCGAATTGGGTCACCTGAGGCAGCGTCTCCATCGTCGCCAGGGTGGATTCGAACCGCGCGATGGCGGCGTCGATCTCGCCCCGGCGCAACCACAATCCGGCTTGCATCGCGTCAACGGACACGGCAAACAGGCGGGAGCCGGCCCCCTCCCAGGCGAGCAGAACCTTCGCGGCCTGCTCCAGCAGGGCCTGGGCGCGGTCAAATTCCTCTCGCTCGATCAGCACCTTGGCCAGCAGATAGCGGGCGCCGGCACGCACCAGGGCCGTGCTCTCCTGTTCCTGCCCGGGCCGGGCGATGAATTCGCGCAAGACCTGCTCTGCTCGATCCAGCTCACCCAGATGGAGCAGCACCTCGGCATGGCGGGTCGCCACATCGATGCCGGTGCCCCGATTGGCGACCGCATGGGCCGCATTATCGCGTGTCAGCGGACTCAGCAAGCGCTCGGCCTGGCGCCAGTGACCAAATGAGTACCTGGCCTCGGCGATCCGCGCCTGCAGCAGGCGCACGCTTTCATGCGCCTGGCCCAGCGCTTGCCGCGCGGCCCGCAAGACGGCTTCGGCCCGTGCCAGATCGCGGGCCGAGCGCTGCGTGCCGGCTCGGGGCGCCAGAATGAGCCACTGCGCCGCGGCTTCTGCCGCCATGCCCGTTCCCAGCTTCCCGCTCTGTTCAAAGGCGGTCAGCGCGGTTGCGAATTCAGCCCTGGCTTGAAGCAGGTTGCCGGCGTTGAAAAGGGCATTGCCGAGCGCCAGGTGCAGCTGCGCGGCCACCTGGGGTAACTGCTCGTCACGGGCATCCAGTTTGGCCGAGGCCATCTTGAGCAGTTCGGGTATGGTCAGTTCGCTCAGGGGTTTTTCGCCGACCGCACTGAAAAGATCCCTGGACAGGAATTCTGCCACCGCCCGGGCTTCCTCGGCCGACTGCGTGGCCTGCGCCTGAGCCATGCGGGCCTGCTCCGCGGCTATGCGTTCCAGGCGTCCGGCTTGCTGTGCCCGCTGGGCCTGATCCATGGCCAGCAGCAGGCCCAGGGCCAGAGCGGCCATCACGCCGATCAGCCAGCGCCGGCGGTTGCGCACCAGTGCCAGTTTACGCTCGGCCTGCCGGGCCGCGTGCTCGGCGTTTTGCGCCTGCAGCTGGGCCAGTCGCTGCTGTTCGCGCGCGCCTCGCCTCGATTCAATCTCGCGCAGATGGCGTGCCAGTTCCGCGGCACTGCCCATGCGCCGGGACAATTCTCCCTGGGTCGCGGCGGCGATGTCCTCGCGCAGCAGCTCGTCCGGTATGTCGTTTTCCCAGCCGGTGGCCAGTGGTCGGCGAAAGTTGCCTGCCACGATCTGATACAGCATGACGCCCAGGGCGTAGACATCCGCCAGGGCGGTGGCGGCTTGGGCGGCCAGCACTTCCGGAGCAACATAGACGGGGGTCCCGGAGCTGGCCTCGTTAAGCATGAGCGTGCGGGTGAAGCCCATTCGGGTGACACCTGCCGCATACAGCTGACCATCATCGAGGACCCCGCCAGAGCCAAAATCCGCCAGACGAATATCGAGTTCTTCGCCAGCGACCTGGTGGACCAGAACATTGGCCGGTTTCAGGTCCTTGTGCAGGACGCCGACCGAATGCGCGGCGGCCACCGCCTCGGCAATCTGGGCGATCAGGCTCAGGCGACGCGGCAAAGGGACCCTTTGCAGCCCGCCCTGTGCCTTTGCCCACTCGACGAGATTCTGCGCGCCGACATACTCGCATTCCAGATAGAACGGCGCGCGTTCCAGATTCCAGTCCAGTACGCGGATGAAATGCCGCGGGTCCGGTGCCGATTGCAAGACCCGTGACAGGGTGATTTCCCGCTTCAGCGCGCTGAGGGCACTTTCTTCCAATGCAAATTTGTACGCTCGTTGTTCTCCGGTCTGGCTGTGGCGCCCCATCCAGACCTCGCCTTGGCCGCCCAGGCCCAGGGGGCGTTCCAGGCGCCACAGTGGCCGCAGCGGCGGATGGTCGCCGCGGCGGAAGTTGAATTGGCTCAGGCTGGTGCTCGCTGTCGCCTCGACAGTGACGCGTTCATTGAGTCGATAGCCCTGGCCTGGATGGGTCTGAATCAAAGTGCGCTGATGATCACGCAAAGCCTCGCGAAGCGCCGTGATGTGACGCTCCAGTCTGCCGAGACCGATCTCGCCAGCGCTGTCCTGCAGTTCTTCATGGCTGACAATTTCGCCTGCGTGATTGAGCAGCAAATCCAGGATCTTGCTGCTGCTCTGAGGCAGAGATACAGGCCGTCCGGCAACGGTCAGGGTGTTTCCTGATTCATCGAATGTGGCAAGGCCGAAACGCCAGAGCCTGCCTGCGGCAGAGGCATGACGTGCCGCCTCGACGCGCTGCGAGCTGCATGTTGGGCCCGGCAGGCAAAATACCTCCATTGGCTGCTGGAAATTCTTCAAGCGCTTTTCGCCCAAGCTCTGCAAAGGAGCATCCAGAACGTTGGCGATCTGCTCCCGTGCGTGGGGGCTCAGTGCGATGCTGTCCGGCGGCGCGAGCTGCACCAGGCGGGCGGCAAGATTGACACCGTTGCCGAACAGCTCGCCATCACGAAAACTGATGTCGCCCAGATGCAGACCGATGCGGACCTGGATCGGACCGGTGCTGCCGGCCTGCTCGGTGGCCAGCGCCTGGAGTAGCTCAATCCCGCAACGGGCTGCGACGACCACGCCAGGAAAATGCACCAGCATGCCGTCCGCGAATGCCCGGTTTTCCTCGCCGCCGTATGCGCCGACCAGGGGGCGAACCAGGGCCCGCAGACGTTCGACCGCCTGCAGTGCGTGCGTCATGCTTTTCTGGATGAGCTCGCTGTAGTTCGACAGTTCGAAGAACATCACCGCAACGAGGCGGCGCTCCTCAATGTGCCGGATAGCTGTGCGATTGAGCTCCAAGCGTAGTCCTGGGTTTTTCTTATGCCCCAAGGATAGCTCAAGCGGGTGTGGAAAGCGGCGCGTGTGGGCGAATCAGGCGCAATGGCCAATGCTCAATCGAATGGCTGAAGCGGCGCCGAGTGAGGTATCGGTGAACGGGACGTCGCCGCCTCTAGATGCCGCCATGCGGAGGAAATGACGCCGGCAGCAACCTGCGAGCCAAGCCAGTTCATCAGAGCCCGGGGAAGGACCAGCTCAGGCCAACGGTGTACTGGTGAAACAGCGAGAACGTGTACACCTCGTCATTGTCGGCGCCGCCCTCCAGCAGGCGATAGCCCAGCCGGAGAGACAAGGCCTCATTGACGGTATAGCCCAGGGCGAGCAACAGGTCCTCCGCACGGCCCTGAGGCGCGGCCAGGGCCTCGCCATCGATCAGTCCGTGCAGACGCTCGGAGACCTGCCAGCGCAGGCGGAGGCTGAGCAGGGGCACCAGGCCGGTATTGGCTTTTTCCGCCTGCGTGTCGCCGCTGCGCAGCCGAATCGATGCATCACGCAACTTCAGCGCCCCGCCAACATGCAAGCGCAAAGTCTCGCGATCGATCAGGCGGTAGCGATAAATCAGGCGATAGGAATCGAAGCGAAATTCAGCGCTGGTCGGCTTGCCTGCGGCAAATCGACTGCCATTGAAATCCACGTCGCGAGGCAGGCTGCCTTGTGAATCCACCCGCAAGGGCGCGATCAGCAGGCCGAGCCAGTGCCGCTCGCCGAGTTCGTGGCCATATCGCAATCGGAAGCTGGTGACAGCTTGAGCATCCAGGTCGTCGCTCAGCGAGAATCGAGTGCCACTGTTGCCTGGCACGGCGACATCGTTGTACCCGGTGGTGACCAGGGCCGCTTCCAGATCCAGGGTGTCCCGGGCCCATGCCGACGGATTTACGTTCACAAGGCACAGGCAGGTTGCCGCCAGCAAGCGGCGACCCGAATTCGCGGACCTCATTTGATCTGCCAGGCCTGGCTGAAGCGCTGCACCTCGGCCCAGACCTCTGGGCTGACCGTGTCCGGGTTGACCCGCCCGAAGATGCGCCGCAAAACCTCTTTTTCTTCCTCGTCGATCGCGTCGTCCCGCGTCGCCAGGCGTTCGATGAACTGCAGTTCGTGCTCATGCAGCCTGCCGTCGCGGGCAAAGGCGACGAGGAAGGAATAGGCTTCCAATTGCTTGGCGGTGGTGTGGCTCATGCCCTGGCCTCAGGGGGCGAGCGGCGGCGGGGCCGCCGGCGGCTCGCTAGCCGTGACCGGTACAAGATCCAGGTGATTGTCGCCGGCGCCGGTGCGGTAGGCGGTGGCGAAGCTTTCGGCGGGACTGTCCGGGTCGGTGAAACTGTCAACATACCAGTACTCGCCCTGGGCGCCGCTGGCGTCCAGATTGAGCAGAACATAACCCTTCCTGTCGAAATCGATATAGCGGATATGCGGGTTGTTGGCGATGAACAGTTGCTGGCCTTCCTGCACGTCGTTGAGCGCCGAGGCGGCCGGCGAGGTGATGGATGGAGCGGTGAATTCCACTGCCGCCGATCCGCCAAGCACCGGATCATAGGTGACGACGTTCAGCGGTTCCTCGGTGACATCCGCGCACCAGCTCGAGTGCACGTCGCCGGAGAGAATCACCACATCGTCGATGTTGTTGTCGCGCAGGTGCTGCAGAATTTGCGCTCGCTCGGCCTGGTAGCCGTCCCAGGCGTCGCCATTGATGTACAGGCCCGCGCCGGTCGTCGCGCCATCACCGACCTGCCACTGATGAAAGACCATCTGATTGGCAACAATTTTCCATTGCGCGCTGGAGGAGGCCAGGCCGTCCAGCAGCCAGTTCATCTGCTCGGGGCCGATCATGCGCCGGTCCGGCTCGGCAGAAACTTGCGGGTCGGCTGGCACCGCGCCCGCCGGCGTGTCTTCGCCGAGGAAGCCGGCCGGGATGTCGCGATCGTACAGGCGGGTATCGAGAACAAAGATATCGGCGAGATCACCGTAGGGAAAGCGTCGCCAAATGCGAGTGACATTGCCGCTTTGCGGGTAGCGGATCGGCATCCACTCGTCGTAAGCCTGTTGCGCCCAGTTCTTGCGCTGTGCCCAGACACCTTCCTCGCCCTCGGTGTGATTCGCGGCGCCGTCGCGCCAGCTGTTGTCGGCGCTTTCGTGATCGTCCCAGGTGGTGATGAAGGGGAACTGGCGATGCAGTTCCATCAGGTCCGGGTCTTTCTTGTAGAACGCGTGCCGGGTGCGGTAGTCCGCCAGCGAAACGATCTCGTGCTCTGGTTCGTAGGGCCGCAAATCGCCGTATTCGCCACTGCCGTATTCGTAGATGTAGTCGCCCATGTGCAATATGGCATCAAGGTCGGCGCGGCTCGCCAGCGCCCGGTAGGCGTTGAAATAACCGTGGGCGGCGCTGGCGCAGGACACGACGCCAAAGCGCAACTGTTCGCCGCCTTGGACGGGCGCCGTTCGTGTGCGGCCGATCACGGAGTCGAAGCCGGCGGCGGAAAATCGATAAAAGTAAGTCGTGGCCGGTTCCAGGCCGCTGACGTCAATCTTGACCGTGTAATCGCGGGCTGCGCTTGCCGTCGCCTGGGCGCTGGTCACGCTCTGGCTCAGCGCCGGATCGCGGTACAGCTGCAAGGTCACCGGCACCTCGCTTTGTGCGCTCGTGATTCGGGTCCAGAACATCACCCGGTCGCTGAGCGGATCGCCACTGGCCACGCCGTGCTGGAATACGCTGTCGGTTTCGGCAGGAGAGCCGCTCTCACCACCGATCACCGAGGATTCGTTGGCGCCGCAGGCACCGAGCAGGGGCAGGGCGGCAACGCCGGCTCCCGCATGCGTGAGAAAGTGACGTCGGCTCAGGGCGCGGCGCTTCTTGCGTGTGATTTTTCCCATGTCCGGGGCTCTCCTCTTGATTGGTCTGGCATCGCGCGGTACGGGCGCGCTTTACCGTAGTGTAGTCGTAAGCTCTCCGCGCCGCCGCCCATGCTGCAGGGTAGATGCCAATTCCCCTCAGTAACTGAACGGCCAGGCCATGAAATAGCGCTTGATGCGTAGCCAGATGCCGTACAGGCCCAGCGGTTCGAAGATCATGAAACCGATGACCAGCAGGGCAAACAGCAGGGTGGACTGCTGGCCGGAGTTCAGTTCGCT
>JBFKDQ010000061.1:0-20317 GCA_041619555.1 Oceanococcus sp. | reverse complement strand
GGCGCCGGAACGGCCGGCCGGTCCACGGGTGCAGATCTTTGCCAGCGAGATCGACCCCTTCGAGGCGGCCCTGCTGGCCAGCGGTCAACTGGTGCTGTATCGCAAGGTCTGGCGCGAGGGACAGCGCATCGTCCAGGGCCTTCTGATCGAGCAGGAGGGGTTCTTGCAAGGCCTGGTCGGCCAGACCTTCAATGCTTCGGAACTGGTGCAGATGAGCGATCTGGTCATCGCTTATCGGGATCAGGTCCTGCGCCTGATGCCGGGGCATGGCCGGGAGGCCGGGGCTGCGGGCGCCGAGGCGCTGGTGGGCAGCCTGTTGCACCAGCAGCGCCTGTCAGCGCCCTTCGGCGAACTGCAACTCATTTTCACCGTGAACCGCTTGCCCCCGGTTGCCGCCGGTCGGGTCGTGACCTGGACGGGCGTGCTGCTGTTCGCGGTGCTGAGTTTAGGTTTTCTGGCGTTGTGGCGGCTGGGCCTGCGGCAGATCCGCTTGGCTGCCCAGCAGCGCGATTTTGTTTCGGCGGTGAGCCATGAACTCAAGACCCCGCTGACCTCCATCCGCATGTATGCCGAGATGCTGTGTGAAGGTTGGGTGGATGAGGCCAGGCGCACGCAGTACTACCGCTACATCCACGATGAAGCCGAACGCCTGTCCCGGCTGATTGCCAATGTGCTGCAACTGGCGCGCCTGGAACGCAGCGAACTGAAAGTGCAGGCACAGCGGCAGGCCTGCGGGCCGTTGCTGGATACGGTGCGCTCCCGCCTGGACAGTGCGGCTCAGCGGACCGGCTTCACGCTGGTCTACGGGGTGGAGGACGGACTTGCGGATGTCGAGCTTGCGGTCGATGCCGATGCCTTTACCCAGATCATGATCAATCTGGTGGACAACGCGCTGAAGTTCGCCGCGGGCGCGCAGAACCGGACCGTGGAGATTTCCGCCCGCCGGCTCGGTGTCGGCCGGGTCGAATTCGCGGTGCGGGACTTCGGGCCGGGCATCGATGCGGCGCAGATGAAGAAAATCTTTCGCTTGTTCTACCGTGCAGGCAGCGAACTGACCCGCGAGACGGTCGGCACGGGGATTGGTCTGGCCCTGGTGCGCGAGCTGGCCGCGGCGATGGGTGGTCGCATCGAGGTGGTCAACGCCTCCCCCGGGGCGGAGTTCCGGCTGCAATTACCGGTGGCCGCAATGGCCGATCAGTGAGCGCGCCGCCGCCGGTTGCCAGAGACAGGTGATCGTGTTCCCGGCGGTGCGACGAATGTTGTAGTGTTCGCGATTTCCACCTGCTCTCGGAGAATTCATGGCCGGCGCCTCGCTGCTTACCCTGCTGGATGATATTGCCACCGTTCTTGACGATGTTGCGGTGATGACGAAGAAGGCGGCGAGCAAGACAGCCGGCGTGCTCGGCGATGATCTCGCCCTGAATGCGGAACAGGTGTCTGGCGTCCGTTCGAGTCGCGAACTGCCGGTGGTCTGGGCGGTGGCCAAAGGCTCGGCGATCAATAAACTGATTCTCGTGCCCGCCGCACTGCTGATCAGCGTTTTCCTGCCCTGGATCATCCTGCCCCTGCTGATGATCGGTGGGGCCTATCTGTGCTTTGAGGGAACGGAAAAACTCTGGCATGCCATCGCGCATCGCGCCCAGAAGCCGAAGGACCACGCGGCCCATGTCCAGGCCCTGGCCAGGCCGAGTGGCCGGGATGAACTGCTGGCGCTGGAGCGTGGCAAGATTCGCGGTGCGATTCGCACGGATTTCATCCTCTCGGCGGAAATCATCGTCATCGCGCTCGGCACGGTCGCGCAGGCTTCCCTCGGGGTGCAAGCCGCGGTGCTGACCGGCATCGCGGTGCTGATGACGGTCGGAGTGTATGGCCTGGTCGCCGCCATCGTGCGGATTGATGATGTGGGTCTCGATCTGCAGGCGCGGGAAAATCCGCTGGCAAAGCGCTTGGGCCAGGGCTTGCTCGTATTCGCGCCCTGGCTGATGCGTTTCCTGTCGATTGCGGGGACCGCCGCGATGTTTCTGGTGGGCGGCGGGATCCTGGTCCATGGCATCCCGCCCCTGCACCATCTGGTGGCAGATCTAGATGGCGCAGGTCAGGGCGCGCTGATGAATTTGGCGATGCTGCTGGCGGCGCCGCTGCTCAATTTCATCACCGGTCTGCTGGCCGGTGCCGTGCTGCTCGCGGCCTTGCAGCTGAAATCGATGTGGGCCAAACCGGCCACCTGAGCCCGAAGGCGCGCGCAGCGCTGCATATTGCGCGGCCAACCGAGCGCAACTGTCCTGATCCAATCCAGCTTGCCGATGCGGCCCTGCGAGCGGTCGGGGGGCTGCTGCCGGATCCAGGTGATGGGTTTCAGCCCGCTTTCTTGGCTGCCTTGGCGGCGCGTTTTTCCTTCATGGTCTTGGCGGGGGCTTTCTTGCTCTCTTTTTTCTGATCCTGTCCCTTGCTCACTGTGCTCTTCCTTGCAATGCATCGCGTTGGAGGTCTGCACCAGGCCCGATGCGGCTTGCTCCATGTCTCAGACTACTCCGCTGCTGGGGGCTTGTGCTTGAGCGGGCGAAATAAAGTGAGGCGGTGCCGGCTTGGCGTCCGCGTCCGGCGACGTGCTCGCCCATTAAGAGTGCTTCTGCTTTCGCTTCAGTCCTCATCCGCCTCGGGTTCCCGGCGCAGCTGGGCGAGGCGTTTTTCTCCCCGAACCTGTGCTGCTTCGTCGTTCTTGCGCTGCTGTGGCGTTCGTCCGAAGCGGATGCGATTTTCCGCCGCTTTGGATTCGGCGGTGGCGCGCGCCTTGCGTTTGCGAAAGCTGCGCAGGTTACTGACTTTTGCCACGCGGACTCCTGAGTGGGGGATTGTGCATGATAGGCCAGCGTGGCATTTCAGGCATCCAGCCCCGATCCGGCTTTCGGCCGGGGCGGGCCGTGAGCCTGAGGTCTGCTAGAAAAAGCGCTCAGATCACCAGGTCCAGTTGTTGGGTGGTGCCGACCTGGCCTGCATCCGTGACGAAGATGGAGCTGGCGCGAAGCTGGCCGGTCTGCTTGCCATCCGGGTCTGTGAGCTTGAAATCACTGGCGATGTTGGAGCTTGCCAGGGCCGCGATGCCGTGTTCCTCCATGCTGTCAAACCGGTTTTCGAGAGTGCCGGGACGCCACAAGCCGAGCTGGGCAAAGCTGAGGTCGCCGCCATCGACAAAGCCGTTGCCGTCCGCATCCAGTTTGGCCAGGTCGGCATAGGCCTGGCCGCTCAGCGCCCCGAGCAGTTCTGAGCCGTCGTCGACGCGGCCATTGCCATTGCGGTCCAGCACCAGGAAGGCCCGGCCGGGCGCGAGTCCGGGAATCATCTCATCCTTGCCATCGGCATTCAGGTCAAAGGCATAACGCTCCGCGCTCAGCTGTGCGGCCTTGCCATCGAAATTGATCACCAGTGGATCTTTCAGTCTGGGCACCGCGCCCCAGCTGATCTCGCTCTGGCTGCGTTCGACAAAACTGCGCTGCATCTGCAGTTCGACCGCGAATTCAATGCGCTGCCCGTCAGCCGTTTCGATCCTGCCCTGGGCGCGGAAGCTGAGCGATTCCTGCTCGGCATATTCATGCAGGGTGCGGATCCGCATGCCGCCAGGCGCTGGTGCTGTCGCGGCGTCGGGTGCAGCCAATGCGCCTGATCCTGGGGCGATCTCTGCACCGTTCTCCGCCATCTGCAGGTCCGCTGCGTCGAAACTCTGCAGCAGCCTGCCAGTCAATGCTTCGATCAGCTGTTTGAGCAACTTGAGCCGGGGTTCGAGTTCGGAAGATTCGTCGGCGGCGGTTTCAAGCTCGCGCGTGGCATGCGGATGGTCGCTGCGTTGCAGGGCGCCTGGTGGTGTGGCGGGGGTGTTGACCCGGGCATTGTGTTCGGCGGGCTGTCGGCGCCCGTCAATGCGGCCGAAAGTCTCGATCTGGATGTGCTCGCTGCGCTGGGTTGTCAGGGAATGGCTGGCGCTCAGCCCGAAGTGTGCTGACTGAACAAGCATCGGAATCTCCTCGAACCGGTTCTCTACCGAGGCTATCGGCCGCCAGCGGACAAAGCTTGAGGCCTTGATTGCAGGGCCAGGTCTCCTGGCCCGGTTTCTTCACCCAGGCTGCGCGGCATGGCGAGTGTGCAAGGCCCGGTTCGGACTTCGGTGACGGCTTCGGTATGCTGCGTTGGGTTCAGGCCGATTCTTTGAAGTTTGACCGCCGATATAGCTTGTTGCAATCGGCAGCGCAGCCGATCTTGGGCGGCGTCCGATCGCCCCTGCAGGCTGTGATGACGAAGACAGGAGTTCGAACATGAGCCAAGCATTGAGCCGGTGTGTGGCCGCGCGCCAGGCGCGAGATTCCATCCTGCATTCCCGGGGGCTTGCCGTGCTGGTGCGATGGGCAAGCCGGGGGTTGCTGCTCGCCGCCAGCGGCGGTCTGGCCGCCTGCGCGGGCTGGCTGGCTCCGCAGCCCGCGCCGGAATTGCTGGAACGGATCGAAATTCCGTACACGCAAGGGGTACCCATTGATCCCCCGCTGCCGGACTTGCAGGGCCGGGGGCTGAGTGAAGAAGAGCTCATCACCGTTGCCATTCATCGCGAGCGGGTGCGTGCGGTGGTGAATGTCACCTCGCTCAGCGCCTACCGCAGTCGCCTGAGCGGAGCGTTCCCGCTGGGTGGCAGCGGCAGTGGCTTCATCATTGATCAGCGGGGTACCGTGATCACCAATCATCACGTGGTTCAGGGGGCTCAACGACTGATTGTCACGTTATACGATGGCAGTCACTATCCCGCGCGGCTGATTGGCAGCGACGAGGAACTGGATCTTGCGGTTTTGCGCTTTGAGCCGCAAGGCCGCCGCCTGTGGGTCCTGCCGCGCGGTGACAGTCAGGGTCTGCAGGTCGGCCAGGGCGTCATTGCATTGGGCAATCCTTTCGGTCTGGACGGGACCCTGACCACCGGCGTGGTGTCGGCCCTGAATCGGCCCCTGCAACTGGGCTCCGGTTTCATCATTCGCAATCTGATTCAGACCGATGCGGCAATCAATCCGGGGGATTCCGGAGGTCCTTTGCTGAACCGCCAAGGTGAGGTCATCGGCATCAATTCTCTGATCGTTTCGCCGTCCTCCGGCAATGCGGGGGTTGGACTGGCGGTGCCGATCCATTCCGCCGTTCGCGTGATCAACGAAATCCTGAGCCTGGGGCGGGTGGTGCGGGGCTGGATCGAGATCGAAGGTGTCGCGATGGACGCCCGCCTTGTTGCGGCCCGCGGTGGCGAACCGGTGAGCGGCATTCTGGTGACCCGGGTGCTGCCGGGTGGCAATGCGGCGCAGGCCGGTCTGCAGGATGGCCGGGAAGGGCGGCAGGTGCGTTACGGCCCGCATCGCCTGCCGATCGAAGGTGACGTAATTGTCGCGTTCGCCGGTGCGCCGATTGCCAGCGTGCCGGACTTGCTGGCCGCTTTAGTCAGCAGCAGTCCGGGCGATGAGGTGAGTCTGAGCATTCTGCGGGCGGGGCAACGTCGTGAGCTCAAGCTGCGTCTGACGGCGCGTCCGCCGCCACGTGCAGAGGCCCAACAACGCTGAACCCGCGAATCGATCTGACCCGGGCGCCGCCGACGCGCACTCATTCCCTGCCGAGTGCTGCGTGCAGACGTGGGGCCAGTTCCGGGAGCTTGGCCATCAGCGTGAGCAGTCGATTGTGCTGCTCATCCTGGCCGGCCATGCCGGGCAGGAAATCCAGCGTAGGGTCGGCCAGATCGCCAAAGCCCATGCGCCAGTCCGGAAACAGCCTGTTTGATGCGGGTGTGTCCAGCAGGATTTCCAACTGCTCATGACGCGTGTCCTTGCTGAGCTTTGCCAGCAGGTCTTCAATGGCGTCTGGCGGGCCTTCCAGTAGCTGCAGGAAATGGCCGTGATCATGCAGCAGGACGCCACTGATGTGATCCAGCGCATTGAACGCCCGGGCATCCTGCAGAATGTTTTTCAGGTTCTGCGCATCCATGGCCACGGTGGCCTGGCTGGTATAGATCAGTCGACGGATCGGCGTGTTTTCGATCGGCATCTGCCATCTCCCGGAATCAGCCCCCTGATTTTAAACCAAGGCTTCGAGACACATGAGGATTCCTCGCGAGTTGCCCCGGTGCGGCTAGCTTGTCATTGCTGTGTGGCCAGGTCGGCGGTTTCGGCGGCGAGACGAAGCGTGTTGCGCAGGCGTTTGTCGGTGATGAGTTCGGTGTAGAAAATCGACGGGCGCTGACGGTCGGCGAGCAGATGAACCTGATGGCGGGCCCGGGTCAGGGCGACATAGAACAGGCGTCGTTCTTCGGCATGCGGATAGTTTTCCGGTTTCGGCCTCAGCAGTTGAAGCAGGGGATGGTCGGTGTCCGCTGCGGGAAATCCATGACGCCCTTCTTGCAGGCCCAGAACGATGACATGATCCGCTTCCAGGCCCTTGGCGGCATGAATGGTGCTGAAACTGATGCTGAGCCCCGGAAATTGCTCTTGCCAGCGTGTCAGTCTAGAGGGTTTGTGGTGATGGTAACGGGCCAGCAGAAAGACGCTGGCAGGTCCCGTGGCGCGGTGCTGGCTGGCGATCTCCTCAAGGCTGGCTTCACAGGCGGCGACCAGGTTCGCGGGATGTTCGTACTCGCGCATCGTGATAACCTCGCCTGATCTGGAATCACTGGCGCGGACCCGTTTTTGCAATTGCGCGGGGTTCTTCTGCACGAAACGTGCAGCGACATCGCTGATGCCTTGATTGCAGCGGTAAGTGCGGGTGAGAAAGCCGCTAGCCGTGGCGCCAAAGTGGCGTTCGAACCGGGTGAGCAATTCAATGTTCGAGCCGGCAAAACGGTAGATGGATTGCCAGTCGTCGCCGACGGCGAAGAGTTTGCAGGCGGGTGCCTGCTGCATCATGGCCTTGAGAAGATCGGCGCGGTCGGGCGACATGTCCTGAAACTCATCGACCAGAATGAGCCTGTAGGGATGCCGATAGTCCCCGTTCTGCAGCGCTGCACTTGCGTACTGGATCATGTCGTCGAAGTCGATCTCGGCCGATGTCCGCCGGCGCTGTTCCCAGGCTTTGCGCAGGGGCTGCAACAGGCGCATAAAGCGCTGCGCTTCAGGGCTTTTCGCACTGCGCCGGCGCAGCGTTTTCTCATTCTGATCGTGCATCCTGGCATGGCGTAATGCGCTCCTCAGCACGGTGATAGCGTCGCCTGGATCAGCTGCATTCCCGCCTTGTTTGAACGCCTCGCAATACGCTGTCCAGTCGGCGGCAAAAACCTCGTCCGCGGCGCACAATTGCGCGACAATCTGCGTGATCGCCCGGTCTTCCTCTTCCACGCTGGCGGCCTGGCGGATTGCAGGTCTGCGACCTGTCGCGCTGCTCAGAATCGCAAGGCCAAGGGCATGAAAGGTCCGGGTGGTGACTGTTGCGCCGGTGGGCAGCAGGCCGCCCAACTGGCGATGAATCCTTTCGTCCAGTTCCCGGGCGGCGTCCGCATTGAAAGCGAGCACGAGAATCTCCGCCGCGGCGAACTGCTGCGTCCTCAGGGCATAACCGATCTTGCCGATGATGGTGGAAGTCTTGCCGGAGCCCGCTGCCGCCAACAGCAGATTGCGATCTTCCATGGTGACGCAGGCCAGCCGCTGCTCCTTGCTCAAAGGGCTCGATTCCACGGTGTCAAAAAAGTCCTTTTGGCGTCGCATTTCGGCCGCGACAAAGCGTCTGTTGCGCTGCTCGATCACATCGCTCTGGCCCCCATTAATGGCGGCCAGCACGGCCAGTTGCGCACCGAGGGCATCGTGGTCGCCGTCGGGCGGAAGCAAGGGATGCTGCAGCAGCCCTTGCGCCTGGGTCATGGCTCGCTTCTGTTTCCTGCTCATCGATGCCCTGAAACAGGCCAGATCATGCCGGGCCAGATAGCGCGGGGCCTCCAGCAATTGCTGCAGACGGGTGCTGATCTCAAGCAGCGGCGTTGCGTGAGTCCTCAGCGCCGTCCGCAGTGACTGGCTGATGGCCGCGCGCAGGGCCAGAACAAATTCCTCCGCCTGGGCGTTGCTGACGCCATCGCAGATGATCTCGGTGTCTGCACTGCGAATCGTGATCTGCGCCCAGACCTCGCCCAGTTTGGCCTGAGCAAAAAGGATGGCGGGCAGTGGCAGACCGAGATCGGATTGGCCGGTGCGGCTGTAGCGCAGGTTTCCAGCTTGCAGATGAAGACGCCAGTCATGGGAGCCGGAAAAAACAGATCCCCAGAAGCTCGGTTCAATCTGCATGCTCTTTCCTGCGGTCAGCCTGAGATGAAAAAGGCTGAGGATGCGAATGGCTCGGTTTCTTCAATGCCGAAAAATGCGCTAGCTTTGCGGGGCTGTGGCCAAATCCGGTCGTGATATTCGGGGGTTGAAGATGGCGCGATCGTTCTATCATGCGCGGCGGGTGTTCTTGTCGGTCGTGTTGGAAAGCGCGTTGCGACTCTATGCATTGGGCCTGGCGCTTTGGCCTGCGCCGCGGCAACGCGCGCTGCAAAACATTCGGGCGGAAGATCTGGATCCGACCCTGCCCGGCACCATTGCAAAGCCTTTTGAATATTATCGGCTTCTGCGTGACAAGCATCCGGTGTTCCGGCCGCCGGGGCAGGACTTTTACTGCATTTCCCGCTACGAGGACATCCAGGCCATCAGCCGCCAGACCCAGCTGTACTCCTCGAATATTGTCGGGGTGCTGCTGGAAAAGGTCTTCGGACCATACGCCACGCCGCAATCGGCGCAGCCACCGGGTGAGGGCAGCCGCCGCAACTATGGTGTCACGCCGGTGGACGTACTGGCAATCCAGGACCCCAGCGCGCACAAATACCAGAAGTTGCTGACCCATCAGATCGTATCCGGCCCGTTCGTGCGGAATCTGGAAGGCAGTGTGCAAAAGCTGAGCTGCGAGCTGCTTGATCAGTTCATCGGCCTTGGTCGGGTCGAATTCATGGATGCGGTGGCCTGGCCCCTGCCGATGCGCATGGCGATGCGCCTGGTCGGGTATCCCCAGCAGGACTATCCGCGGATCAAGCAGGGCTGTGCGCACACGATCCGCCTGCTGGCTGGCACCAGCACGCCGGCGGAACTGGCGCGTGACACCGCGGCCAGCATGGCGCTGTTTCGGTATTGCTGGAGCCAGTATCGCCGGGCGAAGGAAAATCCACAGGACGACATCAGTGGCGGCCTGGTGGCCGCCGCAGTGGATCCCGATCATCCGCTGACCGATGAAGAGGCGGTCAGCATTCTGTTCCAGTTGCTGATTGCGGGCAGCGATTCTTCCGCCAGTACCATGGGGAATGCAGTTCGCCTGCTGATCGAGCAGCCACAACTGCAGGAGGAATTGCGCGAGCAGCCCGAGCGCACCGAACGGTTCATCGAGGAAGTCCTGCGGCTGGAATCGGCGTTTCAGGGGCATTTCCGGCTCGCCTTGCAGGACAGCGAGCTGCATGGCGTCAAGCTGCCGAAGGGCAGTCGGCTTTTTCTGCTGTGGGCTTCAGGCAATCGAGATGAGCGTTTCTGGGCACATCCGGATGAGATCGATCTGGACCGGCCGAACCTGAAAAAGCATCTGACGTTCGGCTACGGGCTGCACGCCTGCCTGGGCCGTGAACTGGCACGCATGGAAATTCGCATCGTGCTCAATACGCTGTTGCAAGGCACGCGAAATCTGCGTTTCGACGGGCCGGTGGACTACGTGGCCAGCCTGTTCACGCGGACCTTGCGACAGTTGCCGATCCGTTTTGACCCGGCTGAGACCGAGCGTGGCGGCCCGGCGTCGGCGCGGGCGGCCAGCAGTGCGCCGGCCCAGGCGGCCTGAAGCCCATTCGTGCGAACTTGCACAAGCGCGGCCTTACAGGGCGTCGAAAATCAGAGCGCTTGAACAGACGGCTCATCCCCGGCGCCGCGTTCACGATTTCATCGGGGCTTAAACTAGCCTGAAAGCTGGCGCGCGCGTTGGCACAGGGCCGCAATGGCCTGATCCAGAGTCTGCCGCATGGCCTCGTCGCGCAGTTGTCCGGTCTCGTCAAAGCCTTGCCTTGCTCCACCCAAACTGAGTTTTTCCGGCATCAGGATCATGCCGAGATTGCCCATCAACTGACGGGTGACGGCCAGACTGCGCAGACCACCCAGCCTGCCGGGTGAGGCGGACAGCACCAGCACCGGTTTGCCGCGAAAGGCGACCAGGCCGGGGACGTCGCCATCGGGACGCGACATCCAGTCGATGGTGTTTTTCAGCAGCGGGGTGGGGAAGCCATTGTATTCCGGCGTGCAGACGATCAGTGCAGCGCTGGCGCGCAGCTGCTCCCGGACCTGCCGGGCGCCCGCAGGGATGCCCTGGGCGGCTTCCAGATCCTGATCAAAGAGCGGCAGATCCAGCGCACGCAGATCGGGAATCTGCACCTGGGCCTGGCAGCGTTCAGCGCTCGCGGCGGCGGCCTGCGCCAGTTGCTGATTGACGGAGCCGGTACGGGCACTGCCGACCAGGGCGAATAGTTGAAGTGCATCACTCATGTTGATCCAGTCATGGGTTGCAGCAATGGCTCATTGTAGCGGCCTGTCGCCCGGCCTGAGTGCAGATCGCAGTGCTTCGGGCGGCGGCATGGCCGCTGTGCCAGGGCCGCCACGCCGAGCTCAGCATGGCGCCTGCACAAGATTGCTGGGCTGGCCGCTGGCAAAGGCGCGGATGTTCGCGGCCATCGCATCAACGGCGCGCTGCCGGGCTTGCACGCTGGCCCAGGCGATGTGGGGGGTGAGAATCAGCCGCGGTGACCGGAAGTTCAGCAGGGGGTCGCCATCGACCGGTGGTTCCTGGGCCAGTACATCGATGCCGGCGCCGCCGATGCGGGCCTGTTGCAGGGCGTGGGCCAGGGCCTGGGCGTCAACGACCGCGCCGCGGGCGGTATTGATCAGAATGGCATTGGGCTTCATCAGAGCCAGAGCCTGGGCATCGATTAGATGATGGGTGGCGGCGTTCAGCGGACAATGCAGGGACAGCACGTCCACCTGTTTTAACAATTCGGCCAGTGGCAGGCGGCCTGCTCGGGTGTCATCGATGCCCGGCTGCCGGGCGAGCAGCACCCGCATGTCGAAGGCCTCTGCCAGACGCGCCACGGCGCGTCCCAGCACTCCGTAGCCGACGATGCCCAGGGTCTGGCCGGCCAGTTCCTGGATCGGCCAGTCCAGAAGGCAGAACTGGGGACTGTCGCGCCAGGCGCCGGCGGCCAACGCATCGCCGTATTCGCCGAGATGCTGATTCAGCGCCAGGATCAGGGCAAAGACATGCTGGGCCACGGCCGCCGTGCAGTAATCACGGATATTGCACACCGCGACCCCGGCGGCCGTGGCCGCCGCGAGATCCACATTGTTGTGTCCGGTGGCCGCCAGACAGATCAGTTTCAGTCGGGGGGCTGCGGCGATGACCGTCTGATCGATGCGGATCTTGTTGGTCAGAATGACCTCCGCATCCCGGACCCTGGAAAGCACTTGAGATTGTTCGCTGCAGGGATGGGTCTGCAGCGTCTGCAGCGCTGATTCCAGCCCGCTCAGCTCAATGTCATCCCGGCTCAAAGTGGCGAGATCTAGAAATACCCCGTGCATCGAAAAACCTTCCATTCAAGCTGCCGCAACACGAAGTCTGCCATCAATCCCGCCCGTGATGCTGATGCTGTCGCGGTGCGGGGTGCTCTGGCGGCATGCCCGGAAAACCTTGATGGGCCGGCTCAGGTATGAACTAATACGGTTTTGATCTCAAGGATTCGTAACATGCGTCGATCGGTGCTCGCTGGTGTCCTGCTGCTTGGTTCGTCGACAGCCTGGGCTGGAGATGATGCGCTCGCGCATGCGGTGAACGCCCCGGCGCGCGCGGCCGAACATCGGGCGCGGGACGTCCATCGGCATCCTTATGAGACCCTGGAGTTCTTCCGTGTCCGGCCAGACATGACCGTGGTCGAACTCTGGCCCGGGGGGGGCTGGTATACCGAAATCCTGGCGCCTTATCTGAAGTCCCAGGGCAAGTTGTATGCGGCGCATTTCAATCCGGACAGTTCATCGGCCTATGTACAGCGTTCCCTGACGGCTTACAGAAGCAAGCTGGCCGCAGATCCGGACCGCTATGGCGCCGTCGAGGTGACCGTCTTCGATCCGCCGTCGCATCTCGATATCGCGCCGCCGGGAAGTGTCGATGCGGTTCTGACCTTTCGCAATCTGCACAACTGGTACATGCGCGGTGGAGGCGAGGAGCGTCTGACCGCCGCTTACGCCGGCATCCATCGGGCGCTCAAGCCCGGGGGGCTTTTCGGTGTGGTCGATCATCGGCTGCCGACAGGCCGGCCGATTTCCGACCAGGACAGCAGTGGTTACATGCTGCAGGACTATGTGATCAGGACCGCGCATCTGGCCGGCTTCGATCTGCTGGACAAGTCCGAAATCAACGCCAATTCGCTGGATACGGCCGATCATCCCAAAGGCGTCTGGACCCTGCCGCCATCCCTGCGGCTGGGGGCGGAGAACGCAGATCGATACCTGACCATTGGTGAAAGTGATCGCATGACCCTGTTGTTTCGCAAGCGTTGATGGGCGGCGCCGGATCAGGCGGCAGGGCATGGCTGCCCGCCTGATGGTGGGGGCCGGGCTGCAGCCACCCGAGCCACCGGAAAAGCCGTTGCCGATGGACTGTTGTGATAGCGGCTGTGCGGTCTGTGTTTTCGATGCGTATGCCCAGGCTCTGGCGGCCTATGAAAAGGAACTCGCGGTCTGGAAAGCGCAGGTCTTGCAGAGCAATGCGGGCCGCAAACAGGACTGAGCGTCGCAGCGTCAGACCCGTTGGCAGTACGGTCCGCGTTCTCTGCGCTGAGCTGTGCTTGCTGGACCGCGTTGCAGGCGTGGCCCATGGGGCCGGTCAAATCGTCTGGCTAAAGCTTTCGGCGTGCGGATCGGACGTGAGGAAGCGGCCGAATTCGCGCAGAAACTTGATGGGCTCGCTGGCCAGAGGCGCGTGGCCGGAGCGCTCGAAGCAAACGATGCGCGCGCGCTTCGCCCGTCGGGCGATGGCCAACTGGCCTTCCGCTGCATACAGCACGGATTGCATGCCGATCATCAAGGTGACGGGCACCTCATCGAGGTCCAGGCTGGGACGATAGTCATGGCCACCACCGGAATAGGCTTGCAGGTAGGCACGCAGGTCATCCAGTCGCATCAGCGGCAAACGCCTGAGGATCGGGCGGGGCAGTTGCGGCAGACGACGAATGGTTCGCAGTGTCCGGGCGTTGCTGCCCAGCAGTTCGAGAATCCGGGCCAGGATGGCGGCGAGTTCCAGCTGCAATTCGGCTGGCAACTGATCGAAATACGCGGCCGAATCCTTTTGCGGGAGTCGCTCCAGCACCTGATGCATCAGGGCAAACAGGCGGGGTTGTGCTTCACCGGCCAGGTCGTAAGGCCAGTCAGGCCGATTCATCACGCAGGGGGATTGATCGATGTGCAGATAGCTGCGCACCCCGGCCCAGCCGGCCTGCTGACGCAGGTGCAGGGCAGTGGTGCCGCCCAGGGAAATGCCCGCCAGCAGAAAATCATGCAGGCCGAAATGCGCGATGACGTCCTGGGTGTCTTCCATATGGTTCTGAAACACGTCGGTCTGGTTCAGGCGGGCGGCCGCCGAGCGGCCGTGACCGCGGAAGTCCGGCATGTAAAAGCGGCAACGATGGGCATAGGGCAGGACCCAGGGCAGCCAGTGGCGGCTGTTCATGCCCAGACCCGGAAGCATGAGCACCGGCTGGCCGCGGCCCAGCGTGCGGACGTACAAAGGGGTCTGATCGCGCATCAAGACCATCGGCATCGGGTGTTTTCCTCGGTGAATAGTGCGGGCCATGATCCTGCAGCGGCTGGCGAGGTGCCAGCTGCATCCGGACGAAGAGTCCCTGCCTGGGTCTCAGCTTGCGGGCATCTGGATGCCGAGTTCACGACCGATGCCATCGAAGATCCGCACCAGTGCGGCGACCAGCTGTTCCCTTGGTTGCTGATAGCCGGTGGCGATCCAGCGCTGCGCCAGATAGGTGACGGTGCCAATTGCGCCATGGGCGATGATTTCGAGCTCGGCCGGCTCCGGCTCTGCGCTGGGCAGGAAAGGACGGGTGAAGGCCAGCGCAAGCGCGACGAACTGGCCGATGCTGTTGCCATAGACCCGGCCCAGCTGCGTTCTGACGGCAAGAATTTCCAGCATCAGGATTCGGCCCTCGGCCGGACGCTCGGCCAGGTAGTCAAAAACCGCGTTGAGGGTGGCCCGAATTGTCGCCCTGGGGTCTTCATGGGCCGCCTCTGCCGCGCGTTTCATGCTGTCCAGCAACGCCTGGCTGATCTGCCGATAAGCCGCAATCAGCAGGTCTTCTCGATTGCCGAAAGCCTCGTAGAAATAGCGCTTGGTCAGGCCGGCTTCGGCGCAGATCTGATCGATGCTGGTGGCCGCGAAGCCCTGTGTGCCAATGAGGCGAATGCCGGCAGCTATCAGCCTGTGGTGACGCTCCTGCCGGCGTTTGGTGGCCGATTTTCCTGCGTAGGCACCATTGCCGCTCCGGCGCGAGGCTGATTTTGCGGTGGTGTTTTCGCTGGAGGTTTTCATGCGCTAGGAAAATGTTTGACACGTCATCGTATCAAACCTAGTGTGAGACGTTAACGTGTCACTTATGGTGGTCGCTCAGTCCGTGCGACCGTATCGGAGTTTGAAGGCCAGCGCCCTGCGGCTGCTGGCGCCAGCTCAAGTCCAAACCTGCAGGAAGGAAGAAATGCCGCTGCTCAATCCCAAGCAATTCGCCCAGGCCTATCCGGATGAGGAAACTCGCCAGATCATGCTCAAGACCATCGACTTCTTCGAAGGCATGGGCCTGGCCAAGTGCAAGTCCGACTACGAGAGCCGGCGCTGGTACACGGAGTTTCTCGAGTTCAACAAGAATGAGCGCATCTTCGCCAGTGTGCTGACCCCGCAGGGCTATGGCGCCAATCCGCAGCAGGCGCGCTGGGACACCGCACGGATTACGGATTTCGCCGAAATCCTCGGTTTCTATGGTCTGACCTACTGGTATTGCTTTCAGGTTACCGCCCTGGGTCTGGGGCCAATCTTCATGGGCAGCAACGAGGCCTTGAAACACCGCGCCGCGGCCTTGCTGGAAGCGGGCGAAATCTTCGCTTTCGGGCTGTCGGAAAAGGCGCATGGAGCGGATATCTACGCCTCGGAAATGCGTTTGATCCCGGAGCCGGACGGGGGCTTCCGCGCCCGCGGAGAGAAATATTACATCGGCAATGGCAACAAGGCGGCGCTGGTGTCGACCTTCGGAAAAATCGAAGGCAGCGACGACTATGTGTTCTTTGCGGTGGATTCCCAGCACGAAAAATACGATTGCGTGAAGAACGTGATCAACAATCAGGATTATGTCGCCAACTACCGGCTGCATGACTACCCGATCACGTCCGCCGAGATTTCGGAGCGCGGTCCCAAGGCCTGGGACGATGCGCTCAACACGATCAATGTGATGAAATTCAATCTGGGCTATGCCTCCATCGGCATCTGTACCCACGCCTACCATGAGGCCATCGACCATGCCGCCGGTCGCCACCTGTTCGGTCACCAGGTCACCGATTTCGTGCATGTGCGGCAGCTGTTCGTGGATGCCTATGCGCGCTTGAGCGCCATGCGCCTGTTTGCCCGCCGGGCGCGGGACTACATGCGCAGCGCCGGCGCGCAGGACCGCCGCTATCTGCTGTTCAATCCGATGGTGAAGATGAAGGTGACGACCCAGGGAGAGGAGGTGATCAACCTGCTGTGGGACGTGATCGCGGCCAAGGGTTTCGAAAAGGACATGTATTTCGAGAATGCGGTGATCGACATTCGCGCCTTGCCCAAGCTGGAAGGCACGGTGCATGTGAACATGGCCCTGATCGTCAAGTTCATGGCCAACTATTTCTTCAAGCCGGACAAGTTTGCGCCGGTGCCGGTGAGGGATGATGCTGCGCATGACGGTTTCCTGTTTGCCCAGGGACCGACCAAGGGGCTCGGCAAAACCCGCTTCCATGATTACCGGCCGATCTACGACAGCTGCCAACTGCCGAACGTGAAGGTGTTTCGCAAACAGATTGCGCGGTTCCGCAAGATGCTGATGCTGGCCCGACCCAATGCAAGCCAGATCAAGGACATCGACTTCCTGCTGATCGTGGGCGAACTGTTCACCCTGGTGGCTTACGGCCAGTTGATTCTGGAAAGCGCGGCGCTGAACGAGATCGATGATGATCTGGTCGACCAGATTTTTGACTTCATGGTGCGGGACTTCTCGAAGTTCGCCCTCCAGCTGTATTCCAAGACCAGCAGCACCCGGCTGCAGCAGTTGCTCTGTCAGGCGATGATTGCCAAGCCGGTGCGGGATGACCATCGCTATCAGCAGGTCTGGGAGAAATTTGCCTATGCCATGAAGGGCAGCTATGCGATGAACCCTTGAGCGGCCGTTGCAACGGCCTGTTTAGGTCCGGTTTCAGTGTGGCGGCGCAAGGATAGCGGGCCGCCTCAATCCGAGGCGCACGTGGCTTGCACTGTGTCCGGGATGAGCTCGAATCCCGAGGAATTGTCAGCCGATGTCTGAAGAAGACCGCAGTCACCCCATGCCGTTCACGCGTCGGCGCCTGCTCGGATTTTTTTCCGCGATCGCCGCCGCTGCAAGTCTGCAGGCCTGCGGCCGGAGCTCCGCGGTGATCCTGGCCGCGCCGTCTGAACAAACGCGTCTGCCCCCGCCAGGTGCCGGCGTGGCCGCGAGCGTGTTTCCCGATTCGGTGGCCAGTGGCGACCCCACGGCGAGCGGGGCGGTGCTGTGGACGCGGCTTGCCCAGGACCAGATCCGTTCGGGCCAGCCGCTGCTATGGCAGATCGCCGAGGATGCCGAGTTCAGCCGTCCGCTTGTCGCCGGTGAGGTGCCGGTCAGCGCCCTGTCAGCGCTCAATGACCACACCCTGAAACTGGATGTGGATGGCCTGCTGCAGCCCAACCGTTTTTACCACTATCGATTCGCGCATGCCGGGGTATCCAGTCGGACCGGGCGATTGCGCACCCTGCCGCTGGCCGATGAGGATCTGTCCAGCCTCAAATTTCTTGTGGCCTCCTGCCAGGACTACACCCTTGCGTATTTCCATGCCTTTGCTGAGATGGCCGTGCGACCGGCGGATTATCTGCTGCATTTGGGCGATTTCATCTACGAAAGTGCCATCGTTCCCGCGCGCCCCATCAATCTGCCTTCCGGCGGGCAGTACGCCAGCAGCCGGGCGGACCTGCTGACGATCTACCAGACCCATCGATCGGATGAGAACCTGCAGCGGCTGCTCGAGGCGCATACCCTGATCTGTACCTTTGACGATCACGAGTTCGCCAATGATCTGTATTTCGATGGACAGAGGCCAAGGGGCCCGGAACACCCGCTGGACCAGGACCCGGAAGCGATGTCGCGCTACATTCGGGAAGCGCTGGATGTCTGGTATCACTATCTGCCGGTGCGGGTGCGCTACACGCCGGAGGCGGAATTTCCGCATGTGATGGATGTGGAGCGCAGTTTCCGGTTCGGGCGCCTGCTGAAACTGGCCATGACCGAGTTGCGCATGCATCGCAGTCCGCATCCTTGCGAGGAAGGAGCCTATGGTGAGCGTCAACTGGTGCTTGAGTCGGAGTGCGAGGCCCGCCTCGAGTCAGGGAGAACGCTGCTCGGAGATGCGCAGAAGCAATGGCTTTTGCAGACTCTCAAGGGCAGCACGGCGCAATGGCGCGTCCTGGGACTACCGATCCCGTTCTCGCCAATCAGGGTGGCGCAAGTGCCCCCGACGCTCTACGAGGTGGATCACTGGGATGGATATGCCGCCGAACGTGGCGAAGTGCTCGCCGCCCTGCGAGGCACACCCAATCTACTGGTGCTGGCGGCCGATCTGCATGCTTTTGCCGCCGCCACGCTACGCGATGGCTATCCCGATGGTCCCGTCGTCGGGGCCGAGTTCACCACCAGTTGTGCCGCGGCAACGCCGATTGCGAGCATCAATCCACCCGCCAACGCCTTGCTGCAAAGCCCGAATATCCTGCTGAATAAGCCGCATTTCAGCTTCTGGGATGGCACGCGCAACGGTTGGCTGGAAGTGGAGTTCACCCCGCAGGCGTGCACGGTGGTGGTGCGGGCCATGCAAGCGCAGGTGCCGGTGGCCAATCCTTCCATCGAACTGGCCCGCTTCAGCGTGCCCGCAGCTGAGACGACAGCAGAGTCCTGAGCCTGCTGCAAGGACACTGCACCGGGCGCACATTTTGCCCGTCTGCTGCCGCCCTGAACGGATGAGTTTTTTCGAGGCGCGCTGCGCTATGTTGCAGAAACTATTCAGCAAGGAGACGTCGGTGAGAAGAATAGTCTGTCTCGCCTTGGGCCTCGTTCTGGTCGCCTGTCAGGGATCAGGTGGGGGGCGGATCGAGAATGCCGAGTCGGCCGCTGGAAAGGCCAAGGCGGTTTTTGCCGGGCCGGTCGGTGATGTGGGGCTTTACGGCCATCCGATGTGGGATTCCTGGTTCGACATCGGCGAGTTGGGGTATCTGGAAGAGGAATATTTTGTCAGCGGCACGGCGGATTCCTTTCCGCCGGGGTCGCAAGCGGACTACACCACGCGCGTGATCGTTCGCCGGCCGGCCGATGCGGACGCTTTCAATGGCACCCTGGTGCTGGACTGGGTGAATGTCACCGCTCAGTTCGAGAATGCAGTGGACACCCTGGAAGCGCATCGATTTCTGCTGCGTGAAGGTTACGCCTATGTGCATCTAAGCGCTCAGGCCGCAGGCCTGTGCTGTACGCCGTTGACCCCGCAGGTCTGGGATCCGGTGCGCTATGCCGGACTGTCACATCCCGGCGATGAATACGCTTTCGACATGGTCAGCCAGATTGCCCGGGGTTTCAGAGCGCCTCAGGACGTCGATCCCATGGCGGGGCTTGCGGTGGAAAAGATCATTATCATGGGGCAATCGCAGTCCGCCATCCGTCTGCATCAATATGTTAATGAAGTGCAGCCGGTCGCCGCTGCGATCGATGGCTTTCTGATCCATGGCGATCTTGGCGCCGGCAAGGATTTCGGGTCGGCGCCTGCCGCGCCGGTGTTGCAACTACTCAGTGATCAGGAAGCTGAGCCCGAAGCGCCCAGTGCTACCGCGAATTATGTGCTGTGGGAGGTGGCTGGAACGGCGCATCAGGATCTGTGGGTGGGGTATCACCAGGAAGTAGGGCAGTCGCGCCGCGTGGTCGGGCATCTGCCGCAGCAGGCCATGGCTGAAGATGATCGCCTGCACCAGCTGGCAGGGAACTACGGCGAGCAGCTTGATCCCGGCATGGAGGTCTGCGTTGCCGCCGGTGCGGCATTCCCGATGCGTTATGCGGTGGCAGCGGCCATTTCCCATCTGCATCGCTGGGTGCGCGGTGGCGCGCCGCCGCCCCAACCTCCGCGTTACCAATTTACCGCCAGCGGCACCCTGGCGACCGATGAGCTGGGCAATGCGCTGGGTGGCTTGCGCTATCCTCCGATTGATGTGCCGGTCGCGCGCTATCAGTCCACCAGCTGTCAGTTGGGCGGGGTCACGATTCCTTTGACCGAGGCGGAGCTCTTGATGCGCTATCCCAGCCACGCAGATTATCAGGCCCTGATGCAGGCGCTCAGCGAGCAGCGCGTCAGCGAGACTTATCTGTTGCCGGCCGATGCCGAGGAACTGATGGCCAGGGTGCAGGCGGCGGCCTTGCGTTGGCCGACTGATGCGCCGTTTTGAGCGCAACGGGCTGCTCCTTGCGGACAGCAGGCAAAGCTTGGTTATGGCGGGTTGGCCGGTCCTGCGCGTTGCTGCCTCAGGATGGTTGCTGGCAGCTTGATGCGGGGGCGGTCGGTGAAATCGGTCGCAGACGCGTTTCGCGCTGCATGAGGCCGCTGGCGATCTGATCGATCAAGGCGCGCCAGGCACTGTCCAGGCTGCAGACCAGGGCGGTATAGCCCTCCCGGCTCAGGGGCTTTTCCAGGGCAAAGCTACGGCTGTCCAGCAGGCGATCTTTGCCATCTAGAAGGGACCACTGGCCACTGAGCACGGCATAGCCGTCATGGCGGCCTTGGAAACGTTCAACGTGGACATGGAGCTGGTAGTCCGGTTGCCTTGCCGCTTCGACCAGTATGGCGTCGCTGACGCGCAAGGGCTGCAGCCGCTGGGCCAGACCCTGGCGCAGGGCGCGGCCCAGCTGTGCATGCAGGTCTTCGGCCCAGCGATG
>JBFKDQ010000060.1:0-22625 GCA_041619555.1 Oceanococcus sp. | reverse complement strand
GGCCTTGTGCCTGGGCGATCGTGACGTCACTGCTTTGATAAAGCAGGCCATGGCTGTCGATATGACCAGCCAGGCGCACCGGGGCGAGATACAGATGGATACGGCCGGAAAGCGGCGCGGCCTGCTGGACCGGCGGATGATTCAGTTGCGGCAGGGCATAGTGCTGAATCGGCAGCTGCCGCGTCGCGCAACTGCTCAGGATCAGGCCGGTGGCTGCCAGGACGAGCAGTCCCGCAGGGGATCTGCACACGGACTTGCGCGGCGCGCTCACCGTGCGGAACTCGGAATCGGGTCGTTCGCTGTCGAACGATTGAACAGGAGCGCGTTGGGTTTTTCGTCCAGCGTGCGGAGCAGGGGTTGAAGGTCACGCATGAGTCGGTCCAGGCGTTTGAGTGTCATGTTGAGATCCTGGTATGCCGGTCCGTCTGCGGAGTACGCTTCCAGGGTTCGGCTGAAGTCGCTCAGCGATTGTTGCACGGTGGCTGGCAGCGCGCGCAGGGCCGGGTCACGCAGAAGCTCGTCAAGGCTCGCGGCGGTGTTCTGGGCTTGGCTCAAGGCCAGACGGGAGGCCTGCAGGCCGGCATCGAGATTCTCGAGGACCGGTTCAAGCGGCAGGCTGGCGAGCCGATCCAGCACCCGCGCAAGCTTCTGTTCGAGTCCGGCCAGTCCGCCGGCCACGGTTGGCAAGAGTTCGACTCCTGCCAGGCGGCTGGGCGTATGTTTCGGTGCATCGGGATGGAAATCGAGGTCGACGCGTAAGGCGCCGGTGAGGAGGTTGGAAGCGCTGAGCGATGCCCGCAGCCCGTCTTCTACAAGACGGGAGAATCGCTGCCGCCAGGTGCTGTCATCTGTCGCCGTGGTGGCCGGGTCCAGGCGCTGCGGCTCGATGTGGATCAGAACCGGGATGCCGGTTCGATTCAGCAGGGTGTCTGCCGCTGGTGTCGACTGCAACGGGACCTGCGCCACGGTGCCGACCCGAAGGCCGCGGTATTCGACTGGCGCGCCGACTTTGAGCCCTCTGGCGCCGTCGGTCAACAAAAGCACATAGTCGAGCTTACGGTCATACGCGCCGAGTTGCGCGGCCTCTTGATCGGGATAAAGAATGAATCCGCTATCGTCCGCACTCAGGGCGGCGCCTGGTGTCAGGCCAGGTGGCAGACCGAATTCGATGCCACCACCGAGCAGGCCTTCCAGAGAGTTCATGGTCACGGAGATGCCGTCGGCGCCGAGGTTGACCTTGAAACCTGAGCTGGACCAGAACCGCGTATTGCGATTGACCAGTGAGGTGAAAGGCGCATCGATACGGATGCGGTAAAGCTGCTGCCGGCTGGAGACGTCGAATTCGGCGCTTTCCACGCGCCCGACCTCGTAGCCCTGGAAGGTGACCGGATCGCCTTCCTTTGCGGCCTGCAATCTGGCGCCGCGCAGGCGCAGGCGCAGGCCGGAAGAACCCTGCGAGGCAAAGGGCGGTTGCTCCAGTGCGGTGAATTGCAAGCGCGGATTGGCGCTCTTGCCGGGTTGCAACTGGATGAACACGCCGGAGACCACGGTGCCGAGGCCGGAAATGCCGCCGCGACCGATGCGTGGTTTGACAACCCAGACCTGGGTATCCTCACGCAACAGGCGCAAGGTGTCCGGGTTCATGCGGGCGCTGACGATGATGTGATCGAGATTCTCCGACAGACGTACATCGGCGACCTTCCCAACCGCGACATCACGCGCCTTGATCAGGGTCTTGTTGGCTTCGATGCCCTCGGCCGTCTCCATCATGATGGTGATCAGCGGGCCGCGGGTGGCGAAGCCATGCCAGATCATCCACAGACCGATCAGGGCAGCAAGAATCGGCAGCAGCCAGATGGGCGAGATGCGCAGTGCGCGGGTCTTGATCGCGCGGGTATCCGCAGCCTCGTTCATGCCGTGATCTCCGTGTGCCGGCCAGTGTGGGCAGGTGTTTCGGTGCGCCAGATCAGCTTCGCATCAAAGGCTCGCGCGGCCAGCATGGTCAGCACCACCACGGCGCAGAAAGCCAGCGCTGCGGGGCCGGGGAATGCCGACATGATCAGCCCGCCTTGAACCAGGGCGACAAGTAGCGCAACCACGAAAACGTCGACCATCGACCAACGGCCGATGTATTCGGTGATGCGATACAGCGAGTGTTGCAGGCCCCGATACTCCGGCCGAGCGCTGCCAGCGACCAGGCAAAGCGTCGCCAGGCTCAGCATCTTAAGAATCGGAATCAGGATGCTGGCAATGAAGATGATCAGGGCAATCGGCCAGGAGCCATTCTCCCACATGATCAGCACGCCACCTACGATGGTGGAGGCCTGCACCTCACCGACCGATACGGTCTGCATGATTGGATAGATGTTGGCGGGAATGTAAAGCATGGCGGCGGTGATCAGCAGGGCCCAGGTGGGTTGCAGAGAGGATTGTGCGGCTGGCAGGCGGGCATCGCAACGAATACAGCGGGGCCTTGCGTCCGCGGTGCGGACTTGCAACTGGCCACAGCAATGACAGGGCACCAGACCCTGTGCACTGGCGGTTTCGCCGCATCTTGCGCCGGCTGGAGGCCGCGGCGGCGTGCCGCCCGCGCTGAGCCACAGGGCATCGAAATTGACTGCCGAGACGGTTTTCGCCAGCAGCAGGACGAATGCACAAAAAGCCCAGAACGAAGGTCCGACATGGACCAGGGCGATGTCCGTCATCTTGATCAGGCTGATCAGAACGCCGACCAAGAAGACGTCCGCCATCATCCAGGGCTCGATCGCACGAAGCATCCGCATCTGGGCGCGCGCGCCCGGCAGGCGCAGGGAGGCGAGCAGGCCAAGGTGCAGATAAGCCACCACCAGAAGGTAGAGGCCAGGCAGGACGAAGATGGCCATGCCGACCAGGATCGCGAGGAAGGTATCCTGCGCTTCGGCCAGACCGAAGGCGGTATCCAGAACGACCATTTCGTGGCTGGCACCCTGGGTTTCGAAGCTGACGAAGGGAAAGGGCAAGGCGGCCGCCAGCATGATCAGGGCGGCAATACAGAAAGCAGCCGCGGTCTGCAGGGGGGCCGGCTGACGCTGCTGCAAGAGCTGCCGGCAACGTGGGCAACGCGCATTCTCGCCGCGTCTGAGCGCAGGCATTTCGACAACCAGGTCGCATTCCGGACAGGCGCGAACCTGATGTCCCCGTCGAGATGCCATTGCACGAAGGTCCATGGCGCATCCTTGCGGCCCGGTGAAGGCCGCCACTCTGCCATATCAGGACGCGTCTCTGTCAATCCCGTTTGCCAAACGCGGGCATTTGCGCGCATACGCCAGAGCTAGGCGCCACTTCAACGCGGTCGCGGCGCGGCACTCAAGGCCGGGGAACGGGCCTCAGTTCCGGGCATCGTTCGGCCGCATACTGGTAGAGTTTGTGCAGGTTGTCGATTTTTTTCTGGCCGCCGGCTGGTTCCAAAATGGTCCAGGCTTCATTGCCGGTGCGCATCCGGTAGCCGCTCCGTTGCAATGCGCCGACATCGCGTTCGGTCAGGGCCTGCAGTTCCTGCTGGGTGGCCTGGGCTGCTCCGGTCTTTGTCGTGCCGGTTTGCGGATCGAGCGTCGCCGGTGCGATGGCGCTCATGATGGCATGGGGTAGGCCGCGTTGGCGCTTGCCGTTGCCGCTGCGTGTGGCGGCAAGCCATCCCATGTAAGCGATTCAAGAACAGCATCGAGGCGAGAATGATGCCATTCTGCTGCTGCCGCATCAGGCCCATGTTGTGAACCCGTCCGGCGTCAATGATCTGGCCATGGAGTTCCGCGCCGCGGGGTTGCACCGTCGTGTCATAGGCGAGGGCGATGTAGCCGAAGTCCGCGACTCCGGTGATCAGCAGCGCCACGCTGAGCGTCCGCAGCTAGGTTAAAGTGCCGGCAATCAGCGTGGCCCCCACCGGATCTTGGACCGCTGCGCTGTCCAGCAATTCCCCGCAATCGCGGCACTTGATCGCATCTTCCTTGATGTCTTCTGCGCAGTAGGGGCAGGTGATGGTGCTCATTGGTGTTCTTTCCCTTGGCCGGTGCGAGCGGGCGGTGCTGTCTGACATGGCGAGACCAGGGCCTGAAGTTCTTCTTCGTGCCCATGCGCCAGGCCCGAGATGCTGCAGTGTACGAATCGTTGCCATAGGAGGTCAGCGGCGCCGTCCAAAGTGCGCGATTCGGCGGCCGCTCTGCGGTGCTGCTCTCGTGGCGCGAAATGCAGAGTAGTAAAGATCAAAAAAGAGCGGTGAAACAGCAGTTTGGTGTCGCGGCTTGGCCTTGGCGGGCGGGGTGCTACAATGCCGGCGACCCGACCGTTTAACGACCATGTGGCGATTCGAGCTGAGCATGAGATCAAGGATTAACGCAATACATTTGATTGCCGGTTCGGTGGCAGCCCTGGTCTGGGGGGACTGCGCAAGCGGCGACCGCACCCGCCGGAGTCGACCCCCAAGGCGTCCTATTAAGAGCAGTGCAGTCTGCCGCCCATGCAGGTAACTGGTGGGAGCTACGCGGATGACTATCTCTCCCGGGCGGGGCTCAATGCGATCCACATCTCTCGATTATGTATTCGGCTCGAGAGAGGAACGTGGCATCGTGTTGCGGCAAGATTTTCGCACCGAAGTCCATCGCCGTCTCGCCGCGGCGGGCACCCGGGTATTGGACAAGGATCAGATCAAACTGGAGCCCGGCCAGCCCCAGATCAGCGTGTTTCCGAGCCTGCCGAGATTCAATGTAGGTGAGGGCGGGGTGAAGCGAGTCGTCAATTCCGGGTGCTGGACGGCGATCGACTGGATGGGTTTCTCAAAGGGGGGCAGCTTGTTGCGGCGCCCGGCGTCCCGGCACATGCGGGCTACCAGGGTGCCTGGGGCGCGGGTGACAGCACCCACGATTGTTCGGATCTGGGCGGATGGATGAGTGAGAAGTTGCTGGAGACGGTGGATCAGTTTTTCGGCGACGAGGCCCGCGCGCAGGCCGAGGCGCCAACGGATTCGCAATGCATGGCCAGCGTGCCAGCGGCCGCAACCCTGACCGTTCCGAAGGCAAGCGCGCACGCGCATTATGCCGAGAAAAATCCGGCGATGATGTTCTACCTTGAGGCGGTGGTGCGCAAGGTGGAAGGGAAAGAGGACCGCTGAACGCAGGCCGGATTCGGACCATGACGCGGCCCGCTGACCGCGTCTGCGTATGCACGTCCATGCCCCTGCATGCAGGCCCTAAAGGTATATTGAACAAAGATCGATGTCGCTGACCTAACGCTGATGGGATGACTTCCAAAAAATCCAAGAACAACGCCGAAATTCGCGGCAAACAACTGGCGGCCCAGCGCTCCATGCTGATGGTGTTGGCCGTTGCGACCTGTCTGGTCTGGATCCTGCTCTCGATGCTCGTGGTGAAAGCGCGTTCGGTGACTGGCGGGGCACTGGCCGGCTGGCTTGTGGTCTGTTCGCTGCAATTCTTGTTCGCGTTGGCGATTGCCCTGTCGCCGTCTCGTTTTCTGAACGATTGGCTGCGCTTCTGGTGCGCCTTCCAATTGCTGCTGCTGGCGATGGCCACGGCATTGTTTCTGTTCGGGGCGGACCGGCATTTGTTGTTTCAGGGTACGGCGCCGCTCGCTCCGCTCGGGTTTTCACTCACTCTGGTGATGCTCTTCGTGCTCCTGGAACCGGTGTGGGCGCGCGGTCTCAGCGCGGTGTTTTGCCTAAGCCTGATGTTGGCCATGTGCCTTCATCTGGTGATGTATCGGGGGGCGTATCAGGAATACTCCGGTCTCATCATCATCGCGACAACGGTGTTCGTGACCAATCCGCTGATCAGTGTGTTGATGGCGGTTTATCGAGATTTACAGAGTATGAGTCTGGAAGAAATCGAGGTTTCCCTCAACGAGGCCCAATCGGCACGCCGGGCGGCTGAGCGATCAGCGGCGCTGGACCCGGTTTGCCGTATCCCCAATCGTCTCGGGATCTCGCAAAGCATGGATGCGCATCTGGCCAGAGCGGAAGAACTCGATGCGCTGATTCTGCAGATTCACAATTACGAAAGTCTGCGCCAGCGCTTGTCGGATATCGATCTGTGCGCCGTGCTTCGGCAGATCGGCGTAATTCTGATAAGCGAGTTAAGCGAAGTCGCTGCACATTGCGGGCGCCTGGAAGGGGGGGAGTTCATCATCTGGTGGACGCCTAGCCCCGAGGTCGCGGCCGATGCCCTGGCCCGGCAACTGGTGCAGCGACTGGAGGCGAATCACGTGCCCGAACTGTCTGGCGAGGTGCTGCAGTGCCGGGTCGCCGGATTGCCGACCGATCATGATCGGCCGGTGCTGTCGTCCTTCCTGCTCGAGGAACTGAAGTTCCGATTGTTCCTTGCGGAGTCCAACGAGTTGCAGGTGCTGGTTTGATGGCTGGCATTGCGCGTGTTGGATGAAGGGTTTGCGACAAAGGTTTGATTGACCGCATGGTTTCACTCTGCAATATTCCCGACGATGGATAAACAGGACGCCCTGACGAAGATGGCCAGTTCAAAGAAACCCGAATTTAATTGGCGGCCTGACCAGACTTCGATGGCAGACGCCGCCGGGCTGGAAATCGATCATTTTGCGCTGAATCCTGGCGGAATCCGGCAGGCGAGGGACTGGCTGCACAGCCGGCTGCAAGCACATGCCGTGGCGCAGGACATCAGGGCCGCGTTCGCGGTCTGTCTCAGTGAACTGGCCATGAATCTCCACGATCATGCGACGAGCAGACCCAGCGATTTCGAGATCCGCTTGCAGTGCCAGGACAGCGGAATCGAACTGGGGCTGGCCGCACGCTGCGCAAGCTTTGCCGGGCCGGAAGAATTCCGTCTGCAACTGTGCCAGGCGAATGATGACCCGCTTTCTCTGCGGGGACGCGGGATGGCGATCGTGCGGCATTACTTCCCGGCAGCGGAGTATCGGCCGGCGGCCGGCGAAGAGGCCATGGAAGTGTTCATTCTCCGCCGCGGCCTCCTCTGAGAAATGCCTGCCGTGCCTTCGCTGTCCGCCATCTTGCATGCCCTGGGCGTGGACTCTGATGTCTGAGGGAAAGGAAAGTCGAGGGCATTTTACCCAGGTCGTGCAAAGCGAAAGGCGCAGCGTGCTCTTGCTCAGCATGATCGCGCTGCTGGCGGTGATCGTCGATATTGCGTTGCAGTCCTCGGTGCCCAGAACCTCGCCGCTGGATCTGTTGCTGCAGGTGGGCATGGCTATCGGTTTTATTGGCGTGCTGGTCTGGCAGATGCTGGACGCGGCAAGCTACGCGCGGCATGCGCTGCTGGCCATCACGCTGATTGCTGCCATCGGTGAGGTGCTGCGCCTGCACCTTGCCCTGTTCGGCGAGGCCTGGGGGGTCTTGCCAGATCCGGCGTTGCCGACCTCACTCAACTATCTGCCGGTGCTGACGCTGGCGCTGTTCGCCTTCAATCCCCGGCAGGACGCCGCCCGGCTGGGGGGCATCCTGCTGCTGGTCACGGCCCTGCCGTTTATCGTTTATTTGCTGTTTCACCTCGACTATCTGCCACGATCGCCGCGCCTGGTGGACATCATGCACAGTCTGCTGCTGATCAATCCACTGACCCTGATGCTTTGCGTCCTGTTCGCCAAGATCCATGTCCAGGCGGCGCATCGGCAGACCGCACGGCATCGGGTGCCCGATGCGGGTGCGAACGAAACCGATCACCGGACCATGAGCTTCAATCGCCAGGGCATGCAGAGAGTCATACAGGAAGCTGTAGACACCGCTCGCAGCAGCGGGCGCGAGTTGAGTTTCGGTCTGCTGGAACTCAGTGATTCCGAGCAGACCGGTGCGGCGCAGATTGAAGATCAACTGCGCAGCATCATTCAGAGCTTCACCGCTCACCTGTCTTCAGAGCACCTGCTGGTCGGACGCTGGTCCAAGCAGCGCCTGCTCTTGCTGTTTCCCGGGCAGACCATCGCCCCGGTTTCCGCCGAATGCGAACAGGTTCTTGAAGAGATCAATCGCAAGCAGCGACTGGTCGATCTTGGCCTGGTTTTGTATCAGCCTGGCGAAACGATCATGAGCCTGCTCAAGCGTGCGGATGATCAGTTGCAGGAGGCCAAGAAGGCAACGGGATTGGGGCTGGCTTTTCAGGCCGATGAAGCGTTCTGAGGGGGGCGTAAGGCCTGTAGCTTCTCAACATGGACGCCGGTTGGCGCGCTCCAGTCGTTGCGCCAGCAGCCGGGCAAGAAAAAGCGCATAGGATGGATTGGCCCGGATGGCCTGGACAAAATCCTTGCGCGAGATGCAGATCAGGTGGCCGGGACATTCTGCGATCACCGTCGCGCTGCGCTGCTGATTCAGCAGGAAGGACATTTCGCCGATGAAGATGTCATCTTCGCACAGATGGCTGAGTTGCTGGCCGTCGATCCAGACCTGGTAGCGCCCGCGCGCGATGTAGTACAGATGATCGCCAGGCTCACCCTGACAAAAGATCTCTTCGCCGGCTTGAACTTGCCGGACCGGCTGGCTGCGGAACAGGGCCGGGCGAATGCCGTCGGGGTCGATGCGGTACGGGATCGAGAAGCGCACCTCATTGCCCGCTTCGTTGTATTCGAATTTGTCGGTGGCGTTGCGGGTCATCAGGATGCCCCGGCCATGCAGCGCGAGCAGATCGGCTAGCGGATCGCTGGCCTGCTGGGACTTCCAGTCGAAGCCCCGGCCTTCGTCGCAGATCTGAAAGGCGGCGCGGTCCGGACCCAGGGTGTAGTCGAATCGTACCCGTTTGTTCCGATTGGCCGCGGTTTGGGCGCGTTCGCGAATCAGGAGGTCGATCGGACGGCCCTGATCAAGCCAGGCCTTTTTGGTCTCGAAATCTATGCCGCAATTGCCATGCTCGATGGCATTAGTCAGCATTTCATTCAGGACCATGTGCAACTGGCGTTTGCCGACCAGGTCCAGACGGCCGGTATTGAACATGAAATTGCAGATCAGATTGGCAAAGCAGCGGGCTTCGGTCAGATTGTTGTCCAGCTCATAGCTGGCGCTGAATCCGCCGACCATGTCTTCTCCCAGACCGCGCTGGAACGTCAGGCGTCTGTTGTGCTCGATGATCTGAATCACGCGGGCCAAATGGCTGGGCAGATCCGCATCAAGCAGGGCGATAATCAGATTGCTGCCCTGGATCTGGTTGAGTTCCTGCTGCGCTTGGTGATCCGCGTGGATCGCGATCATGCCGCCATGCAAGAGCCAGGGGTCCTGGGTAATCTGCAGCAGGATGTCGGACGCCCTAAGACCGGGGGCGGAAAAGTCGAGGATGAACAATGCCGGCATCTCGATGCGTAGATGTTCCATCGCGGTATCGATGTCGGTCAGCGGCAAGATTTCGTAGCTGGTATCGTTGAGCTGTTGCGAGCAAAGCAGGCTGAGTTCCGGGCGGCTGCTGATCAGGGGCAGAGGGTTGCGCATTCTGCGGGGTAGCTTGTCTCGAAAAGCCGCAGGGTAACAGTTTGATGCGACGCGCTGGCGCTGCCTGGACAGTAATGGGATCAGGAAGGCTGGTTGGACCTTGGTCTGCCCTGGTCGGACGCCGGGTGGTGCGGACCTGGACTGGGGACAGACCGGCAGTCCATGATGGGCCTGCGGGGATTGGTGTTGCCGGCACAATGGCCGGGTGCAAGTGGAACTGGCAATGAACAAAACGCTGCTGCTCGTCGATGATGACCTGGATGTGCTGGAGTTCCTGGCCTTGCAGTTCAGCGAGCGAGGCTGCCATGTTCTGCGCGCCACGGACGCCAGGGCGGCGCTGGACATCATTCGCGGCCAGGCTGGCAAGATCGATCTGGTGCTGAGTGATTTGCGCATGCCGGATGTTGACGGCATGCAGCTGCTGCAACGCATCGTCGCGCTGCATGCGAATTTGCCGGTGGTTCTGATGAGCGCCCAGGCGGATCTGGATCTGGCCCTGGAAACGATCCGCGCCGGAGCCATCGATTTGTGTCTCAAGCCCCTGGTGGGCGCCGAGATCGAGAGGATTCTGCAACGCCTCGAACAGTTTCATGATTTCCGCCCGTCTCGCGCAGAGCTCGCCTTGCCGATGTTCAGCGAGCGTCTTGAGATCGAAATTCCCAGTGCCCGACCGCTGGCGCGCAAGATCGTTGGTCGGGTCAACGAGTATTTTCAGCCTGCTTTGCTCTACCTGGGTTTTCGGCCGGGGCAGTTCAGGGTCTGCCTGCAGGAAGCGGTCGAAAATGCCCTGGTGCACGGCAACCTGGGTATCGACTCCGACCTGAAGGAGCGGGACTGGGCCGCGTTCGAGGCGCTGGTGGCGGAACGCGCAATGCAGAAATCGGATCTGCCGGTTCGCGTCACGCTGAATTTCACTTCCGAAGGCATGTCATGCGAGGTTCGGGATCAGGGGGAAGGATTTGATCCGGGGGGACTGTCCTTGGTCGAAGACCGCGTCCTGTGCAGCAGTGGTCGAGGTTTGTTGCTGATTCAGAGCATCATGGATGAAGTGAACTGGACCGATCATGGTCGCTGCATCCGCATGCAGAAGAAGCGGCAGGCGCCGGACCGGGCGGAAGCTTGATGTCGCAGATGGCCGCATACCCTGGAATTGGCAGCCGAATGGTGTGCCAGATCTGTGGTGGGAATGCAGTTGGCAGGGTATTCTCTGCCCTGGTTTTGGGGAGCGCTCCTGGGGGCGGCCGGGCAGAGCATGAAGACCGCTGCAGGAGAGGGGAATTGTCGATTTCGGTGTTCAAATGAGTTCTATTCTGGTCACCGGTGGCGCCGGCTTCATCGGTTCGCACCTGTGCGATCGCCTGCTGGCCGATGGCCATGCCGTGACCGTGCTGGATGATCTGTCCAGCGGTTCGGTAGCCAATCTGGATCCGGAGGTTGATCTGCGGGTGGGCTCGATTCATGATCCGGACGCGGTGGCGCGAGCAACGCGTGAGATTGATGCCTGTTTTCATCTGGCCGCGATTTCCTCCGTCGCCCGTTCGTGTCTCAACTGGCAGGAAGTGCATCAGATCAATCTTGGCGGCAGCGTTCTCGTGCTGGAGGCGCTAAAGCGTGCCCGGGTGCCGCTGGTCTTCGCCTCTTCAGCGGCGGTGTACGGCGATCAGCCGGATCTGCCGCTGGCAGAGCATCTCCCGTTCTGTCCGCTCTCGCCCTATGGCGCCGACAAGGCGGCACTGGAACTGCATGCGCTGGCGGGCGCGCGCTGTTTTGGTCTGGGGTCGATCGGTCTGCGCTTTTTCAATGTTTACGGCCCCCGGCAGGATCCCAGATCGCCTTATTCCGGTGTAATTTCCCTGTTTGCGGAGCGAATTGCCAGTGCTCAGTCTCTCACGGTTCATGGCGACGGTGAACAGGTCAGGGATTTTATTTACGTCGCGGATGTGATCGAAGCTCTGCTCGCCGCGATGGCCGCGGTTCGAGCAGGCGAATGCCGAGTATTCAATGTCTGTACCGGCAGGCCGACCAGTGTCATGGCGCTAGCGCAGGCCTTGCAGCGGGAATTTGGGCGTGAGGTCGAGTTGTCCCAGGGGGCGGCCAGAGTCGGGGATATACGGACTTCGTTGGGCGACCCTGCGGCCTGTAAGGCGGGGCTGGGATTCAGCGCGAGCACCGAACTCGCCGAGGGTCTGGCGCGCCTGCGCCAGGCTCAGTATTCGATATTGAAGATGGAGACCTGACGCAACCAGCGACTGAGTCGCCGAAAAAGCAGCGGGTGGCGTCTGAAGCTGGGTGCCAGGCTATCGATCAGGCTGTCGGCCAGCTTGGGATTGTCGCAGTCGTTGATGATGGTGCCAGTGAGCGATTTTCCTGCATTGCTCAGCGCCCGCGCCGCCGCCAGCACATCGGCCTGGGTGTCGCGACGGGCGACGATCACAAGGAAGGTTTCATCCGCAACCGCGACCAGGGTGCCGGGAGTCGGCGAGGTGAAATGGTTGGCGAAAACCGGCGCGCCAATCAAAATCACCCGGTCATAGCCTTGCGAGGTGACTTCGATGAACTGTTTGAGCCAATGGGCCCGGCGGCAAGCCGAGGGCATCGAATGTCGAGGCGCCAGGACATCAAGCCCATTGGGTAGGGTTGTAATGCCGGCCATCAGTTGATCGAAGTCCTGGTGCCAGTGTTGATCGCCCACACCGGTCATCATGCCCAGTCGAGGCGTATCATTGTCAAGTTCTACCAGCAGGCAGCGATGGCCCTGGGTGACCAAGCGCTCGGCCAGGGACAGGGCGATGAAATCGCAGCCGGCATCGACATTGATTGAGGTCAGGCACAGGCAGGTCCGGTCGTTGGACAGCTTGCTGACCAGATGATCAATCTCGCTCAGAGGTTCCATTACAGTGCCACGATAATCGCGACCAGGGACAGCACCGAAACGACATCGCGGACACCGCGCATGAACTGCACCCAGCCGCTGTCCTCGCGCTCCGGGACGTAAATGGTATCGCCGCTGCGCACGACCGGCAGCGCACCGAAATCACCATGGCCAGCAAACGCTTTCAGGTCGAAGCGACGGGAGACGGGGCCGTCGACGCTCCGAGTTACGATCAGGATGTCGTGAACATTGGCGGCTGAGGTGGGGCCGCCGGCTTCGGCAAGCAGATCAAGCACCGTCATTTCGCTGTTGAATTCATAGCGCCCCGGGACCTTGATCGCGCCGAGCAGGCGGACCGTGCTTTCCTTGCTCACGTCCAGCCACTGACGTCCTCGGTGGGGCACGTAGATCACATCCTGTGGCCGGACCTGCGGAAGCAGGTGTTCATCCCCGGTATCGAAGTACAAGGCCAGATTGACTTCCGAGACCCGCGCCCGCTTGCCGGAACGGTGGGACACCCGCACACGATGCAGATCCGCATTTTCCGCCGGTCCGTCCGCAGCGCTGAGAATGTCGAGAAAGTGCAGGGCGTCGTTGAAGGCATAGCGGCCCGGTTTGCCGACTGCGCCCATGACGTAGATCGATGCTTGCGCATCCTGCTGCAGCCAGTTCGATTTTGCATTGTCGACGGTGTCGGCGAGCTGCGGCACGATCACGGTGTCGCCGGCACCGATGGATGGCAGGACCGTCTCGCCATAGAGCTCGAACTGATTCAGATCGAATTTTCGGCATCCTTCTTCACAGCGGCTTTGATTCGCGCTGCCCGCAGGCACGATGCGGATATGCGCGACATCGGCTTCGCGCCCGTGGCCGCCGGCGAGGGCGAGAGCATCGATCAAGTTCATGTCCTGCTTGAAGTCGATCCGGCCGGGGCGGTTGACCGCACCGATGACGTTGATGGTCGGGCCGGTGTCCTGCAGCGCGGGCACCATGATGGTATAGCCGCTCTTGATCCGGGGCAGCTCCAGCGTTTCACCGCGGGCGATGTAGTCGGCATAGTTCAGCGTGATCGGCTCGGCGCCGGCATCTTCGCCGCCCGGGATGATGCGTATGGTGGCGATGTCCGCGCCGACTCGGGGGCCGCCGGCCTGGCCGATTAGGTCCAGCAGTGACATGTCCGGATCCCATTCGTAGCGACCCGGCTGATGCACCGCGCCGACAATGCTGACGGCCCGATTCGATGGGATTTGCACCCAGGACTCGCCCTGGGATTGCGCTTTCTCGGGCACGAAAATGGTATCGCCTGCCTGCAGCCGAGGTAGTGGCGAGGACACCTTGCCTTCGATGTATGCATCGAGATCGAAGGGCAGAATGCTGGCGTCCTGGCGCAGGATGCGGATCTGGCGGATGTCGGCAAACCGGCTGGGGCCGCCGGAGTGCGCGAACGCATCGAAAAAGCCGCCGCTACGCGGCAGTTCATAGGCGCCGGGCTTGAAGACTTCGCCCATCACATACACCATGCGGGCGCTGGTCGGGTCGGAAACAGATTGCACCGGAACGTAGATGGTGGCGCCGGCCCGGATTGGCGGCATTAGATCGGCAGCGCCCGAATCCAGATATTCGGCGAGGTTGAAGATGGCCGGTTTGGCGTTGTCGAGAATGCGAATTTCGTGCACCGCCGCCGCCTGATTGACGCCTCCGGCCAGCAGCAGGTAGTCCAGGATGCTCAGCTCGTCATCATGGGTGAATCGCCCCGGTCGGTTGACCGCGCCAAACAGGCTGACGACCTGTTCCTTGCTGGTTGGTGCTTCCGGCTGCGCGCTGGCGATGGGCACATAAATCGTTGCGCCAGGGGTGATCGTTGGCAACAACGTGTCCTGGCCGGAGTCCAGAAATGCGGTTAGGTCAAAGAGGGCCGGGCTGGCATTCTCGGCCAGAATTCGAATTCTGGAGACGTCCGCGTACTGGTTCACGCCACCGGCACGCATCAGATAGTGGATCAGATTGTCCTTTTCGGACCAGGAAAACCGGCCCGGATCGAGGACCTGGCCAAACACATTGATGCCATCGTTGCGGTCGCCGCTGTCGCCCTTGGCCAGCAGCGAGGCCGCATCAAATTCCGCTTCGACATTGCCGGTCAGCGGTGAAACCGGCACGAATAAAGTGTCCAGGGTCTGCAGTTGCGGCAGCTTCTCCGGGTCGCCGGTGTCCAGATAAGCCTTGAAATCGAAAGGAATGACCTGGCCCTTGCGTCGGATATGCAGGCTGTCCAACTGTGCGCCGGAGCGCAGGTTGCCGGCGGCGCTCAGAGCGGTCTGGATGCTGCTGCCATCAGGTAATTCATACTCGCCGGGCTTGTGGACGCGGCCCAGGACCTGGATCAGCAGGCGGCGCTCCCGCAAGCTCAGGTCAAATCCGGCGAGATCCTGGAAATAGCGCGACAGGGCTTCTCTGGTGCGCTGCTTGGCGGCTTCAAGACTAAGATTCTGGAGGCGCAAATCACCGACTTCCGGCAGCCAGATCTGCCCCTGTTTGTCGATGCGAAAGTCCTTGTTGAGCGTATCCTCACCGGGCAAGGCGATGAACAGCACGTCGCCGGTGCGCAGCTGGATCGGGGCTTCGCTGGCAGCAAGCTGGTGGCTCAGCAGTCCGAGCAGGCTGCAGGCCAGAACGCCGAGCAGGCGTTGCCAGTTCAGGGGGGCGCTCATCACGATCAGTGCGGTGCGGTGATCGCCATGCAGGCGTTTTCGCGCTCTGGCACCGGATCATGGGGCGTGCGGGTGGTGCTGTTGGCCGGGGTGACATGGATTTCAACCCGCCGGTTGAGGACGCGGCCCGCGGCCGTGGCATTCGAATCCAGCGGTTGCCTGGCGCCGAAACTGGTGATTTCAATCGCCTGTTGCGACAGGCCAGCCTCAAGGAGAATGTCGGCGACGGCTTCGGCCCGCCGGCGGGCGAGCGCCTCGTTGTGTTCTGTGCTGCCTTCGGCGCTGGCATGACCGAAAACCTGCAGCCTGAGAGCTTTCTTGCCGCCATGCCTTTGCGCGAAGTGCCGCAATTCTGCGCGTGCGGCAGGCAGGATCTCCGCCGAATTGTAGGCGAACTGCGTGCGCAACGCGGCCTGACCAGACGAACCAGATTCGGCGCACGGTCGTTCATGGTGACCACACTCGCCATCCATGGCTCGCAGGCGACGTTCGATGTCGTCGAGTTGCCGGTTGAGGCTCGTCAGGTCGACAAAGGCGTCCTCGTAGAACCGCGCGGCAAAAGCGCGCAAGGCCTTGTGATATTGCCGCTGGGCAAGGCGAATCAGGCCAGGCATCCAGTCCTTTGCGCAGCCCAGTTGCAGATGTTGTAAGCGGATCTGCGCGGTACGGAAACTGTCCGGCACCCGGTCTGGGTGACCGGCGCCATCGGCCCAGTTCCGGCCCGCTTTGCCCTCAGGCCAGCGCCATTCGGCGTAACCGCCGGCGGCATCTTGCGGTACCGGGTCGGCATGAGGCAGGCCGGCGCAGGCAGTCAAAGCGGGCAGAGCGAGCCAGAACCATGGCCGCACTCCGGGCAGGATCATATTTTTTCCTGCGATCTCAGTTCCGCAATGCTTGGATAGTTGCGGATCACCTTGTCGACACGCAGGAAACTCAGAATTTCTGCCGGCTGATCGCTGGCGCCGACCAGTACGACTTTCTTGCCCAATGCCTTGAGCTGCTTGAAGGCATAGACCAGCGCCCCGATGCCTGAAGAGTCGATGAAAGAGACACCACTCATTTCAATGGCGCAGATATCCTCCTCCGGTTCTCCGAGATCGGTAAACTGCTGATTGAGTTGGATGGCGCTTTCCGACTCCAGTTGCCCAACGAGCGTGCACACGAGCAAACCATCCTCGCTGCGAAATTGTATGTCCATCGTGATCCCCAGTTTTATTGTATGCAGTTCTGCAATGTTGGAAATTCGGCATGGCGCGCGGAGCCGAAATTGTTGCACATGGGCCTAGCGATTCCCGCTGGATCAGCCCGCGCGATGAGCGTCGCCTGCCGGCTGGCCGTCCTGCCTGTCATCAATACGCCATCCATCACGATGTCCCCAAGACGCTTGCCAAACGTGGGTCTGGCGTCGCCTTGCATTCCGTTCAGCACGTTCCCATCACCGACATTGCAGTACTTGCGGTCCGCTTCCCGATTCGCCTTGATGTAATCCATGCGCGGCTTGCCTGAAGAGCGATGAGTCAGCCCGTCCCGGGCAGGCATCTCGCTGAGCCTAAACAACGCAGCCTGCAGGTCAAACGGCTGCTCCAGCCTCGACCGGAATATTACCCCTTGTCCTGAGTCGCCTTGTCGTCCCATGTTGACGTCCGAAATAGCAAGCAAACGAATTCTCAATCACCGGCTTCTTGGATTCCCAGTCGCAGAATTCCAGGTGATTGCTATCCTACATTAATGGCTTCGGATTCTTCAGGGCTGACTTTGTTCCGGCCAGAGCCTCCGGCCATCAGCCACCGCGACCGGTAATGATAACGCTTATTGTTTTGAAAAGTACCCAGCAATCCATGCGCAGCCATGCCTTGAAATCGGACAGGGCGACAGCGTACGCGTAATCGTAGGCTATTTTGCCATAAACTTGGCGGGCGGCTTCACCGTAGCTCATCTCGACCTGGGCAAAGCCGGTGATGCCCGGTTTGACCGCATTGGTTCGTTCGTTGAACAGGGGGTAGCGCTTTTCCAGAGCGCCCGCAAGCTCAGGGCGTTCTGGGCGCGGTCCGACCAGAGACATATCGCCGCGCAGGACGTTCCAGAGCTGCGGAATTTCATCCAGTCGGGTGCTGCGTAGCAACCTGCCAACCGGGGTGACGCGAGGGTCGTTCTCGCTCGCCAGAGTCGGGCCGGTCAGGCGTTCGGCGTCGACGACCATGCTGCGGAACTTGTAGAGCCAGAATTCGCTGTTTCCCTCGGCATTGCTCATGCCGAGGCGGCGCTGACGGAACAGCGCCGGTCCAGGGGATGTGAGCTTGATCGTCAGCATGATCATCAGACTGATGGGCGCAAGCAGCACCAAGCCCGGCAGGGCAACACACAGGTCCATCACGCGCTTGCAGATGCGGATGGGGCGGGGAACAAAGTCGGCTTTCACTGCCATGTGGGTCGGGTCCGGAGGAACAGGAAGTGAATGAGTCCCTGGGCGCCCGCCCAGTGACCGCTGACCAGATAGTGGAGGATCTGCAGGAGACGCGAATCTGGCCAAGCCGGAAAATGATGATGCCAGAATGCGGCGGTGTAGGCCGCCACCTGGAACCCGAAGATGGTGGCGAGGCTGGGGCTGTGCATGCCAAGCAGTGCGCTGAGCAACAGGGCGATGAGCAGGATGAGCGGCATGAAGGCGCGCAGGAACTTGCCGGAAAAAAAATTGAACGCCACGGCGCCATGCCGGGGATGCAGCATGTCGGCCAGGTGCACGGCCATCTGAACATTGCCCATGGACAGCCGGCGCCGGCGGCCGCTTTCTTCGCGGCCGCTGCGTTGCTCCAGTTCCAGGGCCAGAATGCGGGGCTCGTAGCGGACGCAATAGCCCTGCCGAACCACATACATGGGAATCACGAAATCATCATTGATGATGTCGGCCGGGGGTGGCCGATAGAGGCGCCGACGCAACAGATAGCAGGCGCCGTGTGCACCGAGCGTGGAAGCCATGGCTGCTTCGCGCTGCTTGATTGCGATCTGGTAGCGCCAGTATGCAGATTGACCGGCGTCGCCGGAGTGCAGCAGGGCATAGCTGCCGCAGACTGCGCCCACCTGTGGGTCGTCGAAATGGGCGCTGGCAATCAGCAGGCAGTCCAGGGAGAGCAGGGCCGAGGCATCCGTCAGCATGAGCAGATCCTCGTCCAGAGTGGCGACGATCTCATTCAGACAGACGAGCTTGCCACGGTTGTGTCGATGTTCGATGACCTGGATGTTCAGCGCCGCGCAGGGCGGCAGGCCGGCGGTATCGCGCGCACGATCGGCGGTGGCATCGCTGCAGCCATCACAGATGATGTAGATCCCGAGCCGGTCGGCCGGATAGTCCAGACTCGCAAGATTTTGCAGTTTGTCAGCAATGACTTCGGCTTCGTTATAGCAGGGCACGATGATGCCGATCCGAGGCCGACCCTCATCTGTCGAGCTGGCGTAGCCGCGGGGACGGAAGTCCGGCTGCAGCAGGTTTTCGGCGCCGCCAGCCAGCCATCGCAACAGCACCGGATAGAGCAGATGATGATAGACCACCAGCAGGATCGCGCCCCAGCACAGGATCTGCAGACTCAGCATGGCCTCTGGCCTGTGTACAGCGCGTCGTAGGCGCGGGCGGTCTGGCGGATGTCAAGCCGATCGGGCAATCCGGGGCGCGGGCTGGGCAGGGTCTGGCGCCTGAGCTGAGCGAGGAGTTGCGCCAGAGCTTGTGGATTCTCCGGAGGCAGGCACCAGGTTCCCGGCCAACCGGTGATTTCCTGGCTCGCCCCCACCTTGGTTACGACGGTTGGAATACCGCAGGCCTGGGCTTCCAGCGGGGCCAGCGGCAGCCCTTCCTGACGCGAGGGCTGGCAGTACAGCTGCAACTGACGATAGAAGCTGCGGGTGTCCTCGACATGACCGAGGAAATGAACGCGGCGAGTCAGGGCCAGTTCCTGGGTCAGCTTGCGCAGGGCGGTGGACTGGCTGCCATCACCGGCCAGTGCCAGGTGCATATCCTCGGGCAATGCCGCCAGGGCGCGGATCAGCAGGTCCTGTCCCTTGACCGTTTCCAGGCGGCCGGCGCAGCCGATGATCCAGGCGTCCGCAGGCAGCTTGAATGCCCGTTCTGGCGACGCCGGCGCCGGGCAGAAATACTGCCGGTCGATGCCATTGTCGATGCGCAGGCAGATCCGCTCTGGCCAGTACCGGCGCAGTTCTGCCTCCACCTGTCCGCCGACGGCGACGTGGGTGGGCTGGCACAGTCGCAGTAGCCGCTTCTGCAGTCGCAATGCGCTAGGCTGCTGCAGATGCCAGGCGTCGTGTTCGCTGTGGATATGCGCCATGCGCGGGCCCAATTGCAGCGCCAGGGCGGTGTAGAACAGCGGGCCGATATGGTGGCTGTGGACGGCTTGTGGGCGCAGTTGTCCGATCAGTTTACGCAGCCGATAGACGCAGCGCGGCGAGCGTCCGGCTGGCTTGTCGAGGAAATGCAGCGGGATGTCCAGCGCGCCGAGCAGGGGCCAGGCCGCCAGTGCTTCCGCCCGGCGTCCTTCCAGGCTGATCAAATGGTGTGAATAGGCGGAATGGCGGGCCAGACCCAGCGCCAGCATCTCCAGGCCGCCGGGTCGAAGATGCTGAAGCACCTGCACGACGGTTGGTTTCATGACACCTTTGGGATGCGCACCAGCACCGGCAGCCCGGTGAGTTCGGTGACCTCGTCCTGGCGTTTGATGTGGGTGTCGGTCAGTTCGAGTAGCAGGGCCAGACCGGTGCCTGCCAGCAGGCCGCCAAGCAGGCCGCCAAGCACGTAGAACGCCCAGTGCAGATTGATCGGGCGCTCCGGTGTATGCGGGGTGTCGATCAGCTTGATGCGGTCGCCGGATTCAAAATCCCCGAGCGCGCGGGTCACCTGTGCCAGTTCCCAACGCCCCATCAGGTCATTGTAGATGTTCTGCTTGGCGTCCAGGTCGCGGTTCAATTCCCGGAGCACCATTTCGGTTTCGCCATAGGCGGCGATGCGTTGCTCGACCTCGGCCAGGGCCTGCTCGATGGATTCCAGTTCCTGGCTCAGGCTGCGTTCCTTCTGACTCGCCAAATGCAGGCTTTCCAGTTGCAGGTAGAGCAGGCTTTGGGGAGCCGCCTGTTCGCCGGGTTTCGGATTGGACAGCACATTCCAGAGCCGGTCGACCTCCTCGCTGCTCAGGGGTTTGGCGGCGGCAATGATGCGTTCACGCTCGGCCTGCAGTTGCTCCAGGCGTCGGCTCAGACCCCGGACCACGCTGTGTTGCTCGGTGTAGTTGGCGCGTGCCGCCGCCAGCCGACCACGGATGTCCATGATGAATGTGTCCAGTTCGCCGAGCTGAGGATTGGTCTGGGTGAGCTTCTGGCGCGCCGCTTTGACCTGGGCCTGGGCACCTGCGAGTTCGGTCCGCTTTTCCACCTGCAGCCGCTGCAATTGGTTCGCACTTTCCAGGTTGTGCGAATGGAAGGCGGGCAGCTTGTCCGAATTGGCCGACTTGTATTCGGCCAGTCGCTTTTCCGCCGCCATCAGGTCGATCTTGCGCTGATCAAGCTGGGTGCGCAGAAAGTCTTCGGAGCCGGTCAAAGAGGTGCGCTCCGGGGCGACGATCTGGCTGATCAGGTGGCGGGTGACCGAATTGAGGACCTCGGCCATCCGGGCCGGTGCGGTGTCCTTGTAACTCAGCCGGACGAGGTCGCTCCCGACCAGGTTCACTGTGAGCTTCTGCGCCATCGTCGCGACGTAGTACTCGATCTTGCTCTCCCGGCTATCGGGTTGCAGCTCACCAAGCTCCAGGCCGACGTTGCTCAGTACATGACGGCTGTGCACCAGGGCCTTGAGCCCTGGCATGCGGTCCTTGAGATTGGTGGACACCGCCAGATCTTCAAGGAAAGGATTGTAGAGCGCCGGTTCCTGGATCAGGATGGTGGAATAGGTCAGATAGGTCTTGGTCCCCAGCAATCCGATCAGCAGGCCGACGCAGGGCATGATGAGGGTCGGGATCAGGATCAGGGTGCGGTGTTGCCACATTCCGCTGAGCAGGGCATGCATGTGCCGCTGTATGCGAATGGAACTGATATTGTTGGTGTTCATGGACTCAGCAGGGCCTGTCGGAGCGCCGGGCGCCATGGGCCTGGCATCTGCAGTCGTGTGGCTCGCTGTATGATCCTGTAATCAAAGCAAAAGTACAAGCAGAAACAAGGGGGAGCGGCGGCTGAGGTGGTGAATCCGGCGACGGCTTGAACTGCTCGGTCCTGGCAATCTGGTGAAATGAAAATATTCTGTATCGCGGGTGCGCGCCCGAACTTCATGAAAATCGCGCCGGTGCTGGCCGCCCTCAAGCGCCACGCCGGCCTGCATGGTCTGCTGGTGCATACCGGACAGCATTACGATCATCAGATGTCCGGGGTGTTTTTCGATGAACTGGGCATTCCTCGGCCCGATTTCGACCTCGGTATTGGCTCGGCCTCGCATGCCCAGCAAACCGCACGGATCATGATGGCGTTCGAGCCTCTGTGCCAGACGCACCGACCGGATCTTGTGCTGGTTGTCGGCGATGTGAATTCGACCCTGGCCTGCAGCGTCGTCGCCAGCAAGCTCGGCATCAAGGTGGCGCATGTCGAGGCCGGTTTGCGCAGCGGCGACCGCCGGATGCCCGAAGAAATCAATCGTCTGGTCACCGATACGCTGAGCGATCTGCTGTTCACGACCTCGGCGGACGCCGATGCCAATCTGCGCAGCGAGGGCGTGGCGGCCGACAAGATCCATCTGGTCGGCAATGTCATGGTCGATACCCTGCTCGGCCACCGCGAGCGCGCACTGGCCAGCCGCAGCGTGGAAGCGCTGGGTCTGCAGCGGGGGGGCTACGGCCTGACGACCTTGCACCGGCCCTCGAATGTGGATGATCCGGCCTGCCTGGCCGGTCTGCTGGATGGGCTGGCTGAGATCGCCAGCCGGTTGCCGCTGGTGTTTCCCATTCATCCCCGCACGCGCAAGAGTCTGGCCGCGCTCGGTGAATCGGAAGGCCGGGGTCGCCTGCGCGATATTCGCTTGCTGGATCCGCAGAATTATCTTGCCTTTGTCGACCTGATGGCCGGTGCCCGGCTGGTGGTGACCGATTCGGGCGGTCTGCAGGAAGAAACCACGATGCTGGGCGTGCCCTGTCTGACCGTGCGGGACAATACCGAACGGCCGGTGACGATCAGCCAGGGCACGAACACGCTGGTTGGCACCGATCCCCAGGCCCTGATCGCAGCCGCGCTGGACGTGCTGGAGCATGGCGGCAAGGCCGGCCGGATTCCGCCCCTGTGGGATGGGCGCGCTGCCGAGCGGATTGTCGCGATCATCGCGGCCACCGCGGGCCTGGCCTGAGTTCATGGACATTGACGATCAACGCGTCCAGGTGGCGGCGACGGCCTGCGGGGCGTCAGTGCGATGATCGGGGCGGGGCTGCGCGACTTGCGCAACGTCATGCAGGGCGGGGCCGGGCAGCAGCGCGCATGGGCTCTGCTGCTGTGCGCGGTGCTGAGTCTGGTCTGGTACCTGCTGCCCCTGGCGCCCCTGCCGGTGTTGCTGGCCGCGGCGCCGCTGGCG
>JBFKDQ010000059.1:0-22774 GCA_041619555.1 Oceanococcus sp. | reverse complement strand
GTGTTCATGCCGAAACTCGTGCCCTGCGGACCGCGCAGCACCTCCATGCGCTGCACATCGAATAGCGCGGCAAGGAAATAGGGGACGCGGGTGTGCGGCACCCCGTCCAGGGCCATTCCCACCGGCGGCTCGAAACTCTTGTTGTTGTTGTTGAAGGTGAAGCCGCGAATGCGCGGCGCAGCGAAAAACCCGGCCGCGTCCACCGATGCATTGGGCACCAGTTGCAATGCTTCGCCGACATCGGTAACCCCCTGCTCGATCAGGAACTCCTCGGTCAGGGCGCTCATCGAGATCGGCACATCCTGTATTGCCTGTTCGCGTTTCTGCGCGGTGACCACGATCTCCTCGATGGTGCGGCGGGCCGGTGCAGCCGGGGCAAGCTCAGGCGGCTGATCTGCGGCCAGAGTAATGACCGCCGGTGTCGCCGGCGGTTCTGGCTCCTGCAGTTCGGATTCAGCCTGCTGTTCGGCGCCGGCCTGGGCGTCCTCCCCGAACAGGTCCTCCCAGTCCGCGGACTGCGCCAATCCCCCGCTCGCCACTCCAAAGGACAGCCCAATGATGATCGTTAAACGTTGCATACGGTCTCCCCGCTCGCAGCGGACAATTTTTATTTGACATGAAGAATACGCAGCGCAAATTCCACATACGCCTGCGCCACTGACTCGGGACTGATGTCACCCTCCGGATCGAACCAGTAGGCGATCCGCAAGCCCATCCCGCCGATTGCGGCAGTGGCCAGCCAGACGTCCGGCACATCGAATACGCCCAGATCAATTCCCCGCTGAATCACGTCGGAGAACAGCTGGATCGACTGATTGCGCAACTCGAATATTCGCGGGCTGAGTTCGACCGGCAAATGATGGATTTCGCCATTGGAAACCACCGCCAGCATCGGATAGCTGGTGTGCAGTTCGACATGGGCACGCACCACTGCGGCAATCTGCTCGGCCGGCGCGTTGCCGGTCGCCAGCAGCGCTGCGCGCACCAGACGGGCGTGCTCGGCATGTCCCAGCTGGCACAGCTCGGCCAGCAATTGCCCCTTGGACGGGAAATGCGAGTACACCGTCGCCGCACGAATATCACAGGCGGCGGCAATCTCCCGCATCGACGCGCCTTCATAACCACGCTCGGCAATTTGACGCAAGGCCGCTTCAAGAATCTTGCCACGCGTTCCAACCGGCTTCATCTGCGGCAGCAAATGGACACCGGTGGCGCTCAGGCGACGCTCGGGCGAGAGGACTTGTGCATTCATGAAACTCACGAACATTCGTTAGGACGTTGCAATAATTCATTAGCTCGGTTAGAAATGTCAATCCCTAACGCCTGTTAGCTTCGGAGATGGAAATGTTGCAATACCACGGCAGAAAAGCAGCGGTGCGCGGCGGCGACCTGTACTTCGGCATCTGGGGTGAACGTGGCCCCCTGATCCTCGCCTCCCATGGCCTGACCGCCAACCACATCGGTTTCCAGGCGCTGGCCGAACAGCTGGGCAACGACTTCCGTCTCGTCGCGCCAGATCACCGCGGACGCGGCCGCAGCCGCGACATCACCGGCCCCTGGGGCATGGGGGCCCACGCCGACGACCTGTTCGCGATCCTGGACGAGCTGGGCGAAGCCCGCGCCGATCTGCTCATCGGCCACAGCATGGGTGGCTTCGTCGCCGCGGTCGCCGGGGCGCGCGCCCCGCAGCGTTTTGGCGGCATCCTGTTCATCGATGGCGGCCTGCCGACCATCGACAAGATGCCCGAAGGGCTGTCGCCCGAAGCCCTGGTGCAGGCGGTGATCGGGCCGGCACTGGACCGGCTCGACATGCGCTTTGGCTCGCTGGAGAACTATCTGGCGTTCTGGAGAAAGCACCCCGCATTCGCCAGCGAATGGTCACCCTATGTCGAGCAGTACGCGGCCTATGATCTGATCGGCAATCCGCCGGACCTACGTTCCAGCACGGTCAAGCCGGCGATCATCGCCGATGTCCAGACCCAGTTGGTCGATAATCTGGTGCCACAGGCCCTGGCGCGACTGCAGTTGCCGGCCAGCTTCCTGAGCGCGCCACGCGGCATCATGAATACCGACCCGCTTTACGCCCCCGAGGTGTTACAGGACTGGGCCCGGCGCACGCCCGGGCTGGAGCTGAAAAACGTCGAGGACGTGAACCACTACACGATCGTGCTCTCGGAAACCGGCGCCCGCGCCATTGCGGCCGAGATCAGGGCGCTGCTGGCAAGAACCCGGCAATCGCCCAACTGAGCGACCTGCATGCAGGGTCGCCGGCAGAACCACGCGCAAGGAGACACCATGAACACCAGACCCCTCGCCGCCCTTCAGGTCCTCCTGCTTGGCATGCTCATCAGCCAGCACGTCACAGCCCAGGTGGATTATGGCCACAACCCGCCGGTCACCCACGCCGCGATCGAGTTCGCGCCCGACTTCCCCGCACTGCAGGATTCGGAATGGGGGATACCGCTGGGCGGTTTCGGCGGCACCCGCGCCGGCGAACCGCCTGGTCATGTCCCGGTCGTATTCGTCCATGGCAATAATGTCGATGCCTGTGACTGGAAACTGGTACGAGATGATTTTCGCGCCGCCGGCTGGTCAGACCAGGCACTCTGGGCCCTGTCCTACAATGGTCTGGGCAACGATGTCGGCAATTACAGCCTGCGCCCCGATCAGCGCTGCCGCGACGAGCACGCCGCCCGCAATGGCGGCGATTCGATCAGCCGGATCACCGCAAACGAAATCAACACGCCGGATCTGTATGCGTTCATCCTCGCCGTCCGTGAATATACCGGCTCGGAGCGCTTTTCCATCGTCGCCCATTCACTGGGGGTGACGGTGGCGCGCAAGACCCTGCAGATCTACCCCGAACTGCGGGAGGACCTGCTCGCCTTTGTCGCCATCGCCGGCGGCAATCACGGCACCACGCTGTGTTCTCCGGGCAGCGAGTATCTGCTCTATGGCTGCGATGAACTGACCCCCGGCAGCGCCTGGCTTGCCGACCTCAACGGTCCTGATGGCGCGGATGAAACCTATCCCCCGGCGCGCTGGCTCACCATTTATGACGGCTCCGGCACCGCCGATGGCGCCTACGCGCCGCCGGACCAGCACAGCCCGCGCCTGGAAGGCGCGGACAATCGTGAATACCCCGGAACCGCCCACAACGGCTTGCGGGTCGAGGCCGAAATCGTGGCGCAATACCGGCAGTTTCTCGAAGCGGCGGAGTCCGTCGGTGCAGCGTCCACCGGCAATGTCTCCCAATCCGGCGGGGGCGGCCTGGCCTGGCCGGGCGTGCTGGCGCTCGGACTGCTGCTCCTGCGCGGCAGGCGACCGGCCCGTCGGGGCCTGTGCCTGCTGATGCTTTGCGCGACCACCATCCCGGCCCAGGCCCTGGCGCCGGCGAAGGCGGAGTTTCCGGATGATTTTCCGGTGATCCTGGATTCCGAACATGGTTTTGCCCTGGGCGGCTTCGGCGGCCAGCCAGACGCCCGGCCCAGTCATGCGCCGGTGATCTTTGTCCATGGCAATACCGCCGATGCCTGCGACTGGAAGCTGGTGCGCGATGATTTTCGGGCCGCCGGCTGGAACGACCAGAGCCTTTGGGCCCTGTCCTACAATGGCGTCGGCGCCAGCCTGGGCGATGCCCCTGCGCGCAGCGATCCACGCTGCCAGCAGGATCGAGCGGCTTTCGACGGTCTGCCACGGGTCACCAGCAATGACATCAACGTGGATGATCTGGCGGCCTTCATTCGCGCGGTCCTGGACTATACCGGCAGCCGGGGTTTCGCCCTGGTCGGGCACTCCCTGGGCGTGACCCTGGCCCGGCGCACGTTGCAGCTTCACCCGGACCTTGCCGCCCGCCTGCAGGCTTTTGTCGGTATCGCCGGCGGCAATCACGGCACCAGCCTTTGCCCCGCGGGCAGCGAAAAGGCTTTTCCCGGCTGCGCCGAAATGGCCGCGACCGGCTCGGCCTGGCTGGAGCGACTCAACGGGGCGAATGGCGAGAAGGAAACCTGGCCTGGGGCGCACTGGATGACCATCTACGATGGCAGTGGCGAGGCCGATGTCGCCTATCGGGGGGCGCTCGCGCAAAGCCCGACTCTCCAGGGCGCGGACAACCGCGCATTCCCCGGCACGCCGCACAATGACCTGCGGGTACGCACGGACATCGTGGCCGTATACCGCCGGTTTCTGGAGCGGGCGCTGGCCCCTACCAAACGCCCCAAACGTCGCCTCGACGACCTGATCGGGAAATAATCATGAGCCTGGCCTGGATACTTTTCACCGCCTACATGCTTGCCACCGCCTGGTTGAGCTGGATTGGTTTCAAGCGCACCCGCGATTTCGGCAGTTTTGCGCTGGGCTCGGGCAAGATGTCACCGCTGGTGGTCGGCATCACCCTGGCCGCCAGCACCGCTTCGGCCGCAACCTTCATCATCAATCCCGGATTCATCTACGTGGACGGCCTGTCGGCCTGGATCCACATGGTGCCCGCCACCTTTCTCGGCTTCATGAGCATGATCTGTCTGCTCTCCTTCCAGTTCCGGCGCATTGGCTCGGCCTCTGGCGCGCTGACCGTGCCGGACTGGATCGGGCGGCGTTATGACTCCCGCGGCTATGCTCTGTTCTTTGCCGTCGCCAATCTGCTCGGCTTTGCCTTCGTGGTGCTGCTGGTCGGTGGCATCTCCATCGTGATGCAGCAACTGCTTCAGATTTCTAACACCACCGCGCTGCTCATCACCCTGGTATTCGTCACCGGTTACGTCTTTGTCGGCGGCACCTACGCCCATGTTTTCACCAACCTGCTGCAGGGCAGCCTGATGCTGCTGGTCGCCGCAATCGTGATCATTTCCGGACTGCCTCTGATCATCGGCGACTTTTCCGGCTTCGTCGCCGCCCTTGCCGCGCAGGACCCCTTGCTGCTGGCTCCGGTCAAGACCGATGGCCAGCTGTTCAATGACGTGTTCTCGATTTACGTGGCCGGTTTTCTGGTCGGCGCCGCCGTCGTCTGCCAACCCCATATTCTGACCAAGGCGCTTTACGTCAACAGTGATCGCGACGTAAAACGCTACCTGATCGTGCTCGGTTTCGCCCTCGGGCTGTTCTTCCTGCTCGGCACGGTGGGCTTCTACGCCCGTCTGACGGTACCGCCAGAGCAGCTGATTGATGGCGCCAGCGGCGCGTTCCGTCAGGATCTGGTGATGACCATGTACCTTAAGCACGCCTTTCCTGACTGGGTCTTTACCCTGATCAGCATCGTCCTGCTGGCTGCAGCGATGTCGACGCTGGATGGCCTGCTGGTCGGACTTTCCACCATTACGGCGAATGATCTGCTGCTGAACCTGCTGCGCCGGACCGGCGCCGCGGGCGATCAGAAGGCACAAATGGCCTGGGCCTATAAAGCCAGTCATGTGGTGCTGGTGCTGATTGCCGGGGCGGCATTTCTGGTCCTGCAAAACCCGCCGAAACTGCTGGGCATATTCGGTCAGGTCGGCGTCTATGGTCTGGTACTCGGTGCGGTGCCGCCGTTACTGGCCGGCATCTGGTTCCAACGCGTCCCCTTGGTCGCCGTCTGGACCGCCTCCATCGCCGCGATGGGCCTGCACTTCGCCTTGTATCTGCGTGGCAGCCACTGGTTTCCAGATAGCACCCTGACGTTCGCCAATCCCGGCGTCAGCCTGGCCCTGTCCATGCTCATCGTGGTCATTCCCAGCCTGTTGCTGCTGGCCTGGCTGGATCGCCGCAGCGCCAGCAAGGCCCTGGACATGGCACGGGAGTCGGCAGGCTGAGACATCAGCACGCAGCCTCCACCGTTCAGCCGTGCCCGCGGGACCGGAATGCGTAGCGGCCGCATGCATTAACATGATCGGCGGTCGCAGCAGGCCCCTGGCTGCAGCCGCCATCCTCCGCCCGACCAAGGAACCCGCTTGGCAACGCCGCCCCAGCCTCTGCCCATTCTTTACAGCTTCCGCCGCTGTCCCTATGCAATTCGTGCGCGCCTCGCTCTGGCGGTGGCGGGCCTGCGGGTCGAGTGGCGTGAAATTCTGCTCCGCGACAAACCGGCAGAGATGCTGTCCATTTCCCCCAAGGGCACGGTTCCGGTCCTGCAATGCCACGACGGCACGGTGATCGACGAAAGCCTGGACCTGATGGTGTGGGCCTTGCAGCAGAATGATCCCGCGAACTGGCTGCCGCCCGTGGACAGCCCCCAGGATCTGCAGACTCAGGCGCTGATTGCAGACAATGACGGCGCCTTCAAACACTGGCTGGATCGCTACAAGTACCATAGCCGGCATCCCGAGCGCAGCCAGCTCGACTACCGCCGGCAGGCCGAGGTCCTGCTCAAGGATTGGGAATCACGCCTGCAGAAGCACGGCGGCGGGCTCTGCGACCGGCAGCGCGGACTGGCAGATGCGGCCATTTTCCCTTTCCTGCGTCAGTTCAGCGGGGTGGAGCCTGTGTGGTGGTCCACCGCGCCCTTCCCGGCATTGCGCGCCTGGCTGCAGGACTGGTTGAACTCAGCGCTGTTCCGCCGCGTGATGCGCAAGCAGCCACCCTGGCAGAGCGGCACCCGTGGCCTGCGCTGCGACTGGCGGCAAGACCCGCAATGAGTCCGGGCGGGACCGCGACGATGTCCTTTGGCTTGGGTATGCTGATGAGTCCAGAGAAAACGGTCTTGCAGACCGAAGGAGTCGGCATCAACGAGCTGTTAACGGACTGGCTTGCGCAGCACCGCAACTCCGCGCTTGCGATCATTCCGCTCATCGCCTTCCTGGAATCCTGCATCGGCATCGGCCTGTTCGTGTCCGGCCTGTTTCTGGTGCTCGCGGCTTCCCTGCTGTACGTCAACGAGCTCGGCGGCCTGGTTCCGATCATGCTGCTCGCCTTGCTCGGCGCCAGCCTCGGCGACCACGTCGGCTACTATGTCGGACGTGCCCTGGGCCCGGGCTTCCATCATCTGGGCGTGGTGCAAAGACACGGGCAGCGCCTCGCCCAGGCCGAAACCCTGGTGCGCCGCTACGGTGCATACGCGATCTTCATCGGCCGCTTCATTCCGGCGATTCGCAGTCTGATCCCGGCCATGCTGGGCATCAGCGCCTTTGCCAGACTGCGTTATACCCTGCTGGATCTCGCCGCCTGCCTGCTCTGGGCGCTGGCGCTGGGCGCCATCGTGCACGGCGCCGGCAGACTGCTGGTCGCATAGACAAACGCGGATGGCTGCATGAGCACGGCATTACGGCGCCCCCTTAAATTCCATCCGCAGCGGCCTGGCGCCAGAGTCTCGACCATTCGCCGCATGCTGCTCTGCCTGTGCTGCTGCGGCTTCTGGGCCTGCGACGAACCGGCACCCGCAACCCAATGGATCGATCCGGCACGACCTCAAGCCCCGTATGCAGATCACCTGGTCGATTGTGTCGCGCCCGCGACCATGCCACGGTCCTGTCGCCTGGAGGAGCTGCCATTGCTGGGCATGCAGATCGGTGCACCACAGCCCGGCGACCTGATGGGGCGCGTCGCGACAAGCCATTCGTGGATGGCCCGGCGATTCGAAGAACTGTGGCCGCTGATGCCGCCGGCCGCCCTGGATCTCGCCCGCAGTCTCACCGCCATCGTCATCGCCAGCCACATCCGCCCCGCCCACTACCGTACCGAAACCGGCGCCATCTATCTGGACCCCGCCGCCCTGTGGCTGAGCCGCGAGGAGAAGCGCAGCATCGGCCATGGCGCCGATCCGCGCAGCGGCTTCGGCGATGATCTCGAGGTCCGCGTCATCTTCCGCTATGTGCTGAACCGGCGGCCGGCGTGGCGCAAGCACGCGCTGGACGACGACAGCGAGCGCACGCTCAGCGACATCGTGAGCCTGTTCGCGCGCGATCTGATGCATGAGCTCTCCCACGCCGCCAACGCCTTGCCGGTCGATCAGTTCGGCACGCTCGATGACACGATGACGATCCGCCAGGCCATCGACAGCGTCGCGCTGAACGGCCAGCGCATCGACCAGCGCCTGCAAGGCCAGCACCCGCTGAAATCCCGGCTGATGTTCGAGCACGCCAGGATCCGCTATCAGAACCAGGCGACGACGCCCGCACAGCGCGCCTGGCAGCCCGAAGATCTGGCCACGGCATTTGCCCCGGAAGGCGCCAACAGCGACTACAACTATGTGGCCGGCGGCGAAGATGTCGCCCTGCTGTTCGAGGAGATGATTCTTGACCAGGCCTACGGCGTGCAGCGAGACATCGCGATTACCCCGCGCCCCGCGGCCGACGCGGATTTCATCATCCACTGGGGGCAGCGGCACCGCATCGCCGAGCCACAGGTCCGTGAACGCGCCGCCCTGGCGGTTCAGGGCCTGCTGCCAGAACATGATTTCAGCGCCTACTTCCGGCAACTCGATGAGGCCGAAACCCTGCCGGCGGGTACCGCCTGGCAGGATCATCTGGAGCCGGAATGAAACCTAAACCTTGCCACCCAACTGGGCGGATCCGCCGCGGCGTGAGACCGCGCCGACCCCTGAACCTGTGCCTGTGCCTGTGCCTGTGCGCGAGCTTGCTGGCCTGCGGCGAACAGGCCCAGGCACCCAAACTGCCACCCGCCCTCGCCTACCCGGCAGTGGACGATGCCCCTTATGCCGATCGCCTGGTGCCCTGCACCTACAACATCGAAGGCGAGATGTCCTGCCCGGTGAAGGATCTGCCACCGCTGGGCCTGCAGATCAGCGAGCCGACCAGGCCAGACATCATGCAGCGGGTAGCCATCTCGCATGCCTGGATGGCCACCCGCTTCGAGCAATTGCTGGCACGCATGCCCGCCGAGGTCTTCCTGCTCGCCCGCAGCCTCACCGGCGTGGTCATCGGCTCGCACATCCGGCCGTCCTACTATCGGACCCAGACGGGCGCCCTGTACCTGGATCCGGGATTGATGTGGCTGAGCCGGGCGGAAAAGCGGACCATCAACCCGACCCCCGATCAGCGCAATGGTTTTGGCGAGGACTTGCAGTTCCGCATCCTCTTTCGTTACGTGCTGAACAATCGGCCCGCCTGGAACAAATACAGTTTGGATGACGAGAGCGAGCGCCAGTTCGACGACATCGTGCATGGCTTCGCCCGCGAACTGTTTCACGAACTCGCCCATGTCGCCGACTTCCTGCCGGCGGATCAGCTCGGCAGCATCGATCAGGAACTCACCATCCACGCGGCCATCGGCCAGATCGGCCGGCGCAAGCAACAGGTTTCACAACGCCTGCAGGCGGACGCACCGCTGCGCTCCAGCCGCATGACGGAGTATGCCAATGTCCGCTACAAGGGCTGGGCGGCGAGCGCAGAACTGCAGGCCATGGGGCCGCGCGATGTGGTCGATGAGTTTTCCGTCGACGGCGCCAACACCGCGTACAACTACGTCTCGCGTGCCGAAGATACCGCGCAGCTGTTCGAGGAATTGATGCTCGACCGCAGTTTCGGTATCCAGCGGGATATCGCGATCACGCCACCGCCGGAAACGGGTCAGGATTACCGCGTGCACTGGGGCCAACGACACCGGATTGCGGAGGAGCAGGTGCGGCAACGCGCCAGCCTGGTGGTCCAGGGCCTGCTGCCGGAGGTCGATTTCAGTGCCTATTTCGGTTCCCTGGACCGGGCCGAAGCTCTGCCCGCAGGCGCCGACTGGCAAACCACGGTGGATTCTTCCCGGTAAGCCGGATCCCCCGCCGGCCTCGCGGCCGGGGGCCTTGCGTGCGCGCTTGCGGGTATCGCTGCCGCCGCTTGCGGGATTATCATGCGCTCCCCCGGTCTGGCCCGGCCATGCCGCACTTGCAGCGCTGCGACCGGCCTGCTGCCACCCACCTGTACGAAAAAACCCAAGAACATCATGAATGCATTCGGCCATCCGGACTTTGCAGGTCACGAAAAGGTCCATTTCATCCACGAGCCGCGCTCCGGCCTGCGCGCGATCCTGGCGATCCACTCCACCGCCCTTGGCCCGGCACTGGGCGGCTGTCGGGTCATGGCCTATGCGGACTCTGGCGCGGCGCTCAGCGATGTGCTGCGGCTGTCCCGCGACATGACCCGCAAAACCGCCATCGCCGGCCTGCCACTGGGCGGCGGTCGTGGCGTCATCATGGCCGATTCACTGAACGACCTCGACGAGCGGGCGATTGCCTGCCTGGCGGCCAGCCTGAACGAACTCGGCGGCCGCTACGTGGCGGCTGAAGATGTGGGCATGGATCTCAAAGGCCTGAGCCGGCTGGCGCAGCACAGCGCCTACGTCACCGGCGCGCCCGGCGCCCATGGCCATGCCGGCGGCGATCTGTCGCCCTATACCGTCATCAGCCTGTTTCACTGCATCCGTCAGGCCAGCGCCCAGCATCTGCAACGCGACAACCTGGCCGGCCTGCGGGTCGCGATCCAGGGCCTCGGCCGGGTCGGCTGGCGCCTCGCCGAAATGCTGCACGAGGCCGGTGCGGAACTGCTGGTCGCCGATCTAGACCAGGACAAGGTCGAGGCCGCGGTGAGCCGTTTCCAGGCCCAGGCGGTTGCGCCCAACGACATCCTGCATGCGCGGGTCGATGTGCTGGCGCCCTGTGCCCTGGGCGGCATCATCCACCAGGAGAACGTCAGCCGACTGCGCTGCCAGGTGATCGCCGGCGGCGCCAACAACCAGCTCGAATCGGCCAATATCGGCTATGCGGTCAATGCCCGCGGCATTCTTTTCATCCCGGATTATGTCGCCAATGCCGGCGGCGTGATCCGCGCCGGGCTCGACTACCTGGGCGGTCACAGCGACGCGGACATCCTGCAACGCAGCGCCGCCATGGCGGACACCCTGGATGAAATCCTCAGCGAATCCCGCCGCACCGGCTCCCCGCCTTTTCGCATCGCGGAACAGATGGCCTACCGGCGGGTGCAGGCGGCGATGAACGCGACTCAGACCGACTGAGCACAGCGCGTTTGCTCTGCTGGGCCAGCGCCGACGACAGGGGCGGCCCAGCGCCGCCCCGGTTCGCGTTTTAGAACTCGCTGATTTCGCCGTAGACCCGCAAAGCCTGGACCGCCGACGGCAGGGTCTGCGGACACATGTCGCTGAGCCAGCTGCGAATCGGCCAGTTCAGATCGGCCGCCGGTGCGTTGCCGCCGTCGTAATAGCCATGCGCCCAGCTGCCCCAGATGCTCTGACGGCAATGCGAATCCGCAATCAGCCAGGCCTGCTGCTCGGCGCTCAGGGCCTTGCTCTGCTGCCCCATCGCCAGATCCACGATGCGCTGGACATCGGCCCGATAGACATCCTCTCCGAGCATACGTCCGTAGTAGCTGCCGTGCCCCTCGGAAACAAACTCCAGTTCCGCCGAATTTTCCGAGCCCGGGATGTCCGGTCCGCCAATCTGATACAGCAAGGTGGTGCCGCCGGCGCTGTACTCGGCGCCGAGAAACAGGGCCTGCTGCATCTCATGCACGCTCACCTGACCGTCGGCCAGCGCACAAGCGGCGTTGGCCGGACCACAGCCCGCCGGCCCAACGGCCACCACACCCGCGGCCTGGACCCGGCTCGGCCCGTCGAGCAGGCGGCGCAGATTGTAGAGTGCCTGACCATAGAGCCCGGCAATCACCGGGGTGGCATTCGAAGTCCCGCTGAAATCACCCTCCGCGGTGACCGAATCCCCGCCCCCGGTGGCGGAAGGGTAATCGGATCCCAGACTGGAAAGATCAACCGGACGGTTATGCCCCACGCTGGAGCCTTCGGGCTCGATCGCGCCAACCGTGACGATCCAGTCCGGCCCCTTCTGGCTGCTCAGCAGGGTGCTGCTGGGCACGGTAAAGGCATTGGCCATGCCATTGCCGGCCGACTGAAACCAGGACTGTCCACGCTCGATGGCAAGGCGCTGCGCCTCGGTATCACTGCCGGCGTAGATGTTGTCACGCACGGCTGCGCCGGTTAGCGACAGTCCCCATGAATTGGTCTGCAGGTCGATCCAGTCCTGGCTGGCCACCCATTCATTTGCCCATTCGGAGGGGCCGTGCACATACACGAGCACACAACTCGGGCAGGTGCCATGGAGATTGCCAACACTGACGCTGGCACTGCCGATGCCATGGCTCTCGGTCCTGAAGGTATCGATCGGGCCACTTGCAGGTCCCAAAGCGCCCTCAACCACATGCGATGTGGTCGGCTCCACGACACCAAACGCTCCGCCAAATGCGACATGGCCGATCACCTTGGTCCCGGGCACCCAGTACATGTTGATCGCATCATTGGTCTTGCCTTCGGAATAACGGATCTTCGCCCATTCATCCTGGTCCTGGGCATGCAATTCGCTGGGCTTGACCCCCGCGCCTGCACCCGCCTCGGCCACCGACAGATTCAGGGCCTGATAGCTGGCGAAGGCCTTGGCGCCTGGGTGCCCGGGCAGCCAGGTCGCAGGATCCTGGTCCAGCGGCAGATCATCCTGCTCGCCGGCATTGTTGTGCTGCGGCATCTTGGCGGCGAGAAAATCCCAGTGATAGGGATTCAGCCCGCTGTCGATGACCGCCACGACCACGACATCATCGACGCCGCGGCCACTGCCGGCGACTTCCACCGGCAAACTGGCTTCACCATCGTCACCCGGCGCGGCGACCACCTGCGCGACAAACTCGCCACTGAAGTCCGTGTCGACACTGTTGTAGCCATAGACCCGAAGGGTGTAGGTTCCCGCCGTGACATCGGCCGCCAGACTCAGGGATTCACTGCCAATGGCGCCCGATTCGGCAGACTTGCTGCTACCGCCCGGCAGGGTGACCTGCAGATCCAGATCCTCCCGCGCCAGCGCCTCCCAGCTGAGCAACACCTCGGCGGAGGCAAAGTGGCAGCCTTCGGGCAGACTCAGCTGCGCGACATGCTCGCCACTGTCGACATCGACCCCCAGCGCCGTCGTGCCCACCCGCCCCTGCCAGGTCTGGGTATAGGCGCCGGGCGCCAAAGCGCAGGCGGCGCGCTGTTGCGCCGCTGCATTGCGAACAGAGGCGGCATCGCGTCCGCCGCTGTTGCAGGCCACCAGGGCGCCGACCATCAGCAGGCTTGCGATGTGGAGTGGTTTTTTCATGATCTGGATCCTTGCTGCCGGCGCCTGAATCAAGGCCGACGGTCGAAATGCGAAAGCACTGATCACGAAGCAAGGGGCCACAAGGTTCCACGATTCCGGCATGCGATCAACCGGGCGCCCGATCTGCCCGCTCAGGACGCCTCTCCCAGTGCCGGCTCCGGCGCGAGCACCGCCAGGTCGACCGGATCCTGGCGAACCCCCTGGCCCAGATGCAGCACCTTGCCCTGCCCGCCGGTCGCCGCCAACATCACGTCTTCGAGGTGATGATGATGGGTGAAATAGATCACCTGGGTCTTGCGCGCCAGTCGGGCCAGTGCGGCAAAAGCCGCCGCACTGCGCTGATCATCCGCGTTGATCAGCAGATCATCGGCGATGAAGGGCAGCACCACGCCTTGATCCAGTTGCAGTTCCAGGGCGGCCAGGCGCAAGGCCAGATACAGCTGATCACGTGAGCCATCGCTCATCGCCTCGACATGCACCCGCTGGCGACCCTTGACGCCGGCGATCACCGGCACCTGCTGCTCCCAGTCGACTTCCAGGCGATCGAAAGAGCCCTGGGTCAGGGCCTGGAAATAGCCGGATGCCGCCTGCAACATGGGCGACTGATGGCGCTCGCGAAAGCGCTCGATCGCATGCGCCAGCATGCGTTCCTGCAGCCGCGCACGGATGAAGCTGCCGCTCACTTCGGCCATCTCGGCCAGCGCACACTGGCGCTCGGCCTCGGCCTGCGCCGCCTTGCCGCTGTCGTCCACCTGATCCAATCGGGTGCGCGCCTCGGCATGCTGCTGCGCGACTACCCGATACTGCCCTACCGCCTCGGCCACGGCCTGCTCCGCCTTCTCAATCAGGACCGACAGGTGGGCCAGATCGATGCTCGCCACTTCTGCGCGCAAGGCCTCGATACTCAGGCCGTCATGCGCCTGAATCAGGCTGTGCTCCTGCTTCTGCCGGGTCTCGATCAGATCGCGATACGCGTGTGATTTTTCAATCGCAGTTTCCAGCGCGGCCAGGTCTTCCCGCGCCAGCCCGGCCTGGGCGAACAAGGGCTCGAGCTGCGCCTGCGCCTGCGCGTGCTGATCCTGCGCCTTGCCCATCGCCGCCTCGATCCGGGTGATTTCGAGCGCCTGTTTCTCGCGTTCTGCATCCCGCCGCAACGCCTGCTCCAGGGCCTGCCCCATCGCCAACGCAAGCCGCACGGCATCCCGGTCGCCGGCATCAAAGCCGATGTTTGCAGCCAGAGTCCGAACCCGCGCCTCGAGGGCCGCCAGATTCTGCTGCATCGGCTCGATGCGTTCACGCCGCCGGTCGGCCACTTCCTTGATCTTCTGGCGCTGTGTCGCCGCCATTTCGATGACCTGAGCCGCGCCGCTGGCAGACAGCTCCGGCGCCAGCTGAAGCTTGGCCAGCACCCGGCGCCAGTCGGCCTGCCATTGGTCCCACAAGGCCTGAGCCCGCTCCAGCTTCTGCTGCATTGCCGGGCGCTGATGCGCCAGCTTCTGCAACTGCCCCTGCACCGCCTGGTACGCACTCCAGGCCTGGTTCAAAGTCTTGATTCTTTGCGCCGCCAGGCCACGCAGATGCTCCAACGGCAGCTCGGCGGGCAACTCGCCCAGCCCGGCGTTCCGCCACTGCTCCTGCAATTGCTCGCGCACCTCGAACAACTCGCGATCCTGCTTTCGCAAGGCCTGGCCCGCCTCGCGCCAGTCCTTCTCGCATCGCAGGACAGCATCACGCTTCGCCACCCAGGCCGCATAGCGGCTCCAGCTCAGCTCCGGCAGCCCGGCCTGCTCCAGTTCCTTGCGCCAGGCCTGCCTGTTCCCTTCGCGATCCTGTGTCCTGGCTGCCAGTTGCCGCTCCCGCCGTGCACGTTTTTGCCCCAGCTGAACCAGTTCCAGCTGCAAGCTTTCGATCTGATGCGCTTCGGTCGAATGCTCATACCGCTGGTCGCTGAGCTGATCGGCCTGTTGAATCTGTTGATCCAGCTGCGGCGCCTGCGCCGCAAGCTCGCCGGTCTGCTTGATCTCGCCCCAGCAGGCATCGCGCTTGGCGCGGGCCTGCTTCAGTTCCTCCCGGCTGACCGCCGCGGTGCTGGTGCGCAAGGCCTCCAGGCTGGCCGCCCGTTCCGCCTGCTGTTCCTCCAGCTCGAGAATTGCCTGCTGCAGGGTGGCGATCGACTGCTCGGCATCCTTGTCGCGATCCCGATAGCCTTGGGCACTGAGCGGATCGGGGGGATTGAGAGCCAGCACCGCAGCGCAGTCACCGCCAAATGGCGCCAGCGCCTGCACGGCAAGATCCAGATTCTCGCGCGCCTGCACCTCGGCATGGACCCGTTCCTGTCGCCGTGCGGCCGTGAATGGCGCACAAGCTTCCACCGCCAGCAACAAGGCCTCGCCGACCGGCTGCACCGGCTCCCGCCGGAGCTGTTCCTGCAGCTGCAGTTGCTCGTCCTCAAGCTTGTCCCGTGCCTCCTCGGCCACCTTGAGGTCGGCCAGGCGGACCTCCTGGCGGGCGACCAGTTCACGCAGCTCGGACCACAGGGGGCGCAGGGACACTCGCTCCACGACCTCGTCATACCTCAGCTGGCCCCAGCCCATTTCAGCGGCCAGTTCACAGACCTCCGCCCGCTGCGTGGTCTCGCGGCGCAACTGCTCCGGCAGGTCGAGATCGTACTCCTGACAGGTCCGGGCCTGATCCGCCAGCTGCACGATCCATTGCGCATGCTGGGCAATCTCGCCGCCGGGCTGGATGGCCTGGAGTTTGGACCGCGCGGCTTCCAGGTCCTGCTGACGCAAGCCCAGGCTGACCTGCGCGCCACCCATCTGTTCACTCGCGCTCTTGAATCGCGCCGCCGCATCCACCGGCAACTGGACCACGTCGGCCAGAGCCGTCAACTCCTCGAGCGATTCGTCCAGCAAGCTCAGACCCGGCGCCGCCGCCCGGATTCGCTTGAGCCTGGCCAGGGCCTGATTTTCCTGGTCCAGAACTTCCGCGGCCTGTGCCAGCGCCCGGCCAGCGCCGCGCTCGGCCCGCTTGAGTTCCTGATAATTGGACGGCAGGGTCTGGGCCTCGCCAAGCCGCCGCGCCGCATCGAGCAGACGTCCTCGGGCCTGGCCGAAAGGCTTGGATCGGGCCGCCCGCGCGCCCAGCAGATCATCGGCCGTGCTCGCCAATTGCTCGCGCAACTGCGTCAGATGGCGGAGCCCGGAGGCGGCCTCGAACAGCAGGGCACCCAGGTCGCCCCTGGCCTGCAGCATGTCCTGGGCTCCGGCATGCAGCCGGTCCCAGTTCAGCCCGAACAGCTGGATGAACAGGGATCGGTCCATGCCGCCCAACCAACCAAGCAATGGCGTCTCATTCAGCGCCTTGCCATCTGCCGCGATGAGCGAGTCCTTGGTCTTCTTCAGACGCAGCCCTTCGAGCACCTCAGGCCCACGCTCCAACCGCATGCCGACACGCAAATCCTTGTTGGCATGCAGGAAATTGAAGCGCGTACGGGGTTGAAAGCCGAACAGAAAATCGGCAATCGCCTCCCGGATCGTCGACTTGCCGGCCTCGTTGGGTCCGATCACCAGATGCAGATCGAGCCCCTCACCGGGAAATTCCAGCGACTGGTCAGTGAAATGGCCGTAAGCCCGCAGATCCAGGGCAGCCATCCTCATGCCGTTTCTCCGCGCAAACCGGCCAGCAAGGTGGGCGTCATGTCCGCGATCAGGCCGGGCAACTGCTGGTCGCGCAGCGCAGCCAACTCCGCACACAATTCATCCAGTTCCCCCGGACACAGACCAATCAGATGCTGGAACTCCTTTTCCATCATGCCGAGAAAGACCTCATCCTGCGGCAATTCCGCGAACAGGCGCGCGAATTCGCCAAGCGCATCCTGCTTGCCCATGATCTCGTTCAGATCGAAATCTGGCGCGGTCTGCGCCAGCACCTTCTCCACCCAGATGTCATCCCGCAGCATGCCGGCCAGCACCATCAGGGCCTGCTCGCGCAAGCGCTGGGCAGAGGCCAGCAGGAGCGGATGCACTTCGGTGCGCCCGGTCAGCCGGATGCGCAGGGCATGCAGGCGCTCATCCCGAGGCACGGACGCTTCCACCACCGCGCGCAGTCGCGCCATGGCCTGATCCAGGTCGACCACTGCGCTGACGTCCACCTCCAGTTGGTGCCAGCGCAGCACATCGACGATCAGGCGTTCGCAGCGCGGCACGCCATGCTCCACCGTCACCATGACCGCGCCCTTGGCACCGGTTTCCCGCACCATGCGCCCCTGCAGATTGCCCGGATACACCACCGGTGGTGACTCGTTCAATATCCTGTATTCGTGCACATGGCCGAGGGCCCAGTAGTCATACCCCCGACTGCGCAGCTGTTCCAGGCTGCAGGGCGCATAGTTGGCATGCACCGTCCCCCCTTCCAGCGCCGTATGCAGCACACCGATATTGAACGCCCCGGCCACCGGCTCGGGATAGTTCAGGACCAGATTCTCCATCGTCGCGGGCTCGGCAAAGCTCTGGCCATGCAAGGCCACCTGCAGGCCATCAAGACGGAAAGTCTGCGGCCCACGACTGGCAAAAACCCTCACATTTTCCGGCAGCGTGGTCTGGCGACTGATTCTGGTCTGCGCATCGTGGTTACCGTGCAGCAGAAACACCGGGATGTCCGCCTGCTGCAGCCTCGCCATCTCCCGTGCGAAAAACAGACCGGTGCCGATATCCTTCCAGTCGCCATCAAAGACGTCACCGGCGATCACCATGAAATCGACCGCCTCAGCCAAGGCCAGATCAACCAACTGGGAAAACGCCTGGCGTGGCGCGGCGCGCAGCCGCTCTTGCGGCGCGCCCTCGTACTTCGCCAGCCCGCGCAAGGGGCTGTCCAAATGCAAGTCGGCTGCGTGGATGAAGCGAAATTGGCTCATGGCAATGACCGGTCGAGAGAACGATGGGCAGGCGTGCCGACATGAAGACCGCGGCTGCCCCGCAATCCTCCGGCTCAATGGCCCAGTGTGAAGCTATCCGCCCGCAGGCTCAAAACTTGAGCCACCGAACGCCATCCCCATGGCCAGCCGTCGCCGTCTGGGCTACGCTGCAGACCGCGTTCTAGGGCGCTTGAGTTTCGGGCGCCCCTGGCATCCTGCCAACGCCATCTGAGGTGAAAGCAGGACGCGCCGCATCATGCTCCGCCACGGCGCAAGTCGTCTGCGTGATGCAGGGAAGCCTGGGGATTGAAGATCCGCTGCACGCTCGCCCCGACACCATGCCGACATCGATGCGGCGTCAACACCAACGACCATGAAGGACTTCCGATGCGTGCAAAAACCCTGATGATTCTTGCCGGTGTGGTCTGCAGCCTGAGCAGCCAGGCGGCGTGTGAAGCCGACGCTTACCGCCAGTTCGATTTCTGGCTGGGAGACTGGCAGGTGCATCTGCCGGACGGCAGGCTTGCCGGCCACAACGCCATCAGCCAGGAATACGGCCAGTGCGTGATCCATGAACGCTACCGCACGCCATCGGGCTACGCCGGCGAAAGTCTGAACACCTATGATCCGCAGCGGGACCGCTGGCATCAAACCTGGGTCGACAACGCCGGCACCCTGCTACTGCTCGAAGGCAGCCTGAGCAATGGCGTGATGGAGCTGCGCGGCGAAACCCGCGACGATGAGGGCCGCGTCGTGGCCCAGCGTATCCGCTGGACCCCGCAAAACGATGGCAGCGTGCGCCAGCTGTGGGAATCTGCGGGCGCGGACGGCAACTGGTCGGTGGTCTTCGATGGCCATTACACACGCGTACCTGCCGCCGCCCCCTGAAACCACACGTCCTCAGAGATCCGAGATCCACGCCATGATCCTGATCAACTGGCCCCGATCCATAGGCTGTTAAGCAGAGCGACCACCCAGACGCAAGAGCAGCGCCATGAGCACCGGCAACCACAACCCCGCCCCTCTGCCGTTCGCGGCCGATTGCAAGACCCTGCCCTGGAACGCCCCTTTCAGCTGGCTGCGGCTGGGCTGGCAGGATCTGCGCGCCGCTCGCAACACCAGTCTGAGCTATGGCGCGATCATGGTGCTGATCAGTTATGCGATCAGTCTTGCCGCCTGGAAACTGGGCAATCTGGGCCTGTTGATCGGCATGCTGAGCGGCTTCGTATTCCTGGGACCGCTGCTCGCACTGCGGGTCTATGCGATCAGCGCACGCCTGGCAAACGGCGCACCGGTCTCGCTGCGCGCCACCTACCGGGATGCCTATGCGGCGCTCAGCGACACCCTGGTGTTCGCCCTGATCCTGCTCATCGTGTTCCTGATCTGGGCCCGTGCCGCCGCCATGGTGCATGTGTTCTTTCCGGTCGGCAGCGCGCCGGACGCGATGGATTGGCTCGGCTTTCTCGGCGTCGGCAGCGCGGTCGGCGCGCTGTTCTGCGCCTTCATCTTCGTGGCCAGTGCGTTCGCCCTGCCGATGATGGCCGACCGCAAGACCGATACGGTCACCGCCGTGGTCACCAGCATCAATGCCTGCCTGCGCAATAAACCGGCCATGGCCGTGTGGGCCGGCTGCATCGGGCTGTTCGTCGTGCTTGGCATCGGCACCGCATTCCTTGGTTTCGCCGTCCTCCTGCCCTGGCTGGGACACGCGGCCTGGCATGGCTATCGTGAAACCATCGACGCCAGCCCCTGGCCCGCTCGTCATGCGAGCGCAAGCCCGAATGCAAAGCTCTAGGGCAAGCTTCTTGCAAAGGCCTTCTGCACACCGCCACTGATGCTTGTGCGGAGGCGGGCCCCGCTGCTGCTGAAGTACGGCAAGGGAACCGAGCCGGCCCGCGGATCGTGTCAAGGCTCAGGATCAAGAACGCGGATCAACATGCCACTGGGACGACGAGACTTTCTGGGGCTGGCGGCAGCCAGCGGCCTGCTGGCCTGCAAGGCCCGGTCCCCCCACTGGCCTTGCAAAGCTTCACCAGCTTTCAGGCCCTGCTGAATCGTGGCGAGGACTTTCTGAGTCAGATTCACGCACTGTACGACTTCGACGGACCACTGGATGCCCAGGCACGCCAGGGCCATCGATGCACTGCGGCTGCTGCAGGCGCGAAACCCGGGCGCGCTGCAAGCACAGCACGATGCGAGCTACGACGGCACCGCCGTCGCCCGCCGCATGCAGATGGCCGCCCAGCTGATCCGCGCCGATCTGGGCTGTGAAGTCATCGCCATCGACATCGGTGGCTGGGATACGCATGTCAATCAGAATGCTGCGCTGCATAACCGACTGACGGACCTCGCACGCGGCCTGGCCGCATTCATGACGGACATGGGCACGGGCATGGCCGCATGATGCTGGCCTGTGGTGGCGGCCTGCACGGCGGTCGGGTCTACGGCCGCTGGCCCGGCCTGGCCGATGCCGACCTCAGCCGAGGCGATCTGCAGGTCACCACCGACTACCGTGAAGTCCTGGCCGAATTTCTGCAGCGCCGGCCTGCTGGCCTGCAAGCCGACGTCTTCCCAGACTTCATCCCTGCCGGAGGCCTGGGGCTTTTTCGCGCCTCCTGATCTGCAGCAACAGAAACTTTCGGATTGACATGGCTGCGGGCCACCACGGCCTGCTCGCAGACTGCAAAGTCCCATCCAGAACCCTTCGCAAGGCGCAGGCACCCGACTCAAGCTCGAATTGTCCGATCTCCGCAAAAATCCGCGATGGCAACGCGGTGACGGCATCCGCAGAAACATCTGCCGGCAATTGAAATACACGGATTTCGCGTCGTTTTTATTCAGTACAGGAGAAATTTAAATTGCCTTTTTTAAAGCTCTGAAAAGTAAAAAAACAGCAACCTGAATGTCCATGAACACGTCGATTAGTTTTTTACTTCATCAATTCTTGAGCTTGGCTCAACAAAGCCACCTGATTTCTCGACACTGATCCATCTAAGCCCTTAGAAAATCGGATTTTTTTCCATCGAGTCAGGCAAGCCTTCGCCATTGCGAATTGCTTGATCCGCTGTAGGCTAAGCTGTCGAGCTGCGCCCTTGTACCCGAATCATAAAAACCATTTTCCGCACTCGTACAGGGGACCATGCAGACCAATTCGAACGCTTTTCTGGCCATCTCCATGGTCTTGCTGTCGGCGCTTGGTGGCGGATGCACGCAGGAATATTCCCTGCCCGGCCCGGCGACAACGCCGCCATCTCCAACACCTGGCGCGACCCCTGTGCCGACCGCCTCCCCGACGCCCAGACCGGCATCGAACATCGTGCTGACGCAGCCGCCCGCGACGATCGTGACCGATCGCGCCCAGTCCAGTCGCTTCGTCCTCGAACGGACTGACTCCAATCCCGGCTCTCGCGAATCCGCGAGTTCCAATCAATACATACTGACCTTGGATGGTGGGTTATGAGCAAAACCCCGCGACACCCGAAACGTACCCGCCGCGGTCAACTTAAAGGCGTGAACTGGTTCCGGCTTGCGCATTGCGCGTTCTTTGCTTCCTGCCTGCCTGCGGCATCCTGGGCTGAAGTGCCGACCACGTTCCGCGAAAGCGGAAAACTGGTGGATCTGGAAGGCCGGCCCATCGAAGGCTTCGTCAACCTGACCTTCCGCCTCTATCCGGCAAAGGATACGCCGCTCGGACAGGCGGTCTGGGAGGAACTGATCCCGGTTGAACTGATCAACGGGGTCTTCAATGTCGAACTGGGCCTGCAAAGCGCCCTGCCCGCAGAATTGAAAAATCTGGAGCGGGCCTGGATGGGCGTCCAGATCGACAATGACACCGAGTTGAGCCCACGCTTCCGGCTGAGTTCCCGCACCGTGCCTTTCGCACTCATTGCAGGAGATGTGCAAGGCATTATCAATCCGGGTGGCGTCAATATCGGTGGCGCGCCCGTGATCGATGAAGCGGGCAACTGGGTTGGACGGACCTCGGGCCTGGAAGGTCCGGCTGGACCCCAGGGTCCCCAGGGACCACAGGGGCCGGCCGGCTACGATGGAATTGACGGCGTGCAAGGCCCCCCGGGCACCCCCGGAATACCGGGTGCCCCTGGCGCTGAAGGCATGCAGGGACCCGCCGGCCCCACCGGCCCCCAGGGACCTGCGGGAGCCGATGGCGTTCCCGGCCCCGCCGGGCCAAAAGGTGAACGTGGCGATGCGGGCCTGATCTGGGCCGGTGAATGGAATGGCACCCGCGCCTATGAAACCGGAGACGCCGTTTCCTATCAAGGCTCCAGCTTTGTCGCGCTGATTCCCAACAGTTTTGTTCCGCCGCCGAGCGATCCGAGCATCTGGCAAGACCTGGCGCTCAAGGGCGACCGTGGCGAAACCGGACCCACAGGCGACACCGGCGCACAGGGTCTGGCAGGCGACACCGGCCCTAAAGGTGATACCGGCGCCATGGGCCCAGCAGGCGCAAGCGGCGCACAGGGTCTTCAGGGCGTTCGGGGCGATACTGGCGCACAAGGTCCGGCTGGTGAGACCGGCCCCAAGGGCGACACCGGCAAACGTGGCCCCCAGGGCATCCAGGGCTCAAGCGGCCTCAAGGGTGAGCGTGGCGATGCGGGCCTGATCTGGGCTGGAGAATGGAATGGCACCCGAGCCTATGAAACCGGCGACGCCGTCTCCTATCAAGGCTCCAGCTTTGTCGCGCTGATTCCCAACAGTTTTGTTCCGCCGCCGAGCGATCCGAGCATCTGGCAAGACCTGGCGCTCAAGGGCGACCGTGGCGAAACCGGACCCAC
>JBFKDQ010000058.1:0-22801 GCA_041619555.1 Oceanococcus sp. | reverse complement strand
GGCCCCCTGCGGACCGGTCAGACCCTGGTCGCCCTTGTCACCCTTGGCGCCGGCAATGCCCTGAGGGCCCTGCGGTCCGGTGTCGCCCTTGGCGCCAGTGGCGCCTTTGGCCCCCTGCGGACCGGTCAGGCCCTGGTCGCCCTTGTCACCTTTGACGCCGGCAATGCCTTGAGGGCCCTGCGGTCCGGTGTCGCCCTTGGCGCCAGTGGCCCCTTTGGCCCCCTGCGGACCGGTCAGACCCTGGTCGCCCTTGTCACCCTTGGCGCCGGCAATGCCCTGAGGGCCCTGCGGTCCGGTGTCGCCCTTGGCGCCAGTGGCGCCTTTGGCCCCCTGGGGTCCGATCAGACCCTGGTCGCCCTTGTCACCTTTGGCGCCGGCAATGCCCTGAGGACCCTGCGGTCCGGCATCACCCTTTGGTCCCTGGGGGCCGGTCGGACCCTGGTCGCCTTTCGGACCCTGCGCTCCGGTATTCCCTTTGCTGCCCTGCTGGCCTGTCAGGCCACGATCACCCTTGGGCCCAATCGAGCCTTGATCCCCCTTGGGACCCTGTGGTCCGGTGGGGCCTTGCGCGCCGGTATCACCTTTCAGGCCTTGAGGTCCGATTGGTCCGGTTGATCCAACAGGTCCTTGAGGGCCCTGAAGGCCTTGTGGGCCGGCGGGTCCAACCACATGGCCGGCGTTGCGGTTGGTATTGTCGGTCAGCCCGATGATGAGCAAGCCATTGGGGTTGACCCGTGCCGAGCGAATGCCCGTGCCCATTTCACCCTGGTTGCCCTTGTTGCCCTGTCGCCCGGTGAGTCCACGATCACCTTTGGGCCCCATCGGTCCTTGATCGCCCTTTGCGCCTTGCGGACCGGTCGGGCCCTGGTCGCCTTTCTGGCCCTGCGCGCCGGCCGCACCGGTCAGACCTTGTTCGCCGCGGATGCCACGGGGGCCGGTTAGTCCGCGGTCGCCTTTGGGACCAATTGGCCCTTGGTCGCCTTTCGGGCCCTGTGGTCCCGTGGGGCCTTGATCACCGCGTGGTCCAAGCGAACCCTGGTCGCCCTTGGGGCCTTGCGCACCCATCAGTCCCTGAGGTCCGCGCTCACCCACCGGGCCTTGCGGCCCGATCGGACCCTGGTCGCCTTGTGGGCCTGCCGGACCCCGTTCGCCAGTGTCGCCCTTGTCGCCTTTGGCCAGTTCGGCGATCGAGACCAGAGCCTCGTCGAACTGGGCTTCCGGGAGTTGCAGACCCAACGCATTGATCGTGCGATACACCACCAGGCGATAGTCTCCGTTCGGAATCTGCGGGGAAATTGGCGCGACGATCATGCCATCCTGGATCTGTGCCGCCGGGATGTCGATAATCTGGCCGCCGAGAGAAACCGTGACCACTTCCGGAAGTTCGATGTCCAGGGTGGTTTCGACGATCCCGTCGGTGAAGCCCTCACCCACAATGACCAGTTCGCCATTGGGCTTGTCGACGAAAACAGCTTGTATTTGAAGGATTTTCAGTGTTTCTGCGACTTGCGCAATAGCGCTGCCGCTACTGAGCAGCCAGAGCGCTGCAGCGCCGATGATCATTCTGAATTTCATGGTGTGTTGTCCCGAAAAAAGGTGAAAACTGGCCTGGTCAAGGTTGCCGTGCTTTCGCGTGAACACATGGCCAGCATGCAGTGAGAGTGAATGGATCCCTCGCCGCCGAGTTCAGCTGCGAAGATCCGCCTGCCTTGGTTCCTTTCCCGTGGTTTCGGGACCGGTCTGGGCGCTGGAGACGCCACTTGGTTTTATGTAGAAAAGCCCAGAACAAACGATATGTGAAGAAAATGTGATTGGCAATAGTTAATCTTGCCTTCGCATTCGATTGGCCCTGCCGGCGGGCTTGAAGCGCCATGCACATCATGGCGCCCCAATCGAGGACTGCGATAGGATGGAAGTGGTTCAGCCTGATGTCACCGTTTTGCCAGGAAAAAACTCCCCCATGGACGATGTGCAGATCCGTTTGCTTGATTACTCCGATCCTGGCGATGCCGCGGCCATGCTGGAATTGCTCAATGAATATGCGTGTTCCGAGATGGGTGGCGGCCAGACGCTGACAGCGGATGTCCAGCGGGCCTTGCCCGCGCGCCTGGCGGCCATGCCGCATGCTCTGAGCGGGCTCGCGGTTCGCGCCGACCGGGCGCTCGGACTGGTCAATTGTTTCGAAACCCTGTCCAGTTTCAAGGCACGACCGATCCTGAATATTCACGATATCGCGGTGACGGCCGATTGTCAGGGCCAGGGTGTCGGCACGGCCTTGCTGCGCTGGGTGGAGTCCCAGGCCATCGCTCGCGGTTGCTGCAAGCTGACGCTGGAAGTGCTGGAAGGCAACGCGACGGCGTGTGCGGTCTATCGCCGTTTCGGTTTTGCGGCCTATGGTCTGGATCCGCGCTTCGGTCAGGCCATGTTCTGGGAAAAAGAACTGTCCGATTGAGGCGTTGCGGAACTGATCAGATCCCCTGCATCCAGTTGCGAGGATCGGCAGCACGGCCTTCCTGAATGTCCAGCAAGCCGCGTTTGAGTTGCGCGGCAAAGCCGTCCACGGTCTGTAATGCCAAGCTGCGTTCGCCATCGGCCAGCAGCGCGATGGGGTTGACGATGGCGGCGGTGCCGCAGGCAAACAGTTCGCTGCAACGCCCGCTGGCGATGTCGTCCATCAATTCGTCGATGTCCATCGCCCGTTCCACGGCCCGGTGACCCAGATCGGCGGCCAGGGTCAGCAGGCTGGCCCGGGTGATGCCCGGCAGGATCGATCCATTCAGGGCCGGGGTATGCAGTTCATCGTCGATGACGGCGCAGATGTTCATTGCCGACAATTCCTCGACGTAACGCCGTTCCTTTGGATCCAGCCACAGGGGCTGATCATAGCCGCGATCGATACACTTCCTCGTCGCCAGAATGGATGCGGCGTAATTGCCGCCGGCCTTGACATCACCGGTGCCGCCAATCGCAGCTCGGCAGGCCTCGCGCTCGACCACCACCCGGATGGGTTTGGCGAAATAGGCCGCCGAAGGACTGCAGACGATGGCGAAGCGGAAGCTCTCTGAACTGGCGAGCGGATACTGGGTGTCGCAGCCGTACAGCATCGGCCTAAGGTACAGGGATTCACCCGATGCGCGCGGAATCAACGGACGCATGGCGTCGGTGACCGCTCGCACGCCCCGCATGAACAGGTCCTCAGGGACTTCCGGCATGCACAAGCGCTGCGCCGAGCGGGCCATGCGCTGATGGTTCTGGTCCGGACGAAACAGGGCTGGAGCGCCCTGTTCAACCCAGAAGGCCTTGAGCCCCTCGAAGCATTGCTGGGCGAATTGGAGGGCGGTTGCCGCCGGATTCAGGGCGATGGCGGAATAGGTTTGCAGGGTGCCGTCCTGCCATTGGCCGTGATGGTAATCGGCGACAAACAGGGCTGGGCCGGTGACGCGACCAAAGCCCAGCGGTTCCGGCAGCTCGAACTGATCGATCGCGCTTTGCAGTGCAGTGGGCACGTTCATCCGGCGCCCCCTGCAGCGCGTGGTCCCAGTTTCACCAGCAGCAGCGGCAGCAGGCTGAGATTGGCGACCAGGGCGAGCAGCATGGCCAGTCCGGTGAACAGGCCGAAGAGCACGATCGGCACGAAATTCGACAGCGCCAGTATGGAAAAGCCCAGACTGACGATGATCGAGGTCAGGTAGATGGCGCGACCGACACTGCCATGGGTGTTGCGCATCGCGTCCCAGCGGGCGGTGCCACGACCAACTTCGTCCTGGAAGCGATGCGTATAGTGAATGGTATTGTCGACGCCGATGCCGATGGTGATGGCGGCGATGGTGATCGTCATGATGTCGAGCGGAATGTTGAGCCAGCCCATCAGGCCAAGAATGGACGCGGCGGCGAACAGGGTCGGAATGACGCCAATCAAGGCCAGACGCAGCGAACCGAACAGGGCCCAGAGCATCAGGCTGATCGCTGCAAAGACCGCGGCCAGGGTCAGGATCTGTGATTCGAACAGGCTTTGCAGCACGTTGTTGTACAGCACCAGGGCGCCGGTCAGATGCAGTTGTTCCGGTTGCAACTGGAATTGTTCGGTGAGGTCCTGGCGGATTTTCTTCAGCAGGGCATCGCGGCGCAGATTCTGGTCCGAGTCGATCACCCGGATCGCAAATCGCATCTGATTGCCGTCCTCCGACATGTAGGGGTCGAACAGCTGGGCTTTGATGGCCGGCGGCAGGCGACCATGCATCAGGGCCAGGGTGAAATTGTCCGGGGCTTCATCCCGGTTGAGCATGGTGATCAGTTCCATGGTGGTGGCCATGGACAGCACCTTGCCGGTTTCCGGCAGGGCGTCCAGGTAATCGTGGATTGCCTTGACCTGCTCCAGCGCGAAAACGTTGTACCAGTAGCTCGAGCCGGAAATGCCGCCATCGTCGGTGAACTCATCCATGAAATCGTCAACGAAATCATCCTTCTTGTCGAAGAAGGAGGCGGGTGCATCGATCACCACGTCCAGCGGGGTCGTGCCGCCGAGTTTCTTGTCGATCAGCACCATGCCCTGATAGATCTCGGTGCTGTCCTTGAAATAGTCGATGAAGCGGTTTTCCACGCCCAGGCGCAGGATGCCGAGCACGGCCAGGGCGGTCAGTATCAGGTAGCTGAAGAGGATCAAGCCGCCGCGGCGCTGAACACCGGCGGCGAAACCGCGGGTGATGACTGCCGCGACATCATGCGAGTTCGCACCCTGTCCGGCGGGCCGCAGGTTTTTCGTCAGCCATGGAAACATCAAGAAGGTGAGGGCGAAGGCAATCACCACGCTCCACACCATCATCTGGCCGAAATCGATGACCGGACGGATGTCCGCGATGACCAGCGAGCCGAAGGACACCACGGTGGTGGCCGAGGTAAACACCGAGGGAGCGAACTTGCTGCGTATGGTCTGCTCCACCAGCTGATGCTGGGCCGCCTGTGGCTGACTGCCCTGCAACTCCCGGTAGCGGACCACCAGATGCACGACCAGGGACAGGGTGATGATCAGGGTCAGCGAGGTGAAGTTGGAGGACACCACGGTAACCGGCCAGTGCATCAGGCCGAGCAGGCCGACCATCACCAGGCTGACGCTGGCGCAGATCGCGATCGGCACCAGAACCCAGCGCAGCTGGCGGAAGGCGAGGGCCAGCAGCAGAACCAGAAAACCGCCGACCAGCAGGCTGAACAGACGAATATCGGCACGCACGAAATCGATCATGTCCGAGGCGATCATCGGCAGGCCGCCGAGGTGAATGCTGGCTTGCTCCTGATGCCGCGCCAGCACTGCGCGAATCTGCGCGATGGTCTGCTGGGAGTCTTCCTGGCGCTCGGCGCTGATCGCGCGATAGCTGGCGGTGACGCGAGCAAGTTCGTCCTCTTCTGCGGGGCTCAAGGCCTCGCTGCGGGCCTTGAGGCGCAGGTCTTCCCGGCGGGTCAGCAGGGCATTGGCCTCGGCGTCGCTTTGCAGATTGACCTGCAGCGCGGTGGTCTGCCCGGCCGGGTCGGTGAGCAGATTGCGGTAAAGCGGGCTTTCGGCGAATTCGCGGCGGGCGAGCTCCCGGTCGGTGCCCGGGGAACGCAAGGTGCGGATTTCATCCTGGACTTCGGACAGGCTCATGCGCGGGCTATCGAGCAGTGGCACGTCCAGCAGGCTGGTCACCGAACTGACCGGGGGCAGGGCGGCCAGATCGTCGCGCAGGGCCTGGATTCGATCCAGGACCGGGTCGCTGAACAGGTCGCCTTGCGGGGTGTAAGCGACGATGACCGATTCGTTGCTGCCATAGCGTTTGGACAGTTCGCGGAAATACCGCAGATCGTCATCATCCTCGAGAATCAGCGAGTCGGCTGAAGCGTCCAGCCGAAAATCCTGGGCGAAATAGATGGCGCCGCAGGCCAGGCTCAGTAGCAACAGGCCGGTGAGCCAGCCGCGCATCAGGGTGAACTGGAAATACCAGCGGATCAGCGTGTTTTTCATCAGGACTCGTTCTGGGGCAGCGGACCGGCCGGCGCGACCTGCGCGATCCGGTCGGCGGCGTGGTCGCGGCCGATATACAGATACATGGCGGGGACCACATACAAGGTGAACAACGTGCCCAGGCTCATGCCGGCGGCGATCACCAGGCCGAGCGAGAAGCGGGCGGCGGCGCCCGGGCCGCTGGATAGCAGCAAGGGCAGCATCGCGAGCACCAGCGCCGCGGTGGTCATGAGCACCGGACGGAAGCGGATGCTGGCGGCTTCTTCGATGGCTTCGCGCTTGGCGTAACCACTGGCCTGCAGCTTGTTGGCGAACTCCACGATCAGAATGCCGTGCTTGGAAATCACGCCGATCAGGGTGATCAGACCCACCTGGGTGTAGATGTTCAGCGACATGCCGGGGAAGTCGGTCAGTTTCATGCCATTGGTCATCGCGAAGATCTTCACCATCAGCAAGGCGCCGCAGATCGACATCGGCACGGTTACCAGCATGATCAGGGGATCACGCAAGGACTCGAACTGGGCGGCCAGAACCAGATAGATGATGATCAGCGCAAACGCGAAGGTGGCGAGCAGGCTGCGGCCTTCCTGGCGGAACTGGCGTGATGCGCCGCTGTAATCCAGTTGCATGCCTGGCGGCATGATGTCGGCGGCAATCTGTTCCAGGGTATGGAGAGCTTCTTCCTGGCTGATGCCGGGGCGTGGTACGCCGATGATGGTGTTGGAATTGAGCTGCTGGGAATGGAAGATCTCCCGCGGAACCGTGCGTTCGGAAATCTTCACCAGGGTGGAAAGCGGGACCAGCTGGCCCTCGCGATTGCGCGTGAAGACCCCTTCCAACTGTTGCGGGTTGATGCGTGCAAAGCGTTGGACCTGCGGGATGACCTTGTAGGCCCGGCCTTCATAGGCGAAGCGATTGAGCTGGCCGCCGGACAGCTGGGCGGACAGGTCGGCCGCGATCTGGCGCATGTCCACGCCCATCAGCGCGGCCTTTTCCCGGTCGATCTCGACCGTCGCCTCTGGCCGGTCGAAGCGCAGCCGGGGGGCGAGGAAAAAGTATTTCTTGGTCGCCATTGCCCGGCCAATCAGTTCATTGCCAAGCTCATACAGCGCGCTCGGGGCAGCGGTTGATTTGAGGATGATTTCAATCGGATAGCCCTGGCCGGGCGAGGGCAGAGCCGGTGGCTGGAATACCGCCGTTCGCAGGCCGGACACCGATTTGAGCTGGGGGGTGAGTTCCTCGATGATCTGCTGGGTGGATTTGTCCCGTTCGCTCCAGGGCGTGAAAATCATGCCGGTGAAGCCGGCATTGGTGCCGCCCCCGAAATTGGAGTTCAGGGTGAAGGCGTGGGGCACGTCCGGATGGGCGAGGGCCAGGGCTTCCGACGTTTTCGAGTACTGGTCGAAATACTCCAGGGTGGAGTAGCCGTCGCTTTCATTGATCAGGATGGCAAAGCCGCCGTCCTCGGCCGGGGCCAGTTCCGCCGGCAGAGCGCGGAACAGGAAATAGCAGGAAACGAATACAATGAGTCCGAACAGGCCAATCACATGCACCGTGTTCAGGGCGCCGTGCAGACGGGCCTTGTAGGCGAGGCGCCAGCGCTCGAAGCTGTCATCCAGAAAACGTTCGAAACGACTGGCCTGGGCCGCTTCGCCGTGGACCGGGCGCAGGATCTTGCTGCACATCATCGGTGTCAGGGTCAGTGCGACGACACCGGAAATCAGCACCGCGCCGGCCAGCGTGAAGGCGAACTCCGCGAATAAGGTTCCGGTAATGCCGCTGAGAAAGCCGATCGGGGCATAAACCGCGACCAGGGTGATTGTCATCGCGATGACCGGACCGACCAGTTCACGCGCGCCCTTGATTGCGGCGTCGCCCGGGCTCATGCCGTTCTCGATGTGCCGATGGATGTTTTCCAGCACGATGATGGCATCATCCACCACCATGCCGATGGCGAGCACCATCGCCAGCAGGGTCAGCAGATTGATCGAGAAGCCCATCAACAGCATCAGACTGAGGGCACCGATCAGGGAGAGGGGGACGGTGATGGCCGGAATGATGGAGCTGCGCACCGAGCCCAGAAACAGGAAGATCACCCCGACCACGATGAAGACCGCTTCCACCAGGGTGGCGCGGACCTCGGCAATCGCATCGCGGATGTACACCGTGCTGTCATAGCCGACCTCGGCCTCCAGGCCCTGGGGCAGGCGCGCCTGGATGTCGGGCCAGAGCGCCAGCACCGCGTCGGTGACGTCCAGCACATTGGCGTCGGGCCGCACGTCGATGCCAACGAAAATGGCTTTCTTGCCATCCCAGCGGGCGGACAGATCGTAGCTTTCCGAGCCCAGTACGACATTGGCCACATCGCGGAGGCGGACCACATCGCGTGCGTTCGAAGCCACGATCAGGTCACGGAAGGCTTCGGCATCGCGCAGATTGGTGTCGGCGCGCAAGGAAATCTTGACGTAGTTGCCGCGGGTCTCGCCGACCGCAGAAAGGAAGTTGTTGCTGCGCACTGCGGCGAGAACTTCCGAGGCCGTCAGGTTGTGCGCCACCATGCGATCGGGCTTGAGCCAGATGCGCATTGCAAACGCACTGGCGCCGATGATGTTGGCGGCTTCGATGCCCGGGATCGCCGCGAGCTGGGGCTCGATCTCGCGGCTGAGGTAATCGCCGATCTGGCTGTTGGTGAGGATTTCGGAGTAGAACGACAGGTACATGGCCGAAGTGCCGCCGGCCTCCTTGATCGCAACCACCGCATCTTCCGAGCCTTCAGGCATCTCGTTACGCAGTGAGGCCACCTTGGCGGAGATTTCGGTGAGGGCCTCGTTCGGGTCCTTGTCGAGGCGTAGAAAGGCCGAAATCGTGGCGATGCCCTGGCCGGTGCTGGAGCTAAGGAACTCGATGCCATCCGCGGCGGCGATCTCGCGTTCCAGCGGCGTGGTGACGAAGCCCTGCATGAGCTCGGCGTCGGCCCCCGGATAGGCGACCGAAACATTGATCTGGGCATTCTGCAGGTAGGGGAACTGGCGGACATTCAGATCCATGCCGGCGCGCAGTCCGATCAGCAGAATCACGGCGGAAACGACGCTGGCGAGAACCGGGCGTTTGATGAAAATGTCGGTGATCACCATGGCGGGCTCAGGAGTCGCTGGTCGGCGGAGTCAGCTGGGCGGCCGGCGTCACTTCGTTGTTGATGATCAGGGGGGCGCCGTTGCTGAGCTTGAGCAGGCCAGAGCTCACCACTTCATCACCGGCCTCCAGGCCCTCGATGATCTGCAGGAAATCACCCCGCGCTGCGCCGGTCCGGACGAAACGGTGGGTCGCCACATGCGCCGGGGATTGATCGTCCTGGCCTGCAACCGGGGTGACGAGGAAGACCGACTGGCCGTAGGGGTCGTACTTGATCGCGGTGCGCGGTACCGCGATGACTTCGCGGGCCTCCGACAGGCGCAGGCTGACACGGCCGAACATGCCCCCACGCAGTCTTTCCTGCGGATTATCGACCACCGCCCGGACCCTCACCATGCGGGTGCCAGCATCGACACGGGGTTCGATTGCATTGACCCGGCCGGTAAATTCTTCTTCCGGATAGGCGTCAACCTGCACGTTCAGGGTCTGGTCTGGGCGAACGCGCGAGAGATCTTTTTCGGCTACCGCGAATTCGATTTCGATCGGGTTGAGTGACTGCAGGGTGACCAGCGGGGTGCCCTGGCTGACGTACTGGCCGAGGCTGACCCGGCGGATACCCAGACGGCCGCTGAATGGTGCTTTGATCTGCAGTTTGGCCAGGCGAGCCCGCTGCGCCAGCGCGGCGGCTTCGGCCGCCTGTGTTTCGGCTTCGGCGGTGTCGAATTCGGCCTGCGAAATGGTTTTCGAGGCGAGCAGATCCCGGCGTCGCTTGAGGCCGAGTCGGGCCAGACGGGCCTGGGCCTCAAGCTGGCTCAGTTGCGCCTGCTCGAGGCTCGAATCGAGTGAGACCAGCAGTGCACCTTTCTGCACCGATGCGCCGGACGCGAAGTGGATGGTCTGGACGACACCGTCGGTTTCGGCGGCGATATCGGTGCCATTGATTGCCGAAAATGTGCCAACCGAATCGAGTTGGTCCGGCCAGAGCATGCGCTGTGCGGTCGTGCTGCTGATCGTCTGAGGCGGTGTCGGCATGGTGTCGAAATACTGATTCATGCCTTTCTTGCCGATGGCATCGAGTCCGAAAATGCCACCGAATACGATGGCACAGCCCAACAGCATGAGGATCATGCGTTTTGTCGTCATACGTGAGAATTCCCCCGAAGATTTTTCTTCTGCCAGGCCGCCTGGCAGGATTGTGCATGGCTGTGCAGTAGTCGGCCCGCATTATCGGTGCATCGCAGTCTGGATGCCAGTGCGACTGCCTGGGCGCGTAAGGGTTCCCTCGCTGTTCCGGTGACCTGGGGCCGCCGGGCCAAATTCAGGCCAGAGACACCACGCTGTTGAGCAGCATCCGCACGAGCATGGTCTGGCGGGTCACCCCGGTCTTGCCAAAGATGGAGCGCAGGTGGGTGCGCGCGGTGTTGCGTCGCACATTGAGCTTTTCTGCGGCTTCATCCAGCGTATTGCCTTCAGCCAGCAGGATGGCCAGTGCAGCCTCCATGCGGGTCAGGCCGAAGACCCGGCGAACCACTTCCTGTGAGGGCTGGGCGGCCGAGCCATCGGGGTCACGCAGGAACACCGCGGCGGCCGGGCGCTGCCGGCTTTCGGAATACTCGGCAAAGGGGATCGCGCGCACCACGATGCCGATCTGGCTACGTCCCGATGGCCGGGTAATCGACATCGCTTCGGCCAGGCCCGGTGCTTCGCCGCGATCTCCACCGCTCAGAGCTTCGCTGATCAGTCGTTGCAGTTCCTGATTCTCGCTGCGGCTCGAGGCTGCCAGGCCTTTGCCGCTGCGGCTGAGGCCGTCTTTCTCGGCGAGGATGCGCTGGGCTTCCTCGTTCATGTCGAGGATGCTGCCTTCATGGCTGAAATGGACGATGCCCAGCAACAGGCGACTGACCGCACCTGAATACAGTTGACGCTGGCATTCCAGGGTGTCCAGCCGCGCATGCAGACGAATCGAGCGTTCAAGATGGGGCAGCAGGATGCGGCAGCACATCTTGTCAGCATCGGAAAAGGGCGGGTCCTGATCGCTGCGGGTTGCTCGCAAGCGGCATTCGATGCCGTCCTTGGTGGTGATGTCGGCGCCCAGCAGGTGGCCGATGTCCAGCGGCTTGAGGTACTCCCGGTACATGGCGCTCTTGCGCCACTGGTCCCGGCCCATCAATTCTTCGGCGCTGACCACTTCGCCTGGCGGCAGACCGACGAATGGATCAAGGGCGAAAAAGCGCTGTTCGTAGGATTCGGTGGCGCGCTCATCGACTACGCCGGTATTGATCATGACACCGCTGGACTCCGCCGATGGCGGCCGCAACATCAGGGTGACGTGGGCCGCACCCAGGGTTTCTCGCATCAGTTCCAGCGCCGAGGACCAGGGCGGATCTTCACTGACGCCCTCGTAGATGGCTGCCGTCAGCCGGTCCAGTCGAGCCGGGCCAAGCGGATATTCCTCGTCGCTCAGGTCCAGCGCATCAAAGCTGGATCGACGGGATTGAAAGGCATGCGCGGAGGCCAGCGTCTGCATGGCTCAGGCGCCGTGGTCGCGGGTGGTGTTCAGAGCAGGCATATCGATCGCAGGTGTCTCCGGGCAGCAGATGGGGCAGGGCGTGCTGTCATCTAGGATGATCGTCCGGACGGATGATTCTACGCCCAGATGAGCACGCCAAACTAGCCGGATGATAACCGAAGAAAAGATGCGGGCGGCGATGCAGGAGTACATCGACGCTTTCAACCGGGTGGATGTCGAGGCCATCATCGGACTGTATGCAGACGATGCCACGGTCGAAGATCCCGTGGGTACCGAGCCGAAGCGGGGGATCGATCAAATTGCCGACTTCTATCGCATGGCGATCAAGACCGGTGCCCGGCTTAAGCTCGTGGCGCCGATCCGTGCCTCGCATGGAACTGCGGCGGCCATGGCATTCGATGTTCACCTGAAGATGGAATCCGGACCGGCAGTGATCCAGGTCATCGACGTGATGGAATTCAACGACGATGGCAAGTTCACGTCGATGAAAGCCTACTGGGGGGCGGGTGACCTGAACCCCGCCTGAGCTCTGCGGTGGCGTGCGGGAGCGCTGATGCCCGCCGTTGCAGGCGCGTTTGCATATTCTTTACCTGTGCTGATGTAGGCTCGGTTTATCGGGTTTAATGGTCCGAGCCGAGGAGACGAAAAGAATATGGGCTTCGCAATCGCCATCGTTCTGAGCGTTTTTATCCTGCTCTACTTGTATCGGGATCAGTTGTCCGGTTTGATACGTCGGCGCCCGCCGCCGAGGCATTTGCATCACGTCAAAAAAGCGCCACCGTTCCGCTCGGTTTCCATCGTGAGCAATGCACCGCGCTGCAAAACCGCGATTCGGGTAAAAGATGAACGCTTTCTGGCGGTGGAGGCACCACCCCTGCCGCTGCCTGGTTGTACCAGCGAAAACTGTCATTGCCGCTACCACTATCACGATGATCGCCGCAGCGAACTGAACCGGCGAGCGCCGGCGGGCTCGATCCAGCGGGATTTCGTCGCCTCGGAAAATTTCAAGGAACGCAAGGGCGCGGATCGCAGGCACGGTCCCGAGCAATCTTTCGGATGAACTGAGGGCTTGGGGCAAGCTCTGAGTGTTCAGGGCCTCCCATGCACAACGCTCATCCCATCGGACGAAGCCTCGCTGCGACCACGCCCTTAGTTTGGCGCTCAGTCCCCGAATAGAGTTGCGTCCATGAGCGAGCCCCGATCGCGGAGTCCGGCGGCATTGCCGGTCCTTGAACCACTGCGTGTGCAATCTGCTGAGGATCCTGACTGGGCGCATGTGGTCGATGTGCTGGTCGTCGGTTTCGGGGCGGCCGGCGCGGCGGCTGCCCTGAGTGCGAAAGAGCGTGGCAGCGACGTGTTGCTGATCGATCGCTTTGGCCACGGCGGCGCCACCGCCAAGAGCGGCGGGGTGGTGTATGCCGGCGGCGGCACACCGCAGCAGCAGGCGGCGGGATATGCGGACACCCCGGAGGCCATGTTTCACTACCTGCAGCGCGAGGTCGGTGATGCGGTACGACCCGAGACGCTGCGCCGCTTCTGCGAGGAAAGCCGTGGTCTGCTGGCCTGGCTGGAGTCCCTTGGGGCCAAGTTTCAGAGTCATCCTGCGCCGCCCAAAACCTCGTATCCGAAGAATGGCGTCTATCTCTATTATTCCGGCAATGAGGCCATTTCCGGTTTCGCCGAGCACGCCAAACCGGCCCCGCGGGGACATCGTACGGTCGACAAGGGTTTGTCCGGCCATCGCTTGTTCGCGGTGTTGCGGGCCGCGGTCGAGCGCGCGCAGATTCCGGTCTGGCGCCAGAGTGCGGCCCGTAGACTGGTGCTCGACGCGCAGGGTCAGGTGCTCGGCGCCGAGGTCTGGCAGTTCGAGCCGGGTTCGGCCGAACAGTTGCGTTTTGAACGACTGATCCGTTGGGCAGATACCGTGCACAACGTGCTGCCGGGGCTGGCCGATCACCTGCGTCGCCGGGCCTGTGCACTGGAAGCGCGTGAGGCGCGGCCCCGCCTGGTGCGGGCGCGGCAGGGCGTCGTTCTGAGTACCGGTGGCTTCATTTTCAATCGTGAAATGCTCGGCCAGCATGCGCCGAAATATCTGGCGAACATGCGACTGGGAACCAGCGGTTGCGAGGGCAGTGGCATTCGCCTCGGGCTGACCGCGGGCGGACAGGTGGGGCAGATGGACAAGGTTTCGGCCTGGCGTTTCATCAATCCGCCAACGCCCTGGGTGGAGGGCGTGGTGGTCAATCAGCAGGGCCTGCGCTTCTGCAACGAGGGCTCGTATGGCGCCCGCCTTGGCGTTGCGATGTGCGAGCAGCAGCAGGGGCAGGCCTGGCTGGTTCTGGACCGCGCGCAACGGCGCCGCGCCCGGCGGGAAGCTCTGTTCGGCGGACTCTGGAGTTTTCAGGCCATTCCCGCCCTGTTGCTGATGCTGGTGGCGCCGCGGGCTCGCACTCTTGACGCCCTGGCAAGCAAGATCAAGGTGTCGGCGGCCGGCCTGACGCAGACCGTGGCCGCCTACAATGCGGTGGCCAATGGCCAGGGTGAGGATCCGCTGGGCAAGGCTGCCGCGGCCTGCCGGGCGCTGCGGCAGCCACCCTTTGCGGCCTTGAACATCTCCGTGACGAATCCCGGCTTTCCCTGTCCGGCGATCACCCTGGGCGGCCTGCGTGTGGATGAGGACAGCGGGGTGGTTCTCGATGCGCAGGGCCGGCCGATCCGCGGCCTGTATGCTGCCGGCCGTGCCGCTGTTGGCATCGCCTCCAATGGCTACGTGAGCGGCCTGTCGCTGGCGGATTGCCTGTGGTCCGGGCGGCGTGCCGGTCGGGCTGCAGCGGCGCCCGTCCTGCGCAAGGCCGAGGCGGCCTGAGGTCCTGGCTGTCGCATGTCCGGGCATGAGCATTGCGCGCCCGCCCAGCGGCCCCGGATCTGGGTGGATGCCGATGCCTGTCCGGCTGTGATCAAGGAAATCCTGTACCGCGCTGCCCGCCGCACCGGACTGATGCTGACCCTGGTGGCCAATCACCCGATGCGAGTGCCCGTCGCCCGCGAAATCCGTCTGCTGCAGGTGGCGTCCGGCTTTGATGCCGCGGACGATCTGATCGTCCAGAGCCTGCGGCCGGGGGACCTGGTGGTGACCGCCGACATTCCGCTGGCCGCGCAGGTTCTGGACAAGAATGCACATGCCTTGAATCCGCGCGGCGAGCGCTATACCCGCGATACGATCAAGGCGCGTCTGGGCATGCGGGATTTTCTCGAGACCCTGCGTGCCAGCGGGATCCAGACCGGCGGCCCCAGCGCGCTGAGTCAGGCCGACCGCAAGGCTTTTGCAGCCCAGCTCGATCGTTTTCTGGCCACCGCATAGCCGGGCCGCTGCCGCGCAAGGGGCCGCCACGCTTGCGCCCCACTGCCGACGCGCTACAGTGAGGCTCAGGCTGGTCCTGCCAGCTGCCTCCAGCGTGGTATGGCATGTCCGCTTTGCGCTTTCGTTACCAGACCATCGAATTCGGAGAGCTGGATATCCATCTGCGCACCTTGCGCGACCGTCAGCAGTTCCATGATCCTGGCGCAGTGGCCGAAACGCTGGGCGTGTCGCCGGCGAGCTGGCCGCTGTTCGGTGTGGTCTGGGCCTCGAGCGAGGTGCTGGCGCAACTGATGCTCGAGATGGAGATCCGTGGTCGCCGTATCCTGGAGGTCGGTTGTGGCATCGGTCTGGCCAGCCTGCTGCTCAATCATCGGCTGGCCGACATCAGCGCCACGGACCATCATCCCGAGGCGGGCCCATTTCTGGCCAGGAACGTGGCCCTGAACAATGGCAGGGCCATTCCCTTTGTCCGTGCAGGCTGGAGCGACGGTGCGTCGACGCTCGGGCGGTTTGATCTGATCATCGGCAGCGATCTGCTGTACGAGCCGGACCATGCCATCCTGCTGTCACACTTCATTGCCGAACACGCACAGCCACAGTGCGAGGTGCTGTTGGTCGATCCCGGGCGCGGGCATGCGGGCAAGTTCAGTTGCCTGATGCAGGACCGCGGTTTTCGCCATGAGCGGCATCGCCCGGCCGACCAGGCTCAGCAGCAGGATTTCAAGGGCCATGTGCTGCGTTACTGGCGCGATGCGACTTCCGCCGCGACCCTCGCGATGCCGCATTGAGACTGCGTCCCTGCGGCCGGCCCGGCATCTGAATTGCATGGATGAACAAAGGCTTAGGTCGTAAGCGCAGCAAGCGGCAGGGCGTCTGGCATGAACGGGCTCCGGCGGTTGCAGACTTCAGATCTGTCGCGCGCGGCCGATAGCTACAGCGTTTGCATGGCATCACTTTTGCGCCAGAAGGGACGAGGTGGACAAACTCACCGTCAGCGGCATCATTTTCGCAATCATCGCCATCTTGGGTGGCAGCGTGCTCAAGGGCAGCGGGGTTTCCGCCCTGTTATCGCCGGCTGCCTTTCTGATCGTGATGGTCGGCACGCTGGCGGCGATTCTGATCCAGACGCCGCCGGCAACCATGCGCCGCGCCTTGGGGATATTCAAATGGTGTGTGCGCCCGCCCCGGCAGGATGATGCGCGCATGATCAAGGATATCGTCGCCTGGAGCACCAGTGCGCGGAAAAAAGGTCTGCTGGTGCTGGAGCCGATCATGCTGGCGCAGGACGATCCCTTCGTGCGTCGCGGCCTGCAGATGCTGGTGGACGGCTCCGAGCCGGAAGCCATTCGCGCGGTGCTGGAGGTGGAGCTGTGTACCCGCGAGGAGTCCGATCTGGCCGCAGCCCGGGTCTTTGAAGGCATGGGCATTTATGCGCCCACCCTGGGCATCATCGGCGCGGTGATGGGATTGATGTCGGTGATGCAGAATCTGGCGGAGCCGTCCAAGCTCGGGCCGGGGATTGCCGCCGCATTCGTCGCGACCATCTATGGCATCGCCTCGGCCAACCTGTTCTTCCTGCCGGTCGCGGCCAAGTTGAAAAGCCTCATCGCGGTCCAGGGGCGTGCCCGAGAAATGCTGGTGGAGGGTCTGGTCGCGATTGCTGAAGGCGAGAACCCCCGCCTGATCGAGGCCAAGCTGCAGGGCTTCGTGCGCTGATGGGGCGTCATCAAAAACCTCCGGAGCACCTCAATCACGAGGCCTGGGCCATTCCCTATGCGGATCTGATCACGCTTCTGCTCGCCTTCTTCGTCGTGATGTACGCGATCTCGACGGTCAACGAGTCCAAATACCGGGTGCTGTCCGATTCCCTGTCAGTTGCCTTCAGTGCGCCGAGCAAGATCGCCACGGCGCTGCCGGCGGGCGATCAGGTTCCGCGGGCGGTGGAAGCGGTGCAGGGTGATCCGACGGTGGTGCAGTTGCCGCCCATTCCGCTGCCACTGCAACTCTCGGCCCAGCGGGCGCAGGCGCAGGCGAAGCGGGAACTGGCGCAAGGCCTGGAGAACGAGTTGGCGGAGCTGTTGCAGGACGAAAACATGTCCATCCACACCCGGCCTGACGGGATCGAGATCACCGTGGCCAGCGATTTCCTGTTCGCCAGCGGCTCCGCGCAGATCCAGGGCAATGCCGTGCCGCTGCTGCAGCAGATCGCCAATGCCCTGCTGCCGCTGCCGTATCCGGTGCGGGTTGAAGGACATACCGATAACGTGCCGATCGCCACGCGGCAGTTTCCCTCCAACTGGGAGTTGTCCGCCGACAGGGCGGCCTGGGTGGTGCGTTTGCTGGCGGAAAACGGGCTGGCGCCGGCGCGTTTGTCCATGCTCGGATATGCGGAGTACCGACCGCGCGCGAGCAATGCGGAGGTGCAGGGGCGCCAGGCCAATCGCCGTGTCGGGATCATTGTCGAATTCCCGTCCTAGCCGAGCTGCGCCGGTGGAACGACGAGCATGAAGCCGCCGCGCCAGCGCAGTGAGCCGCTGCTGCGGTGTCGGCAAGCCGACGGTCCGGTTCCTGCATGGCCAGCGGCATGAGCGCATTGCTATTTCCACCTGCCGAGCCTGAAGTCGAAGCCGTGCCAGCCGGCCCCACGTCCCGTTTCGTCTGCTTCGTGCTGGACGGCCAGTCCTACGGCATGGCGGTGGGCCGCATCCGGGAAGTCCTGCGGCTGTGCAAGGTCGCCTCGGTGCCTGGCGCGCCTGCGGCCTGCCTGGGCGTGATCAATTTGCGGGGGCGCATTGTTTCGGTGCTGGACCTGCGGCAGATGCTGCGTCTGGCGCCAGCCCAGCAGGGGCCGCAGAGCCGCCTGCTGGTTGTGGATCATCCGCAGGGCCAGATCGCCCTGCAGGTTGACCGGGTGATGGACCTGCTCAGTGTCGCCAATGCACAGATCGAGCGCCCGCCGGCGGTCAACTCGGTGCCCGGTCTGGTCACCGGGATCGTGCAGCGGACGACCGGGGCCTTGCTGCTGCTCGATCCCGAGCAATTGCTGGGCGGCAAAACGGCACAGGAGGCCGCATGATCGCGATCGATACTCATTTGCTTGGCATGTTGGTCGTTCTGGCCGCGCTGGCCGGCGTATTGCTGCTGCTGGCTCGCAGGCATCAACAGGACGCAAAGCAGCAGGAAAGCGCTCAGCAGCGTTTGCGCCAGCGCGATCAGGCGCAGGCCGAATTCGCCGTGGTGACCGACCAGGCGATGCGTGACTTGAAGCTCAGCGTCGAGGGTCTGGCGACCTGTCTGGCCAATATGGAGTTGCGTCTGCGCACCCTGGATCAACGGCAGCGCAAGCTGGATGAGCAGTCTGCGCAGTTGATCCGGCGTCGGGGTTTTGACGAAGCCCTGAATCTGGTCCGCGATGGCCGGCCGAAAATGGAAATTGCTCGTCACTGTGCCCTGCCGCTTGCAGAAGTTGAATTGCTGCAGCGGATTCATGGCCAGAGCGCGCAGCACTGAAAGTCTTCGAGGTCGACATGGAACAGCAAAACAGCCAACTGGTGTTCGATCTGGGCGATGCCCTGGATATTTCGCATGCGGCGCCGAGCTATCAGGCGCTACGGCAGTTGCTGGAAGAACCCGGTGAGGTGTTGCTCGATGGCGCCAAAGTGATGCGGACCGATGCTTCGGGCCTGCAGTTGCTGGCGGCCTTCGCGCTGGATTGTCATGCGAAACACAGGGCCTGGCGCTGGTCTGCCATGTCCGAGGTGTTGAAAGTCGATATCACTGGTCTGGGACTTGCAAGCGTTCTGCAGGTTCAGCCCTAAACGCAAGGGGGTTTATTGTGGCTACGATTCTGGCGGTTGATGACTCGCCGTCCATGCGGCAGATGGTCGCATTCACCCTGAAATCTGCAGGATTTGATGTGACCGAGGCCGAAGACGGTGCGGTCGCGCTCGAAAAGGCCAAGGCCAGCCAGTTCAATCTGGTGCTGGCCGACGTCAATATGCCCAATCTTGACGGCATCAGTCTGGTGCGCGAATTGCGCCAGCTCCCCGAATACCGATTTACCCCCTTGCTGATTCTGACGACGGAATCCGGTCAGGACAAGAAGATGGAAGGCAGGCAGGCCGGCGCCACCGGCTGGCTGGTGAAGCCTTTCAATCCGGATCAGCTGGTGGCCACAGTGCAGAAAGTGCTGGGCTGAAAACGGGGCAATCGGGAGGCAACGTGAGCATCGATCTTGAAAGATTCCATCAGACCTTTTTCGAGGAAAGCTTTGAAGGGCTGCAGGCGATGGAAGCGGCCCTGCTTGGGCTGGATCCCGATGCCGCCGATGCCGAGACCATCAACACCATTTTCCGCGCGGCCCACTCGATCAAGGGGGGGGCGGGAACCTTTGGGTTTTCGACCATCGCCGAGTTCACGCATCACCTGGAAACCTTGCTGGACGAGGTGCGTGCGGGTGAACGGCGCCCGGATCAGGCGCTGATCGACCTGGTGCTGCGTTCCGTCGATGTCTTGCGCGACATGCTGGCGGCGGCGCGTGACGGCGCCGAACCCAGCCCGGCGGGCGAGGTGTATGCAGACCTGCAGGCCATGCTGGCGGGCGAAGCCCAGGCGGCGCCGACGCCGGCGGCAGTCGCGGCGCCGGTGGAAGATGTGTGGCAGATCCGTTTCGCGCCCAAGCCCGAGATCATGCTTTCGGGCAATGATCCTTTGCGCATCCTGCGGGAACTCGGCAGGCTGGGCGACATGCAGTTGCTGGTGGACACGTCCGGCCTGCCCGATTTTGCTGACCTGGATCCCGAAGCTTGTTATCTGTCCTGGCTTGCCGAACTCCGGACGGATGCCTCGGCAGAGGCAATCCGGGAAATCTTTGCCTGGGTTGAGGATGACTGCGATCTGAGCATCGAGTCCGGCGCAGCCCAGGCGGCCATGGATGCCGAGCTTGAACTGCTTTCCGGACTGGTCGAGGAAGAATCCACCACGGATGCCGCAGGCGGTGCGGCGGTCCCGCGGTCTGGCCAGAACATGCGCCCGGTTGGCAAGGAAAGCAGTTCGGTGCGGGTGGATGTCGAGAAGATCGACAATCTGATCAACCTGGTCGGCGAACTGGTGATCACCCAGTCCATGCTGGAGCAGACCGCCAAGGCGCTGGACCCGGTGGTCAACGAAAAGCTTCTCAGCGGACTTTCGGAACTGGATCGCAATACCCGGCATCTGCAGGAAGCGGTCATGTCGACCCGGATGCTGCCGGTGGATTTCGTCTTCAGCCGCTTCCCGCGCGTCGTGCGCGACACGGCGACCCGTCTGGGCAAGAAAGTGGTGCTGGAAACTTCCGGCGAAGGCGCTGAACTGGACAAAGGGCTGATCGAGAAGATTACCGATCCGCTCAATCACATCGTGCGCAATGCCATCGATCATGGCATTGAAACGCCGGAAGAGCGCCGTGATGCCAACAAGCCGGTGCAGGCCACGATTCGCCTGAGCGCCTGGCAGCAGGGTGGATACATCGCGATCCAGGTCAGCGATGACGGTCGCGGTCTGAATCGGGAAAAAATTCTGCACAAGGCCCGCGATGCCGGCATGGCGGTGTCCGACAGCATGTCCGATGCGGAGGTCTGGCCCTTGATTTTCGCCCCCGGCCTGTCCACCGCCGCCGAGGTGACCGACATCTCGGGGCGCGGTGTCGGCATGGACGTGGTGCGCAAGAACATTCTGTCCTTGGGCGGCGCTGTCGATATCGAATCGGCGGCGGGGCAGGGCACCAAGGTCACGATCCGCCTGCCGCTGACGCTGGCCATTCTGGACGGCATGTCCGTCCGGATCGACGAGGAAATTTACATCCTGCCCTTGAGCAGCGTGGTCGAGTCTCTGCAGCCCACGCGAGCCGATTTGAAATCACTGGCCGGGGAAAGCCGCGTTCTCAAAGTGCGAGGTGAGTTTCTGCCGCTGCTGTCACTGCGACAGTTCTTCAAGCTCGGGCCGGGACGCCTTTCAATTGAAGAATCGATCGTGGTCATCGTCGAGGCCGAAGGGCGGCAACTGGCCCTGATCGTGGATGAACTGGTCGGCCAGCAGCAGGTGGTGATCAAGAGTCTGGAACACAACTACAAGCGCGTGGCGGGAATTTCTGGCGCCACGATTCTGGGCGACGGCCGCGTTGCCCTGATCGTCGATGTCGGTGATGTGGTACGGGCCAATCAGATGGCATCTGCAGCCTGAGGGCGCAGCCCTGCGGGCCGGCAGCAAGCAAGGAGAAGATGGATGGACGAGATTGATACGGAGCACGTGCAGGATGCGGATGCCGGCAGCGAGGGCGATCGGCAGGAGTACCTGACCTTCTGCCTGGGCGGTGAGGAATACGGCGTGGATATCCTCAAGGTTCAGGAGATTCGCAGCTACGACACCGTGACCCGATTGCCGGAAGCGCCCCACTACATCAAGGGTGTGATCAATCTGCGCGGCACCATTGTGCCGGTGGTGGACATGCGTTTGAAGCTGAATCTGGGCAATGCCGACTACGACAAGCACACGGTCATGATCATTCTCAATGTCGGATCCAAGGTCATCGGCATGGTGGTCGACGGGGTTTCCGACGTGATGACTCTGGCGGCCTCGCAGGTGCGTCCGCCGCCTGAATTCGCCGGCGTGCTGGACACCCGCTACATCACCGGCCTGGGCGCGCTGGACGACCGCATGCTGATCCTGGTGGACATCGATCGATTAATGAGTGCTTCGGACATGGAAATTCTCGAAGCGGCGGCATAAACAGGAGCTGAAAAAAATGAGTACACAAGTAGAACGAGAACAATCGCAAGCCGCGCTCTGGGCCTTGTTGCCGATCGCTGCGGCACTCGCGCTGGCCTTGGGCGGTGGCCTGTTTGGCGGTGGCCAGATGCCGCTGGCCGGTTTTCTGGTCTGGTCGGTGATGGCGCTGATTGCTGCCGGCATCGGCAGCGTGCTGGCCTGGCGCAGCCTGCGTGAAAGCCGGGAGCGGTCGCAGGCGGCGCTGGATGCGGCTGCCAGTGCGCTGGAGCAGGCCAATAGCCTGGCGGCGCAGGTGCCGGAAATTTCGGCACAGGAAATCGATGATCTGAAAGGCCAGGTTGAGGCGATCAACCGCTCGCAGGCGGTGATCGAATTTTCGCCGGACGGCACGATTCTCAATGCGAATGAGAATTTCCTCAATGCGCTGGGCTACCGTCTGGAGGAAATCAAAGGTCAGCATGATCGGATCTTCGTCGATGCCGAAGAGCGGGAAACGTCGGAATACCGGGCTTTCTGGCAACGACTGGGAAGCGGGCAATTTGATGCCGGTCAGTACAGGCGACTGGCCAAGGATGGCCGGGAGGTGTGGATCCAGGCCACCTACAACCCGGTGTTCGATCCAGATGGAAAGCAGGTCAAGGTGGTGAAATACGCCACTGACGTGACCGCGGAAATGCAGCGCCGGCAGGCCAGGCAGGCCGCCGAGGCGCATGCCTCGAAAGAGAATCTGCGCATCAAAAATGCCTTGGATGGCGTCACCACGAACGTGATGATCGCGGACAACGACCGCAAGATCATTTACATGAATGGCTCGATCAAGGAGATGCTGCAGACGGCGGAGAAGGACATCCAGAAGGATCTGCCGAATTTCCGTGTCGAAGGGCTTAATGGCGCCTGCATCGATGCCTTCCACAAGAATCCGCAGCACCAGATCAACATGCTCAATGCGCTGAAGTCCACGCATCGCACCGAGATCAAACTGGGCGGGCGCACCTTCGGCCTGATCGCAAGTCCGGTG
>JBFKDQ010000057.1:0-23143 GCA_041619555.1 Oceanococcus sp. | reverse complement strand
TAGCGGTCGCCATAAGGCTTGTCGGTGAATACGCCGGTCGGACAGATCTCGACCAGATTGCCGGCAAAGGGGGATTCCAGCACACCGTCCTCGGCGCGGCCGAAATAGACGTTGTTGTGGGCGCCAAAAACGTTCAGATCCTCGCCGCCTGCATAGTCGCGGTAATAGCGTACGCAGCGATAACAGGCGATGCAGCGGTTCATCTCATGGGCGACGAAAGGCCCCAGATCCTGGTTGCGATGGGTGCGTTTGCTGTGCCGGTAGCGGCGGTAGGCATGACCGCTCATCACCGTCATGTCCTGCAGGTGGCAGTTGCCGCCCTCTTCGCAGACCGGGCAGTCATGCGGATGATTGGTCATCAGGAATTCGATGACTGCACGACGCATTTCCAGGGCCTGCTCATCCTGCAGGGCCACCCGGCCGCCGGCCTGACAGGCGGTCATGCAGGCCATCACCACCCGGCCGCGCTCGTCCTTGTCATCGGCATACTGGGTGATCGCGCACTGGCGGCAGGCGCCGACCGCGCCAAGTTCGGGGTGCCAGCAGAAATAGGGCAGGTCATAGCCCAGTTCCAGCGCCACCTCGAGCAGGTTGCGCCCGGCCGTTACTGCATGCTCCTGGCCGTCGATGTGGATGCGGATGGGCTTTTCGCTCATGCCGGCAGCTCTGTAAGCGGGGTCTGGATGCCGGCCTCGAAATCGGCGCGGAAATGTTTCAGTGCCGATTGCAGCGGTTCCATCGCGCCCGGGGCATGGGCGCAGAACGTGCGTCCGGGGCCCAGCAGCCGGGTTTGTTGCAGCAATAGATCCAGATCGCCAGGACGGCCCCGGCCGGCCTCAAGTTCGATCAGAATCTTCTCGGCCCAGGGAATCCCATCGCGGCAGGGCGTGCACCAGCCACAGGATTCCTGGGCGAAGAAATGTTCCAGATTGCGCAGCATGCCGATCACGCAGGTCTGGTCATCCAGCACGATCAGGGTGCCGGTGCCCAGGCGTGAGCCGGCGGCGGCGATGGCGTCATAGTCCATCGGCAGGTCAAGATGCTCGGGCACGAGAAAATCGGTGCTTGCACCGCCGGGCAGAAAACCGCGCAGCTTCAAGCCGGCGCGCATGCCGCCGGCATGTTCGTCGATGATTTCGCGGGCGCTGGTGCCCAGCGGCAGTTCCCAGGCGCCGGGATGCACCACCTTGCCCGAAACGCCATAAAGCTTGGTGCCTCCATTGCGGGTTTTCGACAGGCCTTTGTACCAGTCCACGCCGAACTGAATGATGTGCGGCACATTGCACAGGGTTTCGACATTGTTCACTACCGTGGGTTTGCCGAACAGACCGGCGATGGTGGGGAAGGGGGGCTTGGCCCGCGGGATCGCGCGGCGGCCTTCCAGGGCGTTGATCAGGGCGGTTTCCTCCCCGCAGATGTAGCGCCCGGCACTGGTATGCAGATGCAGTTCGAAGTCGAAGCCGCTGCCCTGGATGTTGCGACCGAGAAAGCCGCGCCGGCGGGCCTGGTCGATGGCCTGTTGCACCCGCTCGGCGGCGAGAAAATATTCGCCGCGCAGGAACAGATAGCCGGTACTGGCACCGATCGCATAGGCCGCGATGGTCATGCCTTCGATGAACTGATGCGGGTCGCCTTCCAGCAGCAGGCGGTCCTTGAAAGTGCCCGGTTCCATCTCGTCGCCATTGGCGATCAGATATTTCTGTTTCGGCGCGCCGGGGCCATGCGGCACCATCCCCCATTTCACCCCGGTGGGAAAACCGGCGCCACCGCGACCGCGCAGGCCCGCATCCTTGACCTGGCCCACGACCTCGTCCGGCGCCATCGTGCGCAGGGCCTTGCGCAGGGCCTGATAGCCGCCGGCCCTTTCGTACTCGGCGATATCGAACGGCGCATGCTCCGGCCGGATGCGTTCGGTCAGCGGCTTGTCCGGGGGCGAGAATTTCTGGCTCATGGATACTGCTCCAGCAGCTTGTCCAGACGCTGCGGATCCAGGCTTTCCAGGTCCCGATGGGTATCACGGCCGATCAACATGGCCGGGGCATGGTCGCAAGTGCCGAGGCAGACCGTGGGCAGCAGGGTGAAGCGCTGATCCGCGCTGGTCTGGCCCATGTGAATGCCGAGGCGCTGCTGCAGCAGCCTGCGCACCCGGTCCTGACCCATGATCCAGCAGGATACCGAATCGCACAGATGGATCACGTGACGGCCGACGGGCTGGCGATAGATCAGGTTGTAGAAGGTGGCGACCGAATCGATGGCGGCGGTGGAACTGTGCAGGACTTCGGCAAGATCGATCACCGCCTCGTCGGACACCCAGCCGCGATGCCTTTGCACGATCTTCAGCGCTTCGATCGTCGCCGCCTGGGGCTGCTCGTAGTGCTGCAGTTCGGTCTCGATCTCGGCCTGTTCTTCCCTGCTCAGCATGTGCTGGCGCCTCCAGTTCTGGCGCTGGATGTGCGGTGTCCCACAAAATTGATGCCCGTAAACCGCCCTGCGTTCTCTGCGCGAGCGATTTCAGGACCAGCCTGGTCTCTGTTCATCGGTCCACGTCCGCCATGACGAAATCGATGGAGGCGATGATCGCGATCAGGTCCGGCACCATCAGTCCATTGGCCAGGTACGGGATCATCTGCAGATGCGGAAAGCTCGGTGTGCGGATGCGGGTGCGGTAGCTCATCGTGCCGCCATCGGAAATCAGGTAGTAGCTGTTCATGCCTTTGGTCGCCTCCACCGCGGCACAGGCTTCGCCGGCCGGAATCACCGGGCCCCAGGACACATTGAGAAAATGATGGATCAAGGTTTCGATGTCCTGCATCGTGTGATCCTTGATCGGTGGCGTGGTCAGCGGATGCCGTGCCTTGTAGTCACCGGCCGGCATGTTCTCAAGGCACTGCTCGATGATGCGCAGGGACTGACGGATCTCCTCCACCCGCACCACGCAGCGGTCGTAGGCATCGCCCTTGCTGGCCGTCGGCACCTCGAATTCGAAATTTTCATAGCCCATGTAGGGGCGTTTCTTGCGCAGATCCCAGTCGCAGCCGGTGGCGCGCAGGCCCGGTCCGGTCACGCCCCATTCCAGGGCTTCGGCGGTGGTGTAGGCGCCGATGTCGATCGCGCGACGTTTGAGAATGCGGTTGTCGAGCGCGATTTTCTGGTAGTCCGCCAAGCGGCGCGGCATCCAGTTCAAAAAGTCGCGCACCAGTTTGTCCCAGCCCTGGGGCAGATCGTGGGCGACGCCGCCGATGCGAAACCAGGCCGGATGCATGCGGAAACCGCAGATCGCCTCGATCACGTCATAGGCTTTCTGCCGGTCGACGAACATGTAGAACACCGGCGACATGCTGCCGACATCCTGCACGAAGGTGCCGTAAAACAGCAGGTGTGAGGTAATGCGGAAAAACTCGCAGAGCATCACGCGAATCGTCTGCGCGCGCGGCGGCACGGTGATGCCGGCCAGCTTTTCCACCGCCATCAGATAGGGCAGGTTGTTCATCACCCCGCCGAGATAGTCGATGCGATCGGTGTAGGGGATATAACTGTGCCAGGACTGGCGTTCGCCCATTTTTTCGGCGCCGCGATGGTGGTAGCCGATGTCCGGTACCGACTCGATGATTTCCTCGCCATCGAGTTGCAGCATCACCCGGAAGACGCCATGCACGGAGGGGTGATTGGGGCCCAGATTGAGGATCATGAAGTCGCGGTCGGCCGCGCTGGTGTCCATGCCCCATTCGGCCGGGTCGATTTGCAAGGCGGCCTGTTCGGTGTCCTGGCGCGCGGCGGAAAGCTCGAAGGGGCCGAGTTCGGTGGCGCGGGCCGGATGGTCCTTGCGCAGAGGATGGCCCTGCCAGGTGCGCGGCATGATCAGGCGCACCTGGTGAGGGTGGCCCTCGAAACGGATGCCAAACAGGTCCCAGACCTCGCGCTCATACCAGCTGGCATTGCGCCACAGTCCGGTCAGGCTGGGGCAGCAGAGCCGATCGGCGCGCAGGGCCACCTTGATCCGCAGGTCGGCATTGGCCGCCAGTGACAGCAGTTGATAAACAACGGTGAAATCGGCAGCGGGCTGACCGGGCCGACGGCTGCGCTGGCGCTCATCGATCGCGGTGAGGTCATACAGCATGGGGTAGCTGGGTTGCGCCTGCTGTTTGAGCCAGGCCATGACGGACAGCAAGGCCGGCGCGGGCAGCCAGAGTGTGGGCATGCCATCCGCGGTGGACTGGTCGTGCAGTTCCAGGTCCGGAAAGTGCCGCGCGAGATCAGCAAGGATGCTGGGCCGGGCGGCGTGTTCCAGGACCTGGGCCATGTTCAGATTGCCCTGCTGCCGGTGTGAGCGTGATGGCGACCGGGTTCACACATGATCGGGCCCGGGCAGGGTGGTGGCGGCCATGCGCTGCGCCCTTTTCGCATCGCGCATGGCCAGTTTGGGCGCCTTGCTCACGCCTTGCGGGCCGACCAGCCAGGACAGCGGTCGCTGTTCCTGCTGGACCGCATTTTGCAGCAGCAACAGGGCCTCCAGGAAGGCTTCCGGACGCGGTGGGCAGCCGGAGATGTAGACATCAACCGGCATGAAGCTGTCGACACCCTGGACCACGGAATAGATGTCATACATGCCGCCGGAGTTGGCGCAGGAGCCCATCGAGATCACCCAGCGGGGTTCCAGCATCTGTTCGTAGAGCTGCTTGATGACCGGCGCCATTTTCAGAAAAGGGGTGCCGGAGATCACGATCACGTCGGCCTGTCGCGGGCTGGCGCGAATCACCTCGGCGCCGAAGCGGGCGATGTCGTGGGGGCTGGTGAATGCGGTTGCCATTTCCACATAGCAGCAGGACAGGCCGAAATTGAAAGGCCAGATGGAATTCTTGCGCCCCCACTGCACCAGGTCATTGAGCCGGGCGGTGAGGATGCCGCGCCGGATCTGTTCCTCCACCCCCGCATCCAGGCCATCTTGCTGGCCGGGTGTCTGCGCCGCAGGGCCCTGCGGCCAGCGCTGGAGGGTGTAATCCATGGCGTTACTCCTTGCGTGCCCGGTACTGGCGATTGCGTTGCGGGCCGGGATTCCATTCCAGCGCTCCCAGGCGCCAGAGGTAGATCAGGGCGGCGAACAGAATGGCAACGAAAATCAGCATCTCGATGTAGCCGGCCCAGCCGGCTTCGCGCGCCGCCACGGCCCAGGCGAAAATGAAGACCGCTTCGAGATCGAAGATGACGAAAAAGACGGCAACCAGATAGAACTTGCTGGAAAGGCGGAAGCGCGCATCGCCGCTGGAGCGGATGCCGGATTCATAGGCTTCGCGGCCGGCCCCCGTCAGGCGGGTTTTCTGCCCCAGGACTGCGGACAGGCCGAGAAAGGCCAGGCACAGGAACAAGACCAGTGCCGCATAGAACGCCAGACCGCCAAGCGTCGAGGTGGGATCCACGTCGCTTCACTCCCGCAAGTTCCCGAGCCGGCAGTGTAACGGCAGAACCCCTGCCGATGGCAAGTGGCGGCACGCGAGTCCATGCAACAGGGCCTGAGCCCTGCGGTCGAGCCGCGGCTGCTTGGGGTAAAGTGGCGCTGCTTGTGACCGCCAAGGAATCGACATGAAGGTGCCCGGACTGCGCGACGAGGCTTTGTTTCGCCAATCCTGTTACATCGACGGCGGCTGGCAATGCGCGGCTGACGGCACGAGTTTCAGTGTCGACAATCCTGCCAGCGGCGCGGTGATCGGCACGGTACCGCAACTGGCCGAGGCGGAGATTGAGCAGGCCGTGGCCGCAGCCGGGCGCGCGCTGCCCGGCTGGCGGCAACAGACAGCTGATGTGCGCGCCGAGATCCTTGGGCGCTGGTATGAACTGCTCCTGCAGCAGCAGGAGGATCTCGCCCGGATCATGACCCTGGAACAGGGCAAGCCGCTGGCCGAAGCCCGCGCCGAGATCCTGTACGCCGCTTCTTTCCTGCGCTGGTTCGGCGAGGAGGCGCGCCGTGTCTATGGCGAGACCATTCCTGCCGCCCGCCCCGGTCAGCATCTGCTGGTACTCCGGCAGCCGGTCGGGGTCTGCGCTCTCATCACGCCCTGGAATTTTCCCGCCGCGATGATCACCCGCAAGGCCGGAGCGGCGCTGGCCGCCGGTTGCACGGTGGTCGCCAAACCGGCCTCGGCGACGCCCTATTCGGCGCTGGCGCTGGCGGAGTTGGGGGAGCGTGCGGGCTTGCCGCCGGGGGTGTTCAATGTGGTCACCGGGGCTGCGGATGCGATCGCCAACGTGTTCACGGGCAGCCCGGTTGTGCGCAAGATCAGTTTCACCGGTTCCACCGCCGTGGGTCAGCAGTTGATGGCGCGCAGCGCGCGCCAGATCCAGAAGATCTCGCTGGAACTGGGTGGCAATGCGCCGTTCATCGTGTTCGATGATGCCGATCTTGATCGTGCGGTAGACGGTCTGATGGCGGCCAAGTTCCGCAACAGCGGGCAGACCTGCATCAGCGTCAATCGCCTGCTGGTGCAGGACGGCGTGCATGACGAGTTCGTCGGCCGCCTGCAGCTGGCGATGCAGGGGCTGCGCGTTGGCGATGGTTTCGATCCCGAGGTGAATCAGGCGGCCCTGATCGACCGCGCCGCGGTCAGCAAGCTGCAACAGCACCAGGCCGATGCGTTGGCGCAGGGGGCGCGCCTGGTATTTGGCGGGCAGCCGCATCCGGTTGGTGGCAACTTTGTCAGCCCGGCCTTGCTCACCGGTGTGCAGCCGCAGATGCGCATGTGTCAGGAAGAAAGCTTTGGCCCTTTGCTGGGGATCACGCGCTTTAGCGACGAAGAGCAGGCCATTGCCCTGGCCAATGACAGCCCCTATGGCCTGGCGAGCTACTTCTACAGCCAGGATGTGCACCGGGTCTGGCGCGTGGCCGAGGCGCTGGAGGCGGGGATGGTCGGGATCAACGAGGGCGTGCTGTCGAATGCCGCGGCGCCATTTGGCGGGGTCAAGGCGTCCGGGCTCGGGCGTGAAGGGTCACGCCATGGCATCGAGGAGTATCTGGAGATGAAATACCTGTGCATGGGCGCACCCTGATGGCATCACCCGCGACTTGCCCCTCTATAATGTCGGTTCGGCAGCCCCGCGTTGATCAGTGAACCCTCAGTGTTTCCAGTCGAGCAGCATCTCCCCAGTGGCATGGTCACCTTCCTGTTCACGGACATCGAAGGTTCGACCCGGCAATTGGCGCTGGGCGAGGAGCATTACCGGCAACAGCTGCAACTGCATGACCGCATCCTCGGCGGGCTCTGGCGGGAATTTGGTGGCCACACGATCGAGTCGGCGGGCGATTCCACGCTCAGCGTATTTGCCGAGGCCACGCAGGCTTTGCGCGCCGCGCTGGCCGCGCAGCTTCGCCTGACGGCGGCGGTCTGGCCGGGAGGACAGGCGGTCCGGGTTCGAATCGGGATCCATACCGGCTTCGCGCGTCCGCATGATGGGCGCTATACCTCGCTGGCATTGCATCAGTGCGCCCGCATCGTCAATGCGGCGCACGGCGGACAGATTCTGCTTTCCGGCGCCGCCTTCGAGGCCTGCCCACCGGCCGAACAACGACAACTCGAGGCTCTGGGCAATTTCCGGGTACGTGATTTCGATGCGCCGGTGGCCCTGTATCGAGCGTCCGCAGCCGCTGAGCAGGCGGAGCAAGCGCTTCCACCGCGGGTGCGGCCCTGGCAGTCACACAATCTGGTGCGGTCGCGCAGTCCGTTTATTGGTCGTGAAGCCTGCATGGACGAGTTGAGCCGCCGACTGGTTCCCGGTGCCCTGACGACGATTGTCGCCGCTGGTGGCATGGGCAAGACCCGGCTGGCGATCGAATTGGGCTGGCGGCAGATCGAGCGCTGGCCGGATGGGGTCTGGCTGGTGGCGCTGGAAAGCCTGCAGTCGGCCGAAGCGCTTGAAGCCGCCTTGCTCGAAGCCCTGGCCTTGCCGCCGCAGCGTGGCCGGACACCGCTGGAGGTGGGGCTTGAGTTCCTTGCTTCCCGTCAGGCCCTGCTGATTCTGGACAACTGCGAACATCTGCATGAGGCGGCGGCGCATCTGGTGGATGCGTTGCTGTGCCATTGTCCGCGGCTGGCAGTTCTGGCAACCAGCCAGCTGCCTTTGCGTCTGCGTGGAGAGACTCTGTACCGCCTGCCGCCGCTGAGCGTTCCGGATGCAGGCGCAATGGTCGATTTCGCGCGCAGCACCGCGGCCCTGAGCCTGTTTCTGGAGCTGGCATTCGAGCTCCCCGCCGGCGAGCTACAGGCCGCGGCGCAGCTGTGCCAGAAGCTGGAAGGTTCGCCGCTGGCGATCGAACTGGCGGCCGCCAGGGCCAGGTTCATGCCGCCCTCGGTAATTTTGGCGCAGTTCGATGCGGCCCCGGATGCCCTGCAACTGCAGGGCGCGGATCGGCCACAGCGCCATCACTCCTTGCAGCGTCTGGTGCAATGGAGCCTGAATTTGCTGGACCCGGCGCAGCGCGACACCCTGGCCCGCCTCAGTTTGCTGGCGGCGAGTTTCGACCTGCAGGCGGCGCAGGCGATCTGTGGACATGCCTTGTCTGCGAATCCGCAGCTCGTTTTGCAGGTGTATGAACTGCTCGAAAGGTGTCTGCTACAGACGGACAATACCTCGGGGGAGACGCGCTTCGTCATTCCGGCCAATATCCGGCGCGTCGCCGCCGCGGATCTGTCGGTGGCGCAAAGGCGCGATGCCTGGCTGCAGATCGGCCAGTATTACCTGGAGCGTTTTGCGCCCAGGCGCAAGTACGAGGCCCACTGGTCCGGCGATCTGAATGCGGAGTACGACAATGTGCGCGCCGTCTGTCTGGCGCTGGCGGAGCTTGACCAGCCGATGGGGCTCGCTCTGGCCTGGTCGCTGGTGGCGCTTTGCAAGCTGAATTGCAGTTTTGCCGCCGGCGTCGCGGATGCCCGCCTGTTCCTGGTGCGCTTCGATGCACAGTTGCCGGAGCGCGCGGGTCTGATCGGCGAATATGTGCGCTGTCTGGAAGAAATGGGGGACCTGCAGGGCGCCGAGGCCATGATCGAAGAGGGCGAGGCCCTGAGTCAGGCCACCGGCGTATCGCCGCACGGCCGGGTGAACTGGGCGCAGTTGCGAGCGCTGGTGCTTGCGCGGGGCGGGCAAACCGATGCGGCCTATGCGCAGCTGCAACGCGCCTGGCAGATCGCCGAGGATGATGGCAGCCGCTGCCACATCGCCAATTCCCTGGCGATTACGATGTCGCAACTGGGCGATCATGCGGGTGCCCGGGAACAGTTCCTGCGGGCGCGCGAACATGCGGGCAAGGCGGGGCTGGAAACCACGGCGATCATCATCGATGGCAATCTGGCCGAAGCCGAGATGCGCTGCGGCAATCTGAGCCAGGCGGCAGCGCATCAGGCGCGGGCGCTGGAAGGGGCGCGACTGCATGATCGGCCGCGTCAGATCGCCTTCGCCATGCTGGTTGCCGGCCGCATCAGCTCAGCCGCCGGTGATCATGAACAGGCCGCGGCGCTTTGTGTGGCCGGCATGGACATGTTGCAGGCGCTGGGTGTCGACCTGTATGCGGATGATAAGGAGGCGGTGGAGCAGGTTCTGGACCGCTGTCGGGCGAGTGACTCGCAAGGCTTCGAGCGGGCACAGGCGCGGTCCTGGAGCCGCTGCGAAGCCGCGAGGGCGGCAGAGCAGGCCTTGCAGGCGCCCCATCACGCATCGCCCGAGCCCCTGAGGTGTTGATCGCCAGCACCGCTGCGGGCGGACTGCATCCGCGGGCCTGGTTGTCAGTCTTCGGGCTGCACCAAGATCTGTTTCCTTTCAACCGATCCGCCGGGCTGCGCGCCCCCAGCTGATCACGACCCGCTCGAGAAATGCCGTGCTTTACCTGCTAGAAAACGCCAACGTGTTCGCCCCCAGGCCCCTGGGGATCGTCAATCTCCTGATCGGTGGCGACCGGATCCTGTGGCTTGGCGATGCCGCCGCTGCGGCGGCCCTGCGCCTGCCGGGGCTTGTGCGCATCGATCTGGAGGGGCGACGACTCATTCCGGGATTCATCGACGGCCATGCCCATGTCACCGGTGGTGGCGGTGAATCAGGCTACGCCAGCCGGGTGCCGCCGGTGCCCCTGAGCCATTTCAGCCGCGCCGGAATTACCAGCGTGGTCGGCGTTCTGGGCACCGATGATCTCAGCCGCAATACCCAGAGCTTGCTGGCTCAGGTTCGCGGCTTGCGCGCCGAAGGCCTGTCCGCGTGGTGCCATACCGGCGGCTATCACCTGCCGCCGGTGACCCTGACCGGTTCCGTGCGCTCGGATATCGTCAATCTGGATCCGGTCATCGGTGTCGGCGAGGTGGCGATCAGCGACCATCGCTCCAGCCAGCCCACCCAGGATGAGCTCAACCGTCTGGCCAGCGAGGCGCATGTGGCCGGCCTCATGAGCGGCAAGGCCGGTATCGTCCATCTGCATCTGGGCGATGGTGAGCGTGGCCTGGAGATGGTCCGGCGCGCCTTGCTGGAAACCGAACTGCCACCGCGGGTATTCAACCCCACCCACGTCAACCGTCAGGAAGCGCTGTTCGATGAGGCCAAGAGCCTGGTCGCCTCCGGCGTCACCATCGATCTCACCGCCTTTCCGGTGCTGGACGGTGAGGATGGCTTGCCGGCGGAGGCCGCCTTGCTGGATTACCTGGATGCCGGGCTGCCGCCCGAACGGATCACGATCAGCTCCGATGGTGGGGGCTGCCTGCCACAATTCGATGTTCAAGGGGAGCTGACCCGTATGGAGATCGGCAGCCCGAGCAGTCTGCTGGCCTGTCTGGTCGCCCTGCTGGACGAGGGCCTGCCGCTGGAGCGCGCCCTGCCTGCGTTCACCTGCAATGTGGCGAGGTTGCTGCGCCTGCACCACAAGGGCGAAATTGCGGTGGGAAAACATGCCGACCTGCTGGTGCTGGACGATGATTTCAGCCTGCGCGATGTTATGATTCGCGGCCTCTGGCATCGGCGCGCACATCAGCAGCTCAAGCTTGGCCAGTTCGAATCCCCCGCCTCAATTTCCTGCCCGTAATCCTTCCATGTGCCCAGCTGAATCCGTGCCCCATGCCGAGCGCGGCATGATTATCCCCATCGGTGGCGCGGAAGAAAAACTGCGCAATCCGCAGATTCTCGAACGCTTCCTCAGTCTGTGCGGCGGCCCCCAGGGACATGTGGTGATCATTCCCACCGCTTCGCGGCTGGATGATACCGGCGAGGTCTACCAGGATCTGTTTGCCCGTCTGGGGGTGAAGAATACGGATGTGCTACCGCTGGCCGAACGTGAGCAGTGCCAGGATGAAGCGTTGCTTGCGCGGCTCAATTGCGCCAGCGGGATCTTCATGACCGGCGGCAATCAGCTGCGGCTGTCCACCATCATTGGCGGGACCCCGGTGGCGCAGGCGATCCGGCGCCTCAATGCTCGTGGCGTGCATGTGGCCGGCACCTCGGCTGGCGCCGCGTTCATGCCGGAGCACATGATTGCCGGTGGTCGCGAAGGGGCAACCCCGAGCCCGGACAAGGTCACGCTCGCGCCCGGCCTGGGACTGACAAACAATTTCATCATCGATCAGCATTTCCGGCAACGCGACCGTCTTGGTCGGCTGCTGACCGCGCTGGCCTACAATCCGTTTGCTGTCGGCATCGGTCTGGACGAGGATACGGCGGCTTTCATCCAGCCCGGCGACGGCCTGGAAGTGGTGGGCAGCGGTGGGATCACGATTGTCGATCCAGCGGGGCTGAGCCATTCCTCGATGGATCAGGCCGCGCCCGGCGAGCCGGTTTGCTTGATCAATATCCGGCTGCATATTCTGGTGGCCGGCGGACGTTTTGACATCGCCAGGCGAGAGGCTTTCGCCGCCTAGCGCGACACCGAAATCTGGCGCGTGGCGCAGACATGGACTGCGCTCATGTGCGGCTTGCGCGTTCTGCGATTTCTGTGCGGACGGGAACACGCGTTGCGGCCTCATCATGGGTCTGGAGCAGGCGCCTTGCGGCGCCGGCGTCGGGGCCGCTACAGGATCAACGGGAGAACAGCATGAAAATCATCGCCAGCAATGTCTATGTCGGACCCAATGTATACGCCGGCTTCCCGGTGATCCGGCATGTGCTGGATCTGGGCGAGTTGGAACACTGGCCCAGCGCCAAGCTCGGCGCCGGTTTCGTCGAGCCTTTGCTGCAAGCGCTGCCCGGGCTGGGTCAGCACGGCTGCTCCTATCGTGAGCCTGGCGGCTTCGTGCGCCGCCTGCGTGAGGATGACGGCACCTGGCTTGGTCACGTGATGGAGCACGTCGCCATCGAGTTGCAGAATATCGCCGGCTATCCGGTGACATTCGGTCGCACGCGGGAGATCGAAGGGCAGCCGGGGCGTTACAACATGGTGTATCAGTATCAGGACGCCACGGTCGGCCGCGAAGCCGGACGACTGGCCCTGCAATTGCTGCTGCATCTGCTTCCGGTGAGGCTGAAAACGCAGGATGCCCCGCCGGTCGACTGGGATTTCTCTGCGGCCCGCGACAGTTTCATCCGCAGCGCCCAGCGTCGTGCGCTGGGGCCAAGCACCGCTTCACTGGTAAAGGCCGCGGAAGATCGTGGCATTCCCTGGCTGCGGCTGAATCGCTACAGCCTGGTGCAGTTCGGCCACGGCAAATTGCAGCAGCGGATTCAAGCCACCACCACCACGCGGACCAGCAACATCGCGGTGGAACTGGCCGGCGACAAGGAAGACACCAATGAACTGCTGCGTGACATGGGCCTGCCAGTGCCGGCCCAGCGCATGGTGCATTCGGCCGATGAGGCGCGACAGGCTGCCCAGCGGATTGGTCTGCCGGTGGTCGTCAAGCCCTTGAATGCCAATCACGGACGCGGAGTGTCCATCAATCTGACTTCCGCCGATGACGTCGAGGCCGCGTTCAACAAGGCACGCGAGCACAGTCGTGCGGTGTTGGTGGAAAGCTATATCGAAGGTTTCGATCATCGTCTGCTGGTGGTCGATGGCAAGCTGGTGGCTGCCGCCAAACGCGTGCCGGGGCACGTCATAGGCAACGGTCGCAACACCATCAGGCAGCTGGTCGATGAGATCAATCAGGATCCACGCCGAGGCGTCGGTCATGAAAAAGTGCTCACCCGCATCGAGCTGGATGATCAGGCCACGCGCCTGCTGGCGGAAAAGGGCTATGACGAGTTCAGCGTGCCGGCTGAGGGTGAACTGGTCTTTTTGCGCTCGACCGCCAATTTGTCCACCGGAGGCACCGCCATCGATGTGACCGACAGCATTCATCCGGACAACCGCGAAATGGCCGAGCGCACGGTCAAGGTCGTTGGTCTGGACATCGGCGGCGTGGATTTCCTGACCTCGGACATCACCCGCTCCTATCGCGAGGTCGGCGGCGGGATCTGCGAGGTCAATGCCGGTCCCGGGTTTCGCATGCATGTGGCGCCCAGCGAGGGCAAGGCGCGAGATGTTGCCGGGCCGGTATTGGACATGCTGTTTCCACCTGGCCGCGCCAGCCGGATTCCGATTGCCGCGGTGACCGGCACCAATGGCAAGACCACCACCAGCCGCATGCTGGCCCATATCCTCAAGCTGAACGGGGCCTGCGTCGGCCTGACCTCGACCGACGGCATCTACATTGACGGCGAGCTTTCCGTGCCTGGTGACATGACCGGACCGGTTTCGGCCCAGATCGTCCTGCGTGACCCTACCGTCGATGCCGCGGTGATGGAAACCGCACGCGGCGGCCTGCTGCGCGGGGGCATGGGCTATACCCATTGCGATGTCGCGGCCTGTCTGAATGTCAGCGCGGATCATCTGGGGCTCAAGGGCATCGATACCCTGGAACAGCTCGCCGAGGTCAAGCGCGTGCCGATCGAGGCCGCACGCGGGGCGGCGGTGCTCAATGCCGATGATCCGCATTGTCTCAAGATGGCCGACTACGCGCAGGCCGAAAGGCTGTGCTATGTGACGATGAACCCGCAGCATGCGCTGGTGAAAGAGCACATCCGCGCCGGTGGCCAGGCCGTGGTGCTGGAGCAAGGCATGAACGGTCACATGATCACGATCTATGATCGGGAAGGGCATTACCCGCTGCTGTGGACCCATCTGATTCCGGCCACCGTGGAAGGTCGGGCGCTGCACAACGTGCAGAATGCGATGTTTGCCGCCGCCCTGGCCTTCAATATGGAAGTGAGTCTGGAGAACATCCGCCATGGTTTGCGCACCTTCAGCACCAGCTTCTTCCAGGCGCCCGGGCGCATGAACATCTATGACGAACATCCGTTCAAGGTGATCATGGATTACGCCCATAATCCGGCCGCGGTCAAGGTGATGTGCGATCTGGTGGACCGCTTCGAACCCAGCGGCCGGCGCCTTGTGGTGCTGGCTGCGCCCGGCGACCGGCGCGATGAGGACATCAGCGAAATTGCCCAGCTCGCCGCCGGCCACTTCGATCACTACATCTGTCGGCGCGATGACAAGCTGCGCGGGCGCGGGCCGGAGGAGGTGCCGACCCGGCTCAAGAATGCTTTGCTGGCCGCCGGGGTGCCCGCCAGCCAGATTCAGGTGATCCCGGACGAGCAGGAAGCCGTCCGCGCCGTGCTGGAAATGGCGCAGGCAGGTGATCTGTTGCTGATCCTGGCCGACGACATCAGCCGCAGCTGGAAGCAGATCATCTACTTCAATGCCGGTGCCCGTGGCGAGGAGGTTCGCAGCGCCAGCGTGAACATGAAGCTGCCCGAGCTTGCGGCGCTGCATCTGCCCGATGATGTGCAGTTGATCCGCGATGAGAAGGGCGTGCGCATCGCCCGTGAAGCCGGTGACTGAAAGTTATCGGCTGCTGGATGCCCGGCGTCTGACCGGGCCCAACGTCCTCGGAGCACCGCCCGGCGCGGTGCTCGATGTCGCCCTGGATGGCAAGGATGCGCGGGCGGCTGCCGAGGCGCTGCTCGCGGCCTTCGCAGCGCGGCTCTCGCCCATGCTGCAGGCGCTGGGATGGGCGGATGAGCGCGTGCATCATCGGCGCTTTCGCGCCGGCATCAGCCTGGCTTTCGCCGCCCCGACGGATCAGCTCTACACTGCGGTAGAGGTCGCGCAATGGGCGTTTGCCGGCAGCCTGGCGGTGCTTTCGGCTGAACCCGGCGAGCCCTTTGGCGTCGCCCTCGCCCGCTTGCGACGGCTGCAGGCCGAGGAGGCCAACCCCGCCTGGCGCGCGCTGGAGGATGCGGCGGCGCGGCACCAGGTGAGCTGCCTGGCGGATGACGAATCTCTGTCCCTGGGGCTGGGGAAATATTCGCGGACCTGGCCGATACAGGCCCTGCCCGCGCCGAATGCGCTGGACTGGTCCGTTTTCGGGGACGTACCACTTGCGCTGGTGACCGGAACCAACGGCAAGACCACCACCGGCCGTCTGGCGAAGAAAATTGCCCAGGCCGCCGGCTACCGGGTTGGGGTCAGCTCCACCGATGGCATCACGGTGGATGAACGCCTGCTGGATGAAGGTGATTACTCCGGGCCCGGGGGGGCGCGTGCGATCCTGCGTGAAACCGAGGTCGAGCTGGCGATCCTGGAAACCGCGCGCGGCGGTCTGCTGCGGCGGGGGCTGGGGGTGCGCCGCGCCGATGTCGCGCTGATCACCAATATCGCCGAGGACCATCTGGGTGATTTCGCATCCCAAAGCCTGCAAGAGTTGCTCGCGATCAAATGGGTGGTGACCCAGGCCGCTGAAGCGCAGGGTGGCCGGGTGGTGCTGAATGCGGACGATGAATTGCTGGTGGCGCAGGCGCGGCGCCTGTCACGGCCGCCGGTGTGGTTCAGCCTGAACGCGCGGAACACCGTGCTGCAGCGGCATCGCGAGGCCGGTGGGGAATGTTTCTATGCGGATGGCACGGCTTTGCACTATGCCCACGGTGGACAAAGCCACAGAATCTGCCGGGCCGACTCGATTCCGCTGAGCCTGGGGGGTACAGCGCGGCACAACATCGCCAATGCACTGGCGGCCGCCGCCGTCTGTCACTGTCTCGGCATCGATGCCGCGGCGATCGCGCAGGGCTTGCAGGATCTCAGGGCCTGCGACCTGCCCGGGCGTAGCAACCTGTTCGAACGGGCGGGGGTGAAGATTCTGGTGGATTTTGCTCACAACGCCCACGGTGTTGCGGCCCTGGCCGATGTCGCACGCGCGCATCGGGGTGGCCGTATCGCGGTGATGCTGGCGCAGCCGGGGGATCGGCCGGATCGCCAGATTCGGGATTACGCCCGCGCCGCCTGGTCGTTGGGGCCGCAGCGGGTGCTGGTGTCCGAACTGGCGAAATACCATCGCGGCCGGGAGCCGGGCGAGGTTTATGCCCTGCTGGTGGATGAGTTCATGGCGTGCGGTGCAGATGCGACCCAGCTCAGGCATGTCGAGTTCGAACAGCAGGCGCTGGAAGATCTGCTGATCTGGTCGCGCCCGGGCGATTTGCTGATCGTGCTGGCGCTGGATGAGCGCAAATCCATTCTTGCGCGGCTGGCATCGGAGCCAGACCAGGATCGGATCTAGTCTGGGGTCTCGGCGTTCCAGAAAAGCTCTGATCCGGTCATGCGCGCGGCATCGCGGATTAGGAGCCGCCTTGCCGGCGTCGGGCATCCTGCCAGGAGAGCGACAATGGGCGGCGAATCCCGCTATGCAAGGACAGCTCTTGCTGCGCGCTGCACATATCCGGATTCAATCAGCGCGTCCCCAGTTCACGCACGCACCGGGCCAGCTCGCGCTGAATGCGGGTCTGGTTGCGGATCAGCGCCAGTTGCGGCCAGGTCGCCTGTTCTCCCATCTCGATGTAGCGCTTGAGGTCCTCCACGCTGGGATTGCTGAACAGACGGCGATACATCCAGGCATTGAGCGGCGGATGGATGGTGGTATCGCCCTTGTACTCCTGTTCCGCCACCAGGCGTGCGTGTTCCATCACGTGGTGCAGGACATCACCACGGATGCGGGCCTGCAGGACTTTCAGGGTCTGCGCCGCCTGCACCCGCGCACTGGACAGCAACAGGTCCGCGGCCAGCGCGGCCGGCCCGCGGCTGTTGCGACTCACCAGAAAGGGCAATGCATGCGGGTTGACCTGGCTGACGATGAAATGATTCACGTTGAACAGGCGGCCCAGGCGCTTGCCGGGCAGATCGCCCTGGAAGCTGCCGTCAACCCAGCGCTCGGCTGGCAGATAGGCCGAGCTGTGCCCCGTGGCATCGCGCATGCGCAGCGTGACCGGCGGGAACAGGCCAGGAATGGCGGAGGAGGCGACCACCGCGCTCGAAATGAGGACATCGGGTGAGGTCAGCGCGCTGAGCACCCTGGGTTTCTGCCGCGCCCGGCTGGGCGAGACGCTCACGCACAGATGGCGGCCGGAGTGTCGAGCCGCTTCGGCGAAAGTGAACGGGCCGGTGTTCTGTTCGGCGCAGCGGGCATACTGGCGTTGATCCAGCACGCTGCGCTGACGCCAGATGCCGGGCGGGCGCAGGAAGCGGATGCCGAACCGATGAATGCTGTCGAGATTGGCAAACAGGGCGCGCAGTTCGGTGTCATTTCTGCCGCACACGCCGCCACCGACGAGTGAGCCGATGCTGGCGCCACAGATCACCTCGGGCAGCAGGTCCTGCTCGAACAAGGCCTTGACCACGCCCAGATGAAAGAAGCCCATCGCCGCGCCGCCGCTGAGCAGCAGGGCGGGGCGGCCCAGATTGCGCTGTGCCGAGCGCAGAAGTTCAAGCTTTTCGATGGCGCCCAGGTGGGGGTCCTCGGTGCGCACAAAGGCGTGCAGGGCCTCGCTGACCGTGTCCAGGTAATCCTCCACCAGTTGCTTGGTCCCGGTCCGGGCGACCTGATACAGGTGGGGCGCGGTCAGGTCGCCCTGGTGGCGGTAGATGCTTTCATGCAGGGTGGCGCTCAGGCCGCGCAGGTCGGCGGCGGCCACCTGGGCCTGGATGCGCTGGATATCCCGGCGCAGCAGGTCGACCGCGAGTTCGGGCGTCTCCTCGTGTTGTCGCCATTCCCAGGCCTCACTGCGCTGATCATCCTGCCGGGCGGCGGCCAGCCATTGCGCGTAACTGCCGGGCAGAGGGGAGCGATCAGCGGGGGGCGGTGGAGTCATGGTCGCAATGCAGGCGCGAAAGGTCGGCAAAGATACGCCAAACGCCGGGCTGCCGGCCAGATCAAAAACCGGCTCTGGCCGCTGTTCGGGGCAGCAGCCATGCGCGGCGCTAAGGATCAGGCTGGGATCAATCGAACGGTGTTCACAAGTTCCTCACTTAGGGATTGCTTCAATGGCATCGTCAACCCATCCCTCAGGAGACCGGCCATGGTGCCCAAGTCCTTTTTGATCCTTTTCACCCTGAGCGTTACGACGGTCTCCGCCATCTACCTCGGTTCCTCTTTGCCTGAGGCGCAGCAGCCCCAGGATTCCACCCAAGAAGTTTCCAGTTTCATCGTTCAAGCCGCTACCGCCAGCGAGGCCCGTGCCCTGGTAGAACAGCATGGCGGCACCGTCACCCAGGAGCTTTCCGTAATCAACGGCGTTGGCGCACTGCTCACCGCGGATCAGGTCGCCCAGCTCCAGTCCAAAGTTCGGATCACCCCCGATCGTGGCCTGGTCATTACCGGCAAAGGTGGGGGGCATGCCTACGGTGCGCTTGCCACGACCACCACCACCGTCGATGCCACGGCTTCCGTCGATTCGACCGCGATTGATCCTGACCTCAGTACCGATGGCACCACGAGCAACTGGAGTCACTCTGACGCGGAAGCGCGGCCAACCTATACGCCGACCTGGATCGGTGCAAACAAGCTGCATGCCCAGGGCATCATGGGCGCCGGTGTCGGCATTGTGGGGCTGGATTCCGGCATCCAGGGACTGCGACCCCTGCGCCTCGGGCCTGGGAACGCATGTATCGGCATCGGATCCAGTCCGGCACCGCTGCCGATGACAGCGGCCATGGCACCCATCTGGCCAGCGTGATGGCCAGCAGCTACTACCATCAGCAACATGGTTTCGAAGGCGTCGCGCCTGACGCAACCCTGCTCGATGTGCGAGTCTTCGACGAGAATGGCCAGGCGTCTTATCTCGATGCCATCACCGGCATCCAGTGGGTCATCGCCCACAAGGATCGCTACAACATCCGGGTGCTGAACATGTCTTTCAGCGCCAGCCCGAGCTCCTTTTACTGGGAAGACCCCTTGAATCAGGCGGTGATGGCGGCATGGCAGGCCGGCATTGTGGTGGTGGCCTCGGCAGGCAACAGCGGCCCTGATCCCATGACCATCGGCGTGCCCGGCAACGTGCCTTATGTCATCACCGTGGGCGCGGCCGACAACAATGCCACGCCCGCCGATCTGAGCGATGATTTTCTCTCCGAATTTTCAAGCGCCGGTCCCACCTTTGAAGGTTTCGTGAAACCCGACCTGGTGGCGCCCGGAGCACGCATGATCGGGCTGGTGCCCAAGGCCGCCAAGCTGGCCCAGGACTACCGCGAGTACCTGCAAAAAGACAACCAGCATTTCGAAATGGCCGGGACCTCACAGGCCGCCGCCGTGATCAGTGGCGTCGTGGCCCTGATGCTGGAAGCCGACCCGCCCCTGAGTCCCGGTGACGTCAAATGCCGTCTTGGCGCCACCGCCGCGGCCGCGATCAATCCGCAAACCGCGGATGCCCTGTACACAGTGTTGCAGCAGGGGGCGGGCATGGTCAATGCCTATGCCGCGGTGTATTCGACCGAACTGGGCTGCGCCAATCAGGGCATGGACATCGCCGAGGATCTGGCCGGCCGGGCGCACTATCCCGGGCCGGTCATCGAGGATGAGCAGGGCAACTTCGTGATCCGCAAAGGTGCCGGTGACTTCAGCACCCTGGATGGTGATGCCTTCATCTGGAGCCGCTCTTATATCTGGAGTCGGGCGTTCATCTGGAGCCGGGCCTTTGTCTGGGGCGATGCGTTCATCTGGAGTCGCGCTTTCATCTGGAGCCGGGCTTATGTCTGGAGCCGCAATTACCCCTGGCGGCTGTCGCGCAATCGCAACAAGAGCAATCAGGTCACGATCAAGGCGCTGAAAGCAGGTCTGGAATCAGATTCGGCCCTGAGCCAGCAAACCTGGGTCGATCCGGAACCGCAACGTATCTACGACCGCTGAGCGATGTCCTAGCAGGACGAAAGAGGACATTCCCATGATGCATTTTCACGCTAACAACCAGCCTCTGGGGCTGGAGAAAATCGGCTTGCAGGCGGCCGAGACCGACTACAACATCCAGCGCATCGTGCGTATGGCGGCGATGGCCACGCAGAGCAGGCGGGCCGGCTTCTCGGTGATCCTGCAGGGGGTGCGGGTGGATGTCGCGACCCATGGTGATGTCAATCACCTCGGTCCGGACAACGACTCCATCGCCGCGCTGGCGGTGTCGCAAGCGCGCCCCGTCTATGTGCAGGGCCACGGCCTGAAACTGCCGAACCAGTCCCGGCCGGGCACCGGTTCGGCGGTGGCCGCGCCGGTCAATGGCGCCCAGGGCGAGGTGATCGGCGTGCTCTGGCTGGCGCGAGCGAGCCAGAGCGGCTACCAGAACGACAATGACTGGCGGGTGATCAATGATTGCGTGCGTCTGGTTGAGGATTCGTTGCGCCTGCGCCAGACCGCGATCCGCGATGAGTTGACCGGACTCTACAACCGTCGTTTCTTCGATGAACAGCGTCAGCTCGAATGGCAGCGTTGCCAGCGCAGGCAGGACCCGATGAGCCTGATCCTGCTGGATCTGGACCGCTTCAAATCGATCAATGACACCGCTGGACACAGTGCGGGCGATGAGGTGATTCGGCAGGTGGCGAAGCTGCTGCTGGCCGAGTTGAGCCGGGCAAGCGATTCGGTGTGTCGCTATGGTGGCGAGGAGTTTGCGCTGCTGTTGCCCGGTACCGGCGATCTCGCCGCGTTGAGCCTGGCGCGACATCTGCGTGCCGCGGTGGAGGCCGCCGGCATCGAGCACCCTGGCCATTCGGTGAGATCCTCTGGTGTGGTCACGGTATCCATCGGCCTGGCGACCAGCACGGCCTGTCGCGAGTCCTCGGTGCACCACCTGGTGGAGGCCGCCGATCAGGCGATGTACCGGGCGAAAAATGATGGCCGCAACCGGGTGACGAGCTTGTTGCTGGAAAACCGCCACAATGTGGCCTGAACGTCATGGCCAGGTCTGCGCTGCGATGACGGCGGCGCTGCCATCTGCACCTTGCTGGTCGGCGGCTTCAATCCGGCCATGCCGCCGATGGATCGAGGTGGTGGCTGATTCTTCCTCGCGCGGGAATAGCGCAGGCTAATCGGCGAGCGGAAGGCCTGCGAATTCGTCCTTGTCATTCGCGGCCGGTACCGATCGGCTTGAAGTCCGGCGCAATGCCAACATCTCGTTGCAGCCCTAGCCGAGGAAGGCAAGGGTGATCAGCAATCCGATCCGATGCTGCGACCGCATCCCACGGGAATGCGCACGGCCACCCGCGCCACCGCCCCGAGCGGACGCTGCCCTACAAGATCGTCGAGGAGCACTACCCGGCGTTTGTTGAGCAGATGTCATGCGAGGGTAGGTCCTTGCCGGACTGCGTACGCCGGGAGTTTGATGAATTTCTGCGCTGCAGGCGGCTGGAGCATGGACCCCTGCGTGTGCGCTGTGAATGCAGCCATGCAGAGCGCTTGGTCGCGTTTAGTTGACTCGGGCCATCCTTGGCCCTCGCCCTTCGGGTTGCTGTGCAATCCAAATCGGCTTTCCTGCCGATTCGTCGCTACACGCCGGTGTGGCTGCACGCGCAGACCAACGAGACAAACCGGAAAGGCTGTGCCACTACATCAGCAGGCCCGCCGTGTCCGAGAAAGGGTTGTCGCTGACGAGCAACGGATTGGTGCACGACCGGCTCAAGACGCCGAACAGGTCGCTTCGCTCCGCATCCTGCTGCGCAGGGGCACGAGGCATGTGTTCATTGAGTCATTGGATTTTCTGGCGCCGGGGCGAAACTGGGTCGTCAGAAAGGATCCGACTACAGTCGTCTGCTCGGAATATGGTGTTGATTCGCCGTATATACGCCGCGGCCGCATTCGCCACCGCATCCAGTCCGACGGTCCGTGCCGTGGATTTGACGCTATGGGCTTAAGCCCGCAACCCCGCCAGATCCGCGGCTTCCAGAGCGGCGGCCAGATTCGTGGCACGCTGGGCCAGTTCCTGATGAAACCGCGGCAGGTTCATCGGCAGCATTTCGGCGTCGCCATCCGATTCGAGTTGGCGCAAAGCTTCGTCGTTAATCATGGTGGCTCGTCAAACGGAAGGAGAAGAGGAAGTATGGGAGGCTGTCTGGCTCCGCCCTGCTTCAGGTCGGACGCGGCAGTATTGTCGATGCAGCGCCGCCAGCAAATCATTCTTGCTCACCGGCTTGGGCAGATAATCGTCCATGCCGGCTTCAAGGAAGCGCTCGCTGTCGCCTTCCATCGCGTTGGCGGTCAAGGCGATGATGGGCAAAGACAGCAGTTCCGGATTTTGACGGATGGTCCGGGTCGCTGTCAGCCCATCCATTTCCGGCATGTAGACGTCCATCAACACCACGTCATACGGCAGGCTTCGCACCGCCTCGACGGCTTCGACGCCGTTATGCACCGCGTCCACGCTGTAGCCGGTGTTCTGCAAAATCGCCTGGATCACCATCTGGTTGGTCGGTGAATCCTCGGCCAGCAGCACCCGTACCGTGGGCCAGCCCAGCTCGATGGGCAGCGGCGCGCGGGCAATTTCCGCATCGCGCTGGAGTTCCTGCTCGATGCCCAGCTTGAACGGCAGATCCAACGTGAAGGTGGACCCCTCACCCGGTCGCGCCGAAGCCGTGATCGTGCCGCCCATCAGCCCCACCAGCCGACGACAGATCGGCAAGCCCAGGCCGGTGCCGGTAAAGCGCCGATTGGCATCGCTGTCCAGCTGGGAAAAGGCTTCAAACAACTTCTCGGCCTGATCCGGGGCGAAGCCGATTCCACTGTCCTGAACCTCGATACACACCCGCGCGACGCCATCAATGGGGTCCACGGGTCTTGCCTTGAGCACGACCCAACCGGAGTCGGTAAATTTCACCGCATTGGACAGCAGGTTCAGCAACACCTGCCGC
>JBFKDQ010000056.1:0-25267 GCA_041619555.1 Oceanococcus sp. | reverse complement strand
GGCGCGATACTCGTGGCGCTGGCGCGGTGAACCAGATGTCTGGCATGCGCTGTGCCTGTCGGCCACAACAATCCATCGGGAGTGTGAAATGAAAAACGTGAAACGAGCCGTTTTGACGGTGCTGGTCGGCTTGGCACCGGTGTTTCTGGCGGCCTGCGCCGGATCGGGCAACAAGGCGCCCGAACAGGTGGACTGCCGCAGCTGTGGGGAAATCACGAACATTTCCAAGGCCCAAATGGCCAATGGTCAGAGTTCCGGCGGGCGGGATCGGCGTGGTGAAGGCGCCTACCTGCTGCAGATGCCCGATTTGAGTGGTTTATCCTCAGGCTCGCCCAGCGCAGCGATGCCCAGGGCCGGGGTCGGCAGCGCCATGGCGAGCGCGCCAAGCTTGGTGGATGTGGTTGACTTGCGCATGGACGATGGCAGTACCCGGCGGATCGCGGTGAACTCAGCCAGAGGCTTTCGGATCGGACAACGGGTGCGGGTGCTCGGCGATCAGCTGCTGCCCGCGCCGATCGGCAGTCGCTGATTGTCAGCCCCCTGTGCCATCAGGCCACCGAGCACTGCGCGGCGGCTTGGGCACGCTCCTCGCGACTCAAGAGAAATGGCTTGATACGGGGCTGAGCACTGGCAGGGTCGAAAAACGGCGAATGCCGGTTCTCGCCACGCAGGCGTGCCATGAGCAGACGTCTGGCGACCCTCAACAAAAGCCCAATCGGTGGCTTATCAAAGGCCTTGAGTTGTGATCGGTCGCCCCTGGCGTGGCCCCCATAAAGCGCGCAGGTCTCCGGTCCGAGCACGGTGTCAGCCGGAAAATCCTTTGTCCAGGCCGCCGATGGCAGGGTGACGAAAGGCAGGCGGCCATTGCCCATGGTATTGGCCAGCGGTGTTTTGCAGCAGCCGGCATACCAGCGCAACGGACCTTTGGGACTCAGGCGCAGGCAGGCGAGGTGATCCAGGCCTTGCAGGACCTGCAGTCCGCCCACCGTGGTTTGCCACATGCCGGTTCCGCCGTGCGCATCGAGGGTGATGTCGGCGGCGTCCAGGTAGTGAGCGTAGGTCTGGCAATCCCGACAATAGCAGCGCAGACGTTCACCTGTGCGGCTTGAGGGCGCCTTCAGCACGGCCCTGAACTGGCCGCAGCGACAACTCAGTTCCAGGTCCATCGGTTTTCTCCTGCGGGTAGGGGCTTGGTTCCTGGCGACGAGCATAGCGCTTGGGCGGGAGCCATGCATTGCATGCTGCGTTGGTCCGGTTTGATGCAGGCCATGCAAATCAGCCGGCAGGCAGCCGGTGTCAATCCCTGCTCGCCGACCTGGCCCGGTGGAGGCCCGAGCCCTCTGAGTAGCGGCAGCTCGGCGGCATCTCGCAGAACGCTGGTCTGGACTTCGGTTCTGCGCACTTCTATTCTTCTTATTGATCACCGGCAAGCCGAGCCTTGCAGGCCAAGGGTGCATTGCATGGGTGCAGGCCAGTACATGACAGCTCGACTTCGATGTCGGCGCGAGGGGAAAGGGAATTGAAGTCCGGGGCGGCAGGAAAACTGGCCAAGCACAAGATCTGTGACAAACCGAATCGGCCGGTCGGTTTGGCGTTTTTCGTCCTGCTTTTTCCCGGTTGGTCCGTGCCGCTCAGCGCACAGCAAGTCGCCGGCCAGGACGAAGCTTGCTATTACGTGGCCGATGCCGCCAGTCCGGATGAATTGTTTCGGTTCGATCGTTTCAGCGAAGACGAGGAGCTGATCGGAAATCTGGGTACCGGGATCACCAGTGTGGAGGCGGCAGAGTTCGAGCCGGGTACCAATATATTGTATGCGGTCAATGCCGATGATCTTGGTCTGGTGAACCTGGAAACCGGGCTGTATACCAAGATTACCGTGGGCTCGTTTACCTCTGCGTTTTTCGCCGATCACGGTCGCAACCCGACCGGCTTCATCGACGGTGATTCCGTCACCCGGACGATCAATGATCTCGATGGCCTGAGTTTCAGTCCTCTGACCGGGGTGCTGTTTGCATCCGAACGTGAATCTGGCACGACTGCCAATGATCTGCTGGTCGCGCTGGATCCGGCTACCGGCACGATTCTGCCCAACTATTTCGACACCGATGGCAATCCCGGCACGTTTGAAGATTTTGTCGAGATTCAGACGGCCACTGCAGTCAATCGTTACGACATCGACGACATCGCCTTCGTGCCGGATGGTTTCGGTGGTGAAGTGCTGCATGGAATCGCAAATACCAGTGGCGGCGACGACCGCATGGTCATCATCGATATCGAAACCGGCGCGGTCAGCAATCCCGGGGGGGGCGGCCCGGTGGATTACGGCCAGCAAGATCTGGAGGGCCTGACCGCCGACCGTTATGGCAATTATTTCGGATCCAAGGGCAGCAATCCGGGCAAGCTCTACGATCTCAATGCCCTGACCGGCTCGGCAACCAATGAGCGGATTCTGCAGGGCGGCGATGTGGAAGCGGTGATGTGTTTTCTCACCCCCACCGATCTTGAACTGAGCATGAGCGCCAGCAACCTGTGTCCCAGCGAAGGGGAAATCATCGAACTGGTGCTGACGGTGCGCAATACCGGCACCGCGCTGGCCTCCGGGCTGCAGGTCAATGACCTGCTGCCGGCGGGCTTGAAGTTCAGGTCGGCGAGTTTTACCGGCGACTTCCCCGATGATCCGGGTGACCCTTTCGATATCTATGGCGATGGCTACCTCAATGACAGCTACGACGAGAATACCGGCACATGGAATATCGGGGTTTTGCCGGCCGGCAGCAGCACCGTTCTGACCCTGGAGGTCGAGGTGGAAAACGGCACGGCGGAATCCACGCTGGTCAACAACGCCTGGATTTCACGTTCGGATTCCGCCGATCCGGACTCCAGCCCCAAGAATCAGGTCGCCGGTGAGGATGATGACGCGAGCTTGCAAATCACGGTGGAACCCACCGCTGATATCGCCATCAGCAAGACCGACAACACCACGGAATATTCACCCGGTCAGCTTCTGACCTATGAAATCACGGTGTCCAACACGCTTGGGCCCAGTGATGTGTTCGGTATCACGGTCAATGACGCTTTTGGGCCGAATTTCGACTCCGCTGAATGGACTTGCAGCGGGACGGCCGGCGGTGTTTGCCAGAATCAGGGCAGCGGAGACATCAACGACCGCATTGATCTACCGGTCGGCGCTACCGTGAGTTACACGGTTCAGGCGCAGGTTGGCGCCGATGTGGCGGTCAAGAACCTGATTAACACCGCCAGCATCGCGTACTCCTGCGCGGTCGTCGACAACGACCTGAGCAATAATTCCGCGACCGACAGCAACCAGATCAAGCCGGCCATCCTCTGGCGCCCGGATCATGAGTCTCTGGTACAGCCGGGGGCGACGGTGATTTACGCGCACCAATTGGATCTGGCGCCTGGCAATGGAAACGGCACGCTGGACATCAATTTCACCAGTAACCAGGACATCGACTGGACGGTGTATGAGGACAGCGATGGCAACGGCGTACTTGGCCCGGCTGACCAGCTCTGGGTAAACGGCAGCGCACCGGGATTCGTGCGCCAGACCTTCTTCGTCAAGGGCGCAATTCCCGCCAGTGCGCCTCCGGAACTGGTCGATGTTTCCGTGTTCACGGCCCAGTACACGGTGGAGGGGCAAAGTTTTTCACGCACCGTGACCGATCTCACCACGGTTCTGGGTAGTTCGGGCGGCCTGATCACGGCTAGCAAACTGCAGGCCTTGGATGCCGCTTGCGATGGCTCTGCGGATGGTCCGTTCAGCGCCCGCATGCAGGCGAACCCGGGGGAGTGCATCATTTACGAGATCGAGTTCCGCAATGTCGGCACGGCCGCCGTGACTGAGGTCGTGATTCGGGATCTGATTCCGAGCTACACCAGCTATCAGACCAGCAGTGCCGAGGCCGACATGCCCCTGCCGCCGGATTTGAGCACTGTGGTGATCCAGGCGCCGGCGGGCGCAACCGGGCCGATTGCCTGGACTTTTACCGGCCCGCTGCAGGCCGGCAGCGCCGGTATGGTCCGTTTTTCGGTAAGAATTGAACCATGAGAAAGTTGATGCACAGGTGCGGGTTTGCGAGTGTTCTCGCCATGCTCCTGGTTGGCCTGTCAGGTGAGCTGGCGGCGGCGCCGCCGGCCGGCGCCGAGATTGCCAACCAGGCGAGCGTGACCTACCAGGATGCCAACGGCCTGGCGCGGCGCACCACCACCAATCAGGTGGTGGTGCTGATCCGTCAGATCTACGCGGCGCAGCTGTCGGCGGATCAAATTCTGTTCGCCGCTCCATCCCAGGACGTACGTTTTCGCCATACCTTGGTGAATCTGGGCAATGGCACGGATCGCTATACCGTGACGGTTGCACAGGACAACAGCATTGGGGTGGACAGCGGAGATTTCAGCACGATCAAGGTCTACCACGATCAGAACAGCAATGGGCAGGTGGATGCCGGCGAGCCCGTGCTGGCGGACGCCACGGGCCTGAGCAGCGCGCTTGGTCTCGCCGCCGGGCAGGATGCCAGACTGATCGTCCAGGCGCGTATTCCGCCGATGGCGATAGCCCCGCAGGGCTTTGGTCTGACCCTGACGGTTCAGGCGCACGAAGGGTCGGGGGCGCCGGTGGCGGATTCGGTCGTGGACACCTCGACGAATCAGGGCAACGATGGCCTGAACGATACCAATGAGGATTTCGCCTCGGTGACGACCAATGCAGTGCTGGAAATCTCCAAGTCTTCGCTGTATCTGCCGGGGCTGGCGAGCACCAGCGATGATGACAAGATTCGCTACACGGTTACGGTGAAGAATTTTGGCGTGGGTAACGCCACCGACATCAGTGTGGTGGATGAACTGCCGCCGGGCACCACTTTCGACAGTGGCGTGGGCGTGAGTTCCAGCGATGCCGCTGCCTGGGATTTCCCCGTTGCGGGCGCTGATGATGGCTTCAACGGCCAGCCGGGCAGCTTGCCGACGGAATCGGGCGGCGTTCTGACCGGGGAGATTGATTTTCTAGGCACCGGCGCTGCCGCTGACTTCAGCTACGAGGTGAATCTTGTCGATGGGGTGGCCGGTGGCACGGTGTTTCGCAATGTGGCGCAGGCACAGGGCAATCTGGACAACATCTTGCTGACCACCGAAGACGCCTTCTTCTCCAATGAAACGCGGGATGTGGTGCCGGGGCTGTTCGGGGTGCTGATCACCGATACCGGTCTGAGCCCCGGCCCCGGTCTCAACGACGGTGGCGATGACGACGCCGCCAATGATCGGCAGTTTGTCGATGTCGTGGCCAATGGCGCCAGCGTGATTTTCACCAATGTGGTGCGCAACGGCGGCAATCAGGATGATCGCTACAATCTGGTGGTCGAATCGCAGAACTATCCGTCCGGCACCCTGTTCAGGTTTTATGCCGAAGATGGCGTCACGCCGCTGCTGGATACCACCGGCGATGGAATCGTGGATACCGGTCTGATGAATCCTGGGGCGCTGCGAATCATCGTGGTGCGGGCTTTTCTGCCCCCGGGGTCGAGCGGTCCGGGGCCTTTCGATGCCGTGGTCGTGGCCAGTTCGACGGCCGATCCGGGGACCAGTCCGGCCAGCGACAGCGTGACCGAGCGTCTCGGGGCCATCGCCCCGCCGGTGGTCGATCTGGCCAACCGGCTTGATGCCACCGGCTTCAATGATGCTGGCGCGGTCGACGCCGATCCGGCGGCCAGTATCACCACCACGCTGACGGCCCGCAGTGGTGGCAGTGTCGAGTTTCCGCTGTTCCTGGCCAATGAAGGGGGGCTGCCGGACAGCTACGCTCTGAGCGCCAGCGCCGATGCGGCGAACACGGTGGCCTTGCCGGAGGGCTGGCAGGTCGAGTTCCTGGATGCGCAGGACAATCTAATCGCCAACACCCCGAGCATCCCTCCGGGCACAAGTTTTGCCTTCTTCGGCCGCATCACGATTCCATCTGGTCCGGTATCGGCCGCCCTGTGGCCGGTGTTCTTCCATGTCCGCTCGGCCATTAGCGGGGCTACCGACAGCAAACAGGATGCTCTGAGCTTTGATCGGGAAGCCATCGAGCTGAGCGATGATCAGGCCGGCATCGTGCAGGCCTGTGGCAGCCGGGTCTATCGCCACACCTTGAGAAATGCTGGCGACACCACCGAATCGATCCGCCTGGCGATCAGCAGCGCGACCGGGTTCAACAGCCAATTGCTGCTGGCGACCGGCAGCCAGGCCGGTGAATTCACCGATTTCGTCGGCATCGAGCAGTTGTTGGTCGGGCAGAATACCGCCGTGTACGACTTAAGCGCCGCGAGTTTCGTCCAGCGACCGCTGCTTGATGATGGCGCCGGCGGGGTGGCGCTGTTGCTGGACGCGGGCGATTCCACTGTTGTTGTGGTTCAGGTTGCCGCGGACTGCAATGTCGGGGATGGGCAGGTTGGCACCGTGGTCTTGACTGCAGAGGTGCTGCAGGGCTCCGCCAGGGCCAGCAACACGGATGTGACGACGGTCAGCCGCACCCAGTTGACGATCAGCAAGTTCGGCGCGGCAGATCTGGATTGCAACGGCGAGGCAGAAGGTGACTTCCTCAGCGCCAATGTCCAGGCTCTGCCGGGGCAATGCGTCATCTGGCAGTTGATTGCGGTGAACAATGGTGTCGATGGTGTCTGCAATGTGCGCATCTCGGATTCGGCTCCGCCTTTCAGCAGCCTGAATGGCGTTGCAGGAATTGTCGCCGAACCAGCGCCGGGGGCTGGCGTGTGCAACACTAGCCCACCGGCAATTTCCTGCCGGGTCGGCAATGTCCTGGATGCGGATGGGGATGGCGATACCGAGGCCTTCTGCCTGCTGCCCGGGGAAAGCGCGGAAGTACGCTTTGGCGTGCGCGTGGATTGATTTTTTTGATCAGATTGAATGAGAAAAGAGCAGATGAATTTTCTGAACCGGAAAAGACAGCATTCATGGAGCCCGTGGGCTGCGGTTTTAGCGGGCGCGCTGGGCCTGAGCCTGGGATCGGCGATCGCGCAGGAAGAACCCCTGCAAAGTCAGATGGATGTTTATGTCATCGAAACTGATCGCAACGGTGAGGAACTGGCGCGGCCGGCGCGTGAGGTGGAGCCGGGGCAAGTTCTGGAATATCGGATCACCTATCGCAATGTCAGCAGCAAACCTTTGAAAAAGCTGGTGGTGACCGGACCGGTGCCGGCAGCCACAGAGTTCGTGCCGGGTTCACCCCGCACGCGGGTGGCGGCGGAATTGCAGGCGAGTATCGATCAGGGCAAAAGCTATGCGACACCGCCATTGTATCGTTGGGTGATGACACCGGAGGGCCGCCGCGTGCGTGAGGAAGTGCCGCCCCAGGAATACACGCACGTGCGCTGGCAGGCGCAAGGCATGTTTCCGGGCTTCGGCGTCCAGGAGTACCGCTATCGTGTACGGGTCAAGTGAATAAAAGCTCAGGTTTTGCTTGATGGAAATCAGAAAATCGCCATACTGTTTGATATGAACGGTGGGCGCAGATGGCTGTGCGCATGAGAATCGACTTGCGAAAGTACAGCTTGGTAACTAGGTAAACAGGGGTAGGGGAATGATCGAGAGAAATGGACCCACGGCGCGTGCCGTCATGGCAAGAAGCATCTTTTTGCTGATTTCGTTATGTGGCTTTGGGGTCGTCTCCCTGGCCCATGCGAATACGGCGGCCGGCACGCTGATTCAGAATCAGGCCACCGCCAGTTTCGAGGATGCCAATGGCACGCCTCTGCCCATCGCCACGTCGAACACGGCCACCATTTCCGTGGCGCAGATTTACGCGGCCACGATCGAACGCGACCGCGACACCAACGGCACCCCGGGCGCCACCGTCGAATACCTCCATGTCATTCGCAACAACGGTAATGGTGGGGACAGCTATACCATCAGCATCGAGAATCTGGCCGGGGACAATGCCCAGTTGAGCAGCCTGGCCGTGTATGTGGATGCCAATGGCAACGGTCAGCGTGACCCGGGTGAAAATACCCTGGTTGCTTCCGACGGTACCGATGGCGTCACCCCCAGCGTGCCTGCCGGCGGGCAGATCAATCTGGTTGTGGTGGGTTCAATTCCGGGATCGGCGGCGATTGGCAACGTGATCGATACCCGCATTACCGCCGTTTCCACCGGTCAGCCGGCGACCGTAGTCACCGATGCCACCGATGGCACGGGTGGCCGCGATACAGCCCAGGCGACCAATGATGATCGGGTCACCGTGACCGCCGGTCAGCTGCGCATCAGCAAAACGCCGACCTATCTTGATAACGGCACTCCCAATGATTTCTCGGATGACCAGGTCCGCTATCTGATCGAGGTGAAAAACACCGGTTCCAATCCGGCCTACGATGTCGAAATTTATGATGACCTGTCGATTGAAAGCCTGCACGATTTGCAGGCCGGCGCCGGGATCACCATCGTCAGCCAGCCGGTTGCGGTTGCGTTCCAGGACGGCGCGAACCCGAATGAAGCCCCGGGCGGCACCGACTGGACCCAGGCTGCCGGATTGTGCGAAGTGCCCACGGGCTATGGTCAGGCCTGTGCCGCACCCACCAATGGGGTCAAGGGTTCACCGGCGGTGATCACCGATGACGCCAATGGTGACGGTACCACCGGCGACATCGGGATTCGCGCGCATGATGACGTCATCCCGGCCGGCACTTCGGTGCAGATCGTGATCACCGTCGATCTGGTGGATCTTGGCTCCGGTCTGATCGGCAACGCCAAGATTGACAATACCCTGCATGTGCTGGGCGATCTGGATGGTGACGGGAATGTGACCGACACCGGCGAAAATCAGACCGAGTCCGTGCAGACCAGCGTGCCGGTCGTGCGCCTCGGAATCATCGACGACACCGCTGACGCCAATGGCAATGTGGCCACTCCGGGCGTCAATGACGGCGTGGATGATGACACCACCGATGCCAATGACATCCAGCAGGTGGATACCCTGGAAGCCGGTCTGACCGCGCGCTTCTTCAATGAAGTGGTCAATACCGGCAATACGTCCACCAGTTATCGCATCTCCCTGAATAATGATGGTGGTGTGGCTGGTGGGGTGGCCGGACGTTCGCCATTCCCGGCTGGCACCACGTTCACCATCGTCAGCCCGAACTGTTCGGTGGGTGGTGTCTGCGGGCCAGTGGCGCCGGGTGCGACCCTGACGATCGAGGTGCAGGCCAAGCTGCCCACCGGCACCACCGGTGGTGGACCCTACGCGGCGACGGCGCTGCTCGAAGTGCTGGACGCTGCCGGTGTGCCGACCGGAGACACGGATACGGTGGTCGAAGAACTGCTGACCATCACTGCGCCCGGCACCCTGGACCTTTCCAACGGGGCTGCGGACAACAATGCGGGCGCGAACAACGAAGCTTTTCCTGCGGTGGGGGCGATCGCAGCCAATTCCGCAATCATCAACCGAAGCGGCGTGCTCGGTGGCACGGTGAGCTTTCCGCTGGTGATCCAGAACGATTCCAATACGGCCAGTTCTTATGATCTGTATGGCGGTGGCAGTTGGAATGGCACCACCTTGGGCAATCTGCCGGCGGGCTGGAGCGTGACGTTCACCGATGCAGCAGGGAATCCCCTGCCGGGTGGCAACTCCACCCCGGCCATCCCCGCCAATGGCGGGAGCTTGCAGGTGTTTGCGGTGGTTCAGATTTCCGGTGACCCAACCCAGGCACTGGCCAATTTCCCCGGCATTGATATCGATGGCGACGGGAACGTGGATCTGCTTGACGGCGATGTAGGCACGGCTGGAGATGCCGACGGGGATTACGGCATCGTCTTCCAGATCATCTCGAACAATGCTGGCGGTGGCCAGGATGTGGTCCTGGATGCGGTGGATGTGGCGCCGGCCCGCGCCTTGAACATGGCGGCAAACAATGCCTCGCCGATCAATCCCGGCAGTTCGAGGAACTTCCCTCACACGCTGTCCAACGACGGCAATGTCACGGAAACCGTCAGCCTGTCGGTGACCGATTCCAACGCGAATGCGGTCAGCACCCTGAACGTGCCCATCGATGACGATGGCGATGGAACCGTTGATCGGCTTGGGCCTCCGGTTGCGGGCGCGCGGGTGATTCTGGATGACGGCAGCGCGTTCGTGATCACCACCGACAATCAGATCACCCTGGCGCCGGGGCAATCTCTGACCATCACCAACACGGTGAGAATGGGCTCCAATGCCGGAGATGGCGAGGTCAATGTATCGACCGTGACGGCGACACCTTTGACCGCTGGGCATCCGCCGGTCAGCGATGAGGATACGGTGACCGCGCAGATCGGCAACGTGACCTTGACCAAGACGGCCGCCCCGGATACGGATTGCAACGGCGAACCGGATGCGGCCAGCACCTTTACGGATGGCTCAGCGGGCGGTCGCCATTCGATCGAACCGGGAGATTGCGTGATCTGGCAGATCGTGGCCAGCAATGGCGGCACCGGGCTGATCCAAAATCTGATCATCCGCGATCAGGTGCAGGCGAACACCACCTTCCTGGATGACTCATTGCGTCTGTGCGCGGGCGATGCGGGCACCAATGCCGGCGCCCCTGCCTGCACTTTTGCATCGCCGAGCGACACGCTCAATGATGACGGCGCGGAAGTGGATGGCAGCGGCAATGTGACCTGGTTTGCCGGCACTGGCGCGGATGGCACCACCGATGCGGGCGGCACGTTGGCGGCCGGTGAGTCCGTCACCGTGCGCTTTGGTGTGACCATCCAGTAAGGGATGTACACGTCCTGCTGAACGTCATGAACCCTCGGCTGGCGGGATATCGGTCCCGCCAGCGTTCGGCCAGGATGCACTGTGAAAACGGCGACAAGCAGGCCGGCGGGTTGATGGCAATCGGTCGATTGGCAGGGCGGTTGAACCGTTGCCTTCCTGCACTGGCCTTGCTGCTGCATTGCAACCCTGGCCTTGCGGTCGGGCAGGCCGGCGGCAGCATCGAAAATGTCGCCACCGCCAGTTATGTGGCGGTGGACACCATGCAGGGGCGCGGCGCGGTTTCCAATACCGCGTTTGCCCGGATCGCGGCGCAGGCCGGCATTGAGTTGCAGGATCCGCGCGAACAGGTGCTCAGTCCAGGCGATGAGGTGGTCTTCGCGCACTCGTTATGGAATCGTGGCAATGCCACGGATCGCTACAGCCTGAGTCTGGCCTTCGAGAGCGAGGGCAGTGCCTTTGAGCTTGAAGGTCTGCGTTTCATTCGTGATCTCAATGCCAATGGACGCGCGGAAGCCGGAGAACCCGAAATCGATGGCAGTGTGTCCCTGCCGTCCGGGCAGGTGCTGCCCTTTGTTGTGGTCGGGCGGGTGCCAACCGCGGCCTTGCCCGGGCAGCAGTCGCTACTGCGTCTGACCGCCACATCGGATTCGGACACAAGGATTTCCGCAAGTGTGCTGGATCGTGTGGTTCTTGCGGAGCAGGTGCTGCCGCTTCGGCTGGGCAAGCAATCGATTCCGGCCTGTGACGTTCCGCTGGATCCGGGGGACAGCATTCGCTATGTGATCGACCTGAGCAATCCTGGTGGCCCGGCGCCGGCGGCAAAATCCATCCTTCTCGATGGGACGTCGGCGCATGGCGTATTGATTGCCGATGTGATTCCGGCGAATACCTCCCTGATCGCCGAAATGCCCGAGTTTGCCCCGGTTCAGGCCCGGGCCATGGTACAGCTGATGGGCATGGGGGCCGGGCAATGGCTCAGTTTTTCGCGCTGGGACCGAAGCGGGCAGGTGGCGCGCATCGGGCTGTTGGTGCCGGTCGGGCAACTGGGGCCGGGCGGGCAGGCCAGACTGGCGTTTTCCGTGCGGATCAATCCGCTGATTACGCCGGATACCGTGATTCGAAACGTGGCCGAGGTCGACCTGGATGGCGATGGCCTCTCCGATCTGCCACAGGTGCCGGTGTGCAACCAGCTCAATGCGATGAATCCGGGAGATCCATTCAATCGCGCCCAAATTCGCTTTCTCGAACCCGTGCCCGCCGTGCGCCAGGCTTGTACGGCTGCCGGGGGCACGTGCAGCGGTCCACGCCATGACGCGGACAGCGACTTTCAGGACGTGCAGCTGTATCGGCTGGACTCCGATCCGGGCTACAACCTGAGCCGAGACGGGGTTTATATCGAGGTGTTTTCCACCAGTCTGAACGGCAGTTCGATCAGCAGTGATGCCACCCGTCGCAATCCAGACGATCCCAATTCTCAGGTCATCATCACCGCGCGAGTGCAATCCGCACGCACCGGCGACTTCATGGAAGTGGTGCTGATCGAAACCGCGCCGAATACCGGTCGGTTCAGGAGTATCCGCCCGATCCGGCTGGCCGTGAGTGATCGCGCCAACGGCCGCATCTGTCCGGCCAATGGCGACACCCACCCGGTCTACAGTGGGGCAGCGGCGCAGGGCTGTGCCTTGAATGCTCAGCAGAATGACACCCTGACAGTCTCCATTCGTGATGCCGATGGCCAGCAGACCGAACTCGTGGATGTGGCCATCGTGGATCCGCTGGGTGTCGTTTTCGATACGGTGACCCTGGCGCCGATCAATGGTGCAACCGTCTACCTTTGTGAAGGCTCGCCGCTGAACAATCCCGGTGTGGATCAGGTCAGAGCCTGTGTGCTGTCGCCTGACCCGGACCGACCCGGTCAATTCCTGCAGCCCATCGTGACCGGCAGCGACCCGACGCGGCCCGGATTTTTCCAGTATCCCAGAATCTTCCCTGGTGATTATTACCTCACTGTAGTGCCGCCGCCGGGCTACGGTTTCCCATCCAATATACGGCCGGCAGATTTTCAAGGCCGCGGGTTCGTGGTCAATGAGTTTTCTTATGGGCGGGACGGTTTTGCTGGCGTGGCCTCGAGCGGCGTGTTCACCATGCGTCCGGGTGATCCGATTCTGGTCGTGGATATTCCGATGGATCCGGATCCGCGCAGCAGTGATCAACTGATCTTGAGCAAGACGGTGAATCGTCCGGAAGCGACGATCGGCGATGTGCTCGAATATTCCGTGCTGCTGGTCAACAATCGCGGTGCCGATGCCGGTTCCGTCATGGTTACGGACGTTCTTCCTTTCGGCTTCAAATACGTAGCCGGGTCGGCGCGCTATGGTCAGCCCGGCGATCTACAGCCGCGGGGGGATCCGGCTGGTGCGCCGGGCCAGCGTCTGGAATTTGGCTTAGGCGTGCTCGAGGACGGGCAGCGCCGTGAGCTCAAGTATCGGGTCACGCTGACCGCAGGTGCGCGGGACGGCGATGGCATCAACCGGGCGCAGGCCAGCGCATTTTTTGCGGGCCGTCAGGAGTCCACGCCGGAGGACAGCGCGACGGTTCGGGTCCGGCAGGAACCGCTTTTCTCGGATCGATCACATCTGTCGGGCAAGTTGTACATTGATGCGGACTGCGATCGCCGACAGACGCCACACGAATGGCCACTGCCCGGTGTGCGGCTGTATCTGCAGGACGGGACCTGGGTGGTCACGGATGAAGACGGGATGTATTCGCTGTATGGCCTGCAGGCGGGCAATCATGTGATCAAGGTGGACGAAACCACATTGCCGGCAGGTGTGCGCCTCAAGCCGCTTGACAACCGGCATGCCGCGGATGGCGACTCACGCTTTGTGGATCTGCGTCCGGGGGAATGGCATCGCGCGGATTTCGCCAGCCAGTGCAACTGCGCGGACTGGGATGCTCTCAAGGTGGAGCTGGAACGCCGCCAGAAGGATCTGGAGTCCTCGTGGCTCTATGAATGGGCCGAGCGCAATCCCGCGATCATCAATCTTGAGCCTGAGGTGCGAGACCTGGCGCGGCGTAATGAACTGGGCGCGGATGGCGATCTGTCCAGCGGCGAGGTCTTCGGTCCGCAAATTCAGGCGGGCGCCCGGACGGGTGAGCCGCCTGAGAACCAGGGCGCTCGGGCCCGGCGGCCCGGCGCGCTGCGACCGGTGGAACTGCTGCTGCAGGAGTATCAAGGCAAGCAGGCCATTCCGGACCCCGAAGCGATGCTGGATGACCTGACTGCCGAGCAAATCCGGACCTGGATCTGGCCCCGACCGACCGACGAGGTGACCGCCGACGGCCGATTCATTGTTGTCATTCCAGCCGGCGTGACGCCGATACTCTGGATCAACGGCAAGGTGGTTGATAATGATGCCCATCTCGGCTTTCGCGGCGAGAACCGCAAAGCTGGCGCGCAGATTGTGGCGTGGTACGGCCTGCCCTTGCATCCAGGCCTCAACCGCGCCCGGGTCCTGGCCACCGACCAGTTCGGGGTCAAACGCAACCTGATGCAACGCACTTTTCAGGTCGCAGGCGCCGCCGCGCAGCTGCGTTTGCAGCCGCGCAGCTGGGTCCTGCAGGCTGATGGGGGCAAGTCCAGTCTGGCGATCGATTTGAGCCTGACAGATCGCAATGGCCTGCCGGTGAATGGTTCGCGGTTTGTCAGTCTGCAGGCCGGCGATGGGTACTGGCTGAATGCGGATCAGCAGTCCAATGCGCACGGCACCCAGATCGAAGTGGTGAATGGCCGCGCCGTCTTGTTTCTCGCGAGCGGGAGCCGGCCTGGAAAAGTCCGGGTCACGGCGAAGGAACAGGATGGCAACCTGGAGCACGCCATCGAAGTCGAGCTGATCTCGCCGATGCGGCCGCTGATTGCGGTCGGGATTCTGGAGCTGTCGGCACGGGCCGGGAGCCTGCACGACAGCGGGATTCTGCCCAGCTCCGCGGACGAATTTGAGCAGGAATGGAACCTTGATGGGCGGGCCGCGATGTTTCTCAAGGGCAAGATCCGCGGCGATCTGCTGCTCACCCTGGCGTATGACTCGGCCAAGGGGGACGATGCGGAGCTGTTTCGCGACATCGATCCGAACAGCTATTACCCGATCTATGGCGATGCGTCGATCAAGGGCTATGACGCCCAGAGTCGCGACAAGCTGTTCGTCAAGATCGAACGCGGCAGGAGCAGTGTGGCCTGGGGTGATTTTCTCACGGATGTCGATCAGAAACGCCACCTTGGCATGACCCATCGGGCCCTGACCGGCGCCAATGCCCGCTTCGAAAACCAGCATGTCGCGGTGCGCGCCTTCGCCGCACCCAATCAATCCGCCCGGCGGATCGAAGAGATTCGCGGCAATGGCACGGCCACGGATTATCGACTGCTCGGCGTGCCGGTGCTGCGCAACTCCGAAGTGATCGAACTGACCATCCGTGATCGTGACAACACCGGCATCATCATGAGCAGCGAGCGCCTGGATCGTTTCGGTGACTACAATCTGGATGACAGGACCGGTGAACTGACCTTCAGTCGCGTGGTCTCGTCCCAGGATGCACAGGGCAATCCCATCATCATTCGGGTCACCTACGACAGCCTGGAATTGCCCAACGAGAATCTGGTGGCTGGGGCCAGGGTGGAACTGAAACTGAATGACGAAATGGCCATCGGCACCAGCTATACGGTGGATGATGCACCGGGCGAGGGCGAGACCCTGAGCGGCACGTATTTTCGTTATCGAGATGGCAAGCGACATGAACTGGAAGCCGATGTCGCCCGCATGACGCATGAAGATGCCGAGCCCTCCGGCAATGCCTATCGCCTGCATCTGCGCAGCAAATGGGGCAGCAGGCTGGATACGGAAGTCACCTGGGGACGGGCCGAGGAGGGCTTCAGCAGCCGTGAAAGTTCGGTGCAGCAGCAGCGCGAAGAGATCAAGGTGGCGGCGCAGTACCGCGCCGGGGGTCGGGCATTGAAGCTGGAAAGCCTGTCGAGTACGGCGCTGAACAGTGAAGAGGTGCGGCGCGTCAGCGAGGCTTCCATCCAGCAGCAGCTTGCGGGCTGGACCCTGCTCTATGGTCTGCGTCATACGGCGCAGCAAGGCCTCAACACGGGGGCTGGTGAAGGCGATAATGACCGTTTCACTTCCACCCGGTTGCGGGCCGACCGCAGTCTGGCCCTGTTCGGCCGGGATCTGGTCCTGCATCTGGATTATGTGCAGGACATCGAGCAATACAATCGCCGGGAATTGCAGTTCGGATTGGACTGGCAGGTTCATCAAAAAGCCAGGATGTATGCCCGCCATGAGGTGATCAATAGCCTCAGTGGCCTGAGCAGCCTGAGCACCACGGTGGAGCGCAGCAACACCATATTCGGCGTGGAACAGGATTTTCTGCCCTTCGTACGGAGTTATAGCGAATACCGCCAGCGCGGGGTGCAGGATGGTCGTGAGCTGGAAACCGCCCATGGTTTGCGCGGCGCTTTTGAGAGCCGGCCAGGGGTGCAGTGGGCGCCGTCTTTCGAGTTCATCGAAACCACGCGCGGACCGCGGCAGGGCAAGGACATCGCCATCTCGCTTGGCTACAGTCATCGCGCCGAACGCAACTTCAGGACCCAGCTTAGGGGTGATGCACGCTGGGGCCACACCTCGGATTATTTCGGTTTCATGGGCTCGTACATCGCCCGACTTAATCTGGACTGGAGCAGCATCCTGCGTGAACGTCTGAGTTGGGAAGTGCCCCACACCAGCGGTGATCCGCGGGTGCAGAGTGAATTGAGCCTGGGGCTGGCGCGCCGGCCGCGCGAGGACAACGCCTGGCATATGCTGGGGCTGCTGCGCTGGAAACTGGAACGCAACGCAGGTTCACGGCAGCGCAGCGCTTATTTGCTGTCCAGCCATCAGAACTGGCAGATTGATCGAGATTTCATCCTGTCCGGACGACTGGGCTTGAAGTGGCAGGAAGAGCGGTTTGATGACCTGCGCCTGCGCAGCGAGGTGCAACTGCTGGGTGGGCGCCTGATCTGGGATCTCGATCGTCGTTGGGATCTGGACCTGCATGCGGCCGCGCTGTCGACCCAGTGGTTTGATGATCTGCGCTACAGCCTGGGACTGGGTCTGCATTACATTCCGATGCGTAACATGCGAATCGGTGTCGGTTACAACTTTGTGGGCTTCAGGGAGCGCGATCTGGATGAAGAAGAATTCTACGCGCCGGGCTGGTTGTTCGGTATCGAATACAAGTTTGATGAAGACATGTTCCAGTGGCTGCGGCCCGATGGGGGCGCGCTTCCGGCGGTGGACGCGCAGGAGTCCATTCGTGGTTGAGCGCAATCTCTGCGGGCCAGTGACGTGGGTGTCATATCGCCTGCACCTGGCATTTCTCGGCGCAGCGCTGCTGCTGTCGGCCTGCGCGACGACCGAAGAGCTGTATGCCCGTTACGACTGTGATGCCTGCGCGCAGGAGAAGCTGCACCTGCCGCTGGTCTCAACCGTGATGATTGAGGCGCAAGCGGACGTGGCGGCGATGCCATGGGAGCCGGCCGTCTACTTTCGCTTTGATCGCGATGAACTGCTGGAGGCGGAACGTCTGCGGCTGGAGAAGAACTTTGCCGTGATGCAGCGGTTTCCCGATGCCCTGATGCTGCTGCGCGGATTCACCGATTCCTTTGGCACGCGCCCGTACAACGATGATCTGTCCCATCGTCGGGTCGAAGCGGTGCGGCAATTCATGATCGCCCGTGGATTGGCGGAGCATCGCTTGCGCGAGGCGGCCATGGGGGAAACCGGGTTTTTGCAACCGGGCAATTCCAGCGCGATGGAAAGGGCGATCAACCGACGGGTGGAAATGCTGCTGGTGGATCAGCAGAACAAGCCCTATCGACTGCTTCTCGAAGACCTGGACGAGGTGCGCCAGGGGCCGATGCCGGGTACCGAAGGGCGGCCGCGCGGTCGCTGATCTGGCCGGATCAACAGGATCTGGGGACGGCGGATTCTGCCGCCTCAATCCTCACGTCAAGGGCGTGCAAAGACCGGTTTGAGCCGGCAGGCATGCTCTAGCGCGGCGGGCCGCAGACGCCAGCCCATCAGGGTGCCAAGGCGGGTCCAGTTGCGGTTGAAGTCCAGGGCGAGCAGGGGCAGGGTGATTTCGGTGGCGAGCATTTCGCCGGTCGAAGTGAGGGCGAGACTGGCCTGATTGTCACCGGCCTGGCCGCCGAAATCGATCCGCAGGCCGAGGCCGAGGCGCGTCAGGCTGGGTTCCCGGTAGGCGGGATCCGCGGCCGACTGCGCGGCGGCCGGAGCGCCGCTGAGCATACACAGCAGGATCAGTGTGAGTCGGATCATCGGCAGGTCTTGCGGCTGAGGGAAACGGGGCTGTGGAGAATGCTGCGATGCACCATAATAGCTTATATGCTGCGGTGCAGCAAGCCGGATGATTCAAATGGCTTCGTTCTCAGTCCGGCAAGCTTCCGGCCTGCCCGCGGCGCAACCGCTCGGCCAGGCCCGAATCGCGTTCGGTGCGCCGCCCAATGGCAAGGCGCAGGATCGCGTCGCTGGCGTACAGCACGACCCTCTCCCGTGCGCGCGTGATGCCGGTATACAGCAGTTCACGCGACAGCACCGGGGAGTCCTCGGCTGGGAGCACCAAGGTGACCGCCGTGAATTCCGAGCCCTGACTTTTGTGAACGGTCATCGCATAAACCGTTTCGTTGGCGGGCAGCGCGCTGGGCAGATACGGGCGCAGACCGTCTTCGGTCTGGAACCAGACGCGCAAATGGCCGCGCTCATCGCGCAGACAGATGCCCACATCGCCGTTGTAGAGACTGGCGCGATAGTCATTGCGCACGATCATGACCGGTCGGCCGTGATACCAGAGCTGCTGGGGGTCGAAATCATGCGCGGCGGCGAGTTTCTGGCTGATCCTGCGATTGAGCTCCTGGACCCCGAAGGGGCCGTGCCGCACGGCGCAGAGGATGCAACGGGCCTGCAGTCGGCCCAGAGCCCGTGCCGGCGTCTGGCGTTCATGCAGTGGCGCAAAATGCTCGACGGCAGCGGCAATCAGCCCGTCGAGCGCAGAGGCATCGGCCGTATCCACACGGGTGATGGCCGGGGCGGCCTGAGCGGCCAGCGTGATCGCCTGATCGGCCTCGCCGGCGTTGACCGCCGCGGCCAGGCAGCCGATCGGGCTGTTGGCTTGAAAACGGTGGCTGGTCTGCAGGGTCACCACATGATCGGCCAGGGGGGCGCTGCTTGCCGGCATCGACCGCCCCAGCAATTGGCCTGCCGCCTGTTGTTGAATCTGGCTGAACGCATTGATCCCGCCCGCCTTGCACAGTTCCGCAAGCACCGAGCCGGACTCTACAGAGGCAAGCTGATAGCGGTCGCCGAGCAGGATGAGGCGCGCAGCGCTCGGCAGCGCATCGCTGAGTTTGGCCATCATTGGCAGGTCGATCATCGAGGCTTCGTCAATGATCAGTACATCGGCGGCCAGCGGCGTCTGTGCATCGTGTCGCGGCCGGGTCGAGCCGCGGCCGATCCCCAGGAGCCGATGCAGGGTCTGCGCCTGCTGCGGAATATGCACCTCGACCTCCGGCGCCAGCGGCATGACTTCCAGACCCACGCGGATGGATTCGAGCATGCGTGCTGCCGCCTTGCCGGTCGGGGCTGCGAGACGGATGACCGGCGGCGGACGCTCGCCATGAATCGCGGCTTCGATCAGGAGCCGCAGCAGGCGCAAGACGGTATAGGTCTTGCCGGTTCCGGGGCCGCCAGAGATGACAGTGAAACGATTGCGCAGCGCCACGAAGGCCGCAACGGCTTGCCAGTGGGTGTCGCCGGGTGCAAGCCAGCTGTAGTCGAACAGCCCGCCATCCATGCTGAGCGGGGCGAGCGCCACCGCTTCGGGTGGCGTGCTCAGGCGTGTTGCGAGGTTTTCCGCGAGGCGGTGTTCATAGCGCCAGTAGCGCTGCAGATAGAGTCGTTCGCCATCGACGATCAGCGGGCGGCTGCCGCCGGGCGGGGTCGCAAGCGGGCTGCGCTGCAGGGCCAGCAGCAGGGTCTGCCTGTCGTGTTCCGGCTTTTCGTCAGGCAGCGCGGGCAGTTGACGTCGCAGATCCAGGCAGCTGTGGCCTTCTGCCACCGCGCGCGCGCAACAGGCCAAGGTCAGGGCGACGAGGGGGTCGCCGGCGTGTCGCAGCGCCCATTCCGCCAGCGCCATTTCCAGGGGGGCAATGCGCTGTTCCTCAACTGCGGTTCGCAGGCGCAACATCAGATCGCTCATGGCTTGGTCTGGTCCTGGTCGAAGTAGCGGTCCAGATCCAGGATCAGGGCCGGGTCGGGGCGATCAAGGTGGATGCCGCGTTGACCGGCATGCGGCGCCATCCCGCGCAGGAACAGATATTGCGCGCCGCCGAGATGCGAATGCGGATCGTAGCCGGGCAGACGCTGACGCAGGTAGCGGTGCAGGGCGGTGAGGTAAATCAGGTATTGCAGGTCGTAATGGTGCGCGTGGATGGCGTGTTGCAATGCCGAGGGCGTGTATGAGCCCTCGTCTGGACCCAGATAGTTGGTCTTGTAATCGATGACATAGTAGCGCCCGCCCTGCTCGACGATGAGATCGATGTAGCCGTGCATCAGGCCATTCAAAGTTCCCGTCTGGCTGCCACGTGGCAGCGACAGCAGGTAGCCGGCCTGCTGCAAACGAGCGATCAGGCCGGCGAGACTGTTGCCCCCCAGGCGAAAGTGAAACTCCATCTCCCGCAGGTAGCCACCGGCATCGAGCTGGGCCAGAGGGCCGATTCCGGGCAATGAGGTATGCAGGGCCTGGCCCAGCAAATCGGCGGTGCCCTGCAGGATGGGCTGCGCCCGCGCGCCGGGCTCCCAGCTCAGGCCGTGCTGGCGCAGGATTCGCGCAATCCATTCGAGTTGTTCCGGCGTGGCTGCGGTGCCGGGTCGGGGCCAGGCGTGATTGTCCACCTGCTCCAGCAGCGCATGGACGGCGGTGCCGTAGGCGCTGCCGCCCGGCAGTTCGGCGAGCTTCTCGCCGGTTCCTGCGGGCTGTTCCGGCGGGTCTGCACGCGTGGTTTCGTCCTCGGCGCCCACCGCCGCGTAGGCCGGGGCGCCAAGATGCACCAGGCGGCTGAAGCTGTAACTGCTCCATGGCGGACGTGCGGCGGGCAGGTCCTGGCGTGCCCGGCCCGGCTGATCCCCGTCACCGGGGGGCGCGACCGGATCGCGCAGGCTTGTCGCCGGGAGCAGGCGGTCGACCGCATGGGGCGCCCGTTGGAGCAGCTCATCCAGTGCCCGCGTGATTTCATCGGGCACCAGGGGGCCGCAGCTTGTGCTCTTGCTCCAGTGGCTGGGACTGATCAGCTCACGATGCAGCAAGCTGGCCAGGGCGCCGTTCTGGCTGCCATTGACCGCACCCCAGGGCAGGTAACAGGCCAACTCGGCGCGGGTGAGCGCCACATACAGCAGACGCAGGGCTTCGCCGCGCGTCTCCAGGATTGCCGCGGCTTTGGCCGCATCCGATCGGCCCAGGTCGATCAGCGCCTGCTTGTCTTGGTCGTGGTAGCGCAGGGGGGGCTGGTCCGGTTGCCCCGCCGCGCCCAGCCAGGGGGCGAAGGGGAGCATGACGATGGGATACTCCAAGCCTTTGGACTTGTGCACGGTGACGATGCGCACCAGTGCAGCATCCGTTTCCAGACGTAGCTGCTGTTCTTCGTTCTCCTTGTCCTGGTCGGGCGCGGTGATGGATTCACGCAGCCAGGTCACCAGACCGTCCATACCGAAGACTTCCGCCTGCGCCGCGGCGAGCAGTTCTGCAAGCTGCAGGTAGTTGCTCAGGCGTCGTGCGCCATCCCGATAGCTGGCGATGCGTGCGGCGGCGGCCTGAATCAGGCCTTGCAGCATCGCCAGCACACCGCGATCCCGCCAGTTTTCGTGGGCGTCCTGCAGGCGGGTGAGGGCGGCCTGCCACAGATCTTCCTGCTGGTGCATCGCGATCAGGTCACCCAGGCGGGCACCCAGCAGGGCGGTGCTCAAGGCCCCGCGCACCAGCTTTTCATCGGTCGGGCTGGCGGCGGCGCGTAGCACCAGTAACAACTCCTTCGCCTGTTCGCTGGCAAACACGCTGGACTGGTGCTGACAGGCTGCAGCGATCCCGATCCCGGCCAGGGCCTGCTGCAATTCGCTGGCCTGACGATTTGTGTTGACCAGGACCGCGATGTCATGTGGCTGCACCCGCCGGCGCCCGCTGGGCAGGCCGGCGGCATCAAAGCTGCGGATCTCGGCGCCCGGCTGCTCTGCCAGCAGATCCTGAATTTGCCGCATGCAGGCGATGATGCAGGCGCGTTCAGCGGCCGGCTTGCGGCGGTCATCTGCAGGCAGTTGCCAGATGTTCAGGGCCTTGGCCGGCAGCGGACCCAGATGCAACTCACGCCTGCCGGGGCGGCCGGCCTTGACGTGCTGGAACTCGATGCCCTCGACCAGAAAGCAGCCTTCACCGGGCAGCCGGAACAAGGCTTCGACGCCATCGAGAAGATTCTGGGTTGACCGAAAATTGGTGGCCAGGCTGTAACTGTTCTGCCTGGCATCGCGTGCCGCTTCGAGATAGGCATACACATCGCCGCCACGAAAACCGTAGATGGCCTGCTTCGGATCGCCGATCAGAATCAGCCCACCATTCCGGTTTACGTGGCAACGTTGCAGGATTTCATACTGCAAAGGATCGGTGTCCTGAAATTCATCGACCAAGGCCCAGGGCCAGGTCGAATTCAGCGCATCCGCAAGTGCCGGGCCGCTGACCGGATCGGTGATGGCGCCATGCAGTGCGCCGATCATGTCATTGAAGCTGAATTGGCGACGCCGGGCCTTGCGTTGCTGCACCAGCTGACTGATGGCCTGTCGTGCGTTCTCCAGAGCCGCCAGGCGACCTAAAGGTTGCGATTCGCACAGCAAGCGGGAAAGGGAAAGATCAAACAGGGCCTGGCCGGCAACCTGGTGGGCTTTCTTGAATTGCTTGTCGGCGCAATCGAGCTGGGCGACCCAGTCGGGCAGCTTGGGCCTTGCGCTCGTCAGGCTGTGTTGCAGGGCCTGCAGGGCATCTTCGAGCTCGCCATGCCGGCCAATCGCCACCGCGAGCGGGCCGTTCTTGTACAGCGCGTTGGTCTGGCAGCAGGCCCGGCATTGGTCGAGAAACTGCTCGCCATGCCGTGCCCATTGTTCCTTGAGTTTGGCGTTCTGGTCTTCGATGGCCTGAAGAGAGGGGCTGGCCAGACGCGCATGTGGACGCACCCAGAACTCCGTGAGCATGGCCTGCAATTTTTCCGGTGCCGGCCACCAGTTGCGGAAGGCGGCGTCAGCCGCGGGTCCAAGCGCCTGTCCGCGCCAGTAGTCTGCGACGGCTTCGGTCAGCAATGGCCGATCATCGACCTGTTCGCCGCGATCGAACGGCAGGCCGCTGGCAAAGGCATTTTCGCTGACGGCCCGCTGGGCAAATCCATGAATCGTGGTGATGGCGGCCTCGTCCATGCGCTTGGCCGCGTCGGCCAGCTGGCGTGCGATGGCGCGCGGTTCACGTGCGCTGCGTTCGATCAGTTGCAGGGCGAATGCCTGCTCGGACCGGTTCGGGTCTGCCTGTTCCGGCCTGCGGGCGATGACCGCGGCTTCGCTCAGTCGCTGGCGAATTCGTTCACGCAATTCCTGCGTTGCGGCGCGGGTAAAGGTCATCACCAGGATCTGGCTGACCTCCAGTTGCTCTTCCACCAGCAGACGCAAATACAGGCCGGCGAGGCTGAAGGTCTTGCCGGTGCCGGCACTGGCTTCCACCAGTTGGGTGCCGTGCAGCGGCATGTCCAGTGCATCGAAAGGCCGCATCGTCATGCCTCTGTAAGCTTCTGCAGCTCCAGCGCGGCCAGCGGCGCTGCGCAGATCTGCGCGGCCAGCGCGCAGAAACGGCTGGTGGCGGCGCTTGTGCCCAGCGGGTGCTCGCCGTGCAGCAGACAATTGAAATACGGATCCCGTCTTTCATCCTCCTTGAAGGGATTGAGCAATTCGAAGTGAATGGCATCCAGTGCGCGGTCTTCGTCATGCTTTGCCGCGGCCAGCAGATAGCGCTCGGCGAGGTCCGGCAGAAATGGCAGGGCCTGTTGCTGTCCCTGCTGATACAAATCCAGCAACTCGCGCAGCAGTTCAATGGCCTGTGCTTGGGAAACTTCGCCCCGATAGAGTTGCAGCCCGCTCTTCGCCACCCCGGCCAGCCAGAGTTTGCCCGCGCCTTCGCTGGCGCGGTAGGCAAGATAGGCAATCCAGGCGCGCAGGCGGTAGTGCATCCTCATGGTGCCGGCACGCAACAGGCGCATGCCGTCCGGCCACAGCGCGTCCAGTCTGCCTCTGAGGCGGTAGCCGCCGATGCTCAGGTCGATATCGGTGAAGCCTGGCGTGTCCGTGTCCTTCTCCCAATCGCGCCAGAGCGACAGGGCGGCATTGATCTGGCAGGCCTGGCCACGGAAGGTGTCCAGATCCAGCGGTGGCGGCGGCAGCAATGCACGCGCTTGCCACAGCGCGTCGGGCCGGTCGTCGATCTTATCCATGCCTCTGCGCTGGGCTGAGCGAAGCAATTGATCTCGCAGCGTCCACTCGCCGAGTCCGTCCAGCGTCAGCGGCTCGCTGTCTTTACAGGGATTCTCATCGGGCTGCAGATCAATCTGCAGCACATGCTGGAGAAAAAAGCGCGCCGGATGATCGAAAAAGCGTTGCAGGCGGTCGAGTTCGATCACCTTGTCTTCCGGCGGCAACGCGCGGCTGTCATCCACGAAGGGCGGCGCCGGGATGCGGGGCCGATGCGTTCCTGCATCCGCGGCCTGCCATTCCTGCGCGAAGCTGAAGATGCGCGGGTGCGGTTGATCGGGTTGAAAAAGCTGAGGACTGAACGGATGCATCGGCTGCCGGCAGATCATCTGTCGCTCGAATTCTTCGCGATCATGGGCAGGGAAGAAGTGCTGGTGGAGAAAATCCAGCCATTCGCCAAGCAGCGGCGACGGGGCCTGCAGCTCGCCGGTGTGCACGTCCTGCCCGGTATAGCTGAGGTAGAAAACATCCTGGGCGGCCATCAGCGACTGCAGGAAAAGCAGGCGGTCGTCATCCCGAATGTTGCGGTCGCCAATGCGCGGATGACTGCGCAGGATATTGAAGTTCCGGTTCTGCTCCTGGCGTGGGAAGGCGCCGTCATTCAATCCGAGCATGCACACCACCCGCGCGGGAATCACCCGATGGGGCACCATGCCGCAGAAGTTGATGCCGCCGCTGAACAGGGCCTGGCGCGTGCCGCTGTGTGCCAGTTCACCCTGCAGGGTTTCCCGCACGCATTGCCAGGACAGGGGTAGGGTCTGCACGCAGCTGGCCGCCTGGTCCAGGCTGGCGATGACCTGTTGCAACTCCTCGATGGCCATGCGTTCGGCGCTGTCCTGCTCGTCGC
>JBFKDQ010000055.1:0-25302 GCA_041619555.1 Oceanococcus sp. | reverse complement strand
GCTGCTGCCGGTCCTGGAAGGCGTTGCCAAGTCCAGCCGTCCGCTGCTGATCATCGCCGAAGACGTCGAAGGCGAAGCCCTGGCCACCCTGGTGGTGAACAACATGCGTGGCATCGTCAAGGTCAGCGCCGTCAAGGCGCCGGGCTTTGGTGATCGCCGCAAGGCCATGCTGGAAGACATCGCCATCCTGACCGGTGGCACCGTCATTTCCGAAGAAATGGGCATGCAGCTGGAAAAAGCTACGCTGGATCAGCTGGGCCAGGCCAAGAAGATCCAGATCACCAAGGAAAACACCACCATCGTTGATGGCGCCGGTTCTTCCGAAGCCATCCAGGGCCGGATTTCCAGTATCCGTGCGCAGATCGAGGAAGCCTCCTCCGATTACGATCGTGAAAAGCTGCAGGAACGCGTGGCCAAGCTGGCCGGCGGTGTGGCCGTGATCAAGGTCGGTGCCGCGACCGAAGTGGAAATGAAAGAGAAGAAGGCCCGCGTCGAAGACGCCCTGCACGCCACGCGTGCGGCGGTGGAAGAAGGCGTGGTACCCGGCGGTGGCACCGCGTTGATCCGCTGCCTCGCCGCGCTGAAAGATCTCAAGGGTGACAACGAAGACCAGAATGCCGGTATCGCGATTCTGCGTCGCGCCATCGAAGAGCCGCTGCGTCAGATCGTCAGCAACTCCGGCGCCGAAGCCTCCGTGGTCGTGGATCATGTCGGCAACCAGTCCGGCAACTACGGTTACAACGCGGCCACCGGCGAATATGGCGACATGATCGAAATGGGCATCCTGGATCCCACCAAGGTCACCCGTTCCGCTCTGCAGAACGCCGCATCCATCTCCGGTCTGATGATCACGACCGAAGCCATGGTGGCGGAACTGCCGAAGGATGACGCTGCGCCGGCGATGCCGGGCGGTGACATGGGCGGCATGGGCGGCATGGGCGGCATGATGTAAAGCCGCTGGGCTGCTGTGGCAGTCGCCAGTCCAAGGTGCTTTGTGCACCCGAGAAGCCCCGCATTGCGGGGCTTTTCTTTATTCTGCCCTCTGCTTTTTCTGCCGCGCAGGGAACAAGCCGGGGGCGCCGTGCGTGTTAGTCATGCACTCTTGTTCTGCAGGCCTGGTCTTGAAATCGATTTCGCGTATTTCTGTTTGTGTACTCACCACTTTGTTGCTGGCCTGTCAGGGCGCGGGACGGACCGCGACCGAGTCGGCGGCTGTCGAGCCGGATCCCGACTATGATTGCAGCATGCCAGCGGCAGGCAATCCCTGGCTGGAACGTTTTCCGCTGAATTTCTCGCATCGCGGCGGGGCGCTGGAATTTCCCGAGAACACCCTTTATGCGTACAAGCGCTCGGTCGAGATCGGTGCGGATGTGCTGGAAATGGATGTGTATGAAACCGCCGACGGGGAACTGGTGGTGATTCATGATGCCAGCGTGGATCGCACCACCGCGGATAGCGGCATGGTCTCCTCGTTTACCCTGGCGCAGCTCAAGGCCATGGATGCGGCGTACTGGTTTGTCGCCGGGCGTGGCGCGGTCACGGATGCCGAGGATCAGGCCTATGTCTGGCGTGGAATTGCCACCGGCGCAACGCCTCCGCCGATGGGTTTTGACGCCAATGATTTCACCATTCCGACCCTGGCTGAGACTCTCGACGCCTTCCCCGGGGTGATGATCAATATCGAACTGAAACCCGACCCGGAATCGACCGGCAGCTACGAGGCCAAGGTGGCCGAGTTGTTGATCGAAAGGCAGCGCGGTGACGATGTCATCGTGGCGTCATTCATCGATGCGCCGGCGACGCTGTTCAAGGCGGCTGCGCCCTGTGTCAGCACCTCCTATCCGACCGGCCAGGCCGCGGCTGCGGTCATCGCCAGCCAGGGGCCGGCACCCTTGTTGCCGAATCCTTTGCACCATGCCTTTCAGGTGCCGCAGGAGCTCGGGCTTCCAGTGGTGACCCAGGATTTTGTCGATGATGCCCATGCTGGCGGAATGGCGGTGCATGTCTGGACCATCAACAGCTGTGCCGACATGGTTGAACTGCTGGATCTGGGTGTTGATGCGGTGATGACGGATCGCCCGCAATTGCTCGCCGAGCTGTTGGCCGTGCCAGCGGCAGAGCGTGATTGCGGCGCGCTCGAAGGCTTCGTGCCGGCGCTCTGAGCGCGGCGGACCGGACAAGAAAAAGGCGGGCCAGCGGCCCGCCTTTTTTCGCATGGCCTCGCGGTCTATTCGACGCGGATGAATTCCGCATTCTTGCGCAGCAATTTCTCGCCGACGCCCTTGACCTGGGTCAGCTGGGTTGCATCGGCAAAGTCACCATGGGTGCTGCGGTGTTCGATGATGCGCTGGGCGATCACCGGACCCACGCCGTCGAGTTCGAGGGCCAGCTGTTCCTGGCTGGCGGTGTTGATGTTGACGGGGCCGGCGAGGCTCTGGCCGGCAAACAGGCTGGCGAAGGCGAGAAGAAAGATCCGGGTGATTTGCATGATGTCTGCTCCTGGTGATTTTGCGGGAAAGGGCCTGTGCCCTTGTCCCTCAATACGCGGATCGCATCAAGGTCCGGACATCGGTGGGCAGATCCTTTACTCGCGGCCGTAGCGGCGGGCTCTGGCGTAGCGCAGAAAGCCGCTGTTTTCCTCGGCCTTGAGGGTATTGGCCTGCGTGCCGAAAAGCTCTTCGCGCAGGCTGTCGATCCGTGCCTGCGCCAGTTCGGCAGGCAGCGTGGCGAGCAGTTCGGCGCGTTCTTCCATGTACTGCTGCCCCCGATCCCAGGCGTCATCCCGCAGGTGATCGAGGGTCTGCCAGCGCTGCAGGGCCGCCTCATCTATGCCGAGTTGCGAGCGTACGGCGTTCAGGGTCCTTTGCCGGTCCGCCGTCTCCATGCCTTGCAATTCGGATTGCACCGGGCCCTGGGACAGGAAATTGTGAACCAGTTCCGTCTTGTGGCGGGCCAGCAGTGCGCCGGCCTGCTCGCCATAGATGTGGTCTATGGCGCTGACGAAATGCTGTAGCCGGGCGTCGGTGCTCAGGTCGGGGTCGGCCAGTTCCAGTGCGTCCTCCAGCGCCTGGCTACGTTTTTCGGCAGCCCAGATCAGGTCTGCATCGGCACCAAAGCTCCGGTAGCGTTCGGCCCACAGCGCCGCTCGACGCTGTGCCTTGGGCATCCTGAGCAGGCCGGCGCGCTCCTGGCGCAACCAGTCCTGATAGCCAGCGAGCTGGAGAAAGCGGGCATGCAGGTCGTCGGCCTGTTGCGGAAACATGGCCGCAATCAGCGCCCTGATTCGCAGTTCCCAGTCCTGCGGATGCTGGCTGCGCAGATAGGAAATCAGCTGCTCGAGGATTCGCAACTGGGCATGCGGGCGGTGGAGATGGGCGGCGAAACGCTGTTGCATCTCCTCGATGAAGCGGCGTTCCTGCATGAGGCTTTCGGTCTCATCGTCCGCCGGTCCGGAGTGCTGCGGGCCTGGTGCAGAAGCCGTTGCCGGCAGGGCCGCTGCGAGTTCAGGCGGCTTGGGTGCCGCAGCGGGCTGCCGCCATGCGGTGGCGGGGACAAAGCTCAGGCAGACGACGGTGGCGCCCAGCAGGAGCAGGGCGCACAGACCCAGACGCGGGATCAGCTTCATTGCGGTGCCTCCCATCAGTACCCGTTGTCCGCGATGTAATCGGTGATCGCCGCATAGAACTCCATCTCGTCGAAGGTGTCAGGCGGCACGCCAATCACGTCGAGATGGTCCTGATTGATCTTCCAGTTGTGCGAGCTCATCTGCACGGCATTGGGGGCATTGAGGTTGGCCACATAGCCGGTGTCGTCGCGTGCCCAGACATAGTCGAGGCAGCCATAGCATTCCCAGTATTCCAGCCGATAACCCATCTGCTGGGAATTGATCCCGACCAGGCCGTCATCGTCGTGGTCGGAGGGATCGCCATCACCGGTGCCCAGGGCGCCATCCCCGTTGGCGTCATAGCTGGCATAGCCATCGCCATCGATCGTGGTCCAGGCCTGCTTGATCAGGTACAGCGCCGGATTCATGTTGCCGTTGTCCTGGCCGGTGAGGAAGCTGCGGGCACGGTGCATGTAGGTGGAGTCGCCGGGGTAATTCTGATTGAAGGCCCAGGTGCCGGTGGTGATGCCGTCATTCGGGTCGGCGTCATGATTGATCAGCTGTTTGAGGGCGGCGATGGCGTCATTGCCGCCGTGATAGATCGTGTCACCGAAATATTCCGCCAGAGTGGCGAGGATGGACTGAACCCCGGGGTTGAGCTGGTAGACATACTGTGCGATCGGCGAGCCGCGATGCGGTGAGGACAGGCTGATGCCGTAGCGCACCACCTTGTAGCCCTTGTCCTCGTAGAGCAGGCGTGCGGCCTTGCGCAGATCCAGCCCGCCCTGGGAATGGCCAATGATGTTGATGTAGGCGTGGCCGGAGGAGGCCATGTAGCCAAGAATGTCCTGATAGAGCTCATAGCCGCGATGTTCCGAGCTCTGGAAGGGGGTGACGGATGCGACGAAACTTTCCTGGCCGGAGTTGATGTCGTGATTGCAGTAGTACTCGCCCCATTGGCAGGTGTCGAGCACGTACACGCCGTAGTCGTCGCCCCAGTAGTCATAGCCCAGGATGTTGTCGAATCCGGCCATGCCGTGGGCAAAGACGATCGGGTACGTGGTCTTGTCGGCATCTCTGGCCAGGCCTGGAAAGGCAAAGCTGATGAGGATGAGCAGACTCAGGCTCTTGTGGATGTAGGCAGGCATGGTTTCCCCCATGGATTGTGGTGAAATTCCGATCGCACTCCCGCGTGCAATGCGTTGGTGCTATCTTCCGCCTCATCCGAACGGATGAGTAGAGTGAGGTATCGAGCCGCGTGTAGGCCGAAAGAACAAGTGATGTAGGTCTTGGCCTACACTGGCGGCCTTGCAGTTGACAGCAAGGCCTGCCGATTGCGTTCCCGGGGACACGGACTGCGGGTGGAGCAAGGGGGAGACAGTGATAAGAGTGATGCTGGTTGATGATCACCAGATGGTGCGTTCGGCGCTGCGGGCGGCGATCGAGCAGACCGAGGACATCCGCGTCGTGGCCGAAGCGGCCTCCGGCGAGGAAGCGCTGGATGAGGCCAGCGGCCTGGCGCCGCATGTGGTGCTGATGGATGTGAGCATGCCGGGCATTGGCGGGCTTGAAGCGACGCGCAAACTGGTGCGCAAGCTGCCGGGTACCAAGGTGATCGTGGTGTCCGCCCACCTGCAGGAGCCTTATCCCAGCCGCATGCTGGAGGCGGGGGCGCGGGGCTACATCGGCAAGGATTCCCGGATTGCGGATGTGGTTCGGGCGATTCGCCGGGTGCATGCCGGCGGCCGTTACGTGGCGATGGAAGTGGCCGAGAGCTTGAGCGCCAGACTCATGCCGGGCGGGCCGGCGTCGCCTTTCGAGCGTCTGTCCGAGCGGGAAATGCAGGTGATGCTGATGATTTTAGAGGCGGAAAGCCTGCCCAGTATCGCCGAGCGTCTGCGCCTTTCGCCGAAGACCGTCAGCACCTACCACGGCCGCATCCTGGACAAGCTGGCCTGTCGCAATGACGTGGCGATGACCCGGATGGCCATGCGTTACGGCATTCTGGATGACGCCATGGCGCCCGCAGAACTGGGCGGTGACTGACGGCGATGGGCGGGTTCAGGACTCCAGAATGTCGCCGAGCAGGCCATGGCGCAAGGCCGCCAGGGTGAGTTGCACATCATTGCTGACGTCGAGCTTGTCGTAGATCCGGCGGCGAAAACTGCTGACGGTATTCGGGCTGATCTCCAGCAGTTCGGCGATGGCCTGCGTGCTGTGACCTGCGGTGATCTTCAGAACCACCGCCATCTCCCTTTCCGACAGGCGTTCGAAGGCCGACTGGCTGAAACTTGCCGCCAGACGGCTGGATAGCTCGCCGGCGACCTCGGCTGATACATAGCGTCCGCCGGCCGCGACCCGGAGAATGGCGCGCAGGATTTCCTGCTCATCGCAGTCCTTGCATAGGAAGCCGCGGGCGCCGGCCGCCAGGGCACGGGAAGGGTAGGGTTCCCTGGAATGGGCGGAGAGGATGATGATCTTGGTCTGGGGATGATCCGCTGACATGCGTTCGGTGGCCTCGATGCCACCGATGCCAGGCATGTTCAGATCCATCAAGACGATGTCCGGGCGCAGCGCATCAAGATAGTCCAGGGCCTCTTCGCCGGAATGCGCTTCGCCGACGACGGTCAGCCGGTGATTCTTGCTGGCCATGTGCGCGATAGCCCGATGAATCATCTTGTGGTCATCCACGCTGAGGATGCGTATCGCGCGCTCGGCCAAAGTGGGCGCTCCGGAAGTCAAAGTCTTTAAGGTACCGAATTTGTAGTGAAATCACTACGTCTGCTTCGGGTCGGCACTACAGACAGTCTTTGATCGGGGCGGCAAACTCTGCGTCGCTTTGTATTCACGGCCGCAAGGTCCAAATCGAGACAGAATTAATGCAGAAACTATTGTGTTCCGCCCTGGCGGGTTTTGCGCTGAGCTTCGGTGCGCAGGCGGCCGACGATCTCGGCCTGATCGATAACCAGTACATCATCAGTCTGGATGCCCAGGCTGTCAGCGACCTCGACCAGGCCATTGCCGGTTTGCTGGCGGCGGCGCCCGGCGCCCGCCTGCTGCATCGGTACGATACCGTGCTGTTCGGCTTTTCGGCCCGCATGCCGGCTGAAGCCGCGGCCGCGCTCGCACTCAACCCCCTGGTTCGCGCGGTGGAGCAGGATCGCATGGCGATCGCGACCGCAACCCAGAGCAACGCCACCTGGGGCATCGATCGCATCGACCAGCGTGATCTGCCGCTGGATGGCAATTACGTCCACGCCAATGGCGCCGGTGCCGGTGCCCATGTGTACGTGATCGATACGGGCATCAACCCGGATCATGTGGATTTCTCCGGTCGCCTGGGTCAGTCCCGCAATTTCGTCGCCACCGGGCTGTTTCTGAGCGCGGATCCGGATGACTGGGATGACTGCAATGGGCATGGCACCCATGTGGCCAGCACCGCCACTGGCACCACCTGGGGTGTTGCCAAACAGGCCACCATCCACACCGTACGCGTGCTGGACTGCCTGGGTTCGGGTTCGGGCAGCGACATCATTGCCGGCATGGAATGGGTCGCCGACAACGCCGAATTTCCGGCCGTGGCGAACATGTCTCTGGGTACCGTCAACGGACGTTCCGCAGCGCAGGAAGAGGCCGCGCGCAATCTTTACCATGCTGGCGTGCTGCCCGTCGTGGCGGCAGGCAATGACAGCACGGATGCCTGCACGACTTCACCTTCCGCCGAGCCCCTGGCGCTGACGATCGCCTCCAGTGACAGCGCGGACAAGCAGTCCTCGTTCTCCAATCACGGCAACTGTGTCGACCTGTTTGCTCCGGGGACAAACATCACCGCGGCGCATTACAACAACAACAGCGGTTCGCAGACCATGAGCGGAACCTCGATGGCCAGTCCGCATGTGGCCGGTGCCGCCGCCGTGCTGCTGGCCCAGAGTCCGGGGCTGAATCCGGCTGATCTGTCACAGGCCCTCATCGATACCGCCACCGTCGGCACCCTCACCAGTGTCAGTGCGAACACCCCGAATCTGTTGTTGTTCGTGGACGCGGATGGAGAAACTCCGCCGCCGGTTGATCAGGCCCCAAATGCCGCGTTTACCGTCAGCTGTGACGAACTAGCATGCAGCTTCGACGCCTCCGCATCCTCTGACGACAACGGGATCACCACCTATGCCTGGGATTTCGGCGATGGCAATAGCGCGACCGGCCAGAGTGTTTCCCATGTCTACGGCGCTGATGGCAGTTACACGGTGAGCCTGACCGTGACCGATACCGCGGCGCAGACCGATGCAACGACACAACTCATCGAAGTGGCGGCCGGCAATGGCGGTGGCAATGACGGCGTGGTGTATGAAGGCAGTCTTTCTGGCAGCAATGCCTCGAACTACCACCCGCCAGCGGGCTTCGAATTTGCCGGCGGTCTGATTGAAGGCCATCTGTCCGGTCCGGCCGGCACCGATTTCGATCTTCGTCTGCAGCGGTACTCCTGCTTTTTCACCTGCTCCTGGAGCAATGCGGCCAGTGCCACGAGCAGCAGTTCCGAGGAAGACATCAGCTACAACGCAGGGGCGGGGACCTATCGCTGGAAGGTTGAGTCCTACAGCGGTGCCGGCAGCTACACCCTGACTGCCAACCCGCAATAAGAAATTTACCCGGGGGCATGCCTGAACGACCGCAATAGCGCGGAGGGCATCGACAACGGGTGGGCCTGAGCGGCCCACCCGTTTTTTTCATGGGTGGGCTTTGCTGCCGTGGCGTGATTTACCGCGACGGATTTGTCGCTACACTGGCCGCCTGAGTTCCGGGCAGGTGAGCGCATGGTCTGGTTGCTGAGTATGGCGGCATTTGTCGGCGCCCTGATCTCGGGCGTCGCCGGCATTGGCGGCGGTACGCTCCTCATTGCCGTCATGTTCGCGCTGGGCCTGGCTCCGGTCGTTGCCATCCCGCTGCATGCGGTGGTGCAGCTCGGATCCAATGCCAGCCGGGTGGTGGCCTATGTCCGCCATGTGCACTGGCCCAGCGCGGCGCTGTTCTTCGTCGCCTGTCTGCCCCTGCCTTTTGTCAGCGCCAGTCTGGTTGCGCGCGCCAATCCGGATCTGATTCGTTTGTTTCTTGCGGCGGCGATCATGCTCTTTCTGTGGCCTCAGGCCTCAAGCTGCTTGCGTCAGTCCTGGCCCCTGCACCGCAAGATGCTGCTGGCCGGATTTCTCAATGGCGGGGTCGGCATGGTGATCGGGGCCACCGGTCTGGTCATCGGCCCATTGTTCCTGCACCGCGGCTGGAGCAAGGAAACCACGGTGGGGACCCTGGCGCTCTGTCAGTGCCTGGGGCATGCACTGAAAATTCTGGCCTTCGGCCTGCATGGATTCAATATCTTCGATCAGTGGTCCCTGACCTGGCCGCTACTGTTGGCCGTGGCCCTGGGCACCCTGTGCGGACGCCTGCTGATGTACAAGCTGTCCCGCGAGCAGTTTGCGCTGCTGTTCAAAGTCATCCTGTTGCTGCTTGCGCTGCGCCTGGCGTACTCCGGTTTGCAGGGACTGATGATGTAGCGATGAATGGGCGGTGGCGCGCGCAGGATTGGCCGGCCAATCGGCGCATGTGACGCCTGAATCACTTGAGCGATGGGCATTGTGCTTATGCACAATCGTGGTGCGCGTGCTAGTCCGTCCTTCGCCTCGTGTCAAGAGGGTCATGAGAAATTTCTACAATGCCGTATCTTGTTGTTTTTATTGAACTAAGTCTGTCTGATTAAATTCTGTCCAGAGACGGAAAAAACCTTGCTGCACGGCGGCTCATCGGCCATGCAGACTGCTCGTCCACAGGCTTATCCACAGGCTCTGTGGATTCATTGAGCGCGGCTTTCGGGGGGGGGGGGGCGCCGGGCGACCATCGCGCCCGCCGGCGATCGGCAGACTGCTTCACTCAAGCGCTTGCAGGTGGATGCCGCCGTGCCCGATCCGGGCACGGCGGCGACCCTATTCTGAATGTCTTCAGGGCAGCAGGGCGTAGGCGCGCACCGCGATCTCGGCGAATTCGGCGCGACTGATCTTGCGGTTCGGGCGCAGGTAATAACGGCCACCGCTGAGCTCGGGCTGCAAGATGCCCTGCATTGCGGCATCGGCGATGTGGCCTCGTTTGGCCGGATCAATTTCGTCGGCATCGGCGATGCGGCGGGTGCCGCCCTCGCCATCACTGACCTCTATGGCGCCCGAGTGTGAGGACACTTCGGTTTCCCTGCCCAGAGCCTGAACCAGGGCGTAGGCCGCTTCCTGGCGGCTGACCGGCGCCAGCGGATCGAAGCTGCCGTCCTCCAGGCCTTCAAGCAGGGCGCGTGACTTGCTGGAGGCATCAAGTATGAGTTGGCCGGTGGCGGTGACGGCATCGGCCGCGGCGCTGATCCGCTCATCGCTGAGGTCGCCAAAACGCATCGTGCCGGTGTGATCGCGGGTCTGGCGCACGCCCCAGGCCATCAGGTATTCGGCGAATTCACCACGGCTCAGCAGGGCATCGGGTTCGAAAAGGCCGCTGACGCGTGAGTCGGCCAGATGCTCGAACACCGCTTTTTCGATGAAGCCAGCAGACGGATGGCCGCTGGTATCGTCGAGGCCGATGGGATCGCCGGCAAGATACTGTTCCACGACCAGGTCAACCGTGGCTGGCAAAGATGGCCCGTTGCTCAGGCCGAGCGGGTCGACAACGACGCCGGAGACCGAACTGATGCCGCGTACCGAAACTTTCCAGGTGCCGGCCTTGGCCGGGGCGGCGGCGGCGACACGAGGAGACAGCACCGGCAATGCCAGGCCGGATGCGAACAGCACGCCGTCCGGGTTGGTGAGGGTGACGGCGCAGGTGCAGGTCGAGGTGTCCGGCCGGTTCCAGTAGGCGATCACCAGGGCGACGTCGGGGCCGACCTCGAATTCCTGGGCGCCGGTCGGACCGGCGGGCAGGAAATCAATCGAATAGGGCTCTTCGAACGTGCCCGCGATCGGCAACTGGGCGTTGGGTTCAATATTCAGATGATTGGTGCTGCCATAGTCCTGCCGCAGGTCCAGGGCCATCGCCAGTGCAGCTTCCACATTGGCATAGCCGGCGCCGACCTCCCAGGCGTCATAGCCGGGCATGTTGGTCGCGGTCTGCTTGAGGATTCGTTTGGTGTCGCGCCAGGTCAGGGCCGGATTGGCTTCCAGCATCAGGGCGATCAGGCCGGCCAGATGAGGCGCGGCCATCGAGGTGCCGCTCTTGTAGGTGTAGAAGGGCAGGTGCTGCGGTGCGATCTCGCCGCTGTCGGTATCGTCGATCAGGTCCAGCGGCGTGAACGGATCGGCGGCGCGGGCGCGGGCGGCAATGTAATCCGTGCCGGGCGTGACGACCGTCGGCCGGTCCTCAATGATGAAACGTTCCCCATCCACGCTCACGCTGTAGACGCCATCGGCGATCGCGCCGCGGGACGATGAGCCGGCCAGATGTCCGTCCTTGGTGCCATTGGCGGCGAGCGTCACCCACGGGGCTTTCTTGTAGTTGCCGGTGATGCTGTCCGGGCCGGAGCCGGAATTGCCGGCCGAGAACACCACGATCATGCCGCGGTCGGCGAGAATCTTGGTGGCGATATTGGTCGGATCATCGGGATTGAACTGGCTGCCCTGATCGCCGGTCGAGCCAAAGGAATTGGTGATGATGCGCAGGTTCAGTTCGGGACGGGTCGCCAGAAGGTGCAGCGCGTAGTCAAACCCGCCGGTGGAATCCAGCACAAGCAAGGTCGCGCCCGAGCCGTAGCCGGCCAGGCTCGCGCCGACGGCCGCGCCCTGATATTTGCCATTGGAGTGCGCGCCGGTGCCGGCGACAATGCCAGCAACATGGGTGCCGTGCGATCCGCCGACGTCGGTATTGGGGATGCCTTCCAGCGGCGTGAAGGGCTGCGAGCTGGAATAGGAGCTCAGATTGGTATGGCCCAGGGCATTGGCCAGGACTTTCTCGCCATACAGCAGATCCAGGTGGGTGGCGTCGATGCCGGAATCATTGACCAGCACCGTGACCCCCTTGCCGGTGATCGGTGCGCCGTTGGCCAGGCTCAGCACGGGTGAGGATTCGGCCTGGATGATCGAGGTCATGTAGCGCGCACGTTGATCTTCACGCTGCATTTCATGGTTGTGCCAGAGCGAGCGCACCGCATCCCATTGCATCAGTTCCAGGATCTGCGCCGGGCGGGCGCGGACCCCGGCAATGGGCAGATAGCGCATGTACAGGGCGATCAGGCCCCGGCTCTCAAGGCCCTGGAGCTGGGCCGGGCTGACCCCCTGCCTGCCATGGAAGCTGACGACCACCTCGATCAGTTCATCCGGGTCGGCGGTTTCCAGCAACTCGAGCAGATTGTGGTCGACGACGACGCCACTGGCCGTGGTCACGGACGTGTCCGAGGTATCCAGAATCGCCACCCGACCGCCGAGGACGGCGTCACGACCGCCACCGCAGGCGCTGAGCAGCCCTAGTACGAGGGCGAGGCATGGAGCGAGAAAACGGTGTTGCAGGCTGGTCGACATGGCAGGTATCCGGCGGCAATTGATCCCCGTTACACGCAGGGCGGCCCGGGAAGTTTCCATGCCATTGCTTCTTGATCGCGGATTTCGCGCCCGGCACGGGTTCGGGTGGTGCTTGCCTGCGGTGTCTCGGTCTGTGATCTGGTCCGGTCTTATGCACATTCGGCAGTTTTCAGGGCTGGTTTGAATGGGCGCTGTCAAGCCATCGCAAAAATTTACTACAAATCTGTAAGTATCTGTTTACAAATGGTTTAAATGCTTTGGTCATGAACTGTCCAAGGGTCAAAATGGCTTTTGCGGCAAGCACTTAGCTGCATTTTGAGCTTCTTGTGCACAAGTTTATCCACAGGCTCTGTGGAAGGCTGATGGCGGGGGGGGAGGCGCCTTCACGAATTCTTGACATAGCCTGGTTATCAAAGGCTCCAAATCTGGGCTGACGTGGCGCCCTGGATGCCAGCGGTCGTTGGCCGCCGGCCGATCACGGCTTGCCAAGTTCTTGATGGGCTTGCAAGCTCCTGCGGGTAAGGATCAAGGAGTTTTTCGATGCAATTTAATTCGGTCGTCGTCCGGTGGCTCCCTGTTGATCGGTGCCGCATCGCGCAGGCTGACTCTTTCCGGGTGGCCGGGTCCGGCAGCGCCACGAACGGGCGCCGGTGCCCGACCAGGTCCTGCCGGAGCGAGTCTGCCCGCGGGTGCGCGGCATGAACGAGCCCGCCGTGGCGGAGGTCCTGCGTCCGGTACTGGATGCGGCGATGCAGGATCTCGCGCCGGTGTTGGGTCAGTGGCCGGCGTCACAACAGGCGCAGGCAAGGCGGGTTCTGGCGGCCAGTCCTTTCGTGCGCGCCTGGTGTCTGCGGCATCCACAGGAGATCGAGGGCATGCTGCAAGGGCAGACTTTTGCGCTGCCCCCGGCAGAGGTACTGGAGGATTTCGACCGCGAACTGCGTCTGGCGCGCAATCGTGCGATGGTCCGTATTGCCTGGCGGGAACTCGCTGCCCAGGTCAGCGCCGAGCACACCGTGCAAGCCCTCAGCGAACTGGCGGATGTTTGTCTGCAGGCCTGTCTGGACTGGCATTTACAGGCCATGCGAGGTCGTCATGGCGTGGCCCGGCAGCCGGATGGTGAGCCGGCGGGCTTCGTGATTCTGGCGCTGGGCAAGCTCGGTGGTCGGGAGCTGAATTTCTCATCCGATGTGGATCTGATTTTTGCCTACAGCGCGGCGGGAGAATCGGATGGGGCCAGGCCACTGAGCAACGAGCAGTATTTCATTCGCCTCGGGCAGCGCATCATGCGCAGCATGCAGGACATCAGCGAGCATGGCTTCGTGTTCCGGGTCGACCTGCGCCTGCGCCCGTTCGGCGAGCAGGGGCCGATCGCCCATTCCCTGAGTGCGCTGGAAGACTACTACGAGGCGCATGGTCGTGAGTGGGAGCGCTATGCCTGGATCAAGGCGCGGGTCGCGGCCGGCGATCGGGGCTGCGGAAAACGGCTGATTCGCATGCTGCAGCCGTTTGTATATCGGCGATATCTGGATTACGGCTCGATCGCGGCATTGCGGGAAATGAAGCAGCAGATCGACGAACAGGTGCGCAAGCGCGGGCATACCCAGGACATCAAACTGGGCTGGGGCGGGATTCGTGAAGTCGAGTTCGTCGTGCAGGTCTTCCAGCTGGTGCGCGGCGGCGCCGAACCCAGCTTGCGCAGCAGCAGTCTGATGCAGGCGATGAACGCGATCGGCAAGCTGCAGCTGTTCCCGGACGAACGGATCGAGGCCCTGCGCCAGGCCTACTGGTTTCTGCGCCGGGTGGAAAATTGCTGGCAGGCGCAACGCGATCAGCAAAGCCATGTGCTGCCGGATGATGAGGAGCCGCGGCTGGCCCTGGCCTGCGCCCTGGGCTATCCCAGCTGGGATGCCCTGGATACCGCCTTGCAGCACCAGCGGGCGGTGGTCCATGCGCAGTTCGCGGAGCTATTCGCCGAGCCGGACAACGAGGCCGCCAACCCGGACTGGCAGCGCTGGTGGCAAGGCGAGACGCAGGCGCTGCCCGCGGCCGACTTCGTGGAGGACGAACTGGAGTCCCTGCGCCGCCGTGCGCACAAGCGCATGACCCGGCCGGAGGAACGCCACATGCTGGGAGAATTGCTCGCTCTGCTGGCGGCGCAGTTCGAGGACGTGGTCACGGCCCGGCGGGTGCTGGCGGTCATCGACGTGCTGATCGGGCGCGCGAATTACGTGAGTCTGCTGCGCGACAGTCCGGTAGCGCGGCGGGAACTGTTGCATTTATGCGCCCGCAGCGAATGGCTGGCGACGGAAATGCAGCGCTTTCCGATGGTGCTGGCCGAACTGCTGGATCCGATTCGCCTGTACGCGCCGGATGATCGCGAAGTGCTGCGGGAGCGCCTGCAGGATCATCTGGCCAGCCTGCCGCCGGAAGATATCGAAGCACGCATGGACGTGATCCGCCGCGTCCGCCACGGCGCCATGCTGCGCATTGCTGCCGCGGATCTGTCGGCGGCCTTGCCGATCATGCGGGTGAGTGACCGCCTGTCGGAACTGGCCGAAGAGATCCTCGCCGCTGCGCTGGGCGAAGCCGAGCTGCAGATGCGCCAGCGCTATCCGGAACTGCCCGAGCTGGAGTTCGCGGTGATTGCCTACGGCAAGCTGGGTGGTCTGGAGCTGGGCTATGGTTCGGACCTGGATCTGATTTTCGTTTACGCCGCACAGCAGACCGATCTGCCGCTGGATCCCGCGGTGTTCTACACCCGTCTGGCGCAGAAAGTGATTCACTTCCTGGCCACCCCGACCGGCGCTGGCCGGGCTTACGAAATCGATACCCGGCTGCGACCCTCAGGCGCGTCGGGCTTGCTGGTGACCAGCGTCGAAGGACTGCGACGCTATCAACTGGAGAAGGCCTGGACCTGGGAGCATCAGGCGCTGATCCGGGCGCGACCGGTTGCCGGGTCGCCGGCGCTGGCGGCGGCATTCGCGGCGACCCGCAGCGAAGTCCTGACCCGGCCGCGGGATGTGACCCAGCTGCTGCAGGAGGTTCTGGAAATGCGCGACAAGATGCGCGCGAGTCTGGCTCCGCCGCAGGGTGAATTCGATGCCAAACATTCCCCGGGCGGGATCGTCGATATTGAGTTCCTCACCCAGTTCGCGGTGCTGGCGCATGCATCAGACCATCCGGAAATTGCTCGCCATACCGATGTCATCCGGATTCTGGAGGCGCTCGCGGCGACTGAGTTGATCGACGGCGACCAGGCGCAGGCCCTGGCCGAGGCCTATCGTCAGCTGCGCATGAGCGTACACGAGCGTTTTCTGAGCGGACGTGGCAGTTCGGCCCGGATCCAGGCCCTGGCGGCCGATGTACAGGCCCGCATCCAGATCGTGCAGGCGCAGCTGTCGACCTGAACTCGTCGGCGCAGCGCTGGATGGCGCGATGCTAAAGTGACGCGCTGTCCTCAATATCAAGAGATGCTGCTATGGATTTGGTCGTGCGGCTGCCCAACTGGGTGGGCGATGTCTGCATGAGTCTGCCCGCGCTGGATGCGCTGCGCCAAAGTGGCCTGCGCCTGCACCTGGTGGGACGGGGTTGGGCGCCGGATCTTCTGGCCGAATACCCGGCCACGGTGACCGGCTTGCCCAAGGGGCTGCTGAAGGCGGCGCGGCGGGTGGACAGCCTGCCTGGCGAGTCCATGCTCTTGATGCCTCGGTCTCTGTCCAGTGCGGTGATGGCCCGGCTGGGGGGCAAGCGGGCGCTGGGGGTTGCGGCGGACGGGCGCTCCCTGTTTCTGCATCGGCGTCTGCCGCCGCTTGCCGGCGTGCATGAAAGCGTCCGGCTGTGGGCGCTTGCACGCGCGGCGGTGCGGGCCTTGGGGCTGCCGGATCATGCGTTTGCCGATGATGTGCCCCGGCCGGTCCTGCCTTTGGGCAAGGCCGTGATCGAAAACGCGGATCAGACCATCGCCGCGCTGCGTCGGCCCTGTGTGGTGCTGTGTCCGATGGCAACGGGCACGATTGACGGGCAGCCGAAACGGTGGCCGGGCTTTGCCGAGCTGGCGCAGCGTTTACACGCAGTCGATGTTGCGGTGCTGTGTTGTCCCGGGCCGGGAGAAGAGGATGAATGTGCGGCACTTCTGCCCCAGGCCATGCAGCTGAAGGGGCTGCGGCTGGGGGCTTACGCGGCTCTGATGCGTCGTGTTGATCTGGTGGTTGCCAATGATTCCGGTCCGATGCACCTCGCGGCAGCGGCCCAGGGTCGGGTGCTGGGGATCTTCGGCGTCAGCGATCCACAGAAATTTGGACCTTGTGGCGGTGTCTCCATGGGCCGGCCAGGCCGCTGGCCGGAGGTGGCGGAGGTTTTTGCCCGGACCCAGGAATTGTTGCAAGCCGCGCCGCTGGCCTGGACCCCGGAGGGCTGAGGGCCGTGATCGATTGCGCAGGCAAACGGCGCTTGCCGGCTCAGGGTTCGAGGCCGCGCATTGCCCGTACCCGGCGGGAGTGAACGATTTCATCCAGCCGGCGTAAATTTTCGGCGTGATCTTCGCGGTGCGCCGACGCATGCCAGAAATGCATCGCGGTGACCGCAAACTGGCCGGATTTGCGCTGTGTGCCGTGGTTGAGCAGACGAATTACCAGATCGGAGTCTTCAAAGCCCCAGCCTTCAAAGGACTCATCGTAACCGTTGACGGCGACCAGGTCGGCTTTCCAGGCGGCCAGATTGCAGCTCATGACGCCTTGCCAGCGCCGCGCGCGCAGCTTGCGCAAGGGGCCGAGTGGCAGATGCAGGAAGGCGCGAAACTTGTTGATGCGCTTGCGCAACCACAGGGCCCACCATTGCGCCAGGCTGAAGCGCCACAGCGGCTGCTTTTGCGCCAGAACCTGCTCGCTCAGCTGTCGTTCCAGCGTCACCCGATTGCCGGCAACGAACCAGCCGGGCTCGGCCAGGGCGCGATGTTGCGCGATGAAGGCGCGGGTCGGCACGCAGTCGCCGTCAAGGAATACGATGTATTTCCCGCTCGCCTGCCGGATGCCCAGATTGCGAACGCGGGCGGCGCGAAAGCCAAGGTCTTCCTGCCAGACATGGAACAGTGGATAGCGCAACTGTGGGCGCAGGGTATCGATCATCTCCCGGGTGTCGGCGGCAGAGCCGTCATCGGCGACGATCACTTCGAAGTCTCCGGTGTCCTGTTCGTTCAGCGCTCCCAGAACCTGCTCCAGGGCCTGTGGCCAGTTGTAGGTGGTCACCACCAAAGAGATTTTCATGCGAGCGGTGGCCGTTCGTCGAGCAGGTGCTTCCATTTTTTCACGATTCGTTCGTCGGAAAAATCCCGCACTCGCGCCCTGGCGCCTTCGCCGAGCCGCGTTCTGAGTTTTTCGTCGCGCATCAATTGATCCAGGCGCTCGACGTAGGTCTCGAACTGGCCTTTGGGGACGAGAATGCCGCTTTGGTCATCAATCACGATGTCGCCAACACCACCATCGGCATCGACCGCGATCAGGGCATTGCCGAATTCTGCCGCTTCGACCAGACCCATATTGATGCCCTCGCAGTGTGAGGTGAGCATGGCAATGGAGCTGGCGCGCAGTTCCTCTGCCACCTGATCGACATGGCCCAAAAATACCACACGCGGGATCTGATGCGCGGCGACAAAGGCTTCCATCGCGGCCCTCGCCGAGCCGTCGCCCAGGATCCGCAGCTGCCAGTCCGGATGGCGCGGGGCGATGCGTTGCCAGACTTCCACCACCATCTGCGCGTTCTTGTGTTTGCGTTCCAGCCGGGCCAGATAGCTCACGATCTTGGCCTTGCGCGCCGGCGTGATGGCGCCGTGCGCGCTGCTCAGGCTCAAGGGATTGTGAATGTGCGTGATCCTTTTGGCGGATTCGCCGCGCAGGCGATACAGGCTTCTGACTTCCTGCTCGGCGCCCTGACTGACGCAGACCAGACCGGCTGTGGCCTGCCGGATCACGCGTGCCGCCTTGCGCTTCTTGAACGGCCACACCAGCCCGGCGGCAAGGACGCGCAGGAGCAGCCAGGGGCGCGCCTTGATGTCGCGCCAGTAATGGTATTTGCGCAGATACGCATAGGGTGAGCCATGCCAGATCGGAATGGCCCTGGTGCCGGCCTGGCGGGCGGCCGCCTGAACCTGGAGGGCGATCGACATGTTGTCGCCCTGGAAGATCAGCGTCTTGATCTGCTGCGTGCGCAGATAGTGGCTCAGCTGTGCGCCCAGTTCCGCCTTGGCGCCCTGGGGGCAGAGCACATCGATCCGCAGATCCTCGGGAAAGGGGATGAAAGGCCGCTCGTGCTGGCGCATCACGGACAGCAGGCTGAACACCGGAATGCCATGCGCCCGGAACAGGCTGATGAGGCGGGAAGTCACGCGCTCAACGCCCCCGGCCGGGGTGTAGTCGATGACCAGAAAGCTCAGTCGATCGTCATTCTGGATGTCCTGTTGTGCTGCGGCTCGCATGCGGCCCTTTCCCTTGCGTAACGTTCACGAATCCTGCCAGGCCGGCAGTTTAAGTGATTCACAAGCCGGTGCCGGGCCGTCCTGGTTTCCTGCTTGAGCTTGCGCGGGGCGGCAAACTATATTGCACCGGCGGCATTTCCCGCTTCCAGCGACCAGGATTCTTTCACGTTTTGAACACAGCAATTGCGAGCCGGGCCACCGTGATGCGCTTTGGCGCTTTCGGCGACATGATCATGCTGACCCCGATGCTGCGCTGGATCGCCGGCCACACCGGGGCGCCAGTGGATGTCGTCTCCTCCGGCGGCTGGACCCGTCCTCTGCTGGGCATGCAGCCCTATGTGGGAGAGCTGACCCTGGTCACGAGCCGCAAGGCGCCGTATTGGCTGAATCGCAGTCAACAGGATCTGGTGCGCCATCTTGCGGCGCACTCGCAAGGGGATCTGCTGGTCTGCGAGACCGACAGCAAGTCGATGGCCCTGGCCCGGCGGGCGCGCCCCGATCAGCGCCATCTGCACAGTTGCGCGCAGTTCCAGCGCCGGCCGCAGGAACACTGGATCGAATTTCTGCTGCGCTTTGCTCACCATGTTTACGGTGTTGCGTTCGACCCCGCGTGGGTTCGGGACTGGTTGCGATCGGGCTGGCTGGAACTCGATGCCGCGCACGTCGATGAATGCGGCAGATGGCTGGCCGGCCGCGGTTGGGCGCAGCGCAAGCTGGTCCTGATTCAGGCTGGCAGCAAGCGGACCATGCGGCGTGGCGCCGCGCACCGGGCCAGCAACGTGAAATTCTGGCCGGATGAACACTGGGTTGCGCTGTGCAGGCATGTGCTGGATGCCGATCCCGAAGTCCAGGTGCTGTTCTGTGGTTCGCCGCAGGAGCACGACTATGCGCTGAGGCTGGCGGCGGCGATCGATCACCCGCGGGTGGCCTCGGTGGCGGATGAACTGCCCATTCCGCGCCTGCTGGCGCTGCAGCAGCGGGCCCATTCCATGGTCAGCGTCGATACCGGACCCGCCCACGCCGCGGCGGCGATGGGCTGTCCGCTGGTGGTGCTGTTCGGAGATCTGGATCCTCGTGAATGGCAGCCATATTCTGTCTGCGCGCCGGTCCAGGTGGTGCAAGCCGGAGGGGCGGCCTCGGTTCGGGACATTGCGCTGAACGAGGTGATCAAGGCCTGGTCCGGGCTGGTTTGATGGCGCTGGCATCGAATCGTGGTCGCAGCCGCGCTAAACTAGATCGTTTACCCGCCTGGCTTGCGGGTCAAACCCTGGGGCGGGTGATCCGCGCCCGCTATTTACGGAGTGTGTGATGACATCGATGGCCGACCGTGATGGTCTGATCTGGTATGACGGCAAGATGGTGCCCTGGCGTGATGCGACCACCCACGTCCTGACTCATACCCTGCACTACGGGATGGGGGTTTTCGAGGGGGTGCGGGCCTATGAAACTCCGACCGGTACGGCGATATTCCGGCTCCAGGATCACACCCGGCGGCTGTTCAATTCGGCCAAGATCCTGAACATGCAGATTCCCTATTCGCAGGATGAAATCAACCAGGCTCAGCTGGCCGCCGTGCGCGAAAACAATCTGGCGTCGGCCTACATCCGGCCGATGGCATTTTATGGATCCGAAGGCATGGGGCTGCGGGCGGACTCGCTCAAGGTGCATGTGATCGTTGCGGCCTGGACCTGGGGGGCCTATCTCGGCGCGGACAATATGGAGCGCGGTATCCGGATCCGCACCAGTTCCTATACCCGCCATCATGTCAACGTCACCATGTGCCGGGCCAAGGCCAACGGCAATTACATCAATTCGATGCTGGCGCTGCAGGAAGCCCTGCGTGACGGCTATGACGAGGCCTTGCTGCTGGATGTCGATGGCTATGTGGCCGAAGGCTCGGGGGAGAATATCTTTGCCGTATTCGACGGTGAACTGCATACCCCGACCCTGTTGTCCGCGCTCGATGGCATCACCCGCCGCACCATCTTCCAGCTTGCCGAGGAGCGGGGCATCAAACTGGTCGAGCGCCGCATGACCCGCGATGAACTGTATGTCGCCGACGAACTGTTCTTTACCGGTACCGCGGCCGAGGTCACCCCGATTCGCGAACTGGATGGGCGCAGCATCGGCTGCGGCAGTCGCGGCCCTCTCACCCAGCAGCTACAGTCGCTGTATTTCGATCATGTCACCGGCAAGCGCGAAGATCATGCCGAATGGCTCACGGAAATTTAGGAAATCTGATGGACAATGTCATGGCGCCGGTATCCCCCGGCGAATTGCTGGACAAGATCACGATTCTGGAAATCAAGTCCGAGCGTATTGCCGATGCGGAAAAGCTCAAGAACGTCCGCTACGAACTGCAATTGCTGACGGATCTCTGGCAACGTTCGATCCCGGATGTTGACCTGAGTGCCGAGCGCGCGGAACTGAAGTCCGTGAACGAGGCTCTTTGGGTCATCGAGGACGACATCCGCGACGAAGAGGCGGCGAAGAATTTTGGCGAAAAATTCGTCGAACTCGCCCGCTCGGTCTATTTCACCAATGACAAGCGCGCGGCGGTGAAGAAGCAGGTCAATCTGAAGCTCGGTTCAGCCATCGTCGAAGAGAAGTCCTACGCCGACTACGCGTGATCGCCGAGCGCATCTCGCACCACGGTCGGTGCTGGATCATCGCGGATGCCAGCCTGCATCCGCCGGTGACGGCAGAGTTCTTCGCGCCCGATTTCTGGCAGGGACGAATCGTCGGCAGCGCGCCGGGGCGTGCGCGGGCGCTGTTCGTTGACCATGGGGATCAGCGCTGGGTGCTGCGTCACTATCATCGCGGCGGTCTGCCGGGGCGGCTGATCGCCGATCGCTATCTGTATGCGGGTCTGGATCGCTCGCGCCCTGTTCGGGAATGGCGCACGCTGGCCGCGGCTCATGCGGCCGGAGTTGCGGTGCCGCGACCGGTGGCTGCAGCGCTGCATCGGCAGGGGCCGGTTTATCGTGGTGATATCCTGCTGCAACGGATTGACGGCGCCCATTCCCTGGCCGACCTGCTGGCGCAAGGAGAGATGCCGGCGGACTGGTGGGCGGCGCTGGCCCAGGTCATTGCCGGCTGCCACCGGGCTGGTTTCTGGCATGCCGATCTCAATGCACGCAACGTCATCTGTCGGCAGGGGCGTTGGTGGCTGATCGATTTTGATCGTGCCCGCCAACGTCCGCCTGGCAACTGGGGTTGGTCCAATCTGCAGCGCCTCAAACGTTCGCTGGACAAGATCAGCGCGGCCGGCGGGCTGCGATACACGGCTTCGGACTGGCAAGGATTCCTGCGCGCCTATCAGGTCAGCCTGAACTGATGCGCTACGCGCTGTTGATCCGTCTGCTGTTGCCATTTTTCTTTGTCGCGCTCTGGTTGAAGGGACGGCGGGAACCGGGGTGGCGGCGTGGCTGGGGTGAGCGCCTCGGGCGGCTGCCGGGCCGGGCCGATCGGCCTTTGTGGTTGCATGCCGCTTCGGTCGGGGAGGCCAATTCCGCGGCTGGCCTGCTGCGAGAATTGCAGGCGCGCTGGCCCGATTTGCCGCTGCATCTCACCGCGTTCACGCCGACCGGTCGGGACCGACTGTGTGCTTTGGCGCCCGGTGCCAGCGTCAGCCTGTTGCCGGTCGATGTCCCCCTGGCCACCAATCGCTTCCTGCGCGCGCTGGCGCCCCGTGCGGCCGTGATGCTGGAAACCGAGTGCTGGCCCAATCTGCTGGCGGGCTGTGCGTGCCAGGGGGTGCCGGTGATCTGGTTGAGCGGCCGGATGAGCGAGCGAAGCGCAGTGCAGTACCCGAAGATTTTCGGCAGACGCAATCTTCGGCGCGTGTTCTCGCAGGTGAGGGCGCTGGGGATGCAGACGCAGCGGGATGCGCGGCGTTTCGTCGAGGTGGGCGCGCCTCCAGCCCGGGTGAGCGTTACGGGCTCGCTGAAATTCGATCTCCCGGTGGCCGCGGATTTGTCGGCTGAGGCGGAACTGATGCGTCTGAGGTGGCAGCGTTCGGCGATCTGGCTGGCGGCGAGCACTCATGCCGGGGAAGAACTCGCGGTGCTGGACGCGCACCGGGCGGTGCTGGCGCGAGCGCCGGATGCCCTGTTGTTGCTGGCGCCGCGTCACCCGCGGCGTGCCGCCGAAGTCGAGCGTCTGCTGGTGGAGCGCGGAATGAATTTTGTCAGCCGCAGCAGTGGCGCCGGTGTGGATCAGGCGCAGGTGCTGCTGATCGACACGCTGGGGGAACTGATGCTGTTTTTCGCCGCCTGCGAACTGGCCTTTGTCGGCGGCAGCCTGGTGCCGGTGGGGGGGCATAATTTGCTGGAGCCGGCCGCCCTGGCGCGTCCCATCCTCACCGGACCGCACCTTGACAGCTGCCGGGATGTGGCTGATGCCTTGCTGGAGGCGGAGGCGCTGCGGGTGGTGCCGGATGCGCAGGCGCTGGCCGACGCCCTGCTTGACTGGCTGAGTGCGCCGGGGCGCTGGCGGGCGCAGGGCAGGGCAGGGCAGGAATTTGCCGAGCGCAATCGCGGGGCGGTGGACGCCAGTCTCAAGCTCCTGGCGCCCTATCTGAATTAGCCCTGCATTGCGGCTTGCGGCTCAGGATGTACCGGATTCCAGCAAGGCGTCGATGTCCCTCAGGTCGGAGGCGGCCAGGGCGCCCACCGCCTGCTTCAAACGCAGGACGCTGAGCAGGTAGTCGAAACGACTACGCGACAGATCGCGTTCGGTGCGAAACAATTCCTGTTGCGCATTGAGCACATCGACCGAAGTCCGCGAACCCACTTTCAGCCCGGCTTCAATCGCTTTCAGGGCCACCTTGGCTGATTTCACGGCCTGGCTGAGCGCCTGAACCTGCACTTCCCCGGTGACGACACCGTCGTAGGCGTCGCGGGCCAGCTGCGCGGTCAGGCGCTGGCTGTGCAGGTATTCGGCGGCAGCCTTGTCGTGCAGATGACGTTTCTCACGGACCCGGGCGTGGTTGCCGCCACCGGCGAACAGGGGGAGGTCCAGTTGCAGGCCGATGCTGTCGCTTTCCGACTCCAGTTGCTGCGGCGAGTCGGACGCGTCCTGGTAACTCTTGCGCACAAACAGGTTGAGGGTTGGAAGATAGGCGGACTGTCCTTCGCGCACCTGTTCGCGCGTGATGCGTGCGTTCAGTTCGCGCAGCTTCAGATCCAGATTGCCTGTCAGCGCCTGTTCCACCCAGGCTTCCGGGTCGGCCGGGCTGGGCGGCGCCGTTTCCAGCGGCGCGCGCAGGGGCGCGGGCATCATGGGCCGCTGGCCGGTGATCACGCCCAATGCTTCACGCGCGGAGCGAAGCTGGCTGGCGGCGGCGATTTCCTGTGCCCGGCTGGCATCGAATCGCGCCTGCGCTTCCTGTACGTCCGTGATGGCTGACAGGCCCACCTCGAAGCGACTCTTGGCCTGCTTCAATTGTTGCGCAATCGCTTCTTTTTCGGCCTTGGCGAAACGCAGGCTGTCCGCTGCCGCGAGAAGATCGAAATAGGCCGAAACGGTTCGTAGAATCAGACTTTGCTCGGCGCTGGCCAGCCCGGCCTCGGCCTGCGCCCGTCGCTCGTCCATCTGCCGCAAGCGCGCAAAGCCGGCCCAGTCGAACAGGGGCTGGCTCAGGCTCAGGGAAGCGGAGTAGGAATTCGAGATTGCGCTGCCAACCTGCTGTGGAACCGCGCTCTGGGTGACCTCGTCCCGAGCCCGCTGTGCCGTCACTGATGCGGCGATCTGGGGCAACATGCTGGCGCGCAATTGCGGCGCGGCCTGCAGCGTCGCCTGATGTTGAGCGCGCTCCCCCTGGAATTGAGCATCAAACTCAAGTGCCTGCTGATAGAGGTCCTGAAGAAGATTGGCGGATGACGAAAAGGACGCTAAATAGAGGTTTAGACCGAGAAATATGGCGCGCTTCACGAGTGAATTTCTCCAAGAATAGGATGGCTGAAAGGATAAAACATCGCTCGAATGTCTCTGGGCAGTTGACAAGCATAGGCCCAATCAGAAGAATACGCGGCTCTTCGGAGGGATGCCCGAGCGGTCAAAGGGAGCAGACTGTAAATCTGCCGGCTATGCCTACGTAGGTTCAAATCCTACTCCCTCCACCAGATGTTAACGGTTTCGCCAGGCGGGTGTAGTTCAACGGTAGAACCTCAGCCTTCCAAGCTGATGATGTGGGTTCGATTCCCATCACCCGCTCCAGCTTGATCGGATGCGTCGCCAATGGCCTGGCCATGGCGGCGTTGTTTTTTTGAGTTGCGACGAGAAGATTGGCGCACTCATCGCCGATGCGGCGAGCAGCAACAAGCGGTAAGTGAAAAGGTTTCGGGCGGGCGTGGTCGCCTGCACGGGATCGTGATGAAATGACGGAGCAGCGCTTCGTTGATTGGAAAGACCAGGGCCCATATAGCTCAGTCGGTAGAGCACTTCCTTGGTAAGGAAGAGGTCACCGGTTCAAATCCGGTTATGGGCTCCATAGTTTTAGTGTCGTCATGGTTGCGTGCTGCAGCGGTGACGATCGTTTGCTTAACACCACTTCTCGAAAATCTGAGATCCGAGGGGACCAGGAAAAATGGCCAAAGCTAAATTTGAGCGTACGAAACCGCATGTGAATGTGGGCACGATCGGACACGTTGACCACGGCAAGACCACGCTGACGGCGGCGCTGACCGTAG